>NZ_JBIBBZ010000010.1:0-241039 GCF_042900925.1 Streptomyces sp. NPDC012825 | reverse complement strand
ACCGCCGCCGCGAACGGCGCGATCTTCGCCTCCGCCAGCGCACGCACCGACTCCCGGAGCATGTCGTGCTCCTCGGAAGGCCGATACAGGTCGAAGTCCTTGCCCATGATGTGGAGCTCCCCTAGACGCTTGTGGCACTGAGTACCCTCAGCAAAGCACACTCAGTGCCACAAACGCCAGAGCGCCCCGACGCTGGACGCGTCGGGGCGCTCGGAGAACGGCGCGGCCGGGTTTGTCAGTGGGAGGACACCACGAGGTTCTCGCCGTCCTCGGCGAACCGCTTCTCGTCGTACTCGGCGGCGAGCCTCCGCGCGTACTCCTCGGTCATCTCCAGGCGGATCAGCACGGCCGGGGTGCATATGGTCGGCAGCACATATCGGAGCAGCACCAGAACCCGATGGGTCAGGTCATTGCGGTCGCAGAGGATCTGCGACATCGCCTGAATTCCGGAGAAGGATCCCGCGAAGAGTTCGGCCGTGTCCGTCACGCTCACATGGAGGAGGAGTTCCCCCCGCACCTTCGCGACGGTGAGGATCTCCGCCACCTGGTCGATCCAGGCCCGGAAGGGGGCGGCCCGGTCGACCCCCGTGGCGCCGCTGTCCAGGGCCAGCGCGACGCTCGCCCGCACCAGCGGGTCGCGCTGCAGCCGATGCGTCAGAAGGAAGGCCTGGTCGACGAGCTCCTGGAGTTTGATGGGCTGCGGGTTGAGGGGCTCGTCCAGCATCTGGGCGTCCAGGACACCGAGGGCGAGCTCCTCCTTGGAGGCGAAGTGGAAATACAGCGCCCCCTTGGTCACCCCGGCGCGCACCAGGATCTCCCCGATGGTCGTCCGCTCGTAGCCGCGCTCGGCGAAGACGGCGGCAGCCGACTCCAGGATCGTCCGCCGGGTCCGGATTGCACGCGCTTGCTGCGCCAAGGCGCCTCCCGCTGTCTCGCTGTCTGTGCTCAACCTGTGACGTGAAGCATTGAAAAGAAAACCGCGCTCTACGTACCCTACGCCGGACGGATTTGCCGTTAGGGGTGTGCAGAACTGCGAGGGGAAGCCATGGAACAGCACCACGGTGGAGGAACGACACCCGTTCCGGGAGAGTTCGTCCACCGGGCCGACCCCGCCGACATCATTCCCACGGGCTGGGTACCGAGGGAGGAGAACCGTTACTCCGTCTCCGCTCGCTGGTCCGCCTCGCATCCCTTCTTCTCCCCGGTGGCAGGTGACCGGCACGACCCCGTACTGGTGGCCGAGACGATACGTCAGGCCACCATGCTCGTCCTTCACGCCGAACTGGGGGTACCCGTGGAGGATCAGTTCGTCATGTGGGAACTCAACTACACGGCCGACCCCGAGGCGCTCACCGTCGACGGCCCCTCGTCGGACCTCGTCGCCGAGATCTCCTTCCCCGCACTCGAAAGGCGCGCGGGCAAGGTGCGCGGTCTGCGCACCAGCGTCGTACTGACCCGGGACGGCCAGCTGGTCGCCACCGGTGACAGCACGGCGCGCTGCATCCCGGGCCCGGCGTACCGCCGGATGCGGGGCGCGCGGATGGCGGCCCTCGGCCGCCCGGTCCCCCTGATACCCGGAGTGGACCCGGTCCTGGTCGGCCGCGAGGCCCTCAGGGACGTCGTCCTGGGCCCCGGCGACCGCCCCGGCCGGTGGCGGCTGCGGATCAACACCGACCACCCCACGCTCTTCCGCCGCCCGAACGACCACGTCCCCGGGATGCTCCTCCTCGAAGCGGCCCGGCAGGCGGCGATGCTGGCGACCGGCAGCACCGCCTACCTCCCCGTCGCCATGGAGCTCTCCTTCTCCCGGTACGTGGAACTCGACGACCCCTGCTGGATCGAGGCCGAGGTCCTGACCGCCCCCTCCGCCCCGACGGCCACCGTCCGGGTCACCGGCCACCAGGACGGCACCCCCGTCTTCCGCTGCACGCTCACCTCCCCGTCCCGGGAGCCGGCGGTGGCCGGACTCGCCTCCGCCGCCCGGTCGGCGTACTGACCCGGAGCGGACGATGGGCCTTCGCATCCTGATCACCGGCGCCTCCGGTTTCATCGGCGGCCGGGTGGCGGCCGCCGCCACGACGACGGCGGAGGCCGGGCACGTACGCCTGCTCGCCCGCCGTCCGCCCGCACCACCGTCCGCCGGACCGGAAGGGACTCCGCAGGTCGAGACCGTCCGGGGCGACCTCCGGGACCCCGCCTCCCTGCGCCGGGCCTGCGAGGGCGTCGACGTGCTGATCCACTGCGCCTCCGCGATCGGCGTCGACGAGGAGACGGCCCGCGCCGTCAACGACGAGGGCACCCGGTCCCTGGTCGACGCCGCCGTGCGCGCCGGGGCGGGCAGGATCGTCGCCCTGGGCACGGCCTCCGTCCACGGCCGCGGCCCCTTCCGCGCCGCCGCCCCCGGCACCCTGCCGGTCGCCCCGGTCTCGGCGACCAGCCGCACCCGCGCGGCGGGCGAGCGGTACGTCACGGAGGCCGGCGGGACCGTCCTGCGCCCCCACCTCGTGTACGGGGCCGGGGACCGGCGGATGCTGCCGGGCCTCGTCGGGCTCCTCGGCGCCCTGCCCGGCCCGCTCGACGGCGGGACCTCGCGCCACTCCCTGGTGGACGTGGACGACCTGGCGCACGTCCTGCTCGGCGCGGCGCTCTCGCCCCGTACCCGGCCCGGCCCCTACTACGTGAACCACCCCGAGCCGGTGCCGGTCGCGGACCTGCTCGCGGCGGGGGAGACGCTGCTCGCCCACCGGGCGGGGCCGCGCCGCGGCCCGGCGGTGGACATCGCCGAGGCGCGCCGCCTCCTCGCGGACCACCCCTTCGCGCTCCACCACCTCGACATGCTCGCCACCGACCACTGGTTCGCCGACGACCGCCCCTGGCGGGAGCTGGGCCGCGACCCGGGGCCGCCCTTCGCCGAGGGGTTCACGCGCCACGCGGAGTGGTACCGGAGCCACCTCGGTCCTTCCTGACCGGAGCCGCCGGAGACCCCTCGCACACCCCTCCTCCGGGCGGTTCCCGGTGGATAGGGTGGGCCACGATGACACGTTTCCGCGAGAGCGTCCGGTCCCTGCTGCGCGAGCAGGTGCTCGACGCCGCCTACCGCCTCGTCGCCGCCGAGGGCTGGAACGGGCTGCGCATGACCTCCATCGCGCGGGCCGCCGGCATCAGCCGCCAGACCCTCTACAACGAGTTCGGTGCGAAGGAGGCCATCGGCGACGCCCTGGTCCAGCGCGAACTGGAGGGCTTCCTGATCGGCATCGAGCGTGAACTCGACGCCCACCGGGGCGAGTTGGAGGCAGCGGCGGCGGCCGGCGTCGGTTACACGCTCCAGCAGACCGTGGACAACCCCCTCATCAAGAGCGTCCTGGTCGCGGCGCGGGGCGGCGAGGACGACCTCCTCGCCTACCTCACCACCCGTACGGAGCCGGTCTTCGGCACGGCGATGGCGATGCTCGACGCGTACGCGATCGAGGCCTGGCCCGAGGTGGACGAGGAGTCGCGCGGCCTCGCCGTCGAGACGGTCGTGCGGCTCACCGTCAGCCACATCGTCCAGCCGGTGGCCTCCCCCGCGGAGACGGCGGCGCGCATCGCCAGGATCACGGCGAGGATCGCGTACCCGGGCGGCGTCCGGGGCGGGCCCGTCCCGGACCGGACGTAGGGCGAGGCCCGGTGCCGAACACGGGGGATCTTCGGCACCGGACCTCTGTTGAATATTCTACTAGGCCCTCGGAGCGCTCCGCGCACGGCCCGCCGGCCGACGAGCGAAGCGCGGGCGGACGGGGTACACCTCCCCTGAGACGCGGACCCGGCCGCACCCGGCCGGAACAGCCCCCCCGCCCGCGTCGCCGACGCCGAGGAGGAGGCCGCCGTGGAAGGCAGGAGCAAGGGTTTCGTGCAGTCCTTCAACCGTCTCGGGGGATACGGGTTCGTCGTCCCCGTCGGCTCCGAGGACCAGGTCTGGTTCAGCGCGGAGGACATCGAGGACGAGAGCCGGACCGTCTCGGAAGGGCAACAGGTCACCTTCGTCCTGGTCCTCGGGGACGGCCGCTTCGAGGCGAAGGAACTGCGCGTCTGACGCCCACCGCGCCCCGGGGCGGCCCCCCGGGCCGGCGGCACCGCGCCGAAGCCCTGTCCCCCTCCCGTACGCACCCGAACGGGTGCGCGCACGGGCCGGGAGAACGCCCCCGTCCGGCCCTCTTCGTCTCTCGGGGCCTCCTCAGTCCTCCGCGCCGGGCTCCGGCGTCAGCGCGTCCATGAAGGAGCTGACCGAGAACACCGCGCGGCCGGGACCGGCCGGGCCGTAGCCGGGCGGGGCGGTCAGGCCGTTCTCCCGGAGCGTCTCCGTGTACGCCTCCAGGAGCCGCAGGTGGTACTCGAGCGGGGCGCCGTCCGGGTTCTCGCGCCCCAGCGGCGTCGTCGGCTCCGGGCACCAGGTGGTGAACCGGGGCGTGATCCCGCGCGACATGAAGAACCGCAGGCCCTCCCGGGTGGAGGCGATGGCCTCGTCCACGGTCAGGAAGCCCGAGGGGCGCGCCATCTCGACCCCGGCGACGAAGTTGGGGATGACGTTGCGCGGCCCGAAGACCTCCGCCGAGTCCAGGATGCGCCGGTGCCACTCGTCCCGGCCGATGTAGCGCTCCTTGCCGGGGCAGTACAGCTCGAACAGGCGCCGGTCCCACACCTCGTAGTTCGGGTGGTAGATCCGGATGCCGTGGTCGTGGAAGCGCTGCACGTCCGCCTTGGGCAGGGCCTGCGCGACGACCTTGCCGATCCAGCGACCGGGGAAGCGCTCCTCGATGGCCTGCGCGTACTGCCCGTAGAAGTCGGCCTCGTCCTTCCCGCCGACCTGCGAGGTGACGGCCCCGCCGGTCAGGGTGTACGCGGTCGACGCGCGGGCCGTGTCGTGCCGGTCGATGATCTCCAGGGCCTCAAGCACCTCGTCCACCGGCTTCACCCCGGTGTACGGGCGGCCCGCCGCCTTGTGCTGGCGCCAGTTGTGGTTGATGTCGCAGTACTGGCACTCCTCCTTGGCGCCGAAGTACTGGCAGACCCGGAAGACCGTCAGGTAGATCAGGTAGCCCCACTGGATCGTCGGCGCCACCTCCATCACGGACTTCCCGTTCGACAGCGGGTGCCGGTAGTACTCCGGCATCGGCGGCAGGCCGACGTCCGCGATCCGCGCCCCGTCCAGGAACAGCGCGAGCGCCCCGTCGGCGTCCGGCGCGACCCAGTACGGGGAGGACGGGTTGACCCGCACCGACACCACCGTGCGGCGCAGCCCGTACGGGCCGCCGGTCAGCACGATCTCCTCCGGCGGGCGGTTGAGGGCCGCCTCCCCGAGCTCCGGCAGCGTCCGGTGGTCGAAGGAGAAGATGAAGTACGACTTCGGCTTCACCTCGCCCCCTTCGTTGCCGGACAGGGCGGCGGGGTCGAAGGCGACCCCGCCGCGCAACAGGTCCTCCTTGAACACGGCCTCCCGGGGAATCCCCGGGAAGCGCTCCATGAGGGACTCCACGACGGACGTGCGGGTGGGCGCGACGCTGGACACAGGCGGGTCTCCGGAGGTGAGGGGCTTATGGAGCCGACGTGTACCCCACGCTACGCGCGCGTACCGGTGTGGGGGCGACCGGGCCCTCCCGGCTTGATGGGCAAGTGAGGACTTGCCTATGCTGGCGGGGTGACGGACGACGTGTTCAAGGCGCTGGCCGACCCCACCCGCCGGCTCATCCTCGACGGGCTCGTCGAACGGAACGGCCAGTCCCTGTTCGAGATCTGCGCCCGGCTGGCCAACCGGCACGGCCTCGGCATGTCCCGGCAGGCGGTCAGCCAGCACCTCGCCGTCCTCGAAGCCGCGGGCCTCGTCGTCACGCGGCGCGAGGGGCGCTACAAGTTCCACGACCTGAACACCGAACCGCTGGAGCGCATCGCGACGCGATGGCTCGGGCCGGAGAAGCCGGAGAACGCACCATGAGGATCCACCTGTCCAGCGTCTTCGTCGACGACCAGGACAAGGCCCTGCGCTTCTACACCGACGTGCTGGGCTTCGTGAAGAAGGAGGAGGTCCCGATCGGGGAGCACCGCTGGCTGACCGTGGTCTCGCCGGAGGACCCCGACGGCACCGAACTGGTCCTGGAGCCCGACGCCCACCCGGCCGTCAAGCCGTACAAGGACGCCCTGGTGGAGGACGGCATCCCGGCCACCTCCTTCGCCGTGGAGGACGTGCGCGCCGAGTTCGCCCGGCTGAGCGGCCTCGGGGTCCGCTTCACCCAGGAACCCGTGGACATGGGCCCGGTCGTCACCGCCGTCCTGGACGACACCTGCGGCAACCTGATCCAGATCGCCCAGCGCGTCTGAGGCCCGGACGCCGGGCGGGGCGACGGGGCCGCCGCCCCGCCCGGCACCGCGATACTGTCCGGACGATCTCGGAGCGGGGGGGCGCGGTGGACTGGACGACGCTGCTGGGCGGGACGGCCGCCGGACTGCTGATCTCCGTCGTGACCGCGCCGGCCGGAGTGTCGGGGGCGGTGTTCCTGCTCCCGGTCCAGCTCAGCGTCCTCGCCGTGCCGAACCCCTCCGTCACCCCGACGAACCTGCTGTTCAACGTGGTCGCCGGCCCCGGCGCCCTGTGGCGCCACGGCAGGACCGGCGCCCTGCGCGGACCGCTCGTCCGGCGCCTGGTGGCGGGCACGCTCCCCGGGGTGGTGATCGGCGCCGTCGTCCGCGTCTTCGCCCTCCCGGGCCCCACGGTCTTCCGCGTCCTCATCGCCGCGCTGCTGCTGCCCCTGGGCGTGTGGCTGTGCGTCCGCACCCTGCGCCCCGCCCGGAGACGGCCCGCCACCGAGCCCTCGCCCCGCACCGTCACCGGTCTCGCCCTGGCCGTCGGGGTGGTGGGCGGGATCTACGGCATCGGCGGCGGCTCCCTCCTCGGCCCGGTCCTGGCGGGCCGGGGCGTCCCCGTCGCCCGCGTGGCCCCGGCGGCCCTCGCCGCCACCTTCACGACCTCCGTCGTCGGAGCCGCCACCTTCGCCCTGCTCTCCCTCACCACCACCGAGGCCGCCGCCCCGGACTGGGCCCTGGGCCTCGCCTGCGGCCTGGGCGGCCTGATCGGCGGCTACCTCGGCGCCCGCCTGCAACCCCGCCTCCCGGAAACCGCCCTCCGCCTCCTCCTGGGCACCCTGGCGACGACCCTCGGGGCGCTGTACGCGGCTCAGGCGCTGCTCTGAACGAGCCCCACGGGTCGCACGCGCGGCCCTACGGCAACACCCCCGCCCGCCGGGCCGCCACCACCGCCTCCATGCGGGTGTGCGCCCCCAGTTTCCGCATCGCCGAGCGCAGGTAGCCCTTCACCGTCTCGGGGCGCAGGCCGAGGCGGGTGGCCGCCGTCGCGTTCGTGGCGCCCGAGGCGACCGCCGCCAGGACGTCCGTCTCGCGCGGGGTCAGGGTCGCGCCCGGGAGGGAGGCGGGGGAGCCGGCGGCCGTCTCCAGGCGGCCGCAGACCGCGAGGAGGCGTTCCCGCAGTTCCGGGTCCGCGACCTTCGGCGCCAGTTCGCGCAGTTCGCCGTACGCCTGCCGGACCTCCTCCCAGGAGGGCCCGGACGGCGGCGGGGCCAGGAGTTCCCGGACCTCGTCCCGTACCGCCAACGCCTGCTCCAGGTCCCGGGCCGCCGCGACCGCCGCGTCGAAGACCCGCTCGCCGACCGGCAGCGCGTCGCGCAGCGCCCCGTACAGCACGCCGCGCACCTTCCGGCGCACGACGACCGGCACCGCGATCACCGACCGCAGCCCCTCCGCCGACACCGGGCCGTCGTACTCGTGGGTGATGTGCCGCGCGGAGGGGTAGTCCGTCACCGCGCACGGCCGCCCGAGCGCCAGGCACTTCCCGCCCAGACCGGAGCCCGCCGAGATCGCGAGCCCGTGCAGGGCCGGCGTCACCGCGCCGTTCAGCTCGCCGATCCGCAGCCCCCGCGTCTCGTGCAGCAGCCCCCCGAAGACCACCGGGAGCCCGGTGGCGCGGCGCAGCCTCAGCAGCGCCCCGCGCAGCTCCACCGACGATTCGACGCGCTCGCGCACCGTGCTCTCCTTCGTGGCCGCCGGCCCTCGTCGTCCGCCGGTTCACCCCCGAACGGGGGTGGTGAGACCCGGGTCACCGATTACACGATGTACGGGACCGGTCCCGCAACGAGGAGGACACATGACGGCAACCAGCGCTACCGAGGAGTTCCGGGCCGCCCGGGACTTCCTCCTGGAGCACCGGGAGGACTACGAGGCGGCCCGCGCGGGCTTCGTCTGGCCCCGGCCCGAGCGGTTCAACTGGGCGCTCGAGTGGTTCGACGTCGTCGCGGAGGGCAACGACCGCACGGCCCTCCACATCGTCGAGGAGGACGGCTCCGAGGCGAAGGTGTCCTTCGCGGAGATGTCCGCCCGCTCGAACCGGGTCGCGAACCGGCTGCGGTCCCTGGGCGTGCGCGCCGGGGACCGGATCGTCGTCATGCTGGGCAACCAGGTCGAGCTGTGGGAGACCGTCCTCGCCGCGATGAAGCTGCGGGCCGTCGTCATCCCCGCCACCCCGCTCCTCGGCCCCGCCGACCTGCGCGACCGCGTCGACCGGGGCCGCGCCCGCCACGTCCTGGTGCGCGCCGGGGACACCGCCAAGTTCGACGGCGTCCCCGGCGACTACACCCGGATCGCGGTCGGCGGCGGCGGCGACGGGGCGGGGGAGTGGCTGGAGTACGAGCTCGCCGCCCGCGAGGCCGCCGACTTCGAGCCGGACGGCGACACGCTCGCCGACGACACCCTGATGCTGTACTTCACCTCCGGCACGACCGCCCGCCCCAAGCTGGTCGAGCACACCCACACCTCGTACCCGGTGGGCCACCTCGCCACCATGTACTGGATCGGGCTCAAGCCCGGCGACGTGCACCTCAACATCTCGTCGCCCGGCTGGGCCAAGCACGCCTGGTCCAACCTCTTCGCGCCCTGGAACGCCGAGGCGACCGTCTTCGTCCACAACTACACGCGCTTCGACCCGGCCCGCCTCATGGACGAGATGGAGCGGAACGGGGTCACCAGCTTCTGTGCTCCGCCGACCGTGTGGCGGATGCTGATCCAGGCCGACCTGGGGCAGCTGAAGACCCCGCCCCGCGAGGTCGTGGCCGCCGGCGAACCGCTCAACCCCGAGGTCATCGAGGCCGTCCGGCGCGCCTGGGGCACCACCGTCCGGGACGGCTTCGGCCAGACCGAGACCGCCGTCCAGGTCTCCAACAGCCCCGGCCAGCGGCTCAAGGAGGGCTCCATGGGCCGCCCGAGCCCCGGCTACCGGGTCACCCTGGTCGACCCGGTGACCGGCCGCCCGGCCGCCGACGAGGGCGAGATCTGCCTCGACCTGTCCGCCCGCCCGGTGGGCCTGATGACCGGCTACCACGGCGACCCGGAGCGCACGGCGGAGGCGACGGCCGGCGGTTACTACCGCACCGGCGACATCGGCGCGCGGGACGAGGACGGGTACATCACCTACATCGGCCGGGCCGACGACGTCTTCAAGGCCTCCGACTACAAGATCAGCCCCTTCGAGCTGGAGAGCGCGCTCCTGGAGCACGAGGCCGTCGCCGAGGCCGCCGTCGTCCCCGCCCCCGACCCGCTGCGGCTCGCCGTCCCCAAGGCGTACGTGGTCCTCGCGGCGGGCTGGGAGCCGGGTCCGGAGACCGCGAAGGTCCTCTTCGCGCACTCGCGCGCGGTCCTCGCCCCGTACAAACGGATCCGGCGCATCGAGTTCGCCGACCTGCCCAAGACCGTGTCCGGCAAGATCCGGCGGGTGGAACTGCGCCGCCTCACCGCCGAGGGCGGCGGCACCGAGTACGCGGAGGGGGACCTCTCGTGAGCGCGCCCGCGCAACTCTCGTACGCCCACGGCACCTCCACCACCCCGCTCCTCGGCGACACCATCGGCGCCGACCTGGACCGGGCCGTCGCCGCCTGGCCCGACCGCGAGGCGCTCGTCGACGTCCCCACCGGACGCCGCTGGACGTACGCGGAGTTCGGCGCCGACGTGGACCGGCTCGCCGGTTCGCTGCTCGGCAGCGGCGTCCGCAAGGGCGACCGGGTCGGCGTCTGGGCGGTGAACTGCGCCGAATGGGTCCTCGTCCAGTACGCCACCGCCCGCGTCGGCGCCGTCATGGTCACCGTCAACCCGGCCTACCGCGCCCACGAGTTGGCGTACGTGCTGAACCAGGCCGGGGTCTCCCTGCTCTTCGCCTCGCTCACCCACAAGGCGAGCGACTACCGGGCGATGGTCGAGCAGGTACGCGGAGAATGCCGGGAGTTGCGCGAGGCGGTGTACTTCGGGGACGCGAGCTGGGACGCGTTCCTCACCCGTACGCCGGGAGAGCTGCGCCCGGAGCCGCTCTCCTGCGACGAACCCGTCAACATCCAGTACACCTCGGGGACCACGGGCTTCCCCAAGGGTGCCACGCTCTCCCACCACAACATCCTCAACAACGGTTACTTCGTCGGGGAGATGATCGCCTACAGCGAGCAGGACAGGATCTGCATCCCCGTCCCGTTCTACCACTGCTTCGGCATGGTCATGGGCAACCTGGCGGCCACCTCGCACGGCGCCTGCATGGTGATCCCCGCGCCCTCCTTCGACCCCGCCGCCACCCTCCGGGCGGTCCAGGAGGAGCGCTGCACCTCGCTGTACGGGGTGCCGACGATGTTCATCGCGGAGCTGAACCTCCCCGACTTCGCGACGTACGACCTGTCCACCCTCCGCACCGGGATCATGGCGGGCTCGCCGTGCCCGGTGGAGGTGATGAAGCGGGTGGTCGCCGAGATGAACATGGCGGAGGTGTCGATCTGCTACGGCATGACCGAGACCTCGCCCGTCTCCACCCAGACCCGCCGCGACGACGACCTGGAGCGCCGCACCGGCACCGTCGGCCGGGTCCTGCCGCACGTCGAGGTGAAGGTCGTCGACCCGGCGAGCGGACTGACCGTGGAGCGCGGCACGGCGGGGGAGCTGTGCACCCGAGGCTACGGCGTGATGCTCGGCTACTGGGACGAGCCGGAGAAGACCGCCGACGTGATCGACCCGGGCCGCTGGATGCACACGGGCGACCTGGCGGTGATGCGCGACGACGGCTACGTGCGGATCGTCGGCCGCATCAAGGACATGATCATCCGGGGCGGGGAGAACGTCTACCCGCGCGAGATCGAGGAGTTCCTCCACGGCCACGCCAAGATCGCGGACGTCCAGGTGGTCGGCGTCCCCGACGAGCGGTACGGCGAGGAGATCCTCGCCTGCGTGATCCCGCGCGACCCGGCCGACCCGCCCACCCCGGAGGAGATCACGGCCTTCTGCCGCGACCGCCTCGCCCACTACAAGGTCCCGCGCCGGGTGGAGATCCTCGCGGAGTTCCCCATGACGGTGAGCGGGAAGGTGCGGAAGGTGGAGCTGCGGGAGCGGTATGCCGGGGGCCGGGGGGCGACTGCCGCCACGGCGTGACGCGGGGCGGTGCGGCGCGGCTCTCAGAGGCGGGCGGCGCCGCCCGGCGGCTGCCGGTTCCGGTCCGCGTCCCCGGGCCGGTCGAGCAGCCCGCCGTCCCGGGAGAAGCGGGGCAGGAACAGGGCGAGCGCCGGGTCCCCGTACAACGCCACGTACAGCTGGACGAGGCCTCCGTCCGTCACCTCCCGCCGGTGGGACGGCAGCGGGTACCGCTCCCGCAGCCCGGCGAGCAGCCGCCGTGCCGCGCCGGTCGTGACGGGCAGCCGCAGCAGCACCGCCCCCGCCCCGAGGACCGGAGGCAGTCCGACCGCGAGGACCTCCGGCAGGGCCGCGCCGGGCGCCCCGGTCGCGAACGGTCCCACGAGGACCGTCAGGACGACGCAGCCGAGCAGCGCCCGCACCACCCACAGCTGCGCGACCGGCCGCAGCAGCCCGGCCCCGCGCAGCTCGCCGCTCAGCGCGTCCACGGCCCGCCGCGCCTCGGGGCGCTGCGCGATCTCCTCCAGGGCGAGGGCCCGGCGGAGGGCCCCGTGCACCCCGAGCTGCACGGGGTCGCGGGTCCGGCCCGGCCCGCCGTTGGCCCGAATCGTATGTTTGCGGCCCGCCGCGACCGCTCCGCGCTGGTGCAGGGCCACGAGCGCCACGGTGACGGCGGCCCGCCGCCCGCCCCGCAGCAGCGCGAGCGCCTGCGGCGTCGGCACGGCCTCCCCGTCCGGCCTCCCGCTCTCCCTGCTGCACGTTCGCAACAGCGCGGCGGCTAGCAGCAGTTCGGCCCAGGCCGCTCCGATGAACCACCACAACCCCGTCGGCATGAAGCCCACCCCCCAAGGGAGTTGTGCCCGGCGGAGGGTGTTCCTCACGCGTGAATGGCCGATTTCGGATGCCGAGGTGTTGCGGGGGAGGACGGGGGCGCGCTTCACCGGACGCGGGCGCCGGGGGCGGGCGCGGAGGTGAGCGCGCGTGCGGGGGTGGAGCCGGGCGCGGGGTCAGGCGCCGTCGGCGGCCAGTTCGTCGGCGGCGCGGTTGACCGGCTGCGGGGTGCCGGTCAGGTCGAGGACGAAGAGCGGGAGGCCGACCTCGGCGGCGCGCGAACGGGCCTCCGGGGTGTAGCCGGCGAGCGAGAAGAACACGCTCGCGGCCGAGGCGCTCAGACCGTTGAGCCAGAGGCACTCGACCGCCCGCAGCCCGGTGGGGCGGGTGCTCGGGTCCACCTGGGCGACGAGCCCGGGGGCCCGCAGGTCCACCCCGGACGCGGGCCGCTCCTCGGGCTGGACGACCTCCCGGAAGCCGAGCCAGCGCAGGTACCCGGCGGCCGCGGCCACCGCGTCCCGCCCGGTCCGGATCGTCACGGGCCGGAAGGCGGCCCGGCCGAGGGCGCCGCGGTCCGCGCCGGCCGGGCCGTTGGGGGCCGTATCGCCGGAGGCCGTGTCCCCGGAGGCCGTATCGCTGGAATGCGTACGCGCGGAATGTGTGCGGTCGGAAGGTGTGTGGTCGGAAGGCGTGCGGTCGGCGCCGGTCGTGCTTCCGCCGGGGCGGTCGGCGGGTCCGCCCGTGGGGCGTGCCGTGTCCGCCGTCCGGACCGGCACCCGCAGGACCGCGCCGCACGGGCAGCCGAGCTCCGGGTGGGGCCAGTCGTCCTCGCGGCCGCAGGCGCCGCAGCGGACGGTGACCCACTCGTCCGTCCAGTTCCGGTGCGTGATCGGCTCCGCCACCGCGCCCGCCACCACCGGCGGGGCCACGGGGCTCCCGCACGCGCAGGGGAAGACGGGTGCCGCGTACGCCTGCGTGCTCAGGCATTCCGGGCAGCGCACCGGTACCGAATCGCCCACGATCCAACCCCCTGTCGTTCGCTCCCATCGTCCACCCACCCGCCGCCCCGGGGGAGGGTGTTCGGCCACTTCCGGCACCCCGAACCACCCCCGAACCCTCCCCGAACCGTCCCCGAACCGTTCCGGCACGCGGACCTCCCTTGACGGTTCTTCGCCACCCGACCTACATTGCTTCCACATAGCAGAACAGCTTTTCCGTATTACGGAAACAGGTGGCAAGTCCCCGAGTCGAGGGGAGCGCACCTGGTTCCGCCCGGCCGAAGCAGGAGCACTCCCATGCCTCGTATGACCGCCGCCGCAGCGGCCGTTGAGATCCTCAAGCGCGAAGGCGTCACCCAGGCGTTCGGCGTCCCCGGCGCGGCGATCAACCCCTTCTACCGCGAGCTCAAGAACGTGGGCGGCGTCGGCCACACGCTCGCCCGCCACGTCGAGGGCGCGTCCCACATGGCCGAGGGCTACACCCGTGCCAAGGCCGGCAACATCGGCGTCTGCATCGGTACGTCCGGACCCGCCGGCACCGACATGATCACCGGCCTGTACTCGGCGATCGCCGACTCGATCCCGATCCTCTGCATCACCGGCCAGGCCCCGGTCTCGAAGCTCCACAAGGAGGACTTCCAGGCCGTCGACATCGCCAGCATCGCCAAGCCGGTCACCAAGGCGGCCACCACCGTCCTGGAGGCCGCGCAGGTCCCCGGCGTCTTCCAGCAGGCCTTCCACCTGATGCGCTCCGGCCGTCCCGGCCCGGTCCTCATCGACCTGCCGATCGACGTCCAGCTGACCGAGATCGAGTTCGACCCGGAGACGTACGAGCCGCTGCCGGTCTACAAGCCGCGCGCCACCCGCGCCCAGGCCGAGAAGGCGCTGTCCTTCCTCCTGGAGTCCGAGCGCCCGCTGATCGTCGCCGGCGGCGGCATCATCAACGCCGACGCCCCCGACCTGCTCGTCGAGTTCGCCGAGCTGACCGGCATCCCGGTCATCTCCACCCTCATGGGCTGGGGCACCATCCCGGACGACCACGAGCTGGCCGCCGGCATGGTCGGCGTCCAGACCGCGCACCGCTACGGCAACGCGACCTTCCTGGAGTCGGACTTCGTCCTCGGCATCGGCAACCGCTGGGCCAACCGCCACACCGGCTACAACCTGGACGCCTACACCAAGGGCCGGAAGTTCGTCCACGTCGACATCGAGCCCACCCAGCTCGGCAAGATCTTCGCCCCGGACTACGGCATCGCCTCCGACGCCAAGGCCGCCCTGGAGCTCTTCCTGGAGATCGCCAAGGAGTGGAAGGCCGCCGGCCGGCTGCCCGACTTCACCGCCTGGGCCGCCTCCGCGCAGGAGCGCAAGGCCACCCTCCAGCGCCGCACGCACTTCGACGACATCCCGATGAAGCCGCAGCGCGTGTACCAGGAGATGAACAAGGCCTTCGGCCCGGAGACCCGGTACGTCACCACCATCGGCCTCTCCCAGATCGCCGCCGCGCAGTTCCTGCACGTCTACAAGCCGCGCCACTGGATCAACTGCGGCCAGGCCGGCCCGCTCGGCTGGACCATCCCGGCCGCCATCGGCGCCGCCACCGCCGACCCGGACACCCCGGTCGTCGCGCTCTCCGGCGACTACGACTTCCAGTTCATGATCGAGGAGCTGGCGGTCGCCGCCCAGCACAAGGTCCCCTACGTCCACGTCCTCGTGAACAACGCCTACCTGGGTCTCATCCGGCAGGCGCAGGGCGGCCTCGGCATCAACTTCGAGGTCAACCTGGAGTTCGAGAACATCAACACCCCGGAGCTCGGCGTCTACGGCGTGGACCACGTCAAGGTCGCCGAGGGCCTGGGCGTCAAGGCGATCCGCGTCGAGGACCCGGACAAGCTGGGCGAGGCCCTGGAGCAGGCCAAGAAGCTGGCCGTCGAGCACCGGGTCCCGGTCGTCGTCGAGGCGATCCTGGAGCGCATCACCAACATCGCGATGAGCAAGACGGTCGACATGAGCGACGTCACCGAGTTCGAGGACCTGGCCACCGAGCCCGGTCACGCGCCGACCGCGATCAGGGCCCTCCAGGTCTGATCGGCTCCCCGCCCCCGTGGCGAGGCCCCCGTCCCGATGAGCACCGGGACGGGGGCCGTCTCACGTCCCGGCGCCCCGTGCCCGTACCTCTTGGGCGCGTACCTCTTGGGCCCGTACGAGCACCGCGCCCGCCTCCGTCCACGCGTACAGCACCGACCGGCCGGCCCGCCCGCGCCGGACGAGGCCCGCCTCCCGCAGCACCTTCAGGTGCCGGCCCACCGAGCCGAGCCCCTGTCCGGTCAGGGCCACCAACTGGCTGGTGGACAGCGGGTTCTCCAGGCGTACGAGCACGTCCGCCCGCGCCGGTCCGAGGAGCGCGCCGAGCGCCCGCGGCACGACCGGGCCGGAGGCGTCCGCCAGGACGCCCGCGCAGGGGTACACCACCGCGAACCGCTCCACGCCCTCCCAGGACACCCAGCCCGTCGCCGGGGTCACCGGCACGAAGAGCAGCCGGCCCCCGTCGACCGAACGCGGCGGGTAGGCGCGGGCGTTGACCTGGAGGCGGCCGTCGCCCAGCCAGCGCGTCCTCCCCGGGCACAGCCCGTCCAGGGCCGCCGCCCAGCCGCCGCGCCCCAACTGGGCGGTCCGCGCCGTCACATCGGCTTCCAGGATCCGCCGCCGCCGTGGCCACTCCGGCAGGACCGTCTCCCGCCACACCCACGTCAGGAGCTCCGCCAGCCGTCCGGGCAGGTCCCGCGCCGAACGCAGCGGTTCCGGCACGGGACCGCCGAGCGCGACGGCCAGCTGCGGCACCGCGTCGGCCGGGTCGACGGCGCGGACGGCCTCCACCTCCTCCTCGAAGGGCCGCTCGCCCTCGCCCAGCGGCGTCGGCGTCAGGAAGTCCGCGTTCCAGGTGGGGCCGATCGCGGCCCGTACGAGCAGGGCGTCGAGCGGCTCGGCCGCCAGGCGCGCCCGGTAGGCGGGCGACGACGCGGCCAGCCAGGCCCGTTCGCCCGGGTGGCTCGCGGCGGCCGCGTGCAGGATCTTGAGCGCGGCGACCGTCTCGGCCAGCGGCGACACCACGAAGCGGCCGCCCGCGAGGGAGTCGGTTCCGATCCGCCACCAGCCCATTCCGCCACCCTCCCCCGTCCTCTCTCCGGACGCGTTCGTTTCGCCCCCGTGCGAAACCGTAACGGCATGCGCCGAGCGCCCCCGAGACTCCCCGCATGCCCCGCCACCGTTCCCGTCACGATCCCCCTCACGAGTCCGGCCGCGTCTCCGGCCGCGACTCGGGCCAAGACTCCCGCCACGACTCCGGACACGACCCCCGCCAAGGCTCCCGCCAAGACCCCCGCCAAGACCCCCGCCAAGACTCCGGCCACGCCCCCCGCTACCGCGCCCTCCTCCGCACCCCCGAGTTCGCCCCGCTCCTCCTCACCGGCTCCGCCCACACCGCCGCGCAGACGGTGGCCGGGCTCGGGCTCGCCACCCTCGTCCTGCGCACCACCGGCTCGCCGTTCCTCTCCGCCCTCGCCCTCTTCGGGCCCTCGCTCGCCCAGCTCCTCGGCGCGACCACGCTGCTCTCCGCCGCCGACCGGCTGCCGCCGCGCGCCGCGCTCTCCGGGATCGCCCTCCTCTTCGCCGCGGGCACGGCCGTCCTCGCGATCCCCGCCCTGCCCGCCTGGGCGGTCTTCGCGGTCCTCTTCGCCGAGGGGCTCGCGGCCTCACTGGGCGGCGGAGTGCTGTACGGCCTCCTGAACGAGATCCTGCCGCGCGAGCAGTACCTCCTCGGCCGCTCGGCGACGAACATGGCCACCGGCGCCTGCCAGATCGGCGGCTTCGCGGCCGGCGGGCTCCTCGTCGCCCTGCTCTCGCCGCGCGGCGCGGTCCTCGCCGGCGCCGGGCTCTACCTCGCCGCCGCCCTCCTGGCCCGCCTCGGCCTCGGGGCGCGTCCGCCGCGCGCCGGGGGACGGCCCTCGGTCGCCGCGACCCGGCGTGCCAACGCCCTGCTCCTGTCCGTCCCCGCCCGCCGCCGCTGCTACCTCGCCCTGTGGGTGCCCAACGGGCTGGTCGTGGGCTGCGAGTCGCTGTTCGTGCCGTACGCCCCCGAGCGCGCCGGACTCCTCTTCGTCTGCGGGGCGTTCGGGATGCTGGTGGGGGACGCCGTCGTCGGCCGTTTCCTGCCCGCGCGGCTGCGCGGCCGGCTCCGCTTCCCGCTCCAGGCGCTGCTCGCCGCCCCGTTCCTCCTCTTCGCCCTCGACCCCGTGCTGCCGTTCGCGCTCGCCGCCGTGACCGTGTCGGGGGTGGGGTACGGGGCGACCCTGCTGCACCAGGAGCGGCTGATGGGCCTGGTGCCGGAGGAGTTCGGCGGCCACGCACTGGGCCTGCACTCCTCGGGGATGCTCGCGTTCCAGGGGGTGAGCGCGGCCCTGGCCGGCGCCCTCGCCCAGTACACCTCGCCGCGGACCGGGATGGTGCTCCTCGCCCTGGTCTCGCTCGCGGTGACGTTCCTCCTGGCGCGGGCCGACCGGAGGGAAACGAAGAAGAGCGCGGAACCAGGGACCGTAAACCTGGTTCCGCGCTCTTCCGTCTGATGACCGCCCGACGGTGCGAGGCTGGCGCGACAGGACGTTCGCGCCGCCGGGCGGAGTCTCGGGATCCCCCTGCACGAAGGGGGCGTTGGGACCGCGGCGGCACCGACGGGCGGGGCGGCCGTCCCTTCCTTCAGGTCAGGAAGGGGGCCGTCGCCCTTACCACCGCACTGGCTCGAAGCCGCCGCGGTCCTCACGCTGTCCGGTCCACCGGCCACCCCTCATTCGGGCCGGTGATCCGGACCGCGTACGGCGCTGACCTCCCGTCAAGTGCCGTACGCAGTCTGGGTGCCGCCGTGGATCAGTCGCGCAGGGCGGCGACCGCGTCGGCCACGCGCTTGCCGTAGTCCGCGTCGGCGGCGGCGAAGTGCGCGATGTTCTTCTCGATGACGTCCTCGCGCGACACCTGGGAGAGGCTGCCGGCGATGTTGGCGACCAGACGGCCCTTCTCGTCCTCGGACATCAGGCGGTAGAGCTCACCGGCCTGGAAGAAGTCGTCGTCCTTGACGTGCGCGGGCGTCTCGTGGGTGCCGGTCCAGCCGTGGATCGCGAGCGGCGCGGAGAGCGCGGCGTCGGTCTGGGCCGGGCCCTGGTACGAGTTGGGCTCGTAGTTCTTGTCGTGGCGCGAGCCGTTGCGGGTGGCCATGAGGCCGTCCCGGCCGTAGTTCTGCGCCGTGGTCGCCCTGGGGGCGTTCACCGGCAGCAGGGTGTGGTTCACGCCGAGGCGGTAGCGGTGGGCGTCCGCGTAGGCGAAGAGGCGGCCCTGGAGCATCTTGTCCGGCGAGGGGCCGATGCCCGGGACGAAGTTGTTCGGGGAGAACGCGGCCTGCTCGACCTCGGCGAAGACGTTGTCCGGGTTGCGGTCGAGGACCAGGCGGCCCACCCGCTGGAGCGGGTAGTCGGCGTGCGGCCACACCTTGGTGAGGTCGAACGGGTTGAAGCGGTAGTCCGCCGCCTCGGCCGCCGGCATGATCTGGACGTAGAGGGTCCAGGAGGGGTTGACGCCCCGCTCGATCGCCTGGAGCAGGTCGGTCTGGTGCGAGTTGCCGTCCTTGCCGACCAGCTCGGCGGCCTGCTCGGCGGAGAGGCTGCGGATGCCCTGGTTCGTCTTGAAGTGGTACTTGACGAAGAAGGCCTCGCCCGCCTCGTTGGTCCACTGGTAGGTGTGCGAGCCGAAGCCGTGCATGTGGCGGTACGAGGCGGGGATGCCGCGGTCGCCGAAGAGCCAGGTGATCTGGTGGGTGGACTCGGGGGAGTGCGCCCAGAAGTCCCAGACGTTGTCCGGCTCCTGCCTGCCCGTGAACGGGTCGCGCTTCTGCGAGTGGATGAAGTCGGGGAACTTGATCGGGTCCTTGATGAAGAACACCGGGGTGTTGTTGCCGACGAGGTCGTAGTTGCCCTCTTCGGTGTAGAACTTCAGCGCGAAGCCGCGGGGGTCGCGGACCGCGTCCGCGCCGCCGAGCGAGTCGGCCACGGTGGAGAAGCGGATGAAGGTCTCGGTCCGCTTGCCGACCTCGGAGAGGAAGGCGGCGCTCGTGAAGCCGGTGACGTCGTCGGTGACCTCGAAGTACCCGTACGCGCCGGAACCGCGGGCGTGCACCACGCGCTCCGGGATCCGCTCACGGTTGAAGCGCGCGAGCTTCTCCAGCAGGTGCTGGTCCTGGAGGAGGAGAGGGCCACCGACGCCGGCGGTGGCGGAGTTCTGGTTGTCGGCGACGGGGGCGCCGGACTCGGTCGTAAGCACGCGCTTCGACATCGTGACCTTCCGTACGGGAGCTGCACTGTGTGACGGTGCCAGGAGCGTAGGTACGCCCTCCGAAAAACGTCAACAGTTTGTTGAAAACGAAGTGTGGTGTTCCGGTCGGCGGCGGCGCCTGGGCGCGACAGGACAGTTGTCAGCGCCGCCGCCGACCGGAAATCGGGGGCCCCGGGGAAGCGGGGGCGGAATCAGACCTGCTGGCCGGAGAGGCGCTCGACGGCGCGCAGCAGGGCCGAGTGGTCCAGGCCGCCGTCGCCCTGCGCGCGCAGGGAGGCGACGAGCTGGGCGACGACCGCGCCGACCGGGAGGGCGGCACCCACGTTGCGGGCGGCGTCGGTGACGATGCCCATGTCCTTGTGGTGCAGGTCGATGCGGAAGCCCGGCTTGAAGTCCCGGTTCAGGAAGTTGTCCTTCTTGCGGGTCAGCACGGTCGAGCCGGCCAGACCGCCGTTGAGGACGTCGAGGGCCGCCTGGAGGTTCACACCGGACTTCTCCAGGAAGACCACGGCCTCGGCGCAGGCCTGGATGTTGACCGCCACGATGAGCTGGTTGGCGGCCTTCACCGTCTGGCCGGAGCCGTGCGGGCCGCACAGCACGATGGTCTTGCCGAGGGCCTCCAGGATCGGCAGGGCCTCGTCGAAGTCGGCCTGCTCGCCGCCGACCATGATCGAGAGCACGGCCTCGATGGCGCCGGCCTCGCCGCCGGAGACCGGGGCGTCGATGACGCGGATCCCCTTCTCGGCGGCGTTCTTGGCGAGGTCGACCGAGGTCTGCGGGGTGATCGACGACATGTCGATGATCAGCGCGCCCTGCTTCGCGTTCTCCAGGATGCCCTCGGGGCCGTAGGAGATCGCCTCGACCTGCGGGGAGGCGGGCACCATCGTGATGACGACGTCGGCGTCCTTGACGGCCTCGGCGATCGAGCCCGCGGCGCCGCCGCCGGCCTTGGCGAGGCGGTCCAGCTTGTCCTGCTCCAGGGTGAAGCCGGTGACCGAGTAGCCGGCCTTGATCAGGTTCTCGGACATGGGGGAGCCCATGATGCCGAGGCCGATCCACGCGATCTTGGGGAGGGTGCTCATGAGGGTGCCTCTCGGGAAATTCTGGTGGTACGGGGGAGGGGGCGCTGGTCAGCGGGCCGCGCGGGCCTCGGCCGGGAGCCACTCGAAGGACGCGGCGGCGTCGGCGGCCTTGTACTCCAGGCCGACCCAGCCGTCGTAACCGGCCTTCTTCAGCTCGTCGAGGAGCTGCTCCAGGGGCAGGTCGCCGGTGCCCGGCGCGCCGCGGCCCGGGTTGTCCGCGATCTGCACGTGACCGGTCTTGTCCGCGTACTGCGCGATGACCGCGCTCACGTCCTCGCCGTTCATCGACAGGTGGTAGATGTCGAGGAGGAACTTGGCGTTGCCGAGGCCGGTGGCCGCGTTGACCTTGTCCACGACCTCGATCGCCGAGGGGGCGCTCACCAGCGGGTAGAGCGGCGACTCCGGCTTGTTGAGGGTCTCGACCAGGAGGATCGCGCCGACGCGGTCGGCGGCCCGGGCGGCCAGGACCAGGTTCTCCAGGGCGAGGGAGTCCTGGATCTGCGGGTCCACGCCCTCGACGCGGTTGCCGTAGAGCGCGTTGAGCGCCTTGCAGCCGACCGAGGCGGCGAAGCCGGCGGCCACGTCGATGTTGGCGCGGAAGCGGTCCGACTCCTCACCCGGTACGGAGAGGGCCCCGCGGTCCGGGCCGGGGAGCTGCCCGGCGTAGAAGTTCAGTCCCACCAGCTGGGTGCCGGCGTCCTCGAGGGCCTTCTTGAGGGCGTCGAGCTCGCTCTGCTCGGGGGTGGCGGTGTCGATCCAGGGCCACCACAGCTCGACCGCGGTGAAGCCCGCCGCGGCGGCGGCCGCGGGGCGCTCCAGGAGCGGGAGTTCCGTGAAGAGGATCGACAGGTTCACATCGAAGCGCTGATCGGTGTATCCCATGAGGGGTAGGCGCTCCTTCCGTATTGCGGAAGTAAGTTTCTGTCTGACGGAATGTTGCAAGCAGGTCGCCGTGCTTGTCAAGAGGTCCCCGCAGGTCCGGGACTCCCGCGAGCCCCCGGAAGGGCCGTAACTTGGGGCCATGGTGCGTTTGAGAGTGGAGTTCACGACCGAGCCGTTCGACCTCGACGAGGCCCCGGCGCACGCGGTCGTGGCCCGTGAGGTCATCCAGTCGGCCGACCTGGACGCGGTCGACGTCGGCCCCTTCGGCAACACGGCGGAGGGCGGCGCCGACGCGGTCCTCACCGCCGTCGACGCGCTGCTCCGCGAGTCGCTCGCGGCCGGCGCCACGCGCGTCTCGCTCCAGGTCAACGTGATCGAGGGGGGCGAGAAGTGAACGAACACCCCTTGGTCGCCGCGGTGAAGCCCCTGGTCGACGCCATGGGCGCCGAGCTGCTCGGCCCCGAGCTGGCGGGGGCCGACGACGTCGTCCTGTCCTGGGAGGGCGAGGACGTGCTCGCCGTGCGCCTCCCGCAGCTCTCGGACTCCCTGGACCACATCCTGGCCGCGATGGAGCGCCGGCACGGGACGCCGCTCGCGGAGCTCGACCGCAAGTCCAAGCAGGAGATCGTCCGGCTCCTGGAGGCGCGCGGGGCCTTCTCCGTGCGCCACGGGGTGGAGACGGTGGCGGGGGCGCTCGGCGTCAGCCGTTTCACCGTGTACAACTACCTGAACCGCGAGACCGCCCTGAACAGGGAAAAGACCGTCAAGGCCGACTAGTTGATCACGCGTGTCCACAGGCCGTCGTCCGCATGTCGGGACGACGGCTTTTGTGTCACCGACTTTTCAACAAAGTGTTGACGTTGTGTTGCGGAGGGCGTTAGCTATCCGCAGCCCGTCCGACGCACAGCGAAAAACAGCCACGGAGGCTTCCCGTGACTTCAGGTACGACACCGGGCCTGGCCCGGTTCAACACCTCGGCGGACAGCGAGGCCCTCGCCGCGCTCCACGAGGTGTGTTCCAGCTCGGCGTGGGGGAGCAAGGTCCTCGCCCAGCGCCCGTACACCACCGCCGAAGCCCTCTTCCTCGCCAGTGACGCCGCCATGGCCGAGCTGACCGCGGAGGACCTGGCCGAGGCGATGGCGGGGCACCCGCCGATCGGTCGTCCGAAGGCCGGGGACCCGACCTCCTCCCGCGAGCAGAGCGGGATGGCCGGCGCCTCCGAGGAGCTCAAGGCCGAGATGCTCGAACTCAACCTGGCCTACCAGGACACGTTCGGGCATGTCTTCCTCATCTGCGCCACCGGCAAGAGCGGCGAGCAGATGCGCGACGCGGTCCGCGAGCGGATCGGCAACTCGCCCGAGGCGGAGCGGGAGATCGTCCGCACCGAACTGGGCAAGATCAACCGCATCCGGCTGACCCGCCTCGTGGAGGGCCCGTAAGCCCCGCAGAGGGCTTGTGACCCCCACGCAGGGCTCGTGAGAGCCCCGCAGAGGACTCGTAAGAGGAAGAGAGCTCCGCAATGAGCACCGACACCACGGCCTCGGTGTCCACCCACATCCTGGACACCAGCATCGGCCGCCCCGCCGAGGGCGTCGCCATCGCCCTCGCGGCCCGCGCCGGCTCCGACGCGGAGTGGACCGCGCTCGGCGGTTCCGCCACCGACGCGGACGGGCGCTGCAAGGACCTGCCGGCCCTGCCGGAGGGCACCACCCACGTACGCCTCGACTTCGAGACCGAGGCGTACTTCTCGACCAAGCACAGTGCGAAGAAGCAAGCCGAGGCGCAGCAGGACGCCCCCCGCGTAAGGGACAGCGGTGCGTTCTTCCCGGAGGTGGCGATCACGTTCGCCGTCACCCCGGGCGAGCACTACCACGTACCGCTGCTGCTCAACCCGTTCGGCTACTCCGTATACCGAGGGAGCTAGCAGACATGCCCACGATTCTCGGCCAGAACCAGTACGGCAAAGCAGAGAACCGCGTCGTCAAGATCACGCGGGACGGCGCCACCCACCACATCAAGGACCTGAACGTCTCCGTCGCCCTCTCCGGCGACCTCAGCGACGTCCACCTCACCGGCTCCAACGCCAACTGCCTCCCCACCGACACGACGAAGAACACCGTCTTCGCGTTCGCCAAGGAGTACGGCATCGAGTCCGCCGAGCAGTTCGGCATCCACCTCGCCCGCCACTTCGTGACGAGCCAGGAGCCGATCAAGCAGGCCCGGATCCGGATCGAGGAGTACTCCTGGGAGCGCATCGCCTCCTCGGACGCCAACTCCAAGTTCATCGGCTCCGACGAGGTCAACCACTCCTTCGCCCGCAAGGGCCAGGAGACCCGCGTCACCCAGATCACCTACGACGGCGAGAAGTGGGAGGTCATCTCCGGCCTCAAGGACCTCGTCGTCATGAACTCCACCAACTCGGAGTTCTGGGGCTACATCAAGGACCAGTACACGACGCTCCAGGAGGCGTACGACCGCATCCTGGCCACCCAGGTGTCCGGCCGGTGGCGGTTCAACTGGACCGACGACGACCAGCGCATGCCCAACTGGGAGCGGTCCTACGAGCAGACCAAGAAGCACATGCTCGAGGCCTTCGCGGAGACCTACTCGTACTCCCTCCAGCAGACGCTGTACCAGATGGCCACCCGGATCATCAACCACCGCTCGGAGATCGACGAGGTCCGCTTCTCGCTCCCGAACAAGCACCACTTCCTGGTCGACCTCGAGCCCTTCGGCCTGAAGAACGACAACGAGGTCTACTACGCCGCCGACCGCATGTACGGCCTCATCGAGGCCACCGTCCTGCGTGACGGAGCCACGGCGCAGATCCCGGTCGACATGACCAACCTCTAAGCGGCATCTGAGTGAACGGCCCCCGCCCGCCCGCAGTCGGGCGGGGGCCGCACCAGACCGGAGGGAACCTTCCCATGGCACAGCCCGCACAGGGGCCGGCAACCGCCGAAGGCCCGTGTTCCACCCCCTCGCCCGCCCCGGCCCCCTGCCACCCGGTGGACGAGAAGCTCCCCGTCTCGCGGCTCGTCCCCGCGGCGCTCCAGCACATCGCCGCCATGTACGCCGGCGTCGTCACCCCTCCGCTCATCATCGGCCAGGCCGTCGGCCTGGACGCGGCCGGAATGACCCGGCTCATCGCGGCCAGTCTGCTGATCGCCGGCTGTGCGACCGTCCTGCAGACCCTCGGCGCCGGACGGTTCGCCGGAAACCGGCTCCCGTTCGTCAACGCGGCCTCGTCCGCCGGCATCGCCCCGATGCTCGCCATCGCCGAGACCAGCGCACCCGGACACCAACTGCCCGCCATCTACGGCGCGGTGATGGTCGCCGGAGTCTTCTGCCTCGCCGTCGGCCCCTTCTTCGGCCGGCTCCTGCGCTTCTTCCCGCCGCTCGTCACCGGCGTCGTCATCACCCTCATCGGGGTCACCCTGATGCCCGTGCCCGTCGCCTGGGCCCAGGGCGGCGACCGGACCGCCGCCGACTTCGGCGCCATGAGGTACCTGGCCCTCGCCGGGTTCACCCTCGTCGTCATCCTGCTCTTCCAGCGCTTCGGCAAGGGCTTCGTCAAGCAGATCGCCCTGCTCCTCGGCCTCTTCATCGGCACCCTCGCCGCGATCCCCTTCGGGATGGCCGACTTCGGCGCCCTGCGCGAGGCGCCCGTCGCGGCCCTGCCCGCGCCCTTCGCCTTCGGCGCCCCCGAGTTCCAGCCCGCCGCGATCCTCTCCCTGTGCATCGTCATGCTGGTCCTGATGACGGAGTCCAGCGCCGGCATGCTCGCCCTGGGCGAGATCTGCGAGCGGCGCACCGACGGCCGGACCATCACCCGCGGCCTGCGCACCGACGGCGTCGCCACCCTCCTCGGCCCCGTCTTCGGCGGCTTCCCGACCTCGGCCTTCGCCCAGAACGTCGGCGTCGTCTCGCTGACCCGGGTCCGCTCCCGGTACGTGGTCGCCGCCGCCGGCGGCGCCCTGCTCGTCCTCGGCGCCTTCCCGGTCCTCGGCGCGGTCGTCTCCACGGTCCCGATGCCCGTCCTCGGCGGCGCCGGCATCGTCCTCTTCGGCTCGATCGCGGTCAGCGGCATCCGCACCCTCTCGGAAGCCGGACTCGACGACAGCTCCAACATCATCCTGGTGGCCGTCGCGCTCGGAGCGGGCATCATCCCGCTCGCCGCCCCCACCTTCTACGCCGGCTTCCCGGCCTGGGCGCAGACCGTCCTCGGCTCCGGCATCAGCGCGGGCGCGCTCGTCGCCGTCCTGCTCAACCTGTTCTTCCACCATCTCGGCACCCGGAGCCGTCAGGCGGCCCCGGCACTCAAATCCTCCTAGGGTCCTGCCGTGCCCACACCACCCCCGAGGAATGAAGGAAGCACCGCCATGGCAGCACCTTCGGCAGCCCCCCAGCGGATCGTCGTCGAGAACGCGGCGATCGCGACCGTCGACGCGAACGACACCGAGTACGCCTCCGGTTACCTCGTCGTCGCCGACAACAAGATCGAGTCCATCGGCGCCGGCAAGGCCCCCGAGGGTCTGGAGAACGTGGTCCGGCGCATCGACGCCACCGGTCACCTGGTCACGCCCGGCCTGGTCAACACCCACCACCACTTCTACCAGTGGATCACCCGGGGCCTGGCCACCGACCACAACCTCTTCAACTGGCTGGTCGCGCTCTACCCGACCTGGGCGCGGATCGACGAGCAGATGGTGCGCGCCGCGGCCCAGGGGTCGCTGGCGATGATGGCCCGCGGCGGCGTCACCACCGCCATGGACCACCACTACGTCTACCCGGTGAACTCCGGCGACCTCTCCGGCGCCATCATCGGCGCCGCCTCCGAGATGGGCGTCCGCTTCACCCTCGCCCGCGGCTCCATGGACCGCAGCGAGAAGGACGGCGGCCTGCCGCCGGACTTCGCCGTCGAGACCACCGAGGGCGCGCTCGCCGCGACCGAGGAGACGGTGAAGCGCTACCACGACGCCTCCTTCGACGCGATGACCCAGGTCGCCGTCGCCCCCTGTTCCCCCTTCTCCATCTCCACCGAGCTGCTCCGCGAGGGCGCGGCGCTCGGCCGCCGCCTGGGCGTGCGCATGCACACCCACGGCTCGGAGACCGTGGAGGAGGAGAAGTTCTGCCAGGAGCTCTTCGGCATGGGCCCGACGGACTACTTCGAGTCCACCGGCTTCCTCGGCGAGGACGTGTGGATGGCGCACTGCGTCCACATGAACGACTCCGACATCGCCGCCTTCGCCCGCACGAAGACGGGCGTGGCGCACTGCCCGTCCTCCAACGCGCGCCTCGCCGCCGGCATCGCCCGCGTACCGGACATGCTCGCGGCGGGCGTCCCCGTCGGCCTCGGCGTCGACGGCACCGCCTCCAACGAGTCCGGCGAGCTCCACACCGAGCTGCGCAACGCGCTCCTCATCAACCGCCTCGGCGCCCACCGCGAGGCCGCGCTCAACGCCCGCCAGGCCCTGCGCCTCGGCACCTACGGCGGTGCGCAGGTCCTCGGCCGCGCCGACAACATCGGCTCCCTGGAGGCGGGCAAGCTCGCCGACTTCGTCCTCTGGAAGATCGACGGCCTCGGCCACTCCACGATCGCCGACCCGGTCACCGCCATCGTCTTCGGCGCGGCGGCCCCGGTCACGGCCTCCTTCGTCAACGGCCGGCAGATCGTCGAGAACGACCGGCTGCTCACCGTCGACGAGGACACCATCGCGCGCGACGCGCGCACGGAGGCGCAGCGCCTGGCCCGCATCGCGGCCCGGGCCTGACCCTCCCCACGGAGTCCGGCCGAGGGGGACGGCCCTCGGCCGGTCGCCGCGGATCCGAGCGGGATCCGCGGCAGCCGGACCGGGAGGTGCCGTACGCAGAAGACCTACGGCACCTCCCGGAACGGTGAACCGCCCGCACCCCCACCGGGCGCCCCGCCCACGTGCCGCACCCCCCGCGGCAGCACCACCCCCCGGAGCCCCCGCCCGCCGGACTCCGCCTCCCGTGACTCCACCCCGGGGCCCCGCCCGCCGGAGCCCCACCCCGCGACGAGCCGCACCTCCCGCACCCGCACCGCATCGCACCACCTCCCAGACACCCGCGTCACCGCCGACGTGTAACCGACCGGAGGAACCGCCGTGGCAGCCAAGCCCCAGGTTCGCAATGCACAAGACGCAGGCTCCGCCCCCGAAGACCGCGAGAAGCATCCGGTCGACGAGACGCTGCCCCCCGTGAAGATGCTCACCAGTGGCCTCCAGCACGTGGCGGCCATGTACGCGGGCGTCGTCGCCCCGCCCCTGATCGTCGGAGCGGCCGTCGGCCTCTCCGGCACCGAACTCACCTTCCTCACCGGCGCCAGCCTCTTCACCGCAGGCCTCGCCACCTTCCTCCAGACGCTGGGCGTCTGGAAGATCGGCGCCCGCCTGCCGTTCGTCAACGGCGTCACCTTCGCCGGCGTCGCCCCGATGCTCGCCATCGTCGACACCACCGAGAACAAGGCCGACGCGCTCCCCGTGATCTTCGGCGCGATCATCGTCGCCGGACTCCTCGGCTTCCTCGCCGCGCCCTGGTTCTCCCGGCTCGTGAGGTTCTTCCCGCCGGTCGTCACCGGCACCGTCATCACCCTCATAGGCGTGTCCCTCCTCCCGGTCGCGTTCGGCTGGGCCCAGGGACCCAACCCCCAGGCGAAGGACTACGGTTCGACGACCTTCCTCTCCCTCGCCGGCATCACCCTCGTCGTCGTCCTGCTCCTGCGCCGCTTCACCCGCGGCTTCCTCAAGCAGGTCGCCGTCCTGGTCGGCCTCGTCATCGGCACCCTCATCGCCATCCCCTTCGGCGTCACCGACTTCTCCCCGGTGACCGAGGCGGACATCGTCGGCTTCCCGTCCCCCTTCCACTTCGGCGCCCCGCAGTTCGCCCTCGCCGCGATCATCTCCATGTGCGTGGTCATGCTGGTCTCCATGACCGAGTCGACCGCCGACATGCTGGCGCTCGGCGAGATCGTCGAGCGGCCCGCCGACGAGAAGACCATCGCCGCCGGACTGCGCGCCGACACCCTCGGCTCCGCGATCAGCCCCCTGTTCAACGGCTTCATGTGCAGCGCCTTCGCCCAGAACATCGGCCTGGTCGCCATGACCCGGATCCGCAGCCGCTTCGTCGTCGCCTGCGGCGGCGGCTTCCTGGTCCTCATGGGCCTCTCGCCGGTCGCCGCCTCGCTCATCTCGGTCGTGCCCCGCCCGGTCCTCGGCGGCGCGGGCGTCGTCCTCTTCGGCTCGGTCGCCGCCAGCGGCATCCAGACCCTCGTCAAGGCCGGCCTGGAGAAGGACAACAACGTCCTGATCGTGGCCGTCTCGCTGGCCGTCGGCATCATCCCGATCACGGCGCCGGAGTTCTACCACGCCTTCCCGGAGACCGCGAAGATCATCCTGGACTCCGGCATCTCCACCGGCTGCGTCGCCGCCGTCCTGCTCAACGTGGTCTTCAACCACCTGGGCCGGCGCCGGGACGACGACGAGGTCACCGCGCCGATGGAACCCGGCGAGGAGATCTCCGGCAGCCGCACCGCGAAGGCGGCGCACGTCCACTGAACCACCGTCCCGCCCCACCGGCCGCCCCGGCCCCCGCCCACGCCGCGGGGCCCGGGGCCGCCGCGCGTGCGACGGGCCCGGGAACGGCCGGCGATCCCACAGGAGCCGGCACCGGCACCGGGACCGTCGTCCTGATCAACCCCAACACCTCCGCCGCCACCACCGCGATGATGACCGCCATCGCCCGGCGGACCCTGGGACCCGCCCGCCCCGTCCGGGGCGTGACCGTGGCCCGGGGCCCGCGCATGCTCACCGACCCGGCCGCACTGCGCGCCGCCGCCCCCGAGGTTCTCGCCGCGGGAGCCGCCGCCACCGCCGGGGGCGACTGCGCCGCCCTCCTCGTCGCCGCCTTCGGGGACCCGGGCCTGGACGCCCTGCGCGCGGCGACCGGACTCCCCGTGGCCGGCCTCGGCGAGGCGGCGCTCCTGGAGGCCGCCGCCGACGGCACCCCCTTCGGCGTCGCCACCACCACCCCGCTCCTGGCCGACGCCATCACCGCACGGGTCGCGGAACTCGGCCTCTCCGAGCGGTACACGGGCCTGCGACTCACCGCGGGCACCCCCGAACACCTCTCCGCCGACCCGGTGGTCCTCCTCGACCGCCTGGAACGGGCGGTCCGCGCCTGCGCCGAACGGGACGGGGCCCGCGCCGTCGTCATCGGCGGCGGCCCGCTCGGCGAGGCGGCCGAGGAACTCCGGACCCGCTGCGCCGTCCGGATCGTCGCCCCCGTCCCGGCGGCCTGCCGCTCACTCGCCCGCCTGCTGACGGAGTGACGGGCGGAGACGCGGGACCGGACGGTCCGGGAAGGGACGGTACCGGCGACTCCGGACCCGATGGCCCCGGACCCGGCACCCCCGCTCACTCCTCCACCGCGATCCGGCGCCGGCACTCCCGGGCCAGGGACGGGTACGCCGCGCCGATCGCCTCGTACAGGCGCCTGCGCAGCAGCCGTTCGGCCTCGCCGCGTCCGGTCTCGCCGTACAGGCCGTCGAGCAGTGCTTCGTACCGCGAGAGTGCGTGCCGCAGATAGCTCACCTGCCACCGGACGAGCGACCCGGCGGGCGCCCCCGCCGTCCGCGCCGTGCCCTTGCCGTCCGGTCCGGGCGCTCCGGCCGTTCGCGCCCCGCCCCCGCCCCCGCCGTCCGGTCCGGGCGTTCCCGGGCTGCGGGCTCCCAGCAGGTGCCGGTGGCGGGCGGCGCGGCGCTCCAGTTCGGGGCCGGGCAGCCGGGGCACCTCGATCGGTTCCGCGCGGATCGCGGTCAGGACGGCGGCCCGCCGCCGCTCGGCGTACGCCCCGGCGGCCGAGGAGCGGGCCCGTGAGAGCTCCGAGGCCTCGGCGAACTCGGGCGTCCGCTCCACGGCCTCCACCCGGGCGAGCAGATAGAGCCGCACCGGCGCGAGGGACCAGCGGCGCGGGTCGCGTCCCTGCACGTCGGGCGTGCCGAGCAGGTCCCGGACCATCGCGTCGGTCCAGTTCCGCCGGCGCACCCCGGCGAGCGACACGTAGGTCGTACGGTCCGTCATGTTTCCCCCAGAACTCGACTACGGAGAGTGACGATTCCAGTGAAGCGCACCCCACTGACAACGCCCCGCCCAAGGTCCCCTCCCGGGTCCCGTTCGAGGCCCCCTCCGACGTTCCTTCCGGCACCCCCTTGTCGAGCCCGCCCCGACTGTGCGATATAGGTCTGGACCTTTCCGACGGACGGAGGCCGTACCATGCAACGCCCGTTCCCCCCACGCCGCTTGCCCGCCCTGACCGCGCTCCTCGCGCTCGTCCTCACCGCCTGCTCCGCCGCCGGAGCCGAGGCGAAGGACACCAGGGCCCCCACCGCGCCCACCGGCGTCACCGCCACCTCGGGCAGCTCGACCACCGTCCACGTCATGTGGAGCGCCGCCACCGACGACCGCGCCGTCACCGGCTACGAGGTCCACCTCGACGGCCGCAAGGTCAAGGACCTCCCCGCCACCACCCTCATGACCGACGTCGTCGGCCTGGCCCCGGCCACCCCCCACCGCTTCACCGTCCGCGCCCGCGACGCCGCCGGCAACGCCTCGCCCCCCAGCGCCACCGTCGCCGCCACCACGCTCCCGGCCGCCGTCGAGGACCGCACGCCCCCCACCGCCCCGTCCGGCCTCCGCGTCACCCCCGACGGCAGCCGCGCCGCCGCCCTCCGCTGGTCCCCGGCCCGGGACGACACCCGGGTCACCGCGTACGACGTCTACCAGGCCGACACCCGCGTCCACACGGTCCCGGGCACCGCCACCGACGCCCGCCTCACCGGCCTGCGTCCCGGCACCGCCTACGCGTTCACCGTCCGCGCCCGCGACGCCGCCGAGAACTCCTCCCCGGACAGCAACGCGGTCGACCTCACCACCGCCCCGGCCCCGGGCGCGCCCCCGAACACCGCCCCCACCGACCTCACCGCCACCGCCGCGAAGGGCGGCGAGATCACCCTCGCCTGGACCCCGCCGAAGACGGGCGCCCCGGTCACCCACCACGAACTCCACCTCAACGGCCGTTTCGCCACCACCATCGTCTGGGGCGCCGAGCCGCCCTCCGGCCGCGCCACCTACACCTTCCCGGTCACCGACCCCCCGGGCACCCGCTACACGCTCACCCTCCGCGCCCGGCTCCCCGACGGCACCTGGGGCGACTTCTCGGCACCGAGGACGGTGACCGTGCGCTGACCCCCGCCCCCGAGACCCCCGCCCCCGAGACCCCCGCTCCGAACTGCGGCGACACACCTGGCCCCTGCCCCTTGCAGCCCGGAACCGGCCACCCGGAACTACCCTGGGAAGCGTGGCCGAGACCGTTCTCACCAACACCGGACTCGACAGGTTCCTCGAACTCGTCGACGGAGCGCCCGAGCACCACGACCCCGCGTTCGCGCGTGCCGCCGAGGCGGTGCTCGGGCTCCTCGCGCTGCGGGGGGCCGACCGGGGGACGGGGCTGCCCGAGCCGACGCCCGAGCTGACCCGGCAGCTCCTCGTGGAGGACCTGCCGACGTTCGTGTACGCGCCGCCCGGCGAGCTCGCGCTCCACCCGGCCGTGCTCGGGGCGCTCGCCGCGCGTTTCGACGGGGACTGCGCCGAGCGGATCGCCGGAGTGGTCGCGGAGGCCGCGCCCGACTTCGAACGGGCCATGAAGGACCCCGGCAACCTCACCTGGCACCGCTGGTACGCCTCCCTCCTGCGGACCTGCGGCGCCGACCTCTCCGACCCCGAGGACGTACGGCGCAGGCTCGCCGCCCTCGACGGCGCGCCCCTCCCCGAGGGCGCGCGCCGGGCCGACCTCATGGGGCGGACCGCCCTCGCCGACGTCCTGCTCACCGAGGCCCTCACGCGCGCGTACGTACGGGACGCCGAGGCGCCGCCGCCCGTCGGGCCGCTGCTCACGGACCACGCCGTCGCGACCGGCATCGGGCGGGTGGCCGCCGCCCTCCAGGACCGGTGGACCGCCGCCGGCCTCGCCGCGCAGCTCGCCGGGCCGTACGCGCACTACGCCCCCGGCCCCGACGCCTTCCCCCACCTCGTCCTGGCCGACGCCCTCCTCGACGAGCACCTCGACCACCACGGCGACCCCGCCGTCCCCGTGCCCCCGCCGCCCGCGATCGGGCCCGGCCCCGTCGAGGACGACGCGAACACCCTCCTCACCGCCGTCGAGGAGCTCGCGGAGGAGGAGTACGAACCGTACGGGGGCGAGGCGCCGCACCTGCTCTACGTGGTCTACCAGCGCGGCTGCTCCGCCGAGTCCGTCGCCCGCAAGGCCGCCGAGTACGAGGACTGGACCGTCGACCCGGCCCTGGAGGACCTGCCCGTCGCGGTGCTGGACGGCGCGCCCGGCGCGTACGCCGTCCCGCCCGTGCCGGAGCTCGTCCGGCTCCTGGGCACGCCGGGCCTGAACGAGGCCGACCGCGCCCGGCTCGAAGGACCCGCCCGGGACCTGGCCGCCGTCCTCGACCGGCTCGCCGCCACCGGCCTGGTCTTCCGGAGCGGCGACGCCTTCGGCCTCACCCCGCGCGGCGCCGGCGCCGTGCGCTACCTGCTCGGCGTGCGCGGGGTCGCCGCGCCCGACGCCGCCGACGCCGCCGCCTGGTCCGCGCCCGCCCTGGTCGCCGCCGCCGGGGGCTGGTCCGCGCCCGTCGCCGCGCGCGTGCTCGCCGACTGGCTCCACGCGCGCGTGGACACCGCCCACGCCTGGACCGAGCTGTTCGACGCCCTCGGCACCGTCCACGCCGGCACCTCCGAAGCGGCCGTCACCCGGCGGCTCTTCACCGTCCTGGACACCACCACCGCCCCGCCCGGGGCGCTGCGCGCCGCCCTCCGCGACCCGGTGCTCGGCGCGTACGCCCTCCGGGCCCTGGAGGACCGGGGCGAGGAGGCCGACCCGGTCCAGGTGCCGGCCTCGGCCCGGGCCCTGCACGTCCTCGACGGGCTGCCCGCCAAGAAGGGCCCCCTGGAGTCCCGCCGCGCCGCCTTCGACGAAACGGCCGCCGCCTGGCCCGGCGGCTCCGCCGCCCTGGTCCGCGCGATGGCCGGGGCGGACCGGCACGAGACGGAACACGTCCTCGGCCCGCTCGGCATCGCCCTGCCGTGACGACGGAAAGCCGTGACGACGGAAAGCCATGAGGACGGAAAGCCATGACGACGTGAAAGCCGTGACCCCGGAAAAAGGGACGGGCCCCGCTCCCGGTGCTGTGCGACACCAGGGGCGGAGCCTGTCCGGAACGCCGTCCGACGACTGTGCGGGCAGCCGGATCAGCGGTACGGGGCGACCGTACGGATCGAGTCAGCCGACCAGCCGCTCGTACGCGGGAAGGGTCAGGAAGTCGGCGTAGTCCGCGTCGAGGGAGACGTGGAGGAGCAGGTCGTGGGCCTGCTGCCACTTTCCGGCCGCGAAGGCCTCCTCGCCGGTCTCGGCGCGGATCGCGGCCAGTTCCTCGGCGGCGACCTTGCGGGCCAGCTCCGGGGTGGCCGCCTCGCCGTTCTCGAAGACGACGCCCGCGTTGATCCACTGCCAGATCTGGGAGCGGGAGATCTCGGCGGTGGCCGCGTCCTCCATCAGGTTGAAGATGGCGACGGCGCCGAGGCCGCGCAGCCACGCCTCGATGTAGCGGATGCCGACCTGGACGGCGTTGCGCAGGCCGTCGTAGGTGGGCTTCGCGTCGAGCGAGTCGATCGCGATCAGGTCGCCGGCCGCGACGGAGACGTCCTCGCGCAGGCGGTCCTTCTGGTTCGGCTTCTCGCCGAGGACGGCGTCGAAGGAGGCCATCGCGATCGGCACCAGGTCGGGGTGGGCGACCCAGGAGCCGTCGAAGCCGTCGCCGGCCTCGCGGTCCTTGTCGGCCTTGACCTTCTCGAACGCGACCTTGTTGACCTCGGCGTCCTTGCGGGACGGGATGAAGGCCGCCATGCCGCCGATCGCGTGCGCGCCGCGCTTGTGGCAGGTGCGCACGAGGAGTTCGGTGTACGCGCGCATGAACGGGGCCGTCATCGTGACCGCGTTGCGGTCCGGCAGGACGAACTTGGCGCCGCCGTCACGGAAGTTCTTGACGATGGAGAAGAGGTAGTCCCAGCGGCCCGCGTTCAGGCCCGCGGCGTGCTCGCGGAGCTCGTAGAGGATCTCCTCCATCTCGTACGCGGCCGTGATGGTCTCGATGAGGACCGTGGCGCGGACGGTGCCCCGCGGGATGCCGACGTACTCCTGGGCGAAGACGAAGATCTCGTTCCAGAGGCGGGCCTCCAGGTGCGACTCCGTCTTCGGCAGGTAGAAGTACGGGCCCTTGCCGAGGTCGATCAGGCGCTGGGCGTTGTGGAAGAAGTACAGGCCGAAGTCGACGAGCGCGCCGGGCACCGGCCGTCCCTCGAAGGTGAGGTGACGCTCCTCCAGGTGCCAGCCGCGCGGCCGCATGACGACCGTGGCCAGCTCGTCGGCGGGCTTGAGGGCGTACGACTTGCCGGAGCGCGGGTCCGTGAAGTCGATGTTCCGGGTGTACGCGTCGATCAGGTTGAGCTGGCCCAGGACCACGTTCTCCCAGGTCGGCGCCGAGGCGTCCTCGAAGTCGGCGAGCCACACCCGCGCGCCGGAGTTGAGCGCGTTGATCGTCATCTTGCGGTCGGTGGGGCCGGTGATCTCGACCCGGCGGTCGTTCAGGGCCGCCGGGGCCGGCGCGACCTTCCAGGAGTCGTCGGCGCGGATCGCGGCGGTCTCCGGCAGGAAGTCCAGGGTGGACGTGCGGGCGATCTCGGCGCGGCGCTCCGCCCGGCGGGCGAGGAGCTCGTCCCTGCGCGGGGTGAACCGCCGGTGCAGTTCGGCGACGAAGGCCAGAGCGGCCTCGGTGAGCACCTCTTCCTGGCGCGGCAGGGGCTCGGCATCGACGACGGCCAGGGGGGACGGCGCTGGTGCGGACATGAACTGTCACTTCCTTCAGCGGACTTCGCGGGCGGTGCCAGGCGGCCGCCGGGCGTCACGGGAGGGCACGGAGTGCCACCGAAGCCGAGATACGGCCGCGAGCGCCTGCTGAACTGACAGGCGCTTCTGAACAGTGGATACTAGTTTCCTCATGGTGGAAGTTCAATGGTTTGTTGATGTCGAGATTCTCCGGATCGACAGAACGCGGCGCTCAGTGCCAGGCCGCTCACTCCGGGTCGTCCGGTAGCCGGGGCGCTCGCTTCCGGCCGCACACGTCGCCTCCCCCGCTCCGGGCCGCTCACTCCAGGCGGTACAGGTCCGCCTCGGTGTCGATGTCGTAGGGCTCGGCCACGTCCGAACAGTCCACCGGCGTGATCGCGTCCCGGTGCGCCGCCAGATAGCCCCGCGCGCCCCGGTCGCCCACCGCCGTCTCCGCGATCCCCGCCCAGCGCCCGGCGCCGAACAGCACCGGATGCCCCCGCCGCCCGTCGTACGAGGCCGCCGCGAGCGAGTCCCGCGAGCCGTACGCCGCCCGGACCCGGGCCACCGCCTCCGCCCCGATCCCGGGCTGGTCGACCAGGGACACGAGCGCCGCGTCCACCCCGCGCGGATCGGCGGCGAGCGACGCGAGCCCGACCCGCAGCGAGGAGCCCATCCCCGCCGCCCACTCCGGGTTGTCCACCAGGACGCATCCGGGCAGCTCCGCCCGCTCCCGCACGGCGTCGGCCGACGCCCCGAGCACCACGTGCACCACCTCGCACCCGGCCGCGCGCAGCACCCCCACCGCGTGCTCCACCAGGGGACGGCCCCGGTGGGTGAGGAGCGCCTTGGGCCGGCCCCCGAGCCGCCGCCCGCCCCCGGCGGCGAGCAGCAGGCCGGCCACGACGGGGGAGCGGTCGGAGGTGAACGGGGCGGTTCGGTCGTCCGGAGTCGTCATGGAGACTGCATACCGCATTCGGACGGAAACACGCTGTCGTCCGAATCAGCCTTGCGGGGGGTGGCGCGGCGGGGTGGCGAAGGAGTTAACTGGCCCGACTCGCGGCGCCCGACCGTCCCCGGAGGACCGGTCGGGAGCGTTCCGCGTGCTCGGGGTGTGGAGTTCTGCGCACAGTGTCGTGCGAGGGGGAGAGCCATGTTGCGAAGCGTGGAGCAGAGGCCGGTGGGCATCGAGGGCGTGGACCCCAGGGTGGCCGAACTGCGCTCGGCCGTGTCCCGGCTCAGGCGCGAACTGGCCTCGCACCGCGCCGAGTTCGCCGACCGCGAGATCGCGGAGGGGGAGCTCGCGGCGCTCGACGCCATGGCGCTCGGCGGCGCTCCGGAGGTACGGCGGCTGCGCCGCTCCCTGCTGATCGTCGCGGGCTGCGTCGGCTCCGTCAGCGCGCTCGCCGGTGCCCTCGCCGGGGTCCGCCGCGCCGTCGAACTCTTCGGCGCGCCACCGGAGCGGAGCGCCGGCGGCTGAGGGCCCGTCAAGCACCCGTGGGAAACCGGGAAGTCACCGCCTGATCAGCCGCCGGGCCGTCGCCGTCGCCACCGCCGCCGTGCGGGAGTCCACACCCAGCTTCGCGAAGACGTGCACCAGATGGGACTTCACCGTCGCCTGGCTCAGGAACAGCGCCTTGCTGATCTGCGCGTTCGACAGACCCTCGCCGACCAGCTGGAGCACCTCCAGCTCCCGCTTGGTCAGCGCCTCCGCCGGGGTCCGCATCCGGTCCATCAGCCGGTGCGCCACCGCCGGTGCGAGGGCCGACTGCCCGGCCGCCGCCGTCCGCACCGCCGCCGCCAGCTCCTCCGGCGGCGCGTCCTTCAGGAGGTAGCCGGAGGCGCCCGCCTCCACCGCCGCCAGGATGTCCGCGTCCGTGTCGTACGTCGTCAGGACCAGCACCTTCGGCCCGCCCGGCGCCGCCGTGATCGCCGCCGTCGCCTCCGAGCCGTGCATCCCCGCGCCGAACTGGAGGTCCATCAGGACCACGTCCACGCCCCCGGCGGCGGCCAGCTCCACCGCGCGCTCGGCGCTGGCGGCCTCCGCGACGACCGCGAAGTCCGGCTCGGTGTCCAGGACCGCGCGCAGGCCCGCCCGCACCACCGGATGGTCGTCGGCGAGCAGGAGACGGATGGTCATGCGGAACCTCCGGAGGGAGAACCCCCGTCGGGCAGGGGCAGTGAGACGGCGACGGCGGTGCCCTGGCCCGGCGCGGACTCCACGGTGAACGTGCCGCCGAGCGACTCCGCCCGCGACCGCATCGCCGGAAGCCCGAAACCGCCCTCGGACGAGAGCCGTACGGAACCGGGCTCGAAGCCCTTCCCGTCGTCGACCACGTCCAGGGTCACCGACGCGTCCATGAACGACAGGGTGATCTCCGCGCGCGAGGCCGAGGCGTGCCGCACCGTGTTCGCGAGGGCCGACTGCGCGATCCGCAGCAGCGCCACCTCGTACGGGGTCGGCAGCTCCACCGGCGTCCCGCTCACCGAGAACCGGACCCGGGGCCCCGCCCCCGGCCCGTACGGACCCGCCCCCGCCCCCGGTTCGCACAGGCGCTCCAGGGCCGCCGCCAGGGACCCGTGCTCCAGGTCCGACGGCGTCAGGGCCCGCACGAAGCGCCGCGCCTCCGTCAGGTTGTCCTGCGCGGCCCGGCGCGCCCGCTCGATGTGCCCGGCGGCGGGCGAGTCCGGCGGCAGCGCCCGCTCGGCCGCCCGCAGCAGCAGCTGGATCGAGGACAGGCCCTGCGCGAGCGTGTCGTGGATCTCCCGCGCGAGCCGCTCCCGCTCGGCCAGCGTCCCGGCGTGCCGCTCCGCCGCCGCCAGCTCCGCCCGCGCCCCGATCAGTTCCTCGATGAGCCGGCGCCGCCGCTCGCTCTCCCGGTAGAGGGCCTGGTAGCCGAGGACCGTCGCCACCGCGACGGCCGCGCCGAGCAGCGGCCCGATGAAGACCCCCGGATTGAGCGCGGCGCCGTGCCCCACGTACGACAGGATCGCCGCGCCCGCCGTGAGCGCCACCGCCGGCAGCGACCAGCGGGCGGGCAGCAGGTGCAGCTGGAGGAAGTACAGCGGGAACGCCACCCAGAGCGCCTCCGCCGTCAGGCAGAGCATCACCAGCCAGGCCGCCCCCAGGACCCCCAGCCAGACGGCGGCCGCCCGCCGGGAGCTCCGTACCGGAGGCAGGTGCGAGCCCGCCGCGTAGACCGCCCCCGTCACCGCCGCCGCCATCGTCCCGGCGACCGAGTGCGCCCGGACGGCCGCCAGGACGAGCAGGCCCGCCATGAGCAGGTGCAGACAGAGGCGCAGCACGAACGGGGCGGGGGTGAGGGTACGCCGGGCGGGGTGGGGGGAGGAATGGGGAGGCATGATCCCTCCAGGGTAGACAGCGGGGGACGATCCGGACTCAACCGAAAGTTCGATCCCGGAGCCATCCGCCGCGCGATGCCCGCGAGGGGGCGCGCGGACCACGCTGGACCCCATGTTCGTGGCATGGAGAGACCTGAGATCCGCCAAGGGGCGGTTCACCCTCATGGGTACGGTGATCGTGCTGATCACCCTGCTCGTGGGACTGTTGTCCGGGCTGACCGCCGGGCTCGCGCGGGAGAACGTCTCCGCGATCACCGGCCTGCCCGCCGACCGGCTGGCCTTCGCGGCGCCGCCGTCCGGGCGGACGGTCTCCTTCACCGACTCGACGGTGACGGAGGACCAGTGGCGGGCGTGGGCGCGGCGGCCCGGGGTGACGGGCGCGGAGCCGCTCGGCATCCGCACCCTCGACGCGACCGCCGGCGACCGCACGGCCGCCGTCTCCGCCTTCGGTACGGAACCGGGCGCGGGGCTCGCGCCCGGCGCGGTCGGCACGGGGCGGGCGGTCCTGTCGGAGTCGGCGGCCGAGGAGCTGGGCGTGGGCGCCGGCGGCACGGTCCGCCTCGGCCCCGTGGAGGTCGCCGTCGCGGCGGTCTCCGGCGACGCCTCGTACAGCCACACGCCCGTGGTGTGGACCTCCCTCGACGACTGGCAGCGGATCGGGCACACCGGCACCACCGCGCGGGAGCAGGCCACCGTCGTCGCCCTGCGCGGGGGGGACGGGGCCGACTGGGCGGCCGGCGACCGGGCCGTCGGCACCGAGGCGCGGACCGTCGACGACGCCCTCACCGCCATCGGGTCCCACCAGGCCGAGAACGGCTCCCTCCAGCTCATGCGGGGCTTCCTCTTCGCCATCTCCGCCCTGGTCATCGGCGCCTTCTTCACCGTCTGGACCATCCAGCGCGCCGGTGACGTCGCCGTCCTCAAGGCGCTCGGCGCCTCCACCCCGTACCTCCTGAAGGACGCCCTCGGGCAGGCCGTCCTCATGCTGACCGCCGGGACCCTGCTCGGCACCGCGCTCGCGGTCGGCATCGGCGCCCTGGTCGGCGGCGGGGGCGTGCCCTTCGTCCTGGAGCCGCTCACCGTCCTCGGCCCGGCCGCCGTCATCGTCGTGCTCGGCCTGCTCGGCGCGGCCCTGTCCATCCGGCGGATCACCGCCGTCGACCCCCTCACGGCCCTGGGCAGCGCCCGGTGAGCCGCCCCGCCACCCACCGGAGCACGGAGCACCCGATGAGCCTCGTCCTCGACGGCGTCACCCTCACCTACCCCGACGGCGACGGCCGGCTCACCGCCCTCGACGCCGTCTCCCTCACCGTCCCCGCCGGGACGCTCACGGCGGTCGTCGGCCCCTCCGGCTCCGGCAAGTCCAGCCTGCTCGCGGTGGCCGCCACCCTCGTCACCCCGGACCGGGGACGGGTCGTCGTCGCCGGTACGGACACGGGCGCGCTCACCCCGGCCGCCAGGGCGGAGCTGCGGCGCGAGCACATCGGGATCGTCTTCCAGCAGCCCAACCTGCTGCCCTCGCTGAGCGCGGCGGAGCAGTTGCAGGTGATGGCCCACCTGTCGGGCCGCTCCCCGAAGGCGGCACGGGGCCGGGCCCTGGAACTGCTCGACGCGGTGGGCCTCGCGGACGTGGCCGGACGCCGGCCGCACCAGCTGTCGGGCGGCCAGCGGCAGCGCGTCAACATCGCGCGGGCCCTGGTGAACGAGCCGTCCGTCCTCCTGGTCGACGAACCGACCAGCGCCCTCGACCACGAGCGCGGGGCGGCGGTCATGGACCTGCTCGCCCGGCTGACGGGGGAGCGGGGCACGGCGACGGTCCTGGTCACCCACGACCGGACCCACCTGTCCCGGACGGACCGCACGGTCACGGTCCTGGACGGGCGCCTGACGGAGGCCGTGCCGGTGTGATCCCCCCGGCATGCGCGAGGGCGCCCGGAACCCCTCGGTTCCGGGCGCCCTCGCGCCGTTCAGGCCTGGCCGTTCCCCGCCGTGTTCACCAGCGCCGCCGACAGGTCGCGCGCCACCTCCTGGAGGAGCGGGACGATCTTCTCCGTGGCCGCCTCGGTGACCCGGCCGGCCGGGCCCGAGATGGAGATGGCCGCGGCGGTGGGGGAGTCCGGCACGGAGACCGCGAGGCAGCGGACCCCTATCTCCTGCTCGTTGTCGTCGATCGCGTACCCCGCCTCGCGGACCGCGACGAGCGCGTCGAGGAAGCCCTCGGGCGTGGTGATGGTCTTCTCGGTCGCGGCCGGCATGCCGGTACGGGCCAGCAGCGCGCGCACCTCCTCCGGCGGGGTGTGCGCGAGGAGCGCCTTGCCGACGCCGGTCGAGTGCGGCAGGACCCGCCGGCCGACCTCGGTGAACATGCGCATCGAGTGCTTGGACGGCACCTGCGCCACGTACACGATCTCGTCGCCGTCGAGCAGCGCCATGTTCGCGGTCTCGCCGGTCTCCTCGACGAGCCGGGCGAGGTACGGCCGGGCCCAGGTGCCGAGGAGGCGGGCGGCGGACTCGCCGAGCCGGATGAGCCGGGGGCCGAGCGCGTACCGCCGGTTGGGCTGCTGGCGCACGTAGCCGCAGGCGACCAGGGTGCGCATCAGACGGTGGATGGTGGGGAGCGGCAGCCCGCTGCTGGCGGAGAGCTCGCTCAGCCCGACCTCGCCCCCGGCGTCGGCCATCCGCTCCAGGAGGTCGAAGGCGCGCTCGAGGGACTGGACGCCCCCGCTCGCGGCGGGTTTGGCGGCGTCGGTGGTGCTGGCGCTGGACGTCGGCACGTCACGGTCCTTTCGGGGCGGGCGGGCAAGGCAGCAGCCTACCGGGCCACCTGTCGGGGCACACGGCCCCGGTCCCGGCGTCGACGCCGGTCAGGGGGTGTTTGTCCGGTGTCGGCGGAGGCCCGGAACGGTCCGGGGCCACCCTGCCTGTGCGGAGCTACGTTCTACTGTACGAAATTTACATTCCACTTCGTGGAAACGTCCAAGGTGGGTTCAGTGACCACCGATGCTGGAAGTGTGCACTTGACGACATGTCGTCCGGAAGTGAAGACTCCTTCAACAGTTCGTTGAATTTCTCCGCGGAGTCCGCCCCGAGCAGGGACGGCTCCTCCCAGGAGCAGTGGAAGAAGGGGTACGGGTGGACATCGACCTGGTCCTGCGCTCGACGCGCGTCATCACCCCCGGGGGGACGCGCCCGGCGTCGATCGCCGTCTCCGGCGGGACGATCGCGGCCGTGCTGCCGTACGACGCCGAGGTACCGGCCGGCGCCCGGCTGGAGGACGTCGGCGACGACGTGGTCCTGCCCGGACTCGTCGACACCCACGTGCACGTGAACGACCCCGGCCGCACCGAGTGGGAGGGCTTCTGGACCGCCACCCGCGCGGCCGCCGCCGGCGGCATCACCACCCTCCTCGACATGCCGCTCAACTCGCTGCCGCCGACCACCACCGTGGAGAACCTGCGCGTCAAGCAGGGCGTCGCCCGGAGCAAGGCCCACATCGACGTCGGCTTCTGGGGCGGCGCCCTGCCCGACAACGTCAAGGACCTGCGGCCGCTGCACGACGCCGGCGTCTTCGGCTTCAAGTGCTTCCTGTCGCCCTCCGGCGTCGAGGAGTTCCCCGAGCTCGACCAGGAGCAGCTGGCGACCTCCCTCGCCGAGGTCGCCGGCTTCGACGGCCTGATGATCGTGCACGCCGAGGACCCGCACCACCTCGCCGCCGCGCCCCAGCGGTCGGGCGGCGCGTACGCCGACTTCCTCGCCTCCCGGCCCCGGGACGCCGAGAACACGGCCATCGAGAACCTGATCAACCAGGCCCGCCGGCTCAACGCCCGCGTCCACGTCCTGCACCTCTCCTCCTCCGACGCCCTTCCGGCCATCGCCGCCGCCCGGGTCGAGGGCGTGAAGGTCACCGTCGAGTCCTGCCCGCACTTCCTCACCCTCACCGCCGAGGAGATCCCGGACGGCGCCACCGAGTTCAAGTGCTGCCCGCCGATCCGCGAGGCCGCCAACCAGGACGCGCTGTGGCAGGGACTCGCGGACGGCACGATCGACTGCATCGTGTCCGACCACTCGCCGTCCACCGCCGACCTCAAGACCCCCGACTTCGCCTCCGCGTGGGGCGGGATCTCCTCCCTCCAGCTCGGCCTGCCCGCCATCTGGACCGAGGCCCGCCGCCGCGGCCACGACCTGACGGACGTCGTCCGCTGGATGTCCGAGGCCCCCGCCCGGCTCGCCGGACTCGACCGCAAGGGCGCCATCGAGGCCGGCCGCGACGCCGACTTCGCCGTCCTCGACCCCGAGGCCACCTTCACCGTCGACCCGGCCGAGCTCCAGCACCGCAACCGGATCACCGCCTACGCGGGCCGGACCCTGCACGGAGTCGTCACCTCCACCTGGCTGCGCGGCGAGCGGATCGTCGACCGCGGTGTCCTCGCCGAGCCCTCCGGCCGCCTCCTCGAAAGGAACAACTGACCCGTGAGCACCGGCATACCCTCCTTCACCGGCGACGCCAGCCCCTACGGCGGCGGCGACCCGTACGCCGACTACCGCACGGCCGACTTCCCCTTCACCCAGTACGCGGACCTCGCGGACCGGCGCCTGGGCGCGGGCGTGATCGCCGCCAACGACGAGTTCTTCGCCGAGCGCGAGAACCTGCTCAAGCCCGGTGCCGCCGAGTTCGACCCCGAGCACTTCGGCCACAAGGGCAAGATCATGGACGGCTGGGAGACCCGCCGCCGCCGCGGAGTCTCCGCACAGCAGCCGCACCCCACCGAGGACGACCACGACTGGGCCCTCGTACGGCTCGGCGCCCCCGGCGTGATCCGCGGCATCGTCCTCGACACCGCCCACTTCCGCGGCAACTACCCGCAGGCCGTCTCCGTCGAGGCCGCCTCCGTGGCCGGCTCGCCCTCGCCCGAGGACCTCCTCGCCGACGACGTGAAGTGGACCGTGCTCGTCCCGCGCACCGCCGTCGGCGGCCACGCCGCCAACGGCTTCGCCGTCGACGTCGAGCAGCGCTTCACGCACCTGCGCGTCAACCAGCACCCCGACGGCGGCATCGCCCGCCTCCGCGTGTACGGCGAGGTCGCCCCCGACCCGGTGTGGCTGGGCGTCCTCGGCACCTTCGACCTCGCGGCCCTGGAGAACGGCGGCCAGGTGGAGGACGCCTCCGACCGCTTCTACTCCCCGGCCACCAACACCATCCAGCCGGGCCGCTCCCACAAGATGGACGACGGCTGGGAGACCCGTCGCCGCCGCGACAAGGGCAACGACTGGATCCGCTACGCCCTGGTCGCCGAGTCCGAGATCCGCGCCGTCGAGATCGACACCGCCTACCTCAAGGGCAACAGCGCGGGCTGGGCCGCCCTCTCCGTCGCGGCCGAGGGCTCGGAGGAGTGGACCGAGGTCCTGCCCCGGACCCGCCTCCAGCCCGACACCAACCACCGCTTCGTCCTGGACGCCCCGGCGGTCGGCTCCCGCGTCCGGATCGACATCTACCCCGACGGCGGCATCTCCCGCCTCCGTCTCTTCGGCTCCCTCACGGAGGCCGGTACGGCGCGGCTGACCGCCCGCCACCAGGAGCTGGGCGGCTGACCTCCCCGGGGGCGGCCCGCCGACGAGACGCCCCCGGACCCCGCCCTCCCGGCCGGGCGACCCGCCCGGCCCCCACGACCCGAGCGGGACACGACACCCCGCCCGGCCCCCGAGGGCGCACCGGCCCGACAGCACCGGTGCGCCCTCGCACATTCTGCGGGCCCCGCGGTGCCGGGGCCGCCCGCCCGGGGCTACGCCGCGTGCCCCCCGTCCACCGAGAACTCCGCCCCCGTCACGTACCGCGCCTCCGGGCCCGCCAGGAAGGCGACCATCGACGCCACCTCGTCCGGGGTGCCGAAACGGCCGAGGGCCGTGAGGGCCGTCTGGCCCTGGGCGAACGGGCCGTCCGCCGGGTTCATGTCGGTGTCGACGGGGCCGGGGTGGACCAGGTTCGCCGTGATGCCGCGCCCGCCCAGTTCGCGGGCGAGTGCCTTGGTGAGGCCCGTCAGGGCGGTCTTGCTCATCGTGTAGAGGGTCGCGCCGGGGCCCGGCACCCGCTGCGTCACGCAGCTGCCGATCGTGACGATCCGGCCGCCGTCGGGCAGCCGGCCCGCCGCCGCCCGGGAGGCGAGGAAGACCGCCCGGACGTTCACCGCGAGGACCCGGTCCACGTCCGCGAGGGACAGCGACTCCAGCGGGCCGAGGACCCCGATGCCCGCGTTGTTCACCAGGACGTCGAGCCGGCCCAGGGCGTCCGCCGCCCATGCCACCGCGCCCGCCGCGTCCCCCGGATCGGCCGCGTCGGCCCGCAGCGGCAGCGCCTTCCGGCCCGCCGCCCCGATCCGCGCCGCGACCTCCGCGGCCCGCGCCTCGTCCCGTACGTAGGTGAAGGCCACGTCCGCGCCCTCCCGCGCGAGCCGCACCGCCGTCGCCGCGCCGATCCCCCTGCTGCCGCCCGTCACCAGGACCGCCTTGCCGTTCATCGTGGACATCCCGCACCTCTTCCTCAGGAGTAACCGGTTGCGGGTTCAATGAAAGTCGGGGGTGCGGACGGACGCTGGCGGCAATCGGACCTCGACTCCCGGCACCGACGGCGGCCACCGAGACCGCCGAGTCACCCGGCCGCCGAAAGGTGTAGCCACCACGGGCCGCTGCGGGTACGGTGATCCCCCGCGTGCGAGCCGCCGAAGTCTCCACCCCGCCCAGAGAGTTGGAGAAACGGCCCGATGTCGGCTCCGTCGTTCGCCGCACCCCTGCCCCTCGGCGCCCCGCGCCGGGCCTGGCTCACCGACCTGCCCGTCCTGCTCGTCGCCGTCTTCTGGGGCGCCAGCTACCTCGCGGCCAAGGGCATCACCACCACCCACACCGTGATCGCCGTCCTCGTCCTGCGGTTCGCGGTGGTGCTGCCCGTCCTCGTCGCCGCCGGGTGGAGCAGGCTCCGCGCCCTGACCGCCGCCCAGTGGCGCGGCGCCGGCACCCTCGGGCTGATCCTCGGCGGGATCTTCCTCCTGGAGACCTACGGCGTCGTCCACACCTCCGCCACCAACGCGGGCCTGATCATCAGCCTCACCATGATCTTCACCCCGCTCGCCGAGGCCGCCGTCACCCGGACCCGGCCGACGCGCGCCTTCCTCGCCGCCGCCGGACTCTCCGTCACGGGCGTCGTCCTGCTCACCCAGAGCGGCGGCTTCACCACCCCCTCGACCGGCGACCTGCTCATGCTGCTCGCCGCCCTCGCCCGTACCGTCCACGTCCTGGCCATGTCCCGGATCAAGGCGGTCCGCACGGCCGACTCGCTCTCCCTCACCACCGTCCAGCTCGGCTCCGCCGTCGCCGTGTTCGCCGTCATCGCCGCCTTCCCCGGCACCGGCGCCTCCCCCTGGGCCACGGCCCTCGACCTCGGCCCGCGCGCGTGGGCCGGGCTGCTCTTCCTCTCCGTCTTCTGCACGCTCTTCGCCTTCTTCGTGCAGATGTGGGCGGTCCGCCGCACCTCGCCGTCCCGGGTCAGCCTCCTCCTCGGCACCGAACCCCTCTGGGCCGCCGCCGCGGGCATCGCCCTGGCCGGCGACCGCCCCGGCGCCCTCGGCCTCGCGGGCGCGGCCCTCGTCCTCGCGGGCACCGCCTGGGGACGCCGCGCCGCCGACGGGACCGCCCGTACCTGAGCCGGGCTCCGAAAGCGGTACGGAGACGCCGTGCCCCGGCCCGGGGCACGGTCCGCGCGGCGAGCCCCGAGGGACCGGGGTGCCGGTCAGGAGGCCTCCACCCGCACCGGCCGCCCCTCCCGCCGCGAGCGCTCGCACGCCTCCGCGACGCGCAGCGCCGCCAGGGCCTCCCGCCCGTCGCACGGATTGGGCGCCGCGCCGCGCACCAGCCGTACGAAGGCGTCCAGCTCCGCCTCGTACGCCGGGGCGAACCGCTCCAGGAAGCCGGGCCACGGCTTCTCCGGCGCGGGCGGCCCCTGAGGCTCCACGGAGGTGAGCGGGGTGCGGTCGTCCAGGCCCACCCCGAGCTGGCCCCGTTCGCCCGCCAGCTCCATCCGCACGTCGTACCCGGCGCCGTTGCACCGGGTCGCGGTCGCCGTCACCAGCGTCCCGTCGTCCAGGGTGAGGAGCGCGGCGGCCGAGGACACGTCCCCCGCCTCCCGGAACATCGCCGGGCCCGCGTCCGAGCCCGTCGCGTACACCTCGACGACCTCGCGCCCCGTCACCCAGCGCACCGCGTCGAAGTCGTGCACCAGGCAGTCGCGGAAGAGACCCCCGGAGAGCGGCAGGTACGCGGCGGGCGGCGGCTCCGGGTCGGAGGTCACCGCCCGTACGGTGTGCAGCCGGCCGAGCCGCCCCGACCGGACCGCCTCGCGGGCCGCCCGGTACCCCGCGTCGAAACGGCGCATGAACCCGAGCTGGAGCTCCGTGCCCGCCGCCGCCACCGCGTCGAGCGCGGCCAGCGTCCCCGGCACGTCGAGCGCGATCGGCTTCTCGCAGAAGGCCGGCAGGCCCGCCCCGGCGGCGCGGGCGATCAGCTCCGCGTGCGCCGCCGTCGCCGAGGCGATCACCACCGCGTCCGGGGAGCTCCCGAACAGCGCGGCCACGTCCGGCACGGCCTCCGCCCCCAGCGCCTCCGCCACCCCCGCCGCCCGCGCGGGCTCCGCGTCCGCGACGACCAGGGCCCCGACCTCCGGGTGCCGGGCCAGCACCCCCGCGTGGAAGCTCCCGATCCGTCCCGTACCGATGAGTCCGATGCGCATGGCCCCACCGTGGTGTCGCCCGCATCCCCTGTCAAGGCAGGTCAGGACGACAGGACGTGCCGCCTTCCCGCATCCTCCCGCCATCGGCTTCCCGCCCCCGCGCCCCGGGACTACGCTCCCCCTCCGTGCCCCGCGGCGGGCGACCCGGCGGCCCCGGCGCCGTGCCCCGCGGCGAGCCGCCCGACCCGCATGACCGATACTGCAATGCACGCCTGCAACGCACGCAAAGGACACAAAGGAGGGCACGGCCTCGTGACCAGGCTTCGGACAGGAGGGGTACGCGCCGCTGTCGGCGCCGTGCTCGCACTCGCGCTGACCACGGCGCTCGCCGGATGCAGCAGTACCGGCGGCAAGCGGGCGGAGGACGCCCGCAAGGCCGCGCAGGCCCAGGGCAGGGCGGCCGTCGACACCCCCCGCTGGACCTTCGCGATGGTGACCCACTCGGGTGACGGCGACACCTTCTGGGACATCGTCCAGAAGGGCGCCCAGCAGGCCGCCGTCAAGGACAACATCAACTTCCTCTACGCCCACGACGACGAGGCCCAGCAGCAGGCGCAGCTCGTCGACTCGTACATCGCCAAGGGCGTCGACGGCCTGATCGTCACCCTCGCCAAGCCCGACGCCATGAAGGCCGCCGTCGCGAAGGCCGTCGAGGCCGGCATCCCGGTGATCACCGTGAACTCCGGCGCCGAACAGTCCAAGGCCTACGGAGCCCTCACCCACATCGGCCAGGACGAGACCGTCGCCGGCGAGGCCGTCGGCGAGGAGCTCGACAGGCGCGGGAAGAAGAAGGCGCTCTGCGTCCTGCACGAGCAGGGCAACATCGGCCACGAACAGCGCTGCGCCGGAGCGAAGAAGACCTTCGGCGGCGAACTCGTCAACCTGTACGTCGACGGCACCAACATGCCCGACGTGAAGGCCTCCATCGAGGCCAAGCTCCAGTCCGACAAGGACGTCGACGCCGTCGTCACCCTCGGCGCCCCCTTCGCCGACACCGCCGTCCAGGCCGCGAAGAGCGCCGGCAGCAAGGCCGAGATCGACACCTTCGACCTCAACGCCAAGGTCGCCACCGCACTCAAGACCGGCACCCTCGGCTTCGCCGTCGACCAGCAGCCCTACCTCCAGGGGTACGAGGCCGTCGACCTGCTCTGGCTGTACCGCTACAACGCCGACGTCCTCGGCGGCGGCAAGCCGGTCCTCACCGGCCCCCAGATCATCACCGAGGAGAACGCCGCCGACCTCGTCGCCTACGCGGATCGGGGCACCCGATGAGCTCCACCGCCCCGCCGTCCGGCATCGACCACGTCGACGAGCGCCTCCTGCGCACGACCCCGCTGAAGAAGCTGCTCGCCCGCCCCGAACTGGGCTCGGTCGTCGGCGCCGCCGCCGTCTTCGTCTTCTTCGCGCTCTTCGCCGACAGCTTCCTGCGCCCCTCCAGCCTCGGCACCGTCCTCTACGCGGCCTCCACCATCGGCATCATGGCCGTCCCCGTCGCCCTGCTCATGATCGGCGGCGAATTCGACCTCTCCGCCGGCGTCATGGTCACCAGCTCCGCGCTGGTCTCCTCGATGTTCAGCTACCGGATGACGGCGAACGTCTGGGTCGGCGTCGGCGTCTCGCTGCTCGTCACCCTGGCGATCGGCGTCTTCAACGGCGTCATGCTCACCCGCACCGAACTGCCCAGCTTCATCATCACGCTCGGCACCTTCCTCATGCTGACCGGCCTGAACCTCGGCCTCACCAAGCTGATCAGCGGCACCGTCTCCACCAAGACCATCGCCGACATGGAGGGCTTCCCCTCCGCCCGCAAGCTCTTCGCCTCGCAGCTCACCCTCGGCGGAGTCGAGTTCAAGGTCACCGTCCTGTGGTGGTTCGGCCTGGTCGCGCTCGCCACCTGGATCCTGCTCCGGACCCGCTTCGGCAACTGGATCTTCGCCGTCGGCGGCGGCGCCGACGCGGCCCGCGCGGTCGGCGTCCCCGTCCACCGCACCAAGATCGGCCTCTACGCGGGCGTGGCCCTCTGCGCCTGGATCTCCGGCCAGCACCTGCTCTTCTCCTTCGACGTCGTCCAGTCCGGCGAGGGCGTCGGCAACGAGCTGATCTACATCATCGCGGCCGTCATCGGAGGCTGCCTGATCACCGGCGGGTACGGCTCGGCCATCGGCTCCGCGGTCGGCGCCCTGATCTTCGGCATGACCAGCAAGGGCATCGTGTACGCCGAGTGGAACCCGGACTGGTTCAAGTTCTTCCTGGGCGCGATGCTGCTGCTCGCGACCCTCCTGAACGCCTGGATCCGCAAGCGCGTGGAGGCCACCAAGTGACGACCGGCACCCCGGGGACGACCGCGACCGCGCCCCTCGTCGAGCTCGACGACGTCAGCAAGTACTACGGCAACATCCGCGCCCTCGAAGGCGTCTCCCTGGAGGTCCGCGCGGGCGAGATCACCTGCGTCCTCGGCGACAACGGCGCCGGCAAGTCCACCCTCATCAAGATCGTCGCCGGACTGCACCGGCACGACGCCGGCACCTTCCGCATCGAGGGCGAGGAGGTCGCGCTCGCCAACCCGCGCGACGCCCTCGACCGGGGCATCGCCACCGTCTACCAGGACCTCGCCGTGGTCCCGCTCATGCCGGTCTGGCGGAACTTCTTCCTCGGCTCCGAGCCGACGAGGGGCAAGGGGCCGCTCAAGCGGCTCGACGCCGGCCTCATGCGCGCCACCACCCGCGAGGCCCTGCTCCGCATGGGCATCGACCTGCGCGACGTCGACCAGCCCATCGGCACCCTCTCCGGCGGCGAGCGCCAGTGCGTGGCCATCGCCCGCGCCGTCCACTTCGGCGCCAAGGTCCTCGTCCTCGACGAACCGACCGCCGCCCTCGGCGTCAAGCAGTCCGGGGTCGTCCTGAAGTACGTGGCCGCCGCCCGCGACCAGGGCCTCGGGGTGGTCCTCATCACCCACAACCCCCACCACGCCCACCTGGTCGGCGACCGCTTCGTCCTCCTCAAGCGGGGCGTCATGGCCGGCAGCCACACCAAGGACTCCGTCACCCTGGACGAGCTGACCCGGCAGATGGCCGGCGGCAGCGAGCTGGAGGACCTCCGCCACGAACTGGAGCGCCCCTCCGCGACGTAGCCCCGCCCCGCCGCGTGCCGACCCCCGGCCCCCGCGGGTCGAACCCGCCCCGCCGCGTGCCGCACCCGGCCCTCCGCGGGTGAACGGCCCTTCGCGGCGTCCCGGCCCCCGCACACCCCACCTGGCAGAATCGGAGCCGATGAGTACCTACCGTGACCTCGCCCACCGCGGCTCCGCCCGCGGCACCGTGCTGCGGACCGTGGGGACCCGGGAACGGCGCTCCCACCTGACGGCCCCCCGGGTGCCGACCGTCGGCATCGACATCGGTGGCACGAAGGTGATGGCCGGAGTCGTCGACGCCGACGGCAACATCCTGGAGAAGCTCCGCACGGAGACCCCGGACAAGTCCAAGAGCCCCAAGGTCGTCGAGGACACCATCGTCGAACTGGTCCTGGACCTCTCCGACCGGCACGACGTGCACGCCGTCGGCATCGGCGCGGCCGGCTGGGTCGACGCCGACCGGGCCCGCGTCCTCTTCGCCCCCCACCTGGCCTGGCGCAACGAACCCCTCCGCGACTCCCTCCAGGGCCGCCTCGCCGTCCCCGTCATGGTCGACAACGACGCCAACACCGCCGCCTGGGCCGAGTGGCGCTTCGGCGCCGGACGCGGCGAGGACCACCTCGTCATGATCACCCTCGGCACCGGCATCGGCGGCGCCATCCTGGAGGACGGCCAGGTCAAGCGGGGCAAGTACGGCGTCGCAGGCGAGTTCGGCCACATGCAGGTCGTCCCCGGCGGCCACCGCTGCCCCTGCGGCAACCGCGGCTGCTGGGAGCAGTACAGCTCGGGCAACGCGCTGGTCCGCGAGGCCCGCGAGCTGGCCGCCGCCGACTCCCCGGTCGCGTACAACATCATCGAGCGGGTCAAGGGCCACGTCCCCGACATCACCGGCCCGCTCATCACCGAGCTCGCCCGCGAGGGCGACGCCATGTGCGTCGAGCTGTTCCAGGACATCGGCCAGTGGCTCGGCGTCGGCATCGCCAACCTCGCCGCCGCCCTCGACCCCTCCTGCTTCGTCATCGGCGGAGGCGTCTCCGCCGCCGACGACCTGCTCATCGGCCCCGCCCGGGACTCCTTCCGCCGCCACCTCACCGGCCGCGGCTACCGCCCCGAGGCCCGGCTCGTCCGCGCCCAGCTCGGCCCCGAGGCCGGCATGGTCGGCGCCGCCGACCTCGCCCGGCTCGTCGCCCGCCGCTTCCGCCGCGCCAACCGGCGCCGCGTCGAACGGTACGAACGGTACGAGCGCTACGCCCAGGCCCTGCGCAGCGGGACCTCGGCCCGGGCCGCCCGCACCCCCGAGGACCCGCCCTCATGACCCCGACCCGGCTGCCGACCGCCCCGCCCCGCGCACCGAGGGACAGGATGCCCGAGGACCACCGGCACATGATCCGCCGCCGCTGGCTGACGGCCGTCATCATCGTGCTCCTCGTCGGCATCCCGGCCGGCTACCTCGTCATCTCCGCCGGGCAGAGCCGCGACAGCGGACGCGACAAGGAACGCGAGTCCTCGGCGGCGGGCCTCCAGGACAACTGGCCCTCCCAGATGAAGCGCCGGGTCTTCGAGGTCCCGATCCCCTCCGGGGCCTGGGACGTCGCCTACTACGAGACCAGCAACTGGAAGACCAGCAGGCTGTACGTCCGGTTCACCACGACCGCCGCAGGGCTCGACACCTTCCTCGCCGAGTCCGGCGCCGCCCGCTCCCGGCTCACCCCGGGCCGGATCACCATCGGCGAACGCGACCGCTCCATCGCGGCCTGGACCTTCCCGAACGACCCGGCCTGGTCGGGCACCACCGTCACCCGCGAGGAACCCCGTCCCACCACGGACATCACGGTCGACCTCACGGAACCGGCCTTCCCCCGGGTGTACGCGGTCTCGGCGACGAGCCCCTGAGCCGACGAGCCCCCGAAACCGCGGGAAGCCCGAAACCGGGGGAAGCGCGAAAGCGCCTGGTCGGAGCGGGGACGTCCGTGGTAGACCGGACCGCCCGCCGCCGCAGCCGCCCCCGGAGGTCCCCATGCGCCGTCTCGCCGTCTTCCTCGCCTCGTCCGACGGACACGACCCGGCGTACGCCGAACTGGCCGCCGAGGTGGGCGCCGACCTGGCCCGGCGCGGAATCGGCCTGGTCTACGGCGGCGGCCGTACGGGGCTGATGGGCGTCGTGGCGGACGCGGCCCTGAAGGCGGGCGGCGAGGTCGTCGGCGTCATCCCGCGCAGCATGATCGAACGGGAGTGGGCGCACGAGGGGGTGACGGAGCTGGTGGTCTGCGACACGATGCACGAGCGCAAGGCGATCATGGCCGACCGCGCGGACGCCTTCGCCGCCCTGCCCGGCGGGCTCGGCACCCTGGAGGAGATCTTCGAGGTGTGGTCGTGGCGCCAGCTCGGTTTCCACGCCAAGCCCGTCGGCCTCCTCGACGCCGGCGGCTTCTGGACGCCGCTGCTCGGCGCCCTGCGCGGCATCTCCGCCACGGGGTTCCTCGCCGCGTCCACCCTCGACGACCTCGCCGTCGCCCCCGACCTGCCCGGCCTTTTGGAGGCACTGGAGCGGCGCCTGCGCGACCCCCACCGGCCCGCGCACGGCGGCCGGGACGTAGATCCGGTCCCCGGCCTCGACTGAGACCGGGCACGGCCACGGCCCCGCCCTTCGGTGAAGGGCGGGGCCGTTTCGTCCGCGAAGTGGACGGGGAGACGCGATCAGGCGTGTCGTCGGTTACCGGTGATGAGTCGGTAGAGGGCCAGGAGGATGACGGAGCCGATGATGGCCGCGATCCAGGTGGAGATCTCGAAGAAGCCGTCGACGGAGTCGACGCCGAATATGACCTTGCCGAGCCATCCGCCCAGGAGGCCGCCCGCGATGCCGATCAGGATGGTGATGATGACGCCACCCGGGTCCTTGCCCGGCATGAGCGCCTTGGCGATGAAACCGGCGATCAGGCCGATGAGAATCCACGCGATGATGCCCATGATGTGTCTCCTACCTGCCGATATAAAGTCCGTGTCAACACTGCTTCTGCGCCGTTCCGGCTTCTTTAAACCCGCCGTGTTCCAGATCGTGGAGCCGACCGCCGAAACCGTCGAAAAGGGCGGAAGAGGTGCATCGGAGCGTGTCGGCGGGGTAGGCGGGACCTCGTACGACGCACGAGCACGCACCCCCGGGAGGAAACTCATGGGCAAGCTGGGCGACATGGCCGACAAGGTCAAGAAGATGGCGAAGGATCACCCGGACCAGGCGGACCGCGGCGTGGACCGCGCGGAGCGGCTGGTCGACGAGCGCACCGGGAACAAGTACGACGCCCAGACGGACAGGGCGGCCGACACGGTCCGCCGTTCGTACGGCGACGACCGCCGGGAGCCCGGACAGCGGTAGCGGCGCCCCGGGCGTCCGAACCACGGCGCGGCCCCCGTCCTCCGGGACGGGGGCCGCGCCGTTCGGCGTGAGGGCGGGAAAGGGGCGGGAAGACCGGCCCGTTCCGGGAAGGCGTACCGCGCACGGTCCTCCGCCTGCGAGAAGCCGGCCCGCCCGCTTTCCCGGGAGACTGGGCTCAGCGGCCCAGGGCCTTCTTGAGCTCCTGCTTGTTCATGGAGGAACGGCCCTCGACCCCGCGCTTCTTCGCCTCCGCGTAGAGCTGGTCCTTCGTCGGCCCCTGGGAGCCGCCGTGCGAGCGCTCGCCGCCGCGCTGCGAAGCCGACTTCCTGTCCTGCGTGGAGGTCCTGCTCGCGGTCGCGGACTCGCCGGAGCGGGCCCGCTCCTTGTTCACGGTGCGCGCGGCGATCTCCTTCGCCCGCTTCTCGGGGGTGCCGCGCTTCTCGGCGCTCTCCTTGATGTGCTCGTACTGGCGCTCGCGCTTCGCGTTCGATCCTGCCGGCATCGCGTGTCCTTCTCTGTGGGGTTCCACGGGGAGCGGCCCGTCCGGCCGCGCATGCCCGTCCGGTTACCCGGTGGCCGGTGCCTCACTCGGCACCGCTCCCATCCCACGCGAAGTGCCGGGACCGCGCGAACGGACCGCGACCGAACGAGAAGCGGCGAGCCCCGCCGTCACGAACACGAGGGGCCGCGGGCGACGACACGTTTCCCTCCTCGCGTACGGGTACAAGATCGGCTCCTTCGTCTGTGGTGGGGCGGTTCCTGTGGATCAGGGTCTGGTGCTGCTCGCGGCGTGGGCACAGCTCGGGCTGCTGCTCGCCGTGGGAGCCTACTTCGTGCTGAGGGGCCGGTGAGCCGGCCGGCGCGGGGGCGGCGGCCGGGGGCCGCCGGGGCGCTGGCGCTCGTGGCCGTGACGGCGGTGGCCGGGTGCGCGGGATCCTCCCGTTCGGACGAGGACTACCGGCACAAGGCGGCCAACACCGCGGAGGCCGGGCTTCGGCGGTGTCCACCGCCCGTCTCGCGGTGGAGGCGGCCGGAAAGGGCCGGCTGACCGGCCCGTACGTGTCGGTGCTGCTCGGCGAGGCGGAGACCGACCTGCTCGCCGCCCAGGGGACGTTCGAGTCCCGGCAGCCGCCGGGAGGCGGCCGACGCCGTGCGCGAACGCCTCGGCACCCTCCTCGACGACGCGGCGGACGCGCTGGCGGAGGTACGCATCGGAGCCCGCCGCGGCGAGGTGCGCGAACTGGCGGAGCACACCGGGGACCTGCGCGAGGCGGCCGGGCGGCTGGAGGACTTCGAGGAGGAGATGTCGTCGTGAAACGCCTCCTGGCCGTCACCCTCGGCATCCTTACCGCCATCGGCGGCTTCGTGGACATCGGCGACCTCGTCGCCTCCTCCCTCGTGGGCGCCCGGTTCGGCTTCTCCCTGGTCTGGGTCCTCCTCGTCGGCGTCGTCGGCATCTGCGTGTACGCGGAGACGGCCGGCCGGGCCGCCGCCGTGGCCGGACGCCCCACCTTCGGCCTGGCCGGCCTCGCCCTGGTGGTCTTCGTGGTCGCCGTCTTCCGGCTCGACCCGTCCTGGGGCTCCGTCCTCGAACAGGTGACGCACCCGGAGGTGCCCGGCGGCGAGGGCCTGCCGACGTACTTCTACTACGCCATCGCCCTGTTCGCGAGCGCCATGACCCCGTACGAGGTGTTCTTCTTCTCCTCCGGCGGCACCGAGGAGAAGTGGAAGCCCAAGGACCTGCTCACGGCCCGGATCAACGTCTTCCTCGGCTTCCCCCTCGGCGGCCTCCTCGCCCTGTCGATCATGACGGCGGCGGCGGCGCTGCTGCTGCACCCGGCGGGGATCGCGGTGGACCACATGTCCCAGGTGGTGCTCCCGGTGGGGTACGCGCTCGGGGAGCTGGGGCTCGGCCTCGTCCTGATCGGCGTCTTCGCGGCGACGTTCGGCGCGGCCCTGGAGACGGCGCTGTCCTCGGGCTGCACCGTGGCGCAGTACTTCGGCTGGACCTGGGGCAAGACGGCCGCCCCCCGGAAGGCGTCGCGGTTCCACGCCGTGGTGATCGTGGCCCTGCTGGCGGGCACGGCGCTGGTCCTCACCGGGGTCGACCCGGTCATGGTCACCGAGTACTCCCTGGTCTTCGCGGCGGTCGCGCTGCCGCTGACCTATCTGCCCGTCCTCGTGGTGGCCAACGACCCCGAGTACATGGGCGAGGCGAGGAACGGCGGGTTCGCCAACCTCATGGGCGGCCTGTACCTCGTCGTCGTCCTGGTGGCGGCGGTGGCCGCCATTCCGCTGATGATCGCGACGAAGGCAGGTCTGTGATGCCGGACGAGGACGAGAACGCGCGGGAGGAGATCCGGCCCGGGGCGGGGGAGCGGCGGGCGGGACGCGCGTACAGCGCCCGTTTCCACCTCCTGGACCGGCAGGTCGTCGACGGGGACGACTGGCCGGTGTGCAAGGTCGACGACCTGGAACTGGTGCCGGACCCCGACGGCCCCCCTCGGGTCACCGCCGTCCTCGTCGGACCGGCCGCGCTCGCACCGCGTCTGGGCGGGAAGACGGCCCGGTGGCTCGCCGCGGTGCGGCGGCGCCTGAGCGTCGGCGAGGGGGAGGGCCCGGCCCGGCTGGACTTCGGCCGCGTCACCGGCATCGGGGCGGTGGTCCGCGTCGAACTGCCGGAGGAGGACGTCGGGGTGCACGCGCTGGAGGACCGGACGCGCGAGAACGTCGTCGGACGACTTCCGGGGGCCGGCCATGCGTCTGGCTGATCTCATGGGAGCCCGCGTCCGGGACCGCGACGGCCGGGAGATCGGGCACGTCAGCGACGTACGGCTGCGCGAGCACCCGGCCCCGGACGCGGGCCCGGCGGCCACCGTCCTGAAGGTCGAGGGCCTCGTCGTGGCCACCCGCGCCCGCGGCCGGCTGATCGCCTACGACCACCGGCCCGTCGACGGGCCCTGGCCGCTGACGCGCCTGGCCCGGTGGGCCGCCCGCAACGCCCGCTGGGCGCCCTGGCCGGCCGTGGCCGGCCACGAGCCGCCCGACCGGCTCGGCGACCCGGGAACCGTACGGCTCGCCGTGCCCGGCACGGAACTGGTCCCGCTGACCGACGCCCACGACGACTGGAACTCCACGCGGCCGCCCGGGCCCGCGGCACCGTAGACCGAGCCCCGTCCGTCCCCCGTCCGTACGGTCCGGGGGCCGGGCGCGGGTATCGTCGGGCCGATGAGGGGGAAACCGGCGACACCGGGCACGACGAACACACCGAACACGTTCTCCGTCGGGGGTGAACACCGGGTCGCCCGGCTCGGGTTCGGTGCCATGCGGCTGCCGACCGGTCCCGGACCCGGGCGGGAGGCCGCCGTCGCGGTCGCCCGGCGCGCCGTCGAACTGGGCGTCACCCTGATCGACACCGCCCACATGTACGGATGGGGCGCCAACGAGGAACTCCTGGCCGAGGCCCTGTACCCGTACCCGGACGGGCTGCTGGTCACCACCAAGGTCGGAGTCGTCCGGTCCGGGCCGGACGGGTGGGCGCACGACGCGCGGCCGGAGAGCCTGCGCGCGCAGGTCGAACAGGGACTGCGCCGGCTCCGGACCGAACGCGTCGGCCTGCTGCAACTGCACCGGATCGACCCGGGGGTCCCGGTCGCCGACCAGGTCGGCGCGCTCGGCGAGCTCCAACGGGAAGGAAAGATCGGGCACATCGGGCTGTCCGAGGTCACCACCGCGCAGCTCGCCGAGGCCCGGCGGACCGCTGCGATCGCGAGCGTGCAGAACCGCTACAACCTCTTCGAGCGAGAGCACGAGCCGGTTCTGGAGGCGTGCGAGGCCGCCGGCATCGCCTTCCTGCCCTGGCGTCCCGTCGCCGCGGCGGCCGACTCCGGCCGGTCCTCCGCGGTCGGCGCCGTCGCCGCCGAACTCGGCGCCACCGTCCCCCAGGTCCTGCTGGCCTGGCTGCTCGCCCGTTCCCCGGTCCTCCTGCCGATCCCCGGAACCGCCTCGCCCGTCCATCTGGAGGAGAACCTCGCCGCGGCGGACCTCCGGCTCACCGACTCCCAGCGCCGGCGCCTCGACCGCGCGGCCGCGCCCGACCGGCGGGACGACCGCCCCTGACCGGTGCCCGGTCCGCCGCTGCCGAGATGCGGCCCCGGTGTGACCTCTTAGGATCGCATTCCACCTAGAAGTCGCTTTTGTGGAGATCGTCACCATGGCTCCTGCTCTCCACGCCGAACCGGCCGGCCCGGTGGACGTCGCCGTCGTCGCCTTCGAGGGCAACCGCTTCAACGGCGAGATCGCCCCCGCCCTGAGGGACCTCCAGAAGGCGGGCACCGTCCGCGTCCTGGACCTGACCTTCGTACGGAAGGACTCCGACGGTCCGGTCACGGTCGTCGAACTCGGCGACGAGGAGCTCGGCGACGCGTTCGAGCGCGTGGCCGACGCCCCTGCCGACCTGCTCGGCGACGAGGACCTGCGGACCGTCGCCGAGGGGCTGCCGTACGACTCGTCGGCGGCCGTCGTGGTCCGGGAGAACACCTGGGCCGCCCGTCTGGCCGACGCGATCGGGAAGTCCGCCGGACGTCTGGTCCTCCTGGAGCGCATTCCCCGGGAGGACGTCGAGCGGGCCGTCACTGCCCTCGACGGGAACTGACGGGAACTGACGGGAACTGACGGAGAGGAACGATCATGCCGCTGCCCCGACGCATGGGACGACCCGGCCTGCTGGGCACGATGGCGCGCACCGCCGTGATCACCGGCACCGCGAACGCCGTCACCCAGCGCATGCAGCGAGGCGCCGCCGAGCGCCAGGCGCAGGAGCAGCTCGCGGCGCAGGCCCAGGAGCAGGCGCTCGCCGACCGTGCCCCCGCACGCGCGGCGACCCAGGCGCCCCCGCCGGCGCCGTCCCCGAGCGCACCGGCACAGGCCCCCGCTTCCACCGACCGCGTCGCCCGGCTCACGGCACTCGCCGACCTCAAGGTGCGGGGACTCCTCACGGACGAGGAGTTCGCCACCGAGAAGGCCCGCGTACTGAACTCCTGACGGCCCGCGCCCGCGACTCCCGACGGCCCCGGGGCGGCGGCCCCGCCGGCCCACCAACGCTCCAGGAAGGGCGGTTCCCTTTGAGTGGCGTCCTGAACGGCGTCGACGCGACCGCCGCCCGGCGCATGGCGGACTCGCTGTTCATCGAAGGCGCTTGGCGCAGCCCGAGCGCGTCCCGCTTCTGGGTGCTGCTCGTGCTGGCGTCCGTCATCGCGGGCGCCGGCGTGGTCGGGGACTCCACCGCCACCGTGATCGGCGCGATGATCGTCGCACCGCTGATGACGCCGATCCTCGGAACCGCGCCGGCCCTGTTCCTGGCCGACCGGCCGCACGTCGTGCGCAGCGCCCTGCTGGTGCTGGGCGGTGCGGTGGCGGTGGTGTGCGTCGGGATGCTGCTGGGCTGGATCGTCTCTCCCCCGGACGCCTTCGCCTCCAACAGCCAGGTGGCCTCCCGGATCAGCCCGCGGCTGATCGACCTGTTCGCCGCCCTGGCGACCGGGACCGTCGGCGCGTTCGCCCTGGTGCGCACCGACATCTCCGACGCCCTGCCCGGTGTCGCCATCGCCACCTCGCTCGTGCCGCCGCCGGCCGTCACCGGCCTGCTGATCGCGGTGCACCGCTACCACGACGCCGGTGAGTCCGCGCTGCTGTTCGCCACCGACGTCGCCGCGATCGTGGCGACCGGCACGCTGGTCTTCCTCGCCTACCGGGTCCGCGACGCCGCGCGCACGGCGGGGCCGGCCGTGGGCGCCTTCCACGGCCGCACCCTCGTCGCGGTCGCGGCCGTGGTGCTGCTCGTCGCGGTCCCGCTGACCACGGGAACGCTCTCCGTGGCCCGCGACCGTTCCCTGGCTGCCGACGCCCGGCCCGTCGCCGACCGCTGGGCGTCGGCCGGCGCCTGGCAGATCGCCTCCGTCGATGCCCGCAACGGCGTCCTCCTCGTCGACGTCCTCGGCCTGCCGCCCCAGCCGGCGCCCACCGCCCTGCGCGCCGCTCCGGACCGGGCGGGCATGAGCGACGCCGACCTCCAACTGCGCCTGGTCGGCGGCCGCACCCACTGGTGCCCCGCGGGCACCACCACCTGCACGGTGGAGAAGACGCGTACCGACTGAGACCACCGACCGGAACGCCCCGCCCACGCCGTACCGGCCGTCGCCTTCCGGCTCCGTCCGGGCGCCCCTTCCGGAGGAACGGCGGGCGGCGCGCGCGTCGGACGGGGAAGGGCGGGTAGGAGGGGTGACCTCTACCGCATTCCGGGAGGAAACGCTCATGGCCGAGATCACCGCCCACCACGGACTGTTCCGCGACACCGCGCTGCACGTGGACGACACCGGCGGGCCGGGGCGACCGGTCGTCCTGATCCACGGCTGGCCGCTGTCGGGCGAGTCGTGGAAGTACCAGGTGCCGGCCCTGACCGAGGCGGGGTACCGCGTCGTCGCCTACGACCGCAGGGGGTTCGGCCGCAGCGACAAGCCCGTCCCGGACTACACGTACGACACCCTGGCCGACGATCTGAACGCCCTGCTGACCGAGCTGGACCTGCGCGACGTCACGCTGGTCGGCTTCTCGATGGGCGGGGGCGAGGTGGCGCGCTACGTCGCCTCGTACGGTACGGACCGGCTGCGCAGCGTCGTACTCGCCTCCGCGGTGACGCCCTACATGCTCCGGACCTCCGACAACCCCGAGGGGCCCCTGACCAAGGAGGAGGCGGCCGGGATGGGCGCCTCGCTCACCAAGGACCAGGACGCGTTCTACGACGGGTTCACACGGGACTTCTTCTCGGCGGACGGCGAACCGAAGGTCACCGAGGAGCAGCTCCGCGAGGCCCGCGCCCTGTGCGACCAGGCGGACGAGAAGGCCGCCCTGACCTGCATGACGCTCTTCGCCACCACCGACTTCCGCGACGACCTGGAGAAGTTCGGCACGCTGCCCACTCTGGTCCTGCACGGGGACAGCGACGCCACGGTCCCGTTCGAGGGCTCCGGCGCCCGCACCCACAAGGCGCTGCCCCACAGCCGGGTCCACCTGGTCCCGGGCGGCCCGCACGGCGTGAACGTCAGCCACGCGGCGGAGTGGAACCGGGTGCTGCTGGAGTTCCTGGAGGGCTGAAGTCCCCCCGCGCAACCTTTCGATCCATGTGCGAGTCTCCGTCCCGTAATCGACATGCCGGCGTCCGAGACGTGTCACACCCGGCACCGTCGGGGGTGACGTCCGGACGCCCGACGGACGGACACGATGAAACTCACCAAGCTCCTGGCGGGAGCACTGATCGGCGGCATGGCGCTGCTCGGTCTCCCCGCGGCGACGGCAACGGCGACGGCAACGGCGGCGGACACTCCGTGGAGCGCCGCTCCGCCGGACCTGACCGTCGTCTCCTGGAACATATGCGGCGAAGCCGGTGCGGCCAGAGGGTCGGAAGGCTACTGCCCCTACCGCCGACTCGTCACGGGTCCGGCGGGCGAGGTGATCGATCAGAACGTGCTCAAGGCACAGGAGATCGCGAGGCTGATCAAGGAGCGGAACGCGGACGCCGTCGTCCTCCAGGAGGTCTGCGGCACGCCGGAGGGCCTCCCCGGGAACCTGGGGCCGGGGACCCACCAGGCCGAACTCGAGAAGGAACTCGCGAAAACCGGAGAGACGTGGAGCTTCTCCTTCGCACCGGCCAGACGAGGAGACGACACCGACACCAAAGAGAACTCCGACGCCGACCTGTGGGGCAGCGCGTGCAGGGGTGAAGCCTTCGGCGGGGGTACGAAGGGGCGGCTGGGCAATCTGATCGCGGTCAAGGGCACGACCGCCGCGGCCGGCTCCAAGAACTCGGTTCCCGTGACGACGCCGCTCAAGGACCAACTGGTGCTTCCCGTCCAGTGCGTGGCGCTGACGGGCAAGCCGGTGGGGGTGTGCAACACGCACATCATCGCCAGCAACGGCCTGGACGACCCCCGGGTCGAAGGCCAGGTCGCCAACGTCAAGGCGTTCGTCGAGAACTTCAGGAACCAGCACGGCCTCCGGTTCACCGTGCTGGGCGGCGACTTCAACCGGCCCACCGAGCAGGTCCACGTCAGGTCGTCGGTGGACGCGACCAAGGAACGCGACGAGCAGCTCCTGAAGCCCCTGACCGACGTCTACGAGAACTGCGTCGACGGAACCACCCACCACGGCTGGTCCGTCAAGGGCGGGTACCACACCTGGCACGAGTACGACCACCTCTTCGTCACCCGGCGGACCGAGGGCAGCGCGTTCTCTTCGTGCGACATCGACGAGAGCCGCATGGACACCTCGAAGAACGTGGCGAACGAACCGGTGAACGGCTGGTCCGACCACGCCCCGGTGATCGCCCGCCTGGGCGGCGACCGCGCGCCCGGCGACCTGAGCGGTGACGGCAGGCCCGACCTGCTGGCCGTCGACAGCGCCGGCCGGCTGCACCTCTACCACGGCAACGGAAAGGGCGGCGTAGCCCCGTACACGGCGAACGGCGCCACGACGAACTCCGAGGTCATCGGCAACAGCGGCTGGTCCGGCGCGTCCATCGGCCACCGGGGGGACTTCACCCGGGACGGCCTGGAAGACGTCGTGGCACGCGTCGGCACCCAGCTGAGGATCTACCCGAGCCGTTTCGTCGGCACCCGCCTCGCTCCCGCCACCGTCGTCGCCGACGGTCTCCCGACCGACGCCCAGGTCGTCACCGCCGGGGACGTGAACGGCGACGGCGACGCGGACGTCGTCGTCTCCGCCGTCGGCAAACTGTGGCTGTACGAGAACGACTCGGCCGCGGCCGTCTCACCGGCCGTGTGGCCCCGCGTCGAGATCGGCAACGGCGGCTGGTCGCCCATGACCATCGCCGCGCCCGGCGACCTCGACAAGGACGGCCACCCCGATCTGCTCGTCCGTGACACCCGGGACGGTCTCCTCTACCGCTACGACGGAAGCACCACGTTCGGCACGCGGACGCAGATCGGCAGCGGGTTCACCACGACCGGCCGGCCCCTGATCGCCGGGGCCGCCGACGCCGACCTCGACGGCAACGCCGACATGTGGACCACCAACGGCGACGGCACCCTCGGCTTCTACGGCAACCCCGCCGGCAGGATGACCGCCGTGGTCGGCAACAGCGGATGGGACACGATCACCGCCATCGGCTGAACCGACCGGACATCCGGCGTCGGTCGGTCCACAGCGGACCGACGCCGGCCCGGCCGGAGCCGGAGAAGGGCTGCCGGCTCCACAGGGCGGCCGATTCCGGAACCGCCCCCGGCCGGGGCCCGGAGCCGCTAGGTTCGACCCGGCGACGTGAGGGATCGTGAGGGATGAGAGGGTCTAGCGGGTGAGCGAGACATCACCGAACACCCTGCAGCACCGCGTCGACGGGCGCGAGGACGCGCCGGTCCTGGTCCTGGGGCCCTCCCTGGGGACCACCTTCCACATGTGGGACCGGCAGATCCCCGAGCTCGCGCGGGACTGGCGGATCGTACGCTTCGACCTCCCCGGGCACGGCGGCGCGCCCGCGCAGCCCTTCAGCTCCGTCGCCGAGCTGGGCGACCGGCTGCTGGCCACCCTCGACGCGCTCGGGATCCAGCGCTTCGGCTACGCGGGCTGTTCCCTCGGCGGGGCCGTCGGGCTCGACCTCGCGCTGCGGGCGCCCCACCGGGTCGCCTCGCTGGCCCTGGTCGCCACCTCGCCCCGGTTCGGCACCGCCGACGAGTTCCGGCAGCGGGGCGTCATCGTCCGGGCCAACGGTCTGGAGCCGATGGCCCGCACCGCCCCCGAGCAGTGGTTCACCCCGCTCTTCGCCGGCGCCCAGCCCGCCATCGTCGACTGGGCCGTGCAGATGGTCCGTACGACCGACCCCGCCTGCTACATCGCCGCCTGCGAGGCCCTCGCCGTCTTCGACGTCCGCGAGGCCCTCGGCCGCATCGGCGTCCCCGCGCTCGTCCTCGTCGGCTCCGAGGACCAGGTCACCGGGCCCGCCGAGGCCCGCACCCTCGTCGCCGGCATCGCCGACGCCCGGCTCGCCGTCGTCCCCGGCGCCTCCCACCTCGCCCCCGTCGAGCAGCCCGCCGCCGTCACCGACCTGCTCCTCGACCACTTCGCCGGGACGGCCCACGACACCAGCGGCACCCTGACCGTGCCCCCGCACCCCGCGGGACCGGCGCCCGCCGCCGAGCCCGCGGCCCCCGCCCCGGCCCCCGAGCCCGCCGGGGACGGGCGCCCCGACCCGTACGAGAAGGGGCTCGGGCTGCGCCGCGAGGTGCTCGGCGACGCCCAGGTGGACCGGGCGCTCGCCGAGGACCCCGAGGGGACCCTCCAGGGGCTCGTCAACCGTTACGAGTGGGGCGAGGTCTGGAGCCGTGAGGGCCTCGACCGGCGCGTGCGCAGCGCCGTCACCCTCACCGCCCTCCTCGCCGGGGGCCACCGTGAGGCCCTCGCGGACCACACCCGGGCCGCCCTCCGCAACGGCCTCTCGCCCGACGAGATCCGCGAGGTCGTGCTCCACGCGGGCGTGTACTGCGGCCTCCCGGCCGCCGAGAGCGCCCTGCGCGTCGTCACCCGCGTCATCGCGGAGGAGACCACGCCCCCGGCGTAGCCTGGTGGCGTGAAGCTGACGAAGAAGTCCCACGCCTGCGTCCGGCTGGAGAAGGACGGAAGGACGCTCGTCCTCGATCCCGGCGGGTTCACCGAGGAGGACGCGGCCCTCGGCGCCGACGCGCTGCTCGTCACCCACGAGCACGCCGACCACTTCGACGAGGGCAGGCTGCGGGCCGCCCTGGAGGCCGACCCGGCCGCCGAGATCTGGACGCTGCGCAGCGTCGCCGAACGGATCTCGGCGGCCTTCCCCGGCCGGGTCCACACCGTCGGCCACGGCGACGCCTTCACGGCCGCCGGGTTCGACGTCCAGGTCCACGGCGAGCTGCACGCGGTGATCCACCCGGACATCCCGCGCATCACCAACGTGGGCTACCTCGTCGACGGCTCCGTCTTCCACCCCGGCGACGCGCTCACCGTGCCGGACCACCCCGTCGACACGCTGCTGCTGCCCGTCATGGCCCCCTGGAACAAGATCTCCGAGGTCATCGACTACGTGCGCGAGCTGAAGCCGCGCCGGGCGTACGACATCCACGACGCCCTGCTCACCGACCTCGCACGGCCCCTCTACGACCGTCAGATCGGGGAACTCGGGGGCACCGACCACTCCCGGCTCGCCCCCGGGAACTCCACCGAGCTCTGAGCGCCGGCGACCGGCCGTTGTCGGTGCCCGCCAGTAGGCTGGCGCCCATGCGCATCGCCACCTGGAACGTCAACTCGATCACCGCCCGGCTGCCCCGTCTCCTGGCCTGGCTGGAGAGCAGCGGCACCGACGTGCTGTGCATCCAGGAGACCAAGTGCACCGCCGAGCAGTTCCCCACGGAGGAACTGCGCGAACTGGGCTACGAGTCGGCGGTCAACGCCACCGGCCGGTGGAACGGCGTCGCACTGCTCTCCCGGGTCGGCCTCGACGACGTGGTCACGGGCCTGCCCGGCGGCCCGGAGTACGACGGGGCGCAGGAGCCCCGGGCGGTCTCCGCGACCTGCGGCCCGGTCCGCGTCTGGTCGGTCTACGTGCCGAACGGCCGCGAGGTCGCCCACGAGCACTACGCCTACAAGCTGCGCTGGCTGGAGGCGCTCAGGGCGGCCGTCGCGCAGGACGCGGCGGCGGACCGCCCCTTCGCGGTCCTCGGCGACTACAACATCGCGCCGGCCGACGAGGACGTCTGGGACCTCACCGTCTTCGAGGGCGCCACGCACGTGACGGAGCCGGAGCGGGCCGCGCTCGCGGCCCTGCGCGAGACCGGCCTGCGCGACGTGGTCCCGCGCCCCCTCAAGTACGACCATCCCTTCACCTACTGGGACTACCGCCAGCTCGGCTTCCCGAAGAACAAGGGCATGCGCATCGACCTGGTCTACGGCAACAAGTCCTTCGCCGAGGCGGTCACGGACAGCTACGTGGACCGCGAGGAGCGCAAGGGGAAGGGCGCCTCGGACCACGCCCCCGTCGTCGTCGACCTCGACGTGTAGCCGCCACGGCGGGGCGGCCGGCCGGAAACGATCTCCGCGCGCCGAGTGGTGGACCGGGAGGTGCCGGTGCGAGGCTGTTCGGATGAACATTCCGTTTCTGGACAGTTGGCGCAAGCGGCACCGCCCCGGCTCCCCGGCCTCCCCGCCGGCCGCCGCCTCCGGTCGCGCTCCGGACGGGATGGCCGAGCTGTTCGCCGAGTGCGAGCTGCTGCGCGCCCGGGTCGCGGAGGCCGGGGTGGTGCTCGACGACACCCCGGGCTCGCTCCAGGCGCTCGACCAGCTGCCGCCCCGCTGGCGGGACGACCCGGAGGAACTGCCCTGGTTCGGGAACGACGCCGGGCTCTACCTCGGCACGGTGATCGTCCGGAACGTCCCGGCGGCCCGCTGGCAGATGCGGCCCGGCGGCGGCCCGGTGGTGCAGCTCGCCTCCGGCCGGGAGATCCAGGCCGTCGAGGCCGGTCTCGACTGGGCGATGACGGGCGCGCCGCAGCTCTCCCAGGTGTACGCGGAGGCCGCCGAGTACTGACGCGGTCCCCTCCGCCCGCCACCCTTCCGCAGTAAATACGGCTTATTCCCGTTTCATGCGTGTCGTCCTCGAAGTCCTTTTTGGGGTGGATAGTTTGCGCTGACCGCGACACCGCTGAGAAATGGGCAGGGCAGCGTATGGCCGTCGTCGATCCGCTGATCGAACTGCGTGGCGTCAACAAGCACTTCGGCACGTTGCACGTCCTCCAGTCCATCGACCTCACCGTCGGCCGCGGGGAGGTGGTCGTCGTGATCGGCCCCTCCGGCTCCGGAAAGTCCACCCTCTGCCGGGCGATGAACCGCCTGGAGAGCGTCGAGTCGGGCGAGATCCTCATCGACGGACAGCCGCTCCCCGAGGAGGGCAAGGAACTCGCCCGGCTGCGGGCCGAGGTCGGCATGGTCTTCCAGTCCTTCAACCTCTTCGCGCACAAGACCGTCCTCGCGAACGTCTCCCTCGCGCAGATCAAGGTCCGCAGGCGCAAGAAGGAGGAGGCCGACCGGCGTTCGCGCGAACTCCTCGACCGGGTCGGACTCGCCGCGCACGCCGACAAGTTCCCGGCCCAGCTCTCCGGCGGCCAGCAGCAGCGCGTGGCCATCGCCCGCGCCCTCGCCATGGACCCCAAGGCGCTCCTCTTCGACGAGCCGACCTCCGCGCTCGACCCCGAGATGATCAACGAGGTCCTGGAGGTCATGCGCCAACTGGCCCGGGAGGGCATGACGATGGTGGTCGTCACCCACGAGATGGGCTTCGCGCGCTCCGCCGCCAACCGGGTCGTCTTCATGGCCGACGGGAGGATCGTCGAGGACCGCACGCCGGAGGAGTTCTTCACCGCCCCGCGCAGCGAACGGGCCAAGGACTTCCTCTCCAAGATCCTCAAGCACTGACCGGACGGGAACCATGCAGCGTACGCACCGGACCCCGGCCGTGCTCGCCCTGCTGCTCGCCGCGACGGCGGCGCTCGGCGGCTGCGGCCGTGAGGGCAGCCCGCCCGTCAAGGGCCCGCGGCCCGACCGACTCCCGGTCTATCAGGTGAGATCGGACTTCTCCCTGCCGGGCTCCGCCACCTGGAACCGGGCGAAGAAACGCGGCCGGCTCGTCGTCGGGGCCAAGGAGGACCAACCGTACATGGGCGAGAAGGACCCCGCCTCCGGCCGCTACTCCGGCTTCGACATCGAGATCGCCAAGATGATGGCGGCCTCCCTCGGCTTCGACCCGGCCCGCGTCGAGTTCCGCACGATCGCCTCCGCCAACCGCGAGACCGCCCTGCAGAACGGCCAGATCGACTACTACGTCGGCACGTACACCATCAACGACAACCGCAAGAAGCTCGTCGGCTTCGCAGGGCCCTACTACCGGGCCGGCCAGTCCCTCCTGGTCCGCACCGACGAGGACGACATCCACGGGCCCGGGGACCTGGACGGCAAGCGGGTCTGCTCGGCCGCCGGCTCCACCCCGTACCAGCGGATCGAGAAGGACCACCCGGAGGCCGAACTCGTCGCGTACGACACGTACTCCGCCTGCGTGGACAACCTGCTGACCTACCAGGTCGACGCGGTCACCACCGACGACACGATCCTCATGGGCTACGCCGCCAAGGTCCCCGACGAACTGAAGGTGGTCGGGAAGCCGTTCTCGGAGGAGCCGTACGGCATCGGCGTCCCGCGCGGCGACGACGCCCTGCGGTTCGCCCTGGACGACGCCGTCGCCGCCCACGAGAAGAACGGCGACTGGAAGAAGGCGTACGACGCCACCCTCGGCCTCTCCGGGGTCCCCGCCCCGCCGCCGCCCGCCATCGACCGCTATCCGGCGGGCCGACCCGGAGGAGGGTCCCGGACATGGACGTCCTGACCGACAACTTCTCGCTCTACGGAAAGGGTTTCCTCGGCACCGTCGAACTCACCGTCTACGCCTCGGCGCTCGCCCTCGTCCTGGGCTTCGTCATGGCCTCCTTCCGCGTCGCGCCCGTCGGCTCCTTCCGGGTCTTCGGCACGGTCTGGGTGACCGTCCTGCGCAACACCCCGCTGACCCTGCTCTTCTTCGCGGTCATGCTGGGCCTTCCGCGCTTCGGACTCGTCCTGCCCTTCCAGCTGTTCGCGGTCCTCGCCCTCGGCTGCTACACCTCGGCCTTCGTCTGCGAGGTGCTGCGCTCCGGCATCAACACCGTGCCGCGCGGCCAGGGCGAGGCGGCCCGCAGTCTGGGCATGACCTTCACCCAGACCCTCGGCACGGTCGTCCTGCCGCAGGCCTTCCGCACCGTCATCCCGCCCATCGGCTCGACCCTGATCGCCCTCGCCAAGAACTCGGCCATCGCGGGGGCGTTCAGCGTCACCGAACTCCTCGGCACCTACAAGACGCTGAGCGAGCTCGGCTACAACATCGTCTGGACCTTCGTCTGGATCGCCGTCGGATACCTGATCATCACCCTCACCATCAGCGCCCTCTTCCACATCATGGAGAAGCGCTGGGGAGTCGCCCGATGACCGTCGAGTCCACCGCCCTCTACGACGTCCCCGGGCCGAGCGCCCGGCGGCGCCACCTCCTCTACGGCGTCGCCTCCACCGTCGTGCTCGCCGCCCTGGCCGGCTGGATCCTGTATCTCCTCTTCGACACCGACCAGTTCACCTCCGCCAAGTGGTCGCCCTTCCTCTACGAGGGCATCCAGGAGCTGCTGCTCAGGGGGCTCGGCAACACCCTGAAGGCCTTCGCCTGCGCGTCGGTCCTCTCGCTCGCCCTCGGCGCCGTCCTGGCCTGCGGCCGCCTCTCCGAACACCGCGTCCTGCGCTGGATCTCCACCCTCTTCGTGGAGTTCTTCCGCGCCATGCCCGTCCTCGTGATGATCTTCTTCGTCTTCGTGGCGCTGAAGGTGCAGCCGCTGCCCGCCCTGGTCGCCGGACTGACCCTCTACAACGGCTCCGTGCTCGCCGAGGTGTTCCGCACCGGCGTCCACGCCGTGGCGCGCGGCCAGGGGGAGGCCGCGTACGCGCTCGGCATGCGCAAGACGCAGGTGATGACCCACGTCCTGGTGCCCCAGGCCGTCCGCGCGATGCTGCCCGCCATCATCAGCCAGTTGGTGGTGGCCCTGAAGGACACCTCGCTCGGATTCCTCATCACCTACGAGGAGTTCCTGCACGCGGGCAAGCTGATCGCGTCCAACCTCGACTACGACCTGCCGTTCATCCCCGTCGTGCTCGTCGTCTCACCGATCTACATCGGGATGTGCATGCTGCTCTCCTGGTTCGCCACCTGGGTGGCCCGGCGGGAGCGCCGCGACCCGAAGGCGAAGGCCGCGGACGTCGCTCCGGCCGGACCGGGAGGGCCGCCGCCGGGACGGCGGTAGCGGGCACGGGCCGCACCCGCCCGGCGGCAGCCGGAGATCACCCCTTCCGCAGCGGCACCGACACGTACGACGGGTCGGCGGCCGGGGAGGAGAAGGTCAGCTGCGCGCCGGTCGGGTTGTGCTCGATGTAGAGCGGGTCGACGGTGTCGACGACCAGCGCGAGCCGGTGCCCGGCGGGCACGTCGTACGCCGTGGAGAACAGCTCCAGGTCGACGGCGAACGGCTGTCCCGGGGCCTTGCCGTGGAAGGTGTACGGGGCGTTGGTGACCAGTTTGCCGACGCCGAGCGGGCCCACGTCGTACAGGTACGCGACGAGGGTGCCGCTCTCCTTCGTGGAGGCGACCGTGGTGTGCACCTCCACCGTGCCGCGCACCCGCTGCGGGGCGTCGTACCGCTCGGACTGCCAGACGCCGGCGAAGGAGCGGGGGAGGAGGGGCACGGAGACGACGGGCGGGGTGCGGAGGAACTGGTCCAGGGCGTTGCTGAGCAGGGTGACCCCGCCGTTGGCGCCCGAGTCGACGTTCGCCCACACCCGCTGCGTGCCGCCGAGGTCGAACTTGCGCTGGTCCGCGTGCACGGACTTCCAGTCCGGGTAGCCCTCGTAGCCGTTTGAAGAGCGGGACTTGAGCTGGACGGGCTGCTCGCGGTCGATGCCGTTGTCGGCGCCCTTGAGGTGGCGGTCGAACCAGCGCCGGGCGTTGGTCCAGGTGTCGTTGGGCAGTCCGAAGAGGCCGGTGAGCTCGGCGGTGGCGTGGTCGCCGGGACGGAACTCCAGACGCTTGGGGCCGGTGAGCCTCTCGTAGAAGCTCGCGTACTGGTTGGGCGGGAAGATGGTGTCGCCCCAGGCGTTGCCGAGCATGATCGCGGCGCCGTTGGCGTTGATCCGGTCCAGGTACGTCACCGGGGAGCGCTTGGCGCCCCAGGCGATCATGTCTCCCTCCTTGGCCAGGTTGGAGGAGAGGAAGTCGCCCAGCACTTCCTTGAGTTCGGGCCCCGGGCGGCCGGTGAGGGCCCCGGCGCCGCCGAGCAGGGCGGCGGCCTGGAGGTGCTGGGTCCGGCCGCTGTAGATGGACTCGATGAGGTCGGCCCAGCCGCTGAGCGCGGTGACGGCCTTGACCCTCGGGTCGTGCGCGGCGGCGAGCAGGCTGATCCCGGCGCCGTACGAGACGCCTCCCATGCCCACCCGGTCGGGGTCGGCGGCGGTGTTGGCCAGGGCCCAGTCGATCACCTTGGAGGCGTCGGCGACGTCCTCGGGGCCCGCGGTCTCGATCTCCCCGCCGGACTGCCAGAAGCCGCGCGAGTTGTAACTCACCACGACGTAACCGGAGTCGGCGAGCTTCTGCGCCGGGGCGAGGTACTCGATCTGGGGCATGGCCCAGCTGGTGGGCAGCACGATCAGGGGGTGGCGGGCGCCGGGGACGGACCCGGCGGGGGTGAGGACGTTCGCCTTGAGGACGGTGCCGCCCTCGCCGGGGATGTCGACGAAGCGGATGCCGGCCGCGTCGGCGGTCTCCGCGACCGGAGCCGCCTGGGCGGCGGGGGCGAGCCCGAGGGCCGTCCCGGCCACGAGCGTGGCCGAGACGGCGAGGGCAAGGGATGTGCGCACGGGGCACTCCTCACTGGAGACGCCGAGGGGTGGTCGGCGATGGGGGGCAGTGAAAGTGACCCGACGGTAACCGCGGCGGCTTACCCGAGGTAACTCCCCAGTAAGTTACGTGGCGGTAACGATTGGCGTCCGGTCGGCCTCGAGCAGGCCCACGGCCTCCGCGAAGTCCGCTCGCGCCTCCTCGTACCGCCGGGCCGCGACGAGGAACGTCGCCCGGTCGGTCAGGGCCCGGGGGAGCCCTTCCGCCGAGCGCCGGGCGAGGGCGACCTCCTCGTCGAAGAGGGGGCGGAGCGGCTCCTCGAACCGATGGGCGCGGTTCTCGCGGAGGAGTGCGGACCGCACGGTCAGCCGCTGGTGCACGGCCACGAGTTCGTGGAGGTGCCCCGCCGCCGACAGGCGCGCGGCCTCGGCCTCCAGAGCGGGGATGCCGTCGAAATAGGCCTCGCGCGTGTCCGGCGACCAGTGGTGGAGGTGGGTGCCGAACGCCGGCATCGGCGCCTCCGGCGACGCGGGAGGCTCCACCGTCCGGGCCGACAGGGCGTACAGGGTGGTCCACCGGTGGAGGATGTTGCCCCAGCTCCTGGGCTCGCCGGACTCCGCGAGCCGGTCGAGGACCGACAGGGCCTCCCGCCGGTCCGCGCCGGCCTCCCCGTGCCGTCCGGCGGCGTCCAGCATCCGGGAGCGGTGCACGAGTTCCCACACCAGGTGGGCCGGCGCGGCGGAGTCGCCCTCCGTCTCCCGCCGCGTGTCGTCCACGAGCCCGGTGAAGACCGCCACCGCCTCCTCGCCCCGGCCGGCCGCCTCCGGTTCCGCCGCCCGCTCGACCGTCGACCAGAAGGAGACCTCCGTCTCCGCGCGGACGCCCCGCATCCGGAGGTCCGCCGCCTCCCCGTGGCGGCCCTCCTCGGCCAGTACGACCGCCGACCGGTCGCTGCCGTAAGCCGGATGTGCCACCTGCCCCCGCTCGAAGCCGGCCCGCCCGGCCTCGGTCATCTCCTCGCAGGCGGCCAGCCCCTCGGTCCGCCGTCCCAGCACGAAGAGCGCGTGCCCGTACGCCCCCAGGGCGTCGCAGAGCGCCTGCGTCCTCCCCGGGTGGCCGACGCCGATGCGCCGGGCCGCGTCGGCGGCCTCCGCGTGCAGCACCAGCCTCCGCTCCGGGCCGCGCCTGCGCCCCACCTCGTACCCGTACGAGATCAACGCCCGGACGAGCTTCGGCAGATACGCCGCCGGGCTCACCTTCGCGAGGACCCGGTACGCCTCGACCTCCTGGGGCAGGCTGAGCCGGCCCGACCCGAGCAGCATCGTCCTCGCCCGCGGGACCGTGTCCTGATCGATGTTCTGACTGATGTTCCCGGAGCGATTCATGACGGTGATTCCGGGAGCCGGGGGAGGGACCGGACAAGGCTCGCGAACTGTGCGTTCCGTCCTACGAAAAACGCCTCTGACCTGTCATGATGGTGACGTCTTCACCCCGTCGGGCCCCTCCCGGCAGCCCCGTCGGCCTCCTCGGTCAGGCCGTCGCCGCCGGTTCGGCGGCGGAGGGCTCGGGAGCCGGGGGAGCGGTGCGGGCCGCGCGCGTCACGTCGGCCACCAGCTCCACCACGTCGGGGCCGTACGCCTCCGAGTTGACCACCTTCAGGAGCAGCACGAACGAGCCGTCGCGGTGACGGCGGGCCAGGGCCTCGTGGTGGCGGGCCAGATAGCGGGTCGCCGCCTGGTTGGTGATCGCCCGCTGGCCGCAGAAGAGGAAGACCGGCCGGCGGTCCTCCCCGGCCGTGAGCCGGGCCAGGATCACGTACTCCGCCACCCCCTTCTCCAGGAGGTGACGTTCGGCGCCGATCGTGATCACGCTCCGGAGCTCGGGCGGCTCGACGTCCACGTTCATCCTCACGCCCGGCAGCAGGGTCGAGAGGTGGGCGGCCATGCGTCTGTTCGAGTACGGGCCCCCCACGCAGAACTCGGTGCGGTCGCCGAAGCCCTGGTGGGCCCGGTCGTGCGGCAGGATGCGGGCCTGCGCGCCGCAGTCCTTGATGAGCGCGGAGAGTTCGAGCATCGCGAAGACGTCGTGGCGGTGCACCACGTTGTCCCCGCCGGACTCCCTGTTGACCACGAGCAGGCACTCCGAGCCCCCGGGGAGGCCGAAGAACGCCTGCTTGCGGCGGAGCCTCCGCCGCCACCCGTACGTGCGGCCGAGCCAGCCGAGGGAGGCACTGACACCGGTGGCGAGCACCCCGAGCACGATGTTGCGCACGTCTTCGTTCATGGGCGCGCATGCTAGCGGCCGTTCGGCTTTCGGTTCGGCTTTCCGTTCGAGGCGTTCCTGACGGAAGGGGGCGGAGGAAGTTACGCTGCGCGGACGGTTGTTGACTGGAGGTACGAATGCGTCGCTCCGCCGCTGGCAAGGTCTCCGTTCTCGCCGTCACGGCGACGGTCCTCTCGATGGGCGCCGCCGCGCCGCCGACGGCGGTGGCGAAACCGCCAGTCGAGGCGGCGAAGCCACCCCTCAAGGAGCCCGTCGCGACCGGCTACGGCGGCGCCGTCGCCAGTGTCGACGCCGACGCCTCGGCCGCCGGGATCGAGGTCCTCCGCAAGGGCGGCAACGCGGTCGACGCCGCCGTCGCCGTCGCCGCCGCGCTCGGCGTCACCGAGCCCTACTCGGCCGGCATCGGGGGCGGCGGTTACCTCGTCTACTACGACGCCAAGAGCCGCAGCGTGCACACCGTCGACGGCCGCGAGACCGCGCCCCGGTCCGCCGACGCGAACCTCTTCGTGGAGAACGGCGCCCCCATCCCCTTCGAGGAGGGCATGACCAGCGGTCGCGGTGTCGGGACCCCCGGCACCCCGGCGACCTGGGAGTCCGCCCTCGACGCCTGGGGCAGCAAGCGGCTCTCCACCCTGCTCGAACCCGCCGAACGCCTCGCCCGCGAGGGCTTCACCGTCGACGAGACCTTCCGCTCCCAGACGGCCGCCAACGAGGCCCGCTTCCGCGACTTCCCGGCCACCGCCGACGTCTTCCTGCCCGGCGGGCAACTGCCCGTGGTCGGCTCCCGCTTCACGAACCCCGACCTCGCCCGTACGTACGAGAAGCTCGGCCGCGAGGGCGTCGGCGCGCTCTACAGGGGGCCGCTCGCCCGGGACATCGTCCACACCGTCCGCCAGCCCCCCGTCCGCCCCGGCGCCACCCGGAAGGTCCGCTCCGGCGACCTGACGGAACGCGACCTGGCCGCGTACCGGACCGTGTTCCGCGCGCCGACGAAGGTCGCGTACCGGGGGCTCGACGTCTACGGCATGGCCCCCTCCTCCTCCGGCGGCACCAGCGTCGGGGAGGCGCTCAACATCCTGGAGGACACCGACCTCTCCCGCGCCTCGCAGACCCGCTACCTGCACCGGTTCATCGAGGCCAGTCGCATCGCCTTCGCCGACCGGGGCCGCTGGGTCGGGGACCCGGCCTTCGAGTCCGTGCCGACGCGCGGCCTGCTCTCCCAGCGGTTCGCGGACTCCCGCGCCTGCCTGATCCGCGACGACGCCGCCCTGACCAGCCCGCTCGCGCCCGGCGACCCCCGCGACCCGGCGCCGTGCGCGCCCGGCGGGACCGCCGCACCGACCACGTACGAGGGCGAGAACACCACGCATCTGACGGTGGCCGACAAGTGGGGCAACGTCGTCGCGTACACCCTCACCATCGAGTCCACCGGAGGCAGCGGGATCACCGTGCCCGGCCGGGGCTTCCTGCTCAACAACGAGCTGACCGACTTCTCCTTCGCCCCGGCGAACCCGGCGGTGCACGACCCGAACCTGCCCGGCCCCGGCAAGCGGCCGCGCTCCTCGATCTCCCCGACGATCGTCCTCGACCGGCACGACAGGCCCGTCCTCGCCCTCGGCTCCCCGGGCGGCGCCACCATCATCACCACCGTCCTCCAGACCCTCACCGGGGTCGTCGACCGGGACCTGCCGCTCGTCGAGGCGATCGCCGCGCCGCGCGCCAGCCAGCGCAACCAGGCCACCACCGAGCTCGAACCCGCCCTGTGGAACAGCCCCGTCCGCGCGGAACTGGAGGCGCTCGGGCACGGCTTCCGGCAGAACCCGGAGATCGGCGCCGCGACCGGCGTCCAGCGCCTGCCGGACGGCCGCTGGACGGCCGCCGCGGAGAAGGTCCGCCGGGGCGGCGGCTCCGCGATGGTGGTCCGGCCGGCGGGACGGTGACCGGCGGCTACAGCGCCGTCAGGACGCGCGGGCCGTCGTCCGTGATCGCCACCGTGTGCTCGGCGTGGGCGGCCCGCGAGCCGTCGACCGTACGCATCGTCCAGCCGTCCCGCGCCGTGTAGTGGTCGTCCGTGCCGCCGCCGATCAGCATCGGCTCGATCGCCAGCGTCATCCCGTGGCGCAGCTTCATGCCCCGGCCCGGGCGTCCCTCGTTGGGGACGCCCGGGTCCTCGTGCATGGTGCGGCCGATCCCGTGCCCGCCGAAGCCGTCCGGGATGCCGTACCCGGCGGCCCGGCAGACCCGGCCGATCGCGTGCGCCACGTCCCCGATCCGGTTGCCGACGACGGCCGCCGCGATCCCGGCCTCCAGGGCCTCCTCCGCCGTGGCGATCAGCCGGGCGTCCTCGGGCCGGGCCCGGCCGACCGTGAAGCTGACGGCCGAGTCGCCCGCCCAGCCGCCGAGCAGCGCCCCGCAGTCCGCCGACACCAGGTCGCCCGGCGCGAGCCGGGTGTCGTCCGGGACGCCGTGCACGATCGCGTCGTTCACCGAGACGCACACCACCGCCGGGAACGGCACCGGCGCCCACTCCGGGCGGTAGCCGAGGAAGGGCGAGTCGGCGCCCGCCTCGGCCAGCACCTCGCGCGCGACCCGGTCGAGCTCCGTCAGCCGGACGCCGGGCGCGGCCTTCTCCCGCACGGCCGCCAGGGCGCGGGCCACCACCCGTCCGCTCTCGCGCATGGCCGCCAGGGACTCGTTCGTCTTGATCTCCACCATGCCAATTACTATACCGGTATTAGAATGGCGTCATGGTGCGCACACCCCTGACCCCCGAAGAGCGCGAGCGCGGCGAGCGCCTGGGCCTGCTCCTGCGCGCGGCGCGTGGCGAGCGGTCCATGGCCGAGATCGCGGCGGCCGCCGGCCTCTCCGCCGAGACCCTCCGCAAGATCGAGACCGGCCGGGCCCCGACCCCGGCCTTCTTCACCGTCGCGGCCCTCGCCGGAGTCCTCGACCTCTCCATGGACGAGCTGGTGACGCACTGCGTCCCGGTCCCCGTCTGAACGGCCGGGGCCCCCGGCCTTAGGCTCCGGGCATGATTCCCGAGGAGCTGCGGCGCGGCCGCTACGTCAGTCTGACCACCTTCCGCAAGAACGGCACGGGGGTCGCGACGCCCGTCTGGTACGCGGTGGAGGGCTCCGAGCTGTACGCCTGGACCCGCACCGACTCCTGGAAGGTCAAGCGCCTGCGGAACGACCCCCGGGTCGTGGCCGCCGTCTGCGACGTGCGCGGCGACGTCCCCGAGGACGCCGAGCGCGTGACCGGCGAGGCCCGCCTCGTGACGGGGGAGGAGCTGCGCCGCGTCCGGAAGCTGCTCCTGCGCAAGTACACCTGGCAGTTCTGGTTCCTCGACGTGCCCGCCACGGTCTTCCGGCTCGGCAAGCGCCCGCACACCGGGATCGTCGTGCGCTTCCCGTGAGGGCGGGGCGGGCATCCGCACGAAAACGGACCGTAGTCGTCCCGTAACACGACTGCGGTCCAATACCCGCGGACCGTACGGTCCCAGTCGACCGCGGGGCAGGTGCGTGACGCATGACGACGACTCGGCAAGCGGTGGAAGCGGCCGGGTTCACCCGCTGGCTGGCGGGACTCACGGCCCGCCTGCGGCCGGACGCCGGCTGGTACGGGGTCTTCGCCGCCCGTGATCCGGAGGGGCTGCGGGCCTGCTTGGACGGTAGGGAGCTGCTGCCCTGGGACGTCGTCTCGTCCCTGCTCCGGGACGCCGGGGAGGCGGCCGACGGTCCCTTCGCGGCCCGGGGTCGCGCGCTGTACGTGGCGGCGGCGGGCGCCCACGACAGCCGGCCCGGCGCGGCGGAGATGCTCGCCGAACGCCGGGAGTCGATGGAGCGCGCACGCCGGTACGCCGACTCCCGCGCCCGCGCCTTGGGCGAACGGCTCGGCGCGGTCCCGGGTCCCGGCCCGGAGGAGGCCGCCCGCCTGGAACGCGACCTCGCCCGCACCCGTGACGACGGGGCCAGGGCCGCCGCCCGTGTCGCGGAACTCACCGCCCGGCTGGCGGGGGTGGGGGAGTGGGGCGGGGGGCCGGTGGGGGCGGGCCTCGCTCCGGCGGATCGTGTTTCGGTGGGCCCTGCTTCGATGGGCCTCACTCCGGCGGACCGTACTTCGGTAGGCCCCGCTCCGATGGGCCGTACTCCGGCAGGTCCCGTTCCGGCGGGCCACACTCCGGTAAGCCGTGCTCCGGCGGGCCCCGCTCCGGCCTCGCCCGCGACACCCGACCGTCCCGCGACACCCGGCCCGCCCGCGCCCTCGGCCCCCACACCCCCGCCCCCCACACCCTCCGCTCCCGGCTCCCCCGTCAAACCGGACCGGGCCGTGAAGGTCGGGCGTCGGCCCCGGGGCGCCCGGTACGCCTGGCTGGAGGAGGGCGACGAGGCGGGGGAGGCGGCGGCCGTCCCCGTACCCCTCCTTCCGGAGGCGGGCCCGGCGCCCCGGGGCGCCCGCTTCGGGGGCGCCGGGCCCGACGGGCCGGCCGGGCGGCCCGTCGAGGGCCCGTGGGAGGACCCCGCCGAGGCCGCCCGCGCCGCGGCGAACGCCGTCCACGCCCTCCGGAGGCTCCGTGCCCGGGGCCGCGGCGGCGAGGCCCACGCCCTGCTCTGCGAGGCGCTGGCCGGCCCGCCCGCCCGGCTGCCCGCCCTCGCCGACGAGCTGCACCGGGCCGGACTCGGCGCCGACTGGTCCACCCTGCTCTGGGAGGCCGCCTCGCTGCCGCCCGACCGGCTCGCCGCCGTCGCCGGCGTCCTCGCGGACGCGGGCCGGACGGCCGACTGCGAGCAGCTCCTCCGCCAGGGAGTGGCCCGCCCGGTCGAGGAGCTGGCCGGGGCCTGTGCCGCCCTGCGCGCCGAGGAGCACCACCGCGAGGCCCACGCCCTCCTGACCGCCTTCGTCCGCGTCCGCGCCCCCGAGGACGCGGCCCGCCTCGCGGGCGCCGACCCGCGCGGCCTCGTCCCCCAACTCCTCGACGCGGCCCGCTCGGTGTCCTCCGCCCGCGAGCGCGACCTCCTCCACGCCCTCCGCGTGGCGGGCCTGGCGGGCGTCTGAGGCGCCCGGCCACCGGATCCGGGTCGGCGGTCCTGCCCGTACGTGTCCCCACGTGTCGGTACGTGTCCGATGTGGACCACTCGGGTATGAAACATGATCGACCCGGCCGGTTCGCGGCGGCGGTCTTGCTCCGGGATGTGACGGGGCTTACGTTCTCCTCCTACGCACCGCGTCTACGTGCGTAGAGGCTCTCTGACGCCGTGCCGAAGGAGCAGCTCATGTCCGACGTCGTACGCGCCGCGCTCGTCCAGGCGACCTGGACCGGCGACACCGAATCCATGATCGCCAAACACGAGGAGCACGCCCGGGAGGCCGCCCGGCAGGGTGCCGAGGTGATCGGCTTCCAGGAGGTGTTCAACGCCCCCTACTTCTGCCAGGTGCAGGAGGCCGAGCACTACCGCTGGGCCGAGCCCGTCCCCGACGGCCCGACCGTCAGCCGGATGCGGGACCTCGCCCGCGAGACCGGGATGGTGATCGTGGTCCCCGTCTTCGAGGTCGAGGGCGAGGGCTTCTACTACAACACCGCCGCCGTGATCGACGCCGACGGCAGCTACCTCGGCAAGTACCGCAAGCACCACATCCCCCAGGTCGAGGGCTTCTGGGAGAAGTACTACTTCCGCCCGGGGAACGCCGGCTGGCCGGTCTTCGACACCGCCGTCGGCAAGGTCGGCGTCTACATCTGCTACGACCGCCACTTCCCGGAGGGCTGGCGCGAACTCGGCCTCAACGGAGCCCAGTTGGTCTACAACCCGTCCGCCACCCACCGCGGCCTCTCCGCCCACCTCTGGCAGCTGGAGCAGCCGGCCGCCGCCGTCGCCAACGAGTACTTCGTCGCCGCCATCAACCGCGTCGGCGTCGAGGAGTACGGTGACAACGACTTCTACGGCACGAGCTACTTCGTCGACCCGCGCGGCCGCTTCGTCGGCGACGTCGCCTCCGACAAGGCCGAGGAACTCGTCGTCCGCGACCTCGACTTCGGACTCATCGAGCAGGTCAGGCAGCAGTGGGCCTTCTACCGGGACCGCCGTCCCGACGCGTACGACGGGCTGGTGAAGCCGTGAACGACCTGTACGACCGGCACCGGGCCGTCATCCCCGACTGGGTCGCCCTCTACTACCGCGACCCGATCGAGATCACCCACGGCGAGGGCCGCCACGTCTGGGACGCCGAGGGCCGCAGGTACCTCGACTTCTTCGGCGGCATCCTCACCACCATGACCGCCCACGCCCTGCCCGAGGTCACCAAGGCCGTCGCCGAGCAGGCCGGACGGATCATCCACTCCTCGACGCTCTACCTCAACCGGCCCATGGTGGAGCTGGCCGAGCGGATCGCCGGGCTCTCTGGCATCCCCGACGCCCGCGTCTTCTTCACCACCTCCGGCACCGAGGCCAACGACACCGCCCTCCTCCTGGCCACCGCGTACCGCGGCTCGAACCAGATCCTGGCGATGCGCAACAGCTACCACGGCCGCTCCTTCTCCACCGTCGGCATCACCGGCAACCGCGCCTGGTCGCCCACCGGCCTCTCCCCGCTCCAGACGCTCTACGTGCACGGCGGCGTCCGCACCCGCGGCCCCTACGCCGAGTACACCGACGAGCGGTTCACCGAGGCCTGCGTCGCCGACCTCGAAGACCTCCTCGGGCACACCCGGAACGTCGCCGCCCTCATCGCGGAGCCGATCCAGGGCGTCGGCGGCTTCACCTCCCCGCCCGACGGCCTGTACGCCGCCTTCCGCCGCGTCCTGGACCGGCACGGCATCCTGTGGATCGCGGACGAGGTGCAGACCGGCTGGGGCCGCACCGGCGAGCACTTCTGGGGCTGGCAGGCCCACGGCCAGGCCGGGCCGCCCGACATCCTGACCTTCGCCAAGGGCATCGGCAACGGCATGTCGATCGGCGGGGTCGTCGCCCGCGCCGAGGTCATGAACTGCCTCGACGCCAACTCCATCTCCACCTTCGGCGGTTCGCCCGTCACCATGGCCGCCGGCCTCGCCAACCTCTCGTACCTCCTGGAGCACGACCTCCAGGGCAACGCGCGCCGGGTCGGCGGCCTCCTGATCGAACGGATCAGGGCCGCCTGCGCGGGCGTCCCCGCCGTACGGGAGGTGCGCGGCCGGGGTCTCATGATCGGTGTCGAACTCACCGAACCGGGCACCGACCGCGCGAACCCGGACGCGGCCGCCGCCGTCCTGGAGGCGGCCCGCGAGAACGGCCTGCTCATCGGCAAGGGCGGTGGGCACAGCACCAGCACCCTGCGCATCGCCCCGCCGCTCTCCCTCACCGTCGCCGAGGCCGAGGAGGGCGCCGCCCTCCTGGAAGCGGCCCTCCGGAGGCTGTAGTCCCGGCAGTCCCCGCTCCTTCCCGCAGGAGATCCCCGTGAGCACCCGTACCCTCATCCGGGGCGGTCTGGTCGTCACCGCCGCCGACGAGGTCCACGCCGACGTGCTGATCGAGGACGGCCGTGTGGCCGCCCTCGCGGCCCACGGCTCGGACGCGGCGGCCGGCTGGACCGCCGACCGGACCGTCGACGCCACCGACCGCTACGTCATCCCGGGCGGCGTCGACGTCCACACCCACATGGAGCTGCCCTTCGGCGGCACCTCCGCCTCCGACACCTTCGAGACCGGCACCCGCGCCGCCGCCTGGGGCGGCACCACCACCATCGTGGACTTCGCCGTCCAGAGCGTGGGCCACACCCTGCGCGAGGGACTCGACACCTGGTACGCCAAGGCCGACGGCGTCTGCGCGATCGACTACGCCTTCCACATGATCCTCTCCGACGTCAACGCGCACACGCTCAAGGAGATGGACCGGCTCGTCCAGGAGGGGATCTCCTCCTTCAAGCTCTTCATGGCGTACCCCGGTGTCTTCTACAGCGACGACGGGCAGATCCTGCGCGCCATGCAGCGCTCCGCCGAGAACGGCGGGCTGATCATGATGCACGCCGAGAACGGCATCGCCATCGACGTCCTCGTCGAACAGGCCCTCGCCCGCGGCGAGACCGACCCCCGCCACCACGGCGAGGTCCGCAAGGCCCTCCTGGAGGCGGAGGCCACCCACCGGGCGATCCAGCTCGCCCGGGTCGCGGGCTCCCCGCTGTACGTCGTGCACGTGTCGGCGCAGGAGGCGGTGGCGGAGCTGGCGGCGGCCCGGGACATGGGGCTCCCGGTCTTCGGCGAGACCTGCCCCCAGTACCTCTTCCTGTCCACCGACAACCTCGCGGAGCCGGGCTTCGAGGGCGCCAAGTACGTGTGCAGCACGCCCCTGCGGCCGAAGGAGCACCAGGCGGCGCTGTGGCGGGGGTTGCGCACCAACGACCTCCAGGTGGTCTCCACCGACCACTGCCCCTTCTGCTTCACCGGGCAGAAGGACCTCGGCCGGGGCGACTTCTCGAAGATCCCCAATGGCCTTCCCGGGGTGGAGAACCGCATGGACCTGCTCCACCAGGCGGTCGTGGACGGGCACATCTCGCGCCGCCGCTGGATCGAGATCGCCTGCGCGACTCCGGCCCGGATGTTCGGCCTCTACCCGCAGAAGGGCACCATCGCCCCGGGCGCGGACGCCGACGTCGTCATCTACGACCCGCACGCGACGCAGGTGTTGTCGGCGGAGACCCACCACATGAACGTCGACTACTCGGCGTACGAGGGGAGGACCGTCACCGGCCGGGTCGAGACGGTCCTCTCGCGCGGCGAGCCCGTCATCGACCGGCGCAAGTACGTCGGCCGCGCCGGGCACGGGGCCTTCACCCCCCGCTCCACCTGTCAATACCTGAACTAGGAGACCCTGCCTTGGACTTCGGACTCGTCCTGCAGACCGACCCGCCCGCCTCGCAGGTCGTCGGCCTGATGCGCCGGGCGGAACGCAACGGCTTCCGCTACGGCTGGACCTTCGACTCCGCCGTGCTGTGGCAGGAACCCTTCGTCGTCTACAGCCAGATCCTGGAGCACACCACCAAGCTGCACGTCGGCCCCATGGTCACCAACCCGGGCACCCGCACCTGGGAGGTGACGGCCTCCACCTTCGCCACCCTCAACGACATGTTCGGCAACCGGACCGTCTGCGGCATCGGCCGCGGCGACTCCGCCATGCGCGTCGCGGGCCGCAGGCCCAATACCCTGGCCCGCCTGGGCGAGGCCATCGACGTCATCCGCGACCTGGCGGAGGGCCGCGAGGCCGAGATCGACGGCAACCCGATCCGCATCCCCTGGATCAAGAACGGCAGGCTGCCGGTGTGGATGGCGGCGTACGGCCCCAAGGCCCTCGCCCTCGCCGGGCAGAAGGCCGACGGCTTCATCCTCCAGCTCGCCGACCCCTTCCTCACCGAGTGGATGGTCAAGGCGGTCCGGCAGGCCGCGACCGACGCGGGCCGCGACCCCGACGCCCTGACCATCTGCGTCGCCGCCCCCGCCTACGTCGGCGACGACCTCGCCCACGCCCGCGACCAGTGCCGCTGGTTCGGCGGCATGGTCGGCAACCACGTCGCCGACCTGGTCGCCAAGTACGGCGAACACTCCGACATGGTCCCGGAGGAACTCACCGCGTACATCGAGAACCGGCACGGCTACGACTACTCCCACCACGGCCGCGCCGACAACCCCTCCACCGACTTCGTCCCCGACGAGATCGTCGACCGCTTCTGCCTCCTCGGCCCCGCCGCGGCCCACATCGAGAAGCTGCGACGGCTCAAGGACCTCGGCGTGGACCAGTTCGCGGTGTACGCGATGCACGACGCCAAGGAGTCCACGATCGACGCGTACGGCTCCGAGATCGTCCCGGCGCTCGCCCCGTGACCCACGCTCCCGCCGGACCGCGTACGACTTCACCCCTGCTCCCGTACACGGGCCTCACGAGGCGCGGGCCGGGAGTCCGGTGACCCGTTCGATCCAGGTGAGGTACGACCGGACGCGGGTGTTCACGGCGGGGGTGCCGTGGCGCAGCGCCGCCCGTAGGAGACCAGGCCCACCAGGTACGGCTGCCGTCCCGTCGTGTGGACGAGGGGGCCGCCGGAGTCGTACTGGCAGGTGTCGCGGCCGGGGGCGTACGTGCAGAGCTGGGCGGGCGTCACCCCGTACACGCCCCGGGAGACGCACGTGCGGTTGCTCATGGTGCCGAGGGTCACCGTCCGCAGGACCTCGGAGGCGGGCCCGCCGAACGAGGTGGCGCCCCAGCCCGGGGCCTCGACCCGCGTGTGGTCGAAGGTGCCGTGCGCGGACGCGGCGGGGAGGGCGACCGGGCGCTCGTCCGGCCGGCCGAACGCGACCGGTTCGGCCGGCCGGACGAGCGCGATGTCGTTCCGCTGGGTCTCCGGGTCGTACTCCGGGTGCGTCAGGAGCCGGGCCGGGGCCGCGAGGAGCGCGTTCGGGCTGTCGTCCCCGGTGGCCAGGTCGTGGTCGCCGAGCAGCACCCCCACCCGTGCCCTGCTGCCGTACGAGCCCGTCAGGCAGTGCGCGGCGGTCAGTACGTACCGGTCGCCGATCAGCGCCCCGCCGCACATCACCCGGCGCTCCCTCAGGTCCACGAGCCCCGCCATGAACGGGTACTGGTGCGGCCGGGCCTCCTGGCCGCCGACGACCGCGTGCGCCGGCGCGATCCCGAGCGGGCTCGCGCCCATCACCGCGCCCACGACCGCGGCCGTCGGCTTCCGCGTCCATCCCATGGGGAACTCCGCATCCTCGACACCGTCTTCCTCGGGGCCGTCGCTGTGCAGAGACGTTTCCTCCGCACACCCACCGGCCCGCGTCGGCATCAACGAACCGGACGGGCTCCGGTCACCCGGGCACGGTGACCGGAGTGGCGTTCGAGTGAAGCCCGGCGGTGTGCGTACGGAGCGGGCTACGGCACCCGGGCCGTCCACTCCTCCGTGCCGAACTTCGTCCGCACCAGTTCCTCCGCCCGGCGCAGCTCCTCCGCCGTGACCTCCCCGGCGGTCAGTCCGTAGCGGTCGCGGAAGGAGGCGATCATGTGCTCGATCACCTGCTCCCGGGCGAGGCCGGTCTGCCGGCGCAGGGGGTCCACGCGCTTCCCGGCGCTCTTCGTGCCCTTGTCGGACATCTTCTCCCGGCCGATGCGCAGGACCTCCAGCATCTTGTCGGCGTCGATGTCGTACGACATGGTCACGTGGTGCAGGACGGCCCCGGGCCCGCCGTCCGGGCCGACCACCCGCTTCTGGGCGGCGCCCGCGACCTTCCCGGCCTCGGTGGCGATGTCGTTGAGGGGCTGGTACCACGCCTTGATCCCCATGTCGCCGAGCGCGCCCAGGACCCAGTCGTCGAGGTAGGCGTAGCTGTCGGCGAAGGAGAGCCCCGACACCAGGGACTCCGGCACGGACAGGGAGTAGGTGATCGTGCTCCGGGGTTCCACGAACATGGCACCACCGCCGGAGATGCGGCGCACCACGGTCATGCCGTGCTTCGCCGCCCCTTCGGGGTCCACCTCGTTCCGCAGCGACTGGAAGCTGCCGATCACCACGGCGGGCGAGGCCCACTCCCAGACCCGCAGGGTGGGAGCCCGCCGCCCGGCGGCCACCTCGGCGGTGAGCACCTCGTCCAGCGCCATGTGCAGGGCCGGGGCCCGGGGCGCCTCGTGCACCAGCCGCCAGTCGTAGTCGCTCCACTCGGTCGCGTGGGCCAGGGCCCGCCGGACGGCGGTGCCGACCCCTTCCGCGGTCAGGCCGAACATCACGGTCGACTCGGGCAGGGCCGCCGTGATCCGGGCCGCGAGGCCCGTGGCGTCCGTCGAGGAGGGGGCACCCTCCAGGGCGCCGTTGATCGCGAGGATCGCCTCGTCGGGCTCCAGGAAGAAGTCCCCGGCGACCCGCACGTCGCGGAGCACACCGTCTTCGACGTCCAGATCGACGACGACGAGCTTGCCGCCGGGCGCCTTGTACTCACCGTGCACCGCTTCGTTCCCTTCCGGCGTGTGACGGGATCCCGGGCCTGCGGGACCCGTGACTCGGACAGACCTGTGCATACCGTGCATCGCACTGTAGGTCATGACCGACGGGTCTACGTGTGCGTCGCGTGCGGGAGGAGTCCAGGGCATTTGCTCCGCCGAACCCGCCGCCGCAGGGCGCATGCCGAACGGCCCGCACCATCACCCAATGGTGCGGGCCGTTCGTCCACCCCAGGGCCTGCCGGAGGGGGGAGAACCGGCGAGCCCTGCTTCATCCGGAGCGGTCCCATGCGCTCAACCTCCGCATGCCCCGTAATCCGGGGCTCACACCTGCCTGTCCGCACCTGATCGGACAGGGGTGAGCACCGGCTCCGGGCCCTAGGCGGGGGTGGGGGAGTCGGACAGGGCGATGCGGGCCGTGATGCGCTTGCCGACGGCCTCCTGCTCGATGAACAGGTCCGTCGTGACCGCCTTGACGATCTCCATGCCGTGCTGGCCGACCCGGCCCGGATCGGCCGCCAGGGTCGCGGGGATCACCGGGTCGCTGTCCCACACCACGACGTCCACGCTGCTCGTACTGATGCGCAGCTCCATCAGTACGGGGCCGGGGGCGTACTTGTAGGCGTTGGTGACCAGCTCGCTGACCACCAGGGCGGTCAGGTCCCGCGCCCGCTCCGACACCGACAGATCGTGCTCGGCGCGAGCCCTGTCCAGGAAGGCGGCGGTGTGCCGGCGGGCGTCGGAGATGCAGCCGCTGCCGCCGTCGAGCGCGTAGCCGGCGCGCATCAGGAACCCGTCCGCAGGGGGCTGGGCGTCGTCGTCACCATCGGCATGGGGTCCCACTGGCCTCGTCCTCGTTCCCGTCCACGCGGCGCGATTACCCGCCCGGCTGATCCCTATGCGGCGGATCCCGGCCCACACCGCCGTCCGGGTGTGGCCGGACCGGGCAGGTGGGGCAGAATCGTCCGCGCACGCCCCTGCCGAGGGGCCAGCTTAGGCGCTGTTGAGGAGACGATGACCAGCAACGACAAGGCGGACCGGCCCGCCCGGCTGTCCGCAGCGCACCGTGTGGTCGACGGCGTCCGTGTCGCCACCCTGTCCGGCGAGATCGACTACGACGAGAAGGACGTCCTGCGCGAGGCCCTGCTGCCCGCCGGCGAGCCGGTGCTGCCGGTCGTGGCGGACATGAGCGGCGTGACCTTCCTGGACTCCAGCGGCATCAACACGCTCCTCGCCGTCCACCAGCAGGTGAGCGACGCCCGGGGCCGGCTGCGCATCGCCGCCCCCGCGGACAACGTCCGGCGCGTCCTGGCCCTGATCGGCGTGGACGCCGTCATTCCCTGCCACCCCACCGTCGAAGAGGCCCTGAACGCCTGACACGGACACGAGGGGGCGGGCGCGCCCCGGGCGGCCGCCCCGCGCCGTACGAGCGCCGCGCCCGGGCACCCGCGGAAAGCACCGGTCAGGGGGTGTCGCCGGTGTGGTAGAAGCGGCGGACGACACCCGGGCCGGGCTCGCGCGGCTCGCCGGGTCGCGGGTCGTACAGCGCCCGCCCGCCGGGCCACCTCGACAGCTCGGTGGCCAGGGCGACGCCGTCGTCGGCCTCCTCGGTCCGCCGGCCGTGGATGTCCAGCAGGAGGCCGTCCAGCGGGCCGCCGACCAGCTCGGCGTAGGTCCGCTCCGGTCTGGGGCCCGGGTCGGGGTCGTCGTGGTCGTGGCCGTAGACCCGGCCGCGCAGCAGCTGCTCGTCACCGTTCATGCCCGCCACCCTCCCAGGCGGCACCGACAACGGGACGGGAACCGCGGGACACCGGAGCCGGGGGCCGGGGGCCGGGGGCCGGGGCCGGGTCGAGGCCGGGGAGGAGCGAACCCGTCCGGAGGGTGCTCCCGGGGGAAACGGCCGGTGACGGACGCGCCGTACCGTTTGTCAGAGCGGCGTGCTTGGCTGGACACATGATCGAAGACTTCCTTGCGCACGTCCTCGCCGGCGGTACGACCGAGGTGGAGGAGGCGGTCCGCAAGGCCGCCGCCGCCGAGATCATGCCGCGCTTCCGGCAGCTCGCCGCCCACGAGATCGTCGAGAAGAACGGCCCGCACGATCTGGTCACCGTCGCCGACCGGGCCGCCGAGGCCCACCTCACCGCCTCCCTCACCGCGCTCCTGCCCGGCTCCGTGGTCGTCGGCGAGGAGGCCGTCCACGCCGACCCGGCGGTCTACGGCGCACTGGGCGGCGACGCGCCCGTGTGGATCGTCGACCCCGTCGACGGCACCCGCCAGTTCGTCCACGGCGACCCCGCCTTCTGCACCCTCGTCGCCCTCGCCCGGCACGGCGAGGTCCTCGCCTCCTGGACGTACGCGCCCGCCCTGGAGCAGATGGCCGTCGCGGTGCGCGGCCGCGGCGCCACACTGAACGGCGAGCCGCTGCGCGCCGGTTCGCCCGCGCCCGGCGAGGTCCTGGAGGTCGCCTCCTCGCACCCCGACTACACCACCCCGGAGCAGAAGCACGCCCTGCTCGGCCTGGACACCGACGGCGTCCGCCCCCGCCCCTGCGGCTCCGCCGGCCTCGAGTACCTCGCCGTGGCGCGCGGGGCGCTCTCCGGAGTCGCCTTCTCCTGGGAGTACGCGTGGGACCACGCGGCCGGACTCCTCCTGGTCGCCGAGGCGGGCGGCACGGACACCACGATCGCCGGGGAGCCGTTCCGCGTCGCCGGGGACAACGCGCTGCCGTTCACGGCGGCCCGGGACGCGGCGACCGCCGAGCGGATCCTGACCCTCCTCCGGGGACGGTGAGGCCGCCGTGCCCCGCCGCCTATCCTGAGAACCCGGCCACCGGCTGACGAAGGAGCCCGCAGGTGACGAACAGGACGCCGATGCTCGACGCCGCCGTCGTGGGGGCGGGCCCCAACGGACTGACCGCCGCCGTCGAACTGGCCCGCAGGGGCCTCTCCGTGGCCGTCTTCGAGGCGAAGTCCACCATCGGCGGCGGCGCCAGGACCGAGGAGCTCACCCTTCCCGGCTTCCGGCACGACCCCTGCTCCGCCGTGCACCCCCTCGGCGCCGGCTCGCCCGTCTTCAAGACCATGCCGCTCGACCGGTACGGCCTGGAATGGCTCCACCCCGAACTGCCCATGGCCCACCCCTGGGACGACGGCACCGCCGCCGTCCTCGCCCGCTCCGTCGCCGAGACCGCCGCCTCCTTCGGGCCGCGCGACGCCGGGGCGTACCGCAGGCTCGTCGCCCCCTTCCTCGGCAGGTGGGACACCCTGGCGGCGGACTTCATGCAGCTGCCGCTCACCGCGCTGCCACGCGACCCGGTCACCCTCGCCCGCTTCGGCCTCGCCGGCCTCCCGCCCTCCACCTGGCTGATGCGCCGCTTCCGCGACGAGAAGGCCCGCGCGCTCTTCGCCGGACTCGTCGGCCACGTCATGGCCCCGCTCGGCGGCCCCGCCACCGGCGCCGTCGGCCTCGTCTTCGCGCTCGCCGCCCACGCCGGCGGCTGGCCGCTGCCCCGGGGCGGCTCGCAGTCCATCTCCGACGCCCTCGCCGCGTACCTGAAGGACCTCGGCGGCGCCGTCCACACCGACTTCGAGGTCAAGCGCCTCGACGACCTGCCGCCGGCCCGCGCCTACGTCTTCGACACCTCGCCCACCGCCCTCGCCCGGATCGCCGGCCTCGGCGGCCACTACGACCGCTACGCGTACGGCGCCGCCGCCTTCAAGGTCGACTACGCGCTCGACGGACCCGTGCCGTGGACCGCCGAGGAGCCCCGGCGCGCCGGCACCGTCCAGATCGGTCCCACCGCCGGGGAGATCGGCACCGCCCTGGACCAGGCCTCCTCCGGCACCGCCCCCGACGTCCCCTTCCTCATCACCGCCCAGCCCAGCCTCGTCGACCCCTCCCGCGCGCCGGAGGGCAAGCACGTCTTCTGGGCGTACGGGCACGTGCCCAACGGCTGGCGCGGCGACCTCACCGGGGCGATCGAGCGCCAGATCGAGCGCTTCGCCCCCGGCTTCCGCGACCGCGTCCTGGCCCGCGCCACCGCCGGCCCGGCCGAACTCGTCGCGCACAACGCCAACTACGTCGGCGGCGACATCGCCTGCGGCGCCGCCCGCGGCCTCCAGCTCCTGCTGCGCCCCACCCTCTCGCCGCGCCCCTACGCCACACCGCACCCCGCGGTCTTCCTCTGCTCCTCCGCCACCCCGCCCGGCCCCGGCGTGCACGGCATGTCCGGCCACAACGCGGCGAAGGCGGTGTGGCGACGGCTGCGCGCCTCCGCCCGCGAAAATTAGACTGGCCCCCATGGCCAAGTACTTCGACGTGCACCCCGACAACCCGCAGCCGCGCACCATCTCCACGGTGGCCGACAGCATCCGGAACGGGGCGCTCGTCGCGTACCCGACGGACTCCTGCTACGCGCTCGGCACCCGCATGGGCAGCCGTGACGGCATCGGCCGCATCCGGGCGATCCGCGACCTCGACGACCGGCACCACTTCACCCTCATGTGCAGGGACTTCGCCCAGCTCGGGCAGCTCGTGCACATCGACAACGACGTCTTCCGCGCCGTCAAGGCGGCCACCCCCGGCCCGTACACCTTCATCCTGCCCGGCACCAAGGAGGTGCCGCGCCAGCTCCTCCACCCCAAGAAGAAGACGGTCGGCGTCCGCATCCCCGACCACGTCGCCACCCAGGCCCTCCTCGCCGAGCTCGGCGAGCCGCTGCTCTCCAGCACCCTGCTGCTGCCCGACGAGGACGAGCCGCTGACCCAGGGCTGGGAGATCAAGGAGCGGCTCGACCACCAGGTCGACGCGGTCCTCGACTCCGGCGACTGCGGCACCGAGCCCACCACCGTCGTCGACTTCTCCGGCGGCGAGCCCGAGATCGTCCGCCGGGGAGCGGGCGACACCACCCGCTTCGAGTAGGGGCCCACCGAACGGGGCCGGACGGCCATGTCGTTTTTCCGCCAGCCCCGGCGCCGTCCGCCCCCGACCATGGACCCATGCACACCGACACCGAGCGCTGCGTGCGGGCCGTCCGGTCGAAGGACGCCCGCTTCGACGGCGTGTTCTTCACCGCGGTCCGCACCACCCGGATCTACTGCCGGCCCAGCTGCCCGGTCGTCCCGCCCAAGCCCGAGAACATGGAGTTCCACCCCAGCGCCGCCTCCTGCCAGCGCGCCGGTTTCCGGGCCTGCAAGCGGTGCCGGCCCGACACCAGCCCCGGCTCGCCCCAGTGGAACGTCCGGGCCGACGCCGTCGCCCGCGCGATGCGGCTCATCCAGGACGGCGTCGTCGACCGCGAGGGCGTCCCCGGGCTCGCCCGGCGGCTCGGCTGGTCCACCCGCCAGATCGAACGCCAGCTCCTCGCCGAACTCGGCGCCGGACCCCTCGCCCTGGCCCGCGCCCAGCGCGCCCAGACCGCCCGGGTCCTCATCGAGACGACCCCCATGCCGCTCGGGGAGGTCGCCTTCGCCGCCGGGTTCTCCTCCATCCGCACCTTCAACGAGACCGTCCGCGAGGTCTTCGCCCTCGCCCCCGGCGAGCTGCGCGCCCGCGCCGCCCGCCCGGCCGCCGGGCGGGCCCCCGCCTCCGGCGCGATCACCCTCCGGCTGCCGTTCCGCGCCCCCCTCGAACCCTCCAACCTCTTCGGCCACCTCGCCGCCACCGCCGTCCCCGGCGTCGAGGAGTGGCGGGACGGCGCCTACCGCCGGACCCTGAACCTCCCGTACGGGCACGGCGTCGTCGCCCTCGCCCCGCGCGCCGACCACATCGCCTGCCGGCTCTCCCTCACCGACCCGCGCGACCTCACCGGCGCGATCAGCCGCTGCCGCCGGCTCCTCGACCTCGACGCCGACCCCGTCGCCGTCGACGAACGGCTGCGCGCCGACCCGCTGCTCGCCCCGCTCGTCGACGCGGCCCCCGGCCGCCGGGTGCCCGGCTCCGCCGACCCCGCCGAGTTCGCCGTACGGGCCGTCCTCGGCCAGCAGGTCTCCACCGCCGCCGCCCGCACCCACGCCGCCCGGCTCGTCGCCGCCCACGGCACCCCGGTCGACGACCCCGAGGGCGGCCTCACCCACCTCTTCCCGGAGCCCGGGGCGCTCGCCGCCCTCGACCCCGAGACCCTGGCCCTGCCCCGCAGCCGCCGCACCACCCTCCTCACCCTGGTCCGGGCCCTCGCCGACGGCTCGCTGCCCCTCGACCCCGCCGACGACCGCGAGGAGGTCCGCGCCCGGCTGCTCGCCCTGCCCGGCTTCGGCCCCTGGACCACCGGGATCATCGCCATGCGGGCCCTCGGCGACCCCGACGCCTTCCTCCCCGGCGACCTCGGCGTCCGCCGCGCCGCCGAAGGCCTCGGCCTGCCCTCCACCCCGGCCGCGCTGACCGCCCGCGCCGCGCACTGGCGCCCCTGGCGCGCCTACGCCGTCCAGTACCTCTGGGCGACCGACTCCCACCCGATCAACCACCTGCCCTCCTGAGGAAGGTCACCCCGTGCCCACCGTCCGGCACACCGTCGTCGACAGCCCGTACGAGCCGCTGACCCTCGTCGCCGTCGACGGCGTCCTCAGCCGTATCCACATGACCGGCCAGCGCCACCGCCCGCCCGAGGAGACCTTCGGCGCACCCGACCCGCGCCCCTTCGGAGAGGCGATCCGCCAGCTCGACGCCTACTTCGCCGGCGAACTCACCGCGTTCGACCTGCCCCTGCACCTGGTCGGCACCCCCTTCCAGCTGCGCGTCTGGGAGCGGCTGAGCCTCATCCCGTACGGGGAGACCCGGACGTACGGCGAACTCGCCGAGGAGCTGGGGAGCCCCGGCGCCTCCCGCGCCGTCGGCCTCGCCAACGGCAAGAACCCCGTCAGCATCGTCGTCCCCTGCCACCGGGTGATCGGCACCGGCGGCGGCCTCACCGGCTACGGCGGCGGCCTCGACCGCAAGCAGCGGCTCCTGGCCTTCGAGTCGGGCCAGGCGGGACCCGACCTCCTTTTCTGAACCCGGCGCCCCCTCCCGACCGGGGTGCTAGGTTCCCGGCATGGCCAAGGTGAACATCGCGCTCGACGCCGAACTCGTCGTGGAAGTCATGGTCCTGGCGGGCGTCGACAACCCCCAGGACGCCGTCGAGGCGGTCGTCCGCGACTACATCGCCCGCGGCCACCGCACCGAGGCCCGGACCGCCGGCCGCGACGAACCGGTGCGCACCGGCGAGATCGTCCCGCCGGAACCCCAGCAGGGCTGAGCCCACCGGGCCGCTCCCGCCCGGTTCCGTACGCGTACGACCCCGCTACGGTGCGGAATATCCGCATATCAGGCGGTGGTGCGCCATATCAGGGGGTGGCACGCCGTCCGGCGGTCCGGATAGGGTCGGCGTCGGCGCGACTGCACGTTCGAAAGCAAGGGATGCAAGGTGACGGACGGAGCAGCAACGGTCGCTCGTGTGCTCGTGGCGGCCGACAAGTTCAAGGGTTCGCTCACGGCCGTGGAGGTCGCGCAGCGGGTCACGGCAGGTCTGCGACGGGTCGTCCCCGATCTCCAGGTGGAGACGCTGCCGGTCGCGGACGGCGGCGACGGCACCGTCGCGGCGGCCGTCGCGGCCGGATTCGAGCGCCACGAGGTGACGGTGACGGGACCGGTCGGCGAACCGGTCACCGCCGCGTTCGCGCTGCGCGGCGCCACCGCGGTCGTCGAGATGGCGGAGGCCTCCGGCCTCCAGCTCCTCCCCGCCGGCGTGTTCGCCCCGCTCACCGCGACCACGTACGGCTCCGGCGAGCTGCTCCGCGCCGCCCTGGACGCCGGTGCGACCACCGTCGTCTTCGGCGTCGGCGGCAGCGCCACCACCGACGGCGGCGCCGGCATGCTCGCCGCGCTCGGCGCCCGCTTCCTCGACGCGGCCGGCGAGCCCGTCGGCCCCGGCGGCGCGGCCCTCGCGGACCTGGCCACGGCCGACCTCACCGGCCTCGACCCCCGCTTCGCCGAGGTCGACCTGATCCTCGCGAGCGACGTCGACAACCCGCTCACCGGCCCCAAGGGCGCCCCCGCCGTCTACGGCCCGCAGAAGGGCGCCACCCCGGACGACGTCCGGACCCTCGACGCGGCCCTCGCCCACTTCGCCACCGTCCTGGAGAAGGCCGTCGGCCCCAAGGCGGCCGAGGCCGCCCTCGCGCCCGGCGCGGGCGGCGCGGGCGGCATCGGTTACGGCGCCCTCATCCTGGGCGCGAGCTTCCGCCCCGGCATCGAGCTGATGCTGGAGGTCCTCGGCTTCGCCCCCGCCCTGGAGCGCGCCACCCTCGTCGTCACCGGCGAGGGCTCCCTCGACGAGCAGACCCTCCACGGCAAGGCCCCGGCGGGCGTCGCCGCCGCGGCCCGCGCGGCCGGCAAGGAGGTCGTCGCGGTCTGCGGCCGCCTCGCCCTCCCCGCCGAGGCCCTGGGGAAGGCCGGCATCCGCCGCGCCTACCCCCTCGCCGACCTGGAGCCGGACCCCGCGAAGTCCATGGCGAACGCGGGCCCGCTCCTGGAGGAAGCGGCGGCGAACATCGCCCGGGACTTCCTGGGCTGACCCCGGGGCCGGAGGAACCGGAACGGGGCGGGGCGGGGCGGGCGCCGGGGTCCGCCGGACCGGACCGTCGGCCGGGGTTCACCGGCCAGGCCCGTCGGCCGGGATCCGCCGGACCGGCCCGTCAGGCAGGATCCGCCGTTCCGGTCCGTCGGCCCGGCCCGTCAGCCGGGATTTGTCGGCCCGGCCCACCGGCCGGGACCCGTCGGACCGGCCCGCCGGCCAGGGAGAGGTACGGCCCCGGTCACCCCGGACCCGTCAGCCGGAACGCGTCCAGTGCCAGCGTCATCTCCGTGAGGTCCCGCGGGCGGGAGAGCGACCGCGACGTCAGCTGTTCGAGCCGCCGCAACCGGTTGAAGACCGTGTTGCGGTGGCAGTACAGGCGCCCGGCCGCCCGCCCCGCCGACCCCTCGCACTCCAGCCACGCGTCCAGCGTCTCCAGGAGCACCGCCCGGTCCGCCGGATCCAGCTCCAGGAGACCGCCCAGGACGTCCGAGACCAGCAGGCTCGCCATCTCCGGCTGGCCCACCACCAGCGCGCCCGTCATCCGCCGGTCGAGGCGCACGATCCGCCGGCTGCCCGGCGGACACGTGCGCAGCGCCAGCTCCGCGAGGCGGCGCGCCCGGCCCAGCTCGGTCAGGCCCACCACCACCGGACTGATCCCGCCCGGCCCCGGACACCGCCCGTCGAGCAGCTCCGACAGCGCGTCCAGACCGGTGTCACCGGCGAGCGCCGCCACCCCCAGCTCGCAGTCCGCGCCCATCCGCCACAGGAACCGCACCCCCTCGCCCTGCACCTGCCGGTGGAACGCCTCCCGCTCCTCCCGCCGGTCGTAGCGCAGCACCACCACCGCGTAACGCCCCTGCTCCGGCAGGTCCAGGCCCGCCGCCGCCCGCGCCACCAGCTCGGGGGAGCGCTGCCCCTGGAGCAGCGCGTCCAGGAGCGCCTGCAACTGCTCGTCCGTACGGCTGCGCAGCTCCAGCTCCGTCTCCCGGTACGCCTCCGACGCCGTGTCCGCCTGCGCGTCCACCGCCGACCACACCGTCGTCGCCGACTGCATCAGGGCCGCGAGCCGCGCCGCGTCCGACCCCGCGCCCTCGATCAGCGCGTCCCACACCAGGTGCCCGGCGTGCCGGTAGGCGTGCACGACCAGTTCGAGCGGCATGCCCTGCGCGGCCCGCCGCCGGCCCATCCCGTCGGCGTGCTCCAGGTCCCGCCGGGGCGAGTTCCGGGGCGCCGAGATCATCTCGATCCCGATCCGCATCGCCTCGTGGGCCTCCTGCCAGTGCTGGTCGTACGGCAGGATCCGCCCGTAGGCGGGCTCGTACGCGTGGAGTTCCCTCAGATGCTCGTCCACCAGCTCCGGCACCCGCTCCAGAAGCTCCGTGCACGCCCGCGCGAGCACCTTCCAGTCGTCACCGGTCCGCCGTCTGCGCCGTCCCATGCCGGGAGGATCTCCCGGCCCGGCCCCCTGCGCACACCCCCTGACGCGCACTGTTGTGCCCGTGCACAGCCCTCCGCCGCGCCCGCTGGGCACCGGCAGCGATTCGGCCGCCGGGCGTGGACGCGCGGTCCGCCGCGGTGCTGGGGTGAGCGCCACCGAACGGCCGGGCCGACGTGGGCGGCCCGGGAAAGGGGAGCCATGGGAGGTACCGCACCCGCCCTGGAGGTCACGGACCTGACGGCGGGATACGGACCGGTGCGCGCGCTGCGACGGGTGTCGCTGACCGTGCCCGCGGGCGCCGTCGTCACCGTCCTCGGCGGCAACGGGGCCGGCAAGTCCACCCTGCTGCGGGCCGTCTCGCGCACCCTGCGGTTCCACGGCGGCGCCGTGGTCTCCGGCACGGTGCGCCGCGACGGCCGGCCGCTCGACGGACTGCCGCCCGACCGGGTCGTCGCCGCCGGCGTCTCCCAGGTGCCCGAGGGCCGCCAGGTCTTCGCCCGGATGACGGTCGAGGACAACCTGCGGGCCGGCGCGCTCGGCCGGCGCGGCGGCCGGGCCTCCCGGGCCGCCGCCCTCCGCCGGGTCCACGAGCTCTTCCCGGTCCTCGCCGAGCGCGCCCGCCAGCCGGCCGGACTGCTCTCCGGCGGCGAGCAGCAGATGCTCGCCGTCGGGCGCGCCCTGATGGCCGCGCCGGGCCTGCTCCTCCTGGACGAGCCCTCCCTCGGCCTCGCCCCGCTGATGGCGGCCCGGATCGCGGACGCCGTCCGCGAGATCAACACCCAGGGGACGGCGGTGCTCCTGGTCGAGCAGAACGCGGCGCTCGCGCTGCGGCTCGCCTCCCTCGCGTACGTCCTGGAGGTCGGCGAGGTCACCCTCTCCGGCCCCGCCGCCGAACTCGCCGCCTCCGACGAGGTGCGCCGCCGCTACCTGGGTGTGGTCGACGAGGACGCCGCCGCCGACGCGGCCCGCGCCGCCACCGCCCACCCGGTCCTGGCCCGCTGGGAGGAGCCCCGATGAGACCGCAGCCACCGCAGCCCCCACCGGCGGGACCCGGCCCGGAATCCACCCCGGCCCCCGGCGCCGCGCCCGACGCATCCGCGCCCGACGCGCCCGCCTCCAAAGCCCCCGACCCCGACGTCCCCGCCCTCCACGTCCGCGACCTGACCGTCCGGTTCGCCGGGCTCACCGCCCTCGACGCCGTCGGCTTCACCGTCCGGCCCGGCACCGTCCACGCCCTCATCGGCCCCAACGGCGCCGGCAAGTCCACCTGCTTCAACGTCCTCTCCGGCGTCTACCGCGCCACCTCCGGCTCCGTCCGCCTCGGGGAGCGCGAACTGACCGGCCTGCCCCCGCACCGGATCGCGGACCTCGGCGTCGGCCGGATCTTCCAGAACCTGGCCCTGCCGCCCCGCGCCACCGTCGAGGACAGCCTGATGCTCGGCCGCCACCGGCTCACCCGCACCGGCTTCCTCGCCGCCGGGCTCCGGCTCCCCTCCGCCGCCCGCGAGGAGGCCCGGCACCGGGCCAGGGTCCGGGAGATCGCCGCCTTCGTCGGCCTGGAACGGCAGCTCGACCGGCCCGCCGGCTCCCTCCCGTACGGACAGCAGAAGCTCGCCGAACTCGCCCGAGCCCTCTGCACGGAGCCCACGCTCCTGCTCCTCGACGAGCCCGTCGCCGGGATGACCGCCGACGAGCGGCGCCGCACCGCCTCCGTCATCGCCGGGGTCCGCGACGGCCTCGGCATCTCGGTCCTGCTCGTCGAGCACGACATGGGCCTGGTGATGCGGCTCGCCGACTCCGTCACCGTCCTCGACTTCGGCCGCCGGATCGCCGACGGGGCACCCGCCGACGTGCAGAACGACCCGGCGGTCGTCCGCGCCTACCTCGGAGAGGAGTCCGCCGCGTGAGCACCTTCGCCGAGTTCCTGATCAACGGCGTCTCGCTGGGCTCGATCTACGCCCTCATCGCCCTCGGCTTCGTCGTCATCTTCCGCGCCACGGAGGTCGTCAACTTCGCCCACGCCTCCCTCCTCCTGGCCGGCGGCTACGTCACCGCCGTCCTCCACGACGACATCGGCTTCTGGCCCGCCCTGCTCGCCGGGATCGCGGGCGCGGCGGTGGTCGGCGCGGCCGTCGAGTTCCTCGTCATGCGCCGCCACCGGGGCTCCGACCACAGCGTCCTCGCCATCGTCACCATCGGCGTCGACATCCTGCTCGCCACCGAGCTGACCCGCCGGATCGGCACCGACATCCTCGCCCTCGGGGACCCCTGGGGCGACGCCGTCGTCACCGCGGGACCGGTCACGATCGCCCAGACCCGGATCGCCGCCCTCCTCGCGGCGGCCCTCCTCATCACCGCCTTCCTGCTCGCCTTCCGGTACACCTCCTGGGGCGTCGCCATGCGGGCCGCCGCCGAGAACCAGGAGACCGCCGCCCTCATGGGCATCCGGCTCGGCCGGGTCTCGCTCGGCGCCTGGGCGGTCGCGGGCGGCCTCGCCGCCGTCGCCGCGCTCTTCCTCACCGTCTTCCCGACCCCCGGCCTGGAACGGGCCACCTCGCTCGCCGCCCTCAAGGCCTTCCCGGCCGCGATCCTCGGCGGCCTCGACTCGACCACGGGCGCCCTCGTCGGCGGCCTCCTCGTCGGCGTCACCGAGTCCCTCGCCACCGGCTACCAGGGCGACCTGGCGTTCCTCGGCCGGGGGATCGGCGACCTCGCCCCGTACCTCGTCATGGTCGCGGTGCTCCTGATCCGCCCGTCCGGCCTCTTCGGCACGAAGGAACTCGCCCGTGTCTGAACTCCCCGGCCTCCGGGCCCGCCCCGCGGTGTACGCGGGGACCGCCGCCGGCCTCGTCCTGCTCGCCCTGCCCTTCTACCTGGACCGCTTCTGGCTCCAGGCCGGCCTGTTCGCCATGGCCGCCGCCCTCGGCGCCCTCGGCATCAACCTGCTGACCGGCGCCACCGGCCAGCTCTCCATGGGACACGCCTTCTTCCTCGCCGTCGGCGCCTACGGCTACTGCGCCCTCGCCGGGGACGGCGCCGACGGCCTCGCCGGTCTCGGCCTGCCCGGCTGGCTCGCCGCCGTCCTCGCGGTGGCCCTCGCGGGCCTGGCCGGCGGAGTGTTCAGCCCCATCGCGGGACGGCTGCACGGCGCGTACCTCGGCATCGCCACCCTCGCGCTGATCTTCATCGGCCAGCACGTCCTCTTCAACGCCCACGACCTCACCGGCGGCTACAACGGCCGCGCCGTCCCCCCGCTCTCCCTCCTCGGCCTGACCTTCGACGACACCGAACTGCTCGTCGCCCAGGTCCCCTTCGGGGCCGTCGAGAAGCTCTGGTACCTCGGGCTCGCGCTGCTCCTCGGCGGGGTGCTCTTCGCCAGGGGAGTCCTCCGGGGCCGCCCCGGACGCGCCATGAACGCCATCCGCGACCACCGGATCGCCGCCGGCGTCATGGGCGTCCCGGTGGCCCGCCACCGCGCCGCCGTCTTCGTCCTGTCCTCCATGTACGCGGGCCTGGCCGGCGTCCTGCTCGCCCTGGTCTTCCAGCGGACCGTCCCCGAGTACTTCGGCATGGCGCTCTCCCTGGAGTACCTGGCCATGATCGTCATCGGCGGCCTCGGCTCGGTCGCCGGAGCGGTCGCCGGAGCCGTCTTCGTCTCCCTCCTGCCCCAGCTCCTCACCCGCTACAGCGACGCCCTGCCCCTGGTCTCCGCTCCCGGGACGGGCGGGATCGCGCCGGGGGAGGCCGCCCGCTACCTGTACGGCGCCGCCGTCGTCGCGGTGGTCCTGTTCCTGCCCGGCGGCCTGGCCCGCCTCGCCGCCCGGACGCCCGCGGGCGCCACGGCCTCCGCGAGCCCCACGACCTCCACGACCCCCACGTCCACCGAACCCCCAGGGGAGACACGATGAACCACAGACGACAGGCCGTGCGGGGCCTGGCCGCCGCGCTCGCCGCACTGGTCGCCCTCACCGCCGCCGGATGCAGCTCCAAGGCGAAGACCGGCGACGGGAAGCAGACCGGCGCGGGCGGGGTGAAGACCGGAAAGGGCGTCACCGACGAGACGATCGCGCTCGGCGCGCTCACCGACATGACCGGTGTGTACGCCACCCTCGGCAAGAGCGTCACCCAGGCCCAGCAGCTGTACGTGAAGCAGGTCAACGCCGCCGGCGGGATCTGCGGCCGGCAGCTGGAGCTCACGGTCCGCGACCACGGCTACGACCCGCAGAAGGCGCTCGCCGCCTACACCGAGCTGGAGCCCGCGGTCGTCGGCTACGCCCAGTTCATCGGCTCCCCGTTCGTCGCCGCCGTCAAGCAGCGCGTCGACACCCGGGACAAGGGCCTCGTCCTCCCGCAGGCCTGGTCTGCCTCGCTGCTCGGCTCCCCGTACATCCGCGTCCTGGGCTCCACGTACGACGTCGAGACGATCAACGCCGTCGACTTCCTCCTCACCGAGAAGGGGCTCAGGGCCGGCGACAGGCTCGGCCACGTCTACTTCGAGGGCGACTACGGCGAGAACGCCCTCAAGGGCTCGAAGTACGCGGCGGAGAAGGCCGGCCTGACCGTCGTCGAGCAGAAGATCAAGCCCACCGACAACGACATGTCCGCGCAGGTCGCCGCGCTCAAGCAGGCCGGGGTCAAGGCCGTCGTGATCAGCGCGGGCCCCCGCCAGGCCGCCTCCCTCGTCGGCGTCGCCGCCGCCACCGGCCTGAAGGTCCCGGTCGTCGGCAACAACTCGGCCTTCGCCCCGCAGCTCCTCGGCACCCAGGCCGGACCCGCCCTGGAGAAGATGTACTGGTTCGCCTCCCCGAGCCTCCCCGTCGGCGCGGACACCCCCGTCGCGAAGAAGCTGGTGGCGGACTACCGGGCCGCCCACCCGGGCGAGGCCCTCGACAACGGCGTCGTCGCCGGCTGGACCGCCGCGAGCGTCTTCGGCGAGGCCCTGAAGAAGGCCTGCGCCGCCAAGGACCTCACCCGCGAGGGCGTCGGAAAGGCCCTGCTCACCCTGACCGCCCACGACGCGGGCTTCGGCATGACCCACGACCTCGGCGATCCGGAGGCGCCCTCGTCCCGCGAGTCCGTCATCGTCCAGCCCGACAAGTCCGTGCCCGGCGGCATGCGCACGGTCCGGCAGCCCTTCGTCTCGGACGCGGCGAAGGCCTACACCCCGTAGGGGCGTCAGCCCCGGTCCGCGAAGCCCGTCCGCCAGGACGGGCGGGCCGGGGCCCAGCCGAGCGCACGGGCCCGGCCGTTCACCGCGCCCCGGGCCCACGGCGCCCGCCCCTCCGTCCGGCCGGGCGCCGGGACGCCCAGGGCCGTCGCCAGGACCGGCAGCCAGACATGGCCGGGCGCGGGCTCGTCGTCCACCACGTTGTACGCGCCCGGGGGCCACTCCAGGGCCCGTACGGCCGCCTCGGCGGCGTCCCCGACGTGCACGAAGGAGCTGACCGAACCGTCGGCCGCCGTGCTGCCCAGGAACCGCGCCCCCGGGTCCCCGGCGAGCGCGGCGGCGACGGCGCCGCCCGGCGCGTACCAGGTGCCGGGCCCGTAGAGGATCCCGTACCGCAGGACCACCGCCTCCGGCAGCCCGGCCACCGCCGTCTCCAGGGCGCGCACCCCGGCGACGACCCGGGCCCGGGGGAGCTCCTCCGTCGGGTCGAGCGGCACGGACTCGTCGGCGGGCGCGTCCCCGGGCGCGTACGCCCAGGAGATCGACTGCGCCACGATCCGCCCGACCCCGGCGTCCCGCGCCGCGTCCACCAGGTTCCGGGTCCCCTCGACCCGGACCAGGTTGTTCGCGGCCCCGTCCGCCCCGCCCAGGTCGGTGAGCTGGTGCACCACCGCGTCCGGCGCGATCGCGGCCACCGCCCGCCGCACCGCCTCCGCGTCCAGCACGTCCACCGGGCGCGGACCGCGCCGGGAGATTCCCACGACCTCGTGGCCCGCCGCCTCCAGGCGCGGCACGAGCTGACGACCCACGGCGCCCGTGGCGCCCGCGACCAGTACACGCATGGGCGCCACCCTAGAAGCCCCCGGGAAGATCGTCATCTCCCGGAAACACGCCGGTGTGAAGCTCGGCGCATGAAGACGTACCCCGCTCCACTCATCGAGGAGAACCGCTCCCACCCGCACCTCGCCGACCTGGTGGGCGCCTACCACCTGGACAACCAGGAGGTGAAGGGGACGCCCGTGGCGACGGTCGCCGAGCTCCCGGCCGTATACCGCGGGGAGGCCGAGGACCCGGCCGCCGCGTTCGCCGCCGACACGGTCCTGCTGGCCACCCCGCCCGGCGGGGACGGACCGGCCGGCTGCGTCGTCCTGAAGGCCTCCCGCGAGGGACGCGCGCCCGAGGTCAAGCGCCTCTGGGTCGCGCCCGGGGCCCGCCGGAAGGGCCTGGCGAGGGCCCTCGTGGCCGAGGCCCTGCACCGGGCCGCCGCCCTCGGGGCGTCCTCGGTGCGCCTCACGGTCTGGGACCGGCGGCGGGAGCCGCTCGCCCTCTACCTGAGCCTCGGCTTCGAGACCGTCCCCTCCTGGGACCCCCGCCCCGGCCTCCTCTGCCTGGAGAAGCCGCTCGCGGCCGACCGCGTCGAGCTCCTCACCCCCGACGCCGTGCGCGCCCACGCCCCCGGCGGCCTCGCCGCGCTCCTCGTGGACGCCGTGGACGACGGGGCCTCCGTCGGCTTCACGGCCCCCCTGAACACCGCCGGGGCGGCCTCCTGGTGGCTCCGGGCCGCCGGAGAGGCCGAGGAGGGCGTACGGGACGTCTGGGCGGCCCTGGACGGCGCGGGGCGCCCCACCGGGGCCGTCACCCTCGTCCGCGCCGGCGCCGCCAACGGCCGGCACCGGGGCGAGATCGCCCGGCTTCTGGTCCACCGCTCCGCCCGGGGCCGGGGCCTCGGTCGGCGGCTGCTCGCCACGGCCGAGGCGCACGCCGCCGCCACCGGCCTGACCCTGCTGGTCCTGGACACGCAGACCGGCAGCCCGGCCGAGCGCCTCTACCGGGGCGCGGGCTGGACGGCCGCCGGGACGATCCCGGACTTCGCCGCCGACCCCGCCGGGGTCCTGCGCGCGACCACGCTGTACTACAAGCGGCTCGGTTAGGGCACGCGAAAGGGCCCCGGGGGGCTGTTCGCCTCCCGGGGCCCTTCCGTACGCCGTCCGCCGCCTACGGCAGCTGCGCCGCCCGCGCCTCCCGGCTCTCGCGCCGGTTGCCGCGGAAGGTGTTCACCCGGCGGGCCGTCGCGAAGAGGGGGATCACGGCGCCCATCACGACCTGAAGCGCGCAGCCGGTCTGGAGCAGGAACTGACCGCCCGGGGCGTCGAACGCCCAGGCCGCCAGCATGCCCATCGCGCCGACGATCCAGGAGAGCATCGCCACCGCGAGCACACCGCGCGGCTTCGGGTACTCGACCCGGCTCACCATCAGCCAGGCGACCCCGATGATCGCGAGGAGCGTCGGGACGAACGGCAGCTCCAGGAGCACGATCGAGACCACCGTCAGCGCGCCGAAGGGGCTCGGCATGCCCTGGAACATGCCGTCCTTCATGGTCACGCAGGAGAATCTCGCGAGCCTGAGGACCACCGCGAGCAGCACCACGATCGCGGCCACCGCCGAGACCTTCTGCTGCGCGTCGTCCGCGACCATCCCGTACACGAGCACGAAGTAGGCCGGGGCCAGACCGAAGCTGATCAGGTCCGACAGGTTGTCGAGCTCGGCGCCCATCGGGGACGAGCGGAGCTTGCGCGCCACGATCCCGTCGAAGAGGTCGAAGATCGCCGCGCACAGCATCAGGATCACGGCGGTGGCGGCGCTGTTGCGCGCCATGCCGGTCTCGGTGCTGCCCGTCAGGTGCGGGATGAGGATGCCGGTGGTGGTGAAGTACACCGCCATGAATCCGCACGTGGCGTTACCGAGCGTGAGGGCGTCCGCTATGGACAGCCTCAGCGACAGCGGCATCTCCTCGGCGTCTTCGGCGTCCGTCTCGGCGCCGGCGGCCCAGTCGCCCGCCCGTGCGTCGGGATCAATCACGGTCAATGCGAGTCACCCCCGCCGTGGTGACCTGCCCGACCTCGACCGCGACCTCGACGCCCTCGGGGAGGTAGATGTCGACGCGCGAGCCGAAGCGGATCAGGCCGATGCGCTCGCCCTGCTCCACCTTCGTCCCCTGCGGGACGTACGGCACGATGCGCCGGGCGACGGCACCCGCGATCTGGACCATCTCGATGTCGCCGAGCTCGGTGTCGAAGTGCCAGACGACGCGCTCGTTGTTCTCGCTCTCCTTGTTGAACGCCGGGACGAACCCACCGGGGACGTGCTCCACGGACGTCACCGTGCCGGCCAGCGGCGCGCGGTTGACGTGGACGTTCAGGGGGCTCATGAAGATGGCGACCCGGGTGCGCCCGTCCTTCCACGGCATGATGCTCTGCACCACGCCGTCGGCGGGGGAGACGACCCGGCCCCGAGCGATCTCGCGCTCGGGGTCGCGGAAGAACCACAGCATGCCGGCCGCGAGAGCGGTGGTCGGCACGGCGATGGCCGCGGCGCGCCGCGACGTGCGGGCGCGCACGAGGCTGAGCGCCGCGGTGGCGACGGTCGGCAGGAGCCACGGCGATGCTCCGCGCGCGAGGCGTACGCCCTTGAGGCTGTCGCGGTGTGCAGAGGTTTGGCTGTGGGGCATGGATGACCTTCGTAGCGGATGATGCCGCGCAGGCAACGGGGACGGCGGCTTTCCGGCGATGCTATCGGTTGCGGGGCGCAACTGGGCAAGCCAGGAACCGAGTCGGAGGCCGGAAGACGAACACAGGGTGTGATCTTCTTCGCGGCCTTACCGGCTCAAAAGCGACAATCATCCCTGGAATCGGTACTCCTCGAGCAGCCGACGACCAATGATCATTTTCTGGATCTCGGCGGTACCTTCGCCGATGAGCAGCATCGGCGCCTCGCGGTAGAGGCGCTCGATCTCGTACTCCTTCGAGAACCCGTATCCACCGTGGATACGGAAGGCGTCCTCGACGACCTCCTTGCAGTACTCGGAGGCGAGGTACTTCGCCATCCCTGCTTCGAGGTCGTTTCGTTCCCCGGAGTCCTTTTTGCGTGCTGCGTTGACCATCATCGCATGAGCGGCCTCGACCTTGGTAGCCATTTCGGCCAGCTTGAACTGGATCGCCTGGTGCTGGGCGATGGCCTTGCCGAAAGTGTGACGCTGCTGGGCATACGAGACACCCAGCTCAAATGCACGCTGAGCGACGCCGCAACCACGGGCCGCCACGTTCACGCGCCCGACCTCGACACCGTCCATCATTTGGTAAAACCCTCGGCCGGTTTCCCCGCCGAGTACACGATTGGCCGGAATGCGCAGTCCGTCCATGATGAGCTCGGTCGTGTCGACGCCCTTGTAGCCCATCTTGTCGATCTTCCCGGGGATGGTGAGGCCCGGACGGACCTCTCCGAAGCCGGGTTCCTTCTCCACGAGGAAGGTCGTCATCGACTTGTGGGGGGCGGTGCCCTCGGGGTGTCCTTCGTCACTACGGACCAGGACGGCCACCAGCGACGAGGTGCCGCCGTTCGTCAGCCACATCTTCTGGCCGTTGAGGACGTACTCGTCGCCGTCCTTCACCGCCTTCGACGTGATGGCCGACACGTCCGAGCCGAGGGCCGGCTCCGACATCGAGAACGCGCCGCGCGTCTCGCCGGCCGCCATCCGCGGGAGGAAGTGCTCCTTCTGCTCCTGCGTGCCGTGCTGCTTGAGCATGTACGCCACGATGAAGTGGGTGTTGATGATGCCGGAGACCGACATCCAGCCGCGGGCGATCTCCTCCACGCACAGCGCGTAGGTGAGCAGCGACTCGCCCAGGCCCCCGTACTCCTCGGGGATCATCAGGCCGAAGACGCCGAGCTCCTTGAGCCCGTCCACGATCTGCTGGGGGTACTCGTCGCGGTGCTCCAGGTCCGTCGCGACCGGGATGATCTCCTTGTCGACGAAGTCCCGGACGGTGGCGAGGATCTCCTGCTGGACGTCGGTCAGACCGTGGGTCTGGGCGAGTCGCGCCATGACTACTTCTCCGTCTTCTTGGAGGGCTCGACGAGCGTGGGGCGGCCGGGCTGCTCCCCGCCGCGCTCCTTGATGTACGTCTCGGTGGGGACCATCACCTTGCGGCGGAAGACGCACACCAGGGTGCCGTCCTGCTTGTAGCCCTTGGTCTCCACGTACACGATGCCGCGGTCGTTCTTCGACTTCGACGGGGTCTTGTCGAGGACCGTCGTCTCGCCGTAGATCGTGTCGCCGTGGAAGGTCGGCGCCACGTGCCGCAGCGACTCGATCTCCAGGTTGGCGATGGCCTTGCCGGAGACGTCCGGCACGGACATGCCGAGCAGCAGCGAGTAGACGTAGTTGCCGACGACGACGTTCTTGCCGAAGTCCGTCGTGTTCTCGGCGTAGTTCACGTCCATGTGCAGCGGATGGTGGTTCATCGTGAGCAGACAGAAGAGGTGGTCGTCGTACTCCGTGACCGTCTTCCCGGGCCAGTGCTTGTAGACGGCACCGACCTCGAACTCCTCGTACGTGCGGCCGAACTGCATGGGGATCAGGCCTCCGGGATCTCGAACTTGCCGGTGCGCCGCATGCCGGCGGCGCGGCCCTTGCCGGAGATGACCAGGGCCATCTTGCGGGAGGCCTCGTCGATCATCTCGTCGCCGAGCATCGCGGAGCCCTTCTTCCCGCCGGCCTCGGACGTGTAGTAGTCGTACGCGTCGAGGATCAGCTCGGCGTGGTCGTAGTCCTCCTGCGAGGGCGAGAAGATCTCGTTCGCGGCGGCGACCTGGTCCGGGTGCAGCACCCACTTGCCGTCGAAGCCGAGGGCGGCGGCGCGCTGCGCGACGGCCTTGTAGCCCTCCTGGTTGCGGATCTGGAGGTAGGGGCCGTCGATCGCCTGGAGGTCGTTGGCGCGGGCGGCCATCAGGATGCTCATCAGGATGTGGTGGTAGGCGTCCGCCGGGTAGCCGGGCGGCTGCTCGCCCACGACCAGCGACTTCATGTTGATGGAGGCCATGAAGTCGGCCGGGCCGAAGATGATCGTCTCGACGCGCTGGGAGGCCTGCGCGATGGCGTTGACGTTGGTCAGGCCCTGCGCGTTCTCGATCTGCGCCTCGATGCCGATCCTGCCGACCTCGAAGCCCATCGTCTTCTCGATCTGGGTGAGCAGCAGGTCGAGCGCGACGATCTGCTGCGCGTCCTGGACCTTCGGCAGCATGATGCAGTCGAGGTTCTGGCCGGCGCCCTCGACGACCGTGACGACGTCCCGGTACGTCCAGTGGGTCGTCCAGTCGTTCACGCGGACCACGCGCGTCTTGCCGGTCCAGTCGCCCTCGTTCAGGAACTTCACGATGGTGTGCCGGGCGTCGGGCTTGGCCAGCGGGGCGCAGGCGTCCTCCAGGTCCAGGAAGACCTGGTCGGCGGCGAGGCCCTGGGCCTTCTCCAGGAAGCGCGGGTTGGAGCCGGGGACCGCCAGGCAGGAACGGCGGGGGCGCAGCCGGTTCACGGGGGACGCGGGGCTGGTCATGCGGGGACCTCCAGGGGATCGAGCTTGTTCGCTTTCCGGATCTCGTCGACGATACGGCCGATGATCTCCGTGATACCGAAGTCCTTCGGTGTGAAGACGGCGGCCACACCCGCGCGCCTCAGTTCTGCGGCGTCGGCGTTCGGGATGATCCCGCCGACGATGACCGGGATGTCGGCCGCGCCCGCCTCGCGGAGGCGCTCCAGGACGTCCGGGACCAGCTCGGCGTGCGAGCCGGAGAGGATCGACAGGCCCACGCAGTGCACGTCCTCGGCCAGGGCCGCGTCGACGATCTGCTCCGGGGTCAGCCGGATCCCCTGGTAGACCACCTCGAAGCCGGCGTCGCGCGCGCGTACGGCGATCTGCTCGGCCCCGTTGGAGTGCCCGTCCAGACCGGGCTTGCCGACGAGCAGCCGCAGCCGTCCGGCGTTCAGCTCCCCGGCGGTCCGCGCCACCTTCTCCCGTACGAGGGCCAGCGGCGTGCCCGCCTCGGCCGTCACCGCGACCGGGGCGGAGGAGACGCCCGTCGGGGCGCGGAACTCGCCGAAGACGTCCCGCAGCGCCCAGGACCACTCCCCGGTGGTGACGCCCGCACGCGCGCACTCCAGGGTGGCGGCGAAGAGGTTGCCGTCACCGGCCGCCACCGCCTTCAGCGCCGCCAGGGACTCCTGGGCGCGGGCCTCGTCGCGGTTGTCGCGCCACTCGTGGAGGGCGGCGACCACCCGCGCCTCGTTCGCCGGGTCCACCGTCATGATCGCGGTGTCCAGGTCGGCGGTGAGGGGGTTCTCCTCGGTGCCCTGGAAGATGTTGACGCCGACGATCTTCTCCTCGCCGGCCTCGATCCGGGCGCGCCGCTCGGCGTGCGAGGAGACGAGCTGCGACTTGAGGTAGCCGGACTCGACGGCGGCCATCGCGCCGCCCATCTCCTGGATCCGGTCGATCTCGGCCAGGCACTCCTCGACGAGGGCGTCCACCTTGGCCTCGATCACGTGCGAGCCGGCGAAGATGTCCTCGTACTCCAGCAGGTCGGACTCGTGGGCGAGCACCTGCTGGATGCGGAGCGACCACTGCTGGTCCCAGGGCCGGGGCAGCCCGAGGGCCTCGTTCCAGGCGGGGAGCTGGACGGCCCGCGCGCGGGCGTCCTTGGAGAGGGTGACGGCCAGCATCTCCAGGACGATCCGCTGGACGTTGTTCTCCGGCTGGGCCTCGGTCAGGCCGAGCGAGTTGACCTGGACGCCGTAGCGGAACCGGCGCTGCTTGGCGTTCTCGATGCCGTACCGCTCGTGGGTGATCTTGTCCCAGATGCGCCCGAAGGCGCGCATCTTGCACATCTCCTCGACGAAGCGGACGCCCGCGTTCACGAAGAACGAGATGCGGGCGACCACTTCGCCGAAGCGGTCCTCCGGCACCTGGCCGGAGTCCCGGACCGCGTCGAGCACCGCGACGGCGGTGGACATCGCGTACGAGATCTCCTGGACCGGGGTGGCTCCGACCTCCTGCAGGTGGTAGCTGCAGATGTTGATCGGGTTCCACTTCGGGATGTTGTTCACCGTGTAGGTGATCATGTCCGTGGTGAGGCGGAGGGAGGGGCCGGGCGGGAAGACGTGCGTCCCGCGCGACAGGTACTCCTTCACGATGTCGTTCTGGGTGGTGCCCTGGAGCCCGGTGACGTCCGCGCCCTGCTCCTCCGCGACCACCTGGTAGAGCGCCAGGAGCCACATCGCCGTGGCGTTGATCGTCATCGAGGTGTTCATCTGCTCCAGGGGGATGTCCTGGAACAGCCGGCGCATGTCGCCGAGGTGCGAGACGGGGACGCCGACCCGGCCGACCTCGCCGCGGGCGAGGACGTGGTCGGGGTCGTACCCGGTCTGCGTCGGCAGGTCGAAGGCGACCGAGAGGCCGGTCTGGCCCTTGGCGAGGTTGCGCCGGTACAGCTCGTTGGACGCCTCGGCGGTCGAGTGACCGGCGTACGTCCGCATGAGCCACGGCCGGTCCTTCTGGCGCTCAGTCATCTGTCGTCCCGGGTGTCAGATGTTGCGGAAGCGGTTGATGGCGTCGATGTGCCGGGCCCGCAGCTCCGGGTCGCGCACGCCCAGGCCCTCCTCGGGCGAGAGGGCGAGGACGCCGACCTTGCCCTGGTGGAGGTTGCGGTGGACGTCGTAGGCGGCCTGGCCGGTCTCCTCCAGGGAGTAGACCTTCGACAGGGTCGGGTGGATCTTGCCCTTGGCGATCAGGCGGTTGGCCTCCCACGCCTCGCGGTAGTTCGCGAAGTGCGAGCCGATGATCCGCTTGAGCGACATCCACAGGTAGCGGTTGTCGTACTGGTGCATGTAGCCGGAGGTGGAGGCGCAGGTGGTGATGGTGCCGCCCTTGCGGGTGACGTACACGGAGGCGCCGAAGGTCTCGCGGCCCGGGTGCTCGAAGACGATGTCGATGTCCTCGCCGCCGGTGAGCTCGCGGATGCGCTTGCCGAAGCGCTTCCACTCCTTCGGGTCCTGGGTGTTCTCGTCCTTCCAGAACTTGTAGCCCTCGGCGTTGCGGTCGATGACCGCCTCGGCGCCCATGGACCGGCAGATGTCGGCCTTCTCGGGGGAGGAGACGACGCAGATCGGGTTGGCGCCGCCGGCCAGGGCGAACTGCGTGGCGTACGAGCCGAGGCCGCCGCTGGCGCCCCAGATGAGGACGTTGTCGCCCTGCTTCATGCCGGCGCCGTTGCGGGAGACCAGCTGGCGGTAGGCGGTGGAGTTGACGAGGCCCGGGGCCGCCGCCTCCTCCCAGCTCAGGTGGTCCGGCTTCGGCATCAGCTGGTTGGACTTGACGAGGGCGATCTCCGCCAGGCCGCCGAAGTTGGTCTCGAAGCCCCAGATGCGCTGCTCGGGGTCGAGCATCGTGTCGTTGTGGCCGTCCGAGGACTCCAGCTCGACCGAGAGGCAGTGCGCGACGACCTCGTCGCCGGGCTTCCAGGAGTTGACGCCCGGACCGGTGCGCAGGACGACGCCCGCGAGGTCGGAGCCGATGACGTGGTACGGCAGGTCGTGGCGCTTGGTGAGCTCGGAGAGGCGCCCGTAGCGCTCCAGGAAGCCGAAGGTCGAGACCGGCTCGAAGATCGAGGTCCAGACCGAGTTGTAGTTGACCGAGGAGGCCATGACGGCGACGAGCGCCTCGCCCGGGCCGAGCTCGGGCAGCGGGACCTGGTCGAGGTGGAGCGACTTGCGCGGGTCCTTGTCGCGGCTGGCGAGTCCGGTGAACATCTCCGCCTCGTCCTTGTGGACGGTGACGGCGCGGTACGACTCGGGGAGCTTGATGTTCGCGAAGTCGGCGGACGTGGAGTCCGGGGACTGGATCGCGTCCAGGATTTCCTTCACGGGTTGCCTCCGGCGGTGAGCGTCCGGGGGAGGACGCCTGAGGGTTACGGCGGTGAGGTGCTGCTGTGGAGGTGTGCCGTCGGTTCGGCTGGGTGGTGCGGTGGCGCGGCGCCGGTCGGGCGCGGGATTGCCTGTGACGCAGGCGTCCGGGCGCACGAGCCGTCGGCTTGTGGGGACAGCCGGCGCACGAGGTTGGTCTCTGCGCGCCGGCCGCCCGGACACCATCAACGTATGGCACGCCGTGTCACCTGACAAGGCACTGGGTGCCAACAATTTCACTCAGATGCAATCTGCCGGTCACACATGAGCGATGATCGATCGAATCGGCCCCTCAAACTGCTCCGACCTGGGCAAACGCCGCGTGGGCCGTTCCCGGATCCCGGGGACGGCCCACGCGGCGAGGAAGCGCTCGGAGGGGGTGGAGAGGCCTCAGGCGGTGCCGAGCGCCTTCTGGATGGTCCGCATGACCTCGTCGAGGGGCGCGTCGGTGCGCGCCACGGCGACCACCACGTCGCCGGTGGTGGAGGCCCGGACGGCGGGGGCGCTCTCCTCCCGCGTCTCCGAGGCGGAGGAGGGGGCGGGGGAGGCGGCGGACGGGGCCGGGCGGCCGGCGCCTATGCCCGATCCGAAGGTCTCCCGGACGATCGCGAAGGCGTGGTCGAGCTGGGCCTCCACGTCGCCCCGCCCGCCCGCCCGCAGCCAGCGGCGCAGCACGTGGTTGTGGGCGGTGACGACCGCGGAGGCGGCCACCTCGGCGAGCAGCGGGTCGTCGTTGCCGTCGTGGTGGTCGCGCTCGTCGAAGTGCCCGAGGAGGTAGCGGGTGAAGAGGCGCTCGTAGCGGGCCACCGAGGCGATCTCCCGCTCCCGCAGGGTCGGCACCTCGCGGGTGAGCCGGTAGCGCTCCACGGAGACCGCGGGGGACCCCGCGTACATCTTCATGACCTCCTTGATGCCCCGGCACACCGTGTCGAGCGGGTGCTCGTGCGGCGGCGCGGCGTTCAGCACCGCCTCCGCCCGCACCAGGGTGTCGTCGTGGTCGGGGAAGATCGCCTCTTCCTTGGACCGGAAGTGCCGGAAGAAGGTCCGCCGCGCGACCCCGGCCGTGGCCGCGATCTCGTCCACCGTGGTGGCCTCGTACCCCTTGGTCGCGAAGAGTTCCATCGCGGCGGTGGCGAGCTCCCGGCGCATCTTGAGCCGCTGGGCGGCGGCACGGGTGCCCGCCGCGCTCTCCGGAGCGTCGGACGGGGAGGTGGCACGGGGTGACTTCGCGGCCTTGGACATGGTCCGAACGTACTGCATCGGAGGGGAAGTGTGCCCAGGTGGGGGCGGGGAGCCCCCCGGGGCACCGGGGGTGCCCGAGGGGCTCAGGAGCCCGCCCCAACCGGGGGTGCGGGGCTCAGCGTCGGGCATATTCGCGGAAGCCGCGACCCGTCTTGCGGCCGAGGCAGCCGGCCGCCACCAGGTGCTCCAGGAGCGGGGCGGGGGCCAGGCCGGGGTCGCGGAACTCGCGGTGCAGGACCTGCTCGATCGCGAGCGAGACGTCCAGGCCGACCACGTCGAGCAGTTCGAACGGGCCCATCGGGTAGCCGCCGCCCAGCTTCATGGCCGCGTCGATGTCGTCCAGGGTCGCGTAGTGCTCCTGGACCATCTTGACCGCGTTGTTCAGGTACGGGAAGAGCAGCGCGTTCACGATGAAGCCGGCCCGGTCGCCGCAGTCCACCGGATGCTTGCGGATCTTCGCGGTGACCTCGCGGACGGTGGCGTGGACGTCGTCGCCGGTCAGGACCGTGCGGACGATCTCCACCAGCTTCATCGCGGGCGCCGGGTTGAAGAAGTGCATCCCGATGACGTCCTGCGGGCGCGTGGTGGCGCGGGCGCAGGCCACGACCGGCAGCGAGGAGGTCGTGGTGGCGAGCACCGCGCCCGGCCTGCAGATCTTGTCGAGCCGCGCGAACAGGTCCTGCTTGACCGCCAGGTCCTCCGCGACCGCCTCGACCGCCAGGTCGACCTCGGCGAAGGCGTCGAGCGTGCCGGCCGGGGTGATCAGGGCGAGCACGGTGTCGCGGGCCTCGGCCGTCATCCGGCCCCGGGACACCGAGCGCTCCAGGGACTTGGCGATCCGGGCCTTGGCGGCGTCCGCCTTCTCCTGGGAGCGGGCGGCGAGCACGACCTCGTACCCGGCCTTGGCGAAGACCTCCGCGATGCCGGAGGCCATGGTGCCCGAGCCGGCGACGCCGACCGAGCGGACCTCGCGCCCGCCGCCGCCCTCCGCCGAGGTCAGCGGGGTCAGCGCGTCGCGCACCACCTCGTCGGAACCCGGCGCCGCGTACGTGTAGAAGCCGCGGCCCGCCTTGCGGCCGGTCAGGCCCGCCTCGCTGAGCTGCTTGAGGATCGGGGCCGGGGCGTGCAGCCGGTCGTGCGAGGAGGCGTACATGGCCTCCAGGACCGTACGGGCCGTGTCCACGCCGATCAGGTCGAGCAGCGCGAGCGGGCCCATCGGCAGGCCGCAGCCCAGCTTCATCGCCGCGTCGATGTCCTCGCGGGAGGCGTACTTGGCCTCGTACATGGCGGCGGCCTGGTTCAGGTAGCCGAAGAGCAGCCCGTCCGCGATGAAGCCGGCCCGGTCCCCGACCGCCACCGGCTCCTTGCCGAGGTCCTGGGCGAGCCGGGTGACGGCGTCGACGGCCCGCGGGTCGGTCAGCACCGAGGAGACCACCTCGACCAGCTTCATGGCCTGGACCGGGGTGAAGAAGTGCAGGCCGAGGACCCGCTCGGGGTGGGCCGAGTCGGCCGCGAGCCGGGTGACGGAGAGCGCGTTGGTGCCGGTGGCCAGGATCGCGTCGGGCCGGACGATGCCGTCCAGGGCCCGGAAGACCTCCTGCTTCGCCTCGTACGACTCCGGCACGACCTCGATCACCAGGTCGGCCCCGGCGGCCGCCTGGAGGTCGGAGAAGGTGCGGAAGCGGGCCAGGACGTCCTGCCGCTCCTCCTCGGTGATCCGCTCGCGGGCCACGGCGCGGGCTGTGGAGGCCTCCAGGGCGGCGACGGCCCGGGCGGCGGCGGTGTCGCTGACGTCGATGCCGATGACCTCGCGGCCGGCCCGGGCGAGGACGTCGGCGATGCCCGCGCCCATGGTGCCGAGACCGACGACGGCGATGGTGGAGAGAGGGGTGTCCATCAGGGGACTCCAGAGAGGAAGAGTGACGACTGAGGGCAGTGCGTGCGGGTGGTGCCGCCGAATTGCGCGAGCGCGGGGCGAATCGCGGGAAACACACGGGAAGGAGCCCGCGGAAAGGGGCGGCGCCCGGTGGAGAAAGGGGAGACGGGCTCTGTCCCGGAGCCGCGTCGAAACTGCCGAACCGACGTACGCTCACCACGGCTGCGTCACCAGGCCGTTGTGAGAAGCGGGGGTTGACCCGCTCACCCGAGACTAACCGGCGGGTAACGAGCGCGCCAGTCCCGGGAAGTTGGGAAAATGTGATCTGGGTCGCGGATAGGCTCGGATTCATGGAATACGCCGAGGATCCGGAATTCTGCTCGATGATCGATCGATTGCGCGACGAGATCGAAAAGGGCACCGGGAAAGTCCCGGCGGCATTCGGCCGGCTCGTGGAGACCGGCGACCCCGGGGAGCTGCCCGGCGACCCCGAGGAACTGCACCGCCTCCTCGCCGCGCCCGGACAGCCGCTCTGGGCCCGCGAGGTCGCCGCCTACGCCCTCGGCGTCGCCGGCGACCGGCGCGCCTTCGAGGCCCTCGTCCTCCTCCTCAACCACCGCGACCCCGAGCGCTGCGTCACCGCCGCCCACGCCCTGGCCCGGCTCGGCGACCCCCGTACCGCCCGCGCGGCCGCCGCCCTCGCCACCAACGAACTCCGGGCCGCCTACGCCCTGCTGCCGGTCCGGCTGCTCGCCGAACTGCGCGCCCCCGAGTCCGTACCGGCCCTGATCACCGTCCTCGAACGGCGCCTCCCGGCCGACGACCCCCACTGGCGGGTCGGCCTCGCGTGCGTCGAGGGCCTCGGCGCCCTCGGCGACCCCCGGGCCCGCCCCGCCCTGGAGGCCGCCCTGCCGCACCCGCGCCTCGGCGCGGCGGCCGCGCGCTCACTGGGCCTGCTCGGCCCGGAGCACGCGGCCGAACGCGCCTGAGGGAAGGGGAGTTCGGCGCGTACGGCCGTTCGACGTGTCAGGTCGTCCGGCGCGTACGGCCATCCGGCGCGTACGGCCGTTCAGCGCACGTGCCCGAGGAGGCCGTGCAGGGTGGTGCCGGCCGGTACCGCCCGCCCGGCCCCCGCGCGCGTGCCGCTCTTCTCCGGGGGCTTCGACCCGTTCGTGACGACGGGCTCGGGCTCCGGCTCCGGGAGCGCGGCGCAGACCGCGTCCGCCTCGGCGCCGTCCTCGCCGCGCGGGACCTTCCCCGTGGCCAGGTAGGCGGCCAGGTGCTCGTCGAGGCAGTCGTTCCCGGCGAGCGTCACGCCGTGGTTGCCGCCGCCCTCCTCCACGACCAGGCTGGAGCGGCGCAGCAGCCGGTGCGCGGCCACCGCGCCCTCGTACGGCGTCGCCGCGTCGTCCGTCGCCTGGAGGACGAGGACCGGCGGCAGCCGGTCGTTGCGGACGTCCGTCGGGGCCAGGGAATCCACCGGCCAGAACGCGCACGGCGCGTTGTACCAGGTGTTGTTCCAGGTGGAGAACGGCGCCTTGGTGTGCGTCTTCCACGCGTCCTTGCGCCAGACGTTCCAGTCGCGCGGCCAGGCCGCGTCCCGGCACTGCACGGCCGCGTAGACCGAGTAGCCGTTGTCGGCGGCCGCGTCGGCCTCCCCGTACCGCTCGTACGCCTCGACCAGCGGCCCGGAGTCCCCCTCGTCGACGTACGCGGAGAAGGCGCTCGCGAGCCTGGGCCAGTAGCCGTCGTAGTACCCGCCGGGCAGGAAGGTGTCCTCCAGCTCGCCCGGCCCGACCCTCCCGCCGGCCGGCTCCGCGCGCACCGCGTCGCGCATCCGGTACCAGGCGGCCTCGACCGCCGCCGGGTCGGTGCCGAGTCGGTACGTGGCGTCGTACCGGGCCACCCACGCCATGAAGTCCTTGTGGCGCGCGTCGAAGGCGGAGTTCTGGGCGACGTTGCTCTCGTACCAGACCCCGTGCGGGTTGACGACGGAGTCGAGCGCCATGCGCCGCACCCGGTCGGGGAAGAGCCGCGCGTACACGGCGCCCAGATAGGTGCCGTACGAGTAGCCGAGGTAGTTGAGCCTCGGCGCGCCGAGCGCGTCCCGGATCGCGTCCAGGTCCTTCGCCGCGCTCACGGTGTCGATGTACGGCAGCACGTCGGCGTACTTCTCGCCGCAGGCCCGCGCGAAGGCCCGCGCCCGCTCGATCCCCGTCCGCTCGGCCCGGGAGCCGCGCGGCACCGAGTCGGGGCGGACCGGGTCGAAGTGGCCGGGCAGGCAGTCGAGCGCGGGTTCGCTCTTCCCGACCCCGCGCGGGTCGAAGCCGATCACGTCGTACTGGGCGGCCACCGCCGGGGGCAGCGACGCCGCCACGTACCCCGCCATGCCGCGCCCGCTGCCGCCGGGCCCGCCCGGGTTCACGAGCAGCGGCCCCTGGAAGGTCTCCGCGGTGTGCGGGACCCGGGTCAGGGCGAGCGTGATCCGCCGCCCGCCCGGGTCGTCGTGGTCGAGCGGCACCTCCAGGGTGGCGCACTGGAGCCTCGGGTACGCCTGGGTGGCGCAGTCGGTCCAGGCGAGCCGGGGGAGCGGGCGGGGGGCCGGGTCGGCGGCGTCCGCGGTCGCGGCGGGCAGCGCGGTGACCGTCCCGGCCACCAGAGCTCCAGCGGCGATCAGCATTCCTGCGCGTGGGGTCATAGGGCCTTTGTGCCTCGAACGGGCCCCGGCGGGACCCGTTCCGCCCGGAGTTGACCCGAAAGGAGGGGACCGGACGGCGTGTCAGACGGGCCGGTCCGATGATCCGCCCGGCCGCCGGGGCCCTGATTCCCGATTCCCGATTCCCGGTTCTCGGACGAAGTCCTCGGGGAAAGTCCTCGAAGGAAGTTCTCAGAGGAAGGTGAGCCGCTCCGGCCCGTCCGAGGCGTCCGCCTCCTCCGGTACGGCGATCCGGCGCGTCCCGCCGTGCCCGGCGGGCCCCATGCCGAACTCGGCCGCGAACTCGTGCACCTGACGGGTGATCCGACGCTGGTACCAGGTCGGCGCGTAGGCTCCGTCCGCGTACAACCGCCCGTACCGCCGCACCAGGTCCGGGTGGTGGCGCCCCAGCCACTCCGCGAACCACTCGCGGGCGCCCGGCCGCAGGTGCAGGACGAGCGGGGTGACCGAACTCGCCCCGGCCTCGGCCACCGCCCGGACCGTCGCGCGCAGCTGCTCGGGCCGGTCGCTCAGGAAGGGCACCACGGGGGCCATCAGGACCCCGCAGTCGACGCCGTTCCGGACGAGCGCGCGGACGACGTCGAGGCGGCTCTGCGGGGAGGGGGCGCCGGGCTCGACCGTGCGCCACAGCTCCCGGTCGGTGAAGCCGACGGAGACGGAGGCGCCGACCTCGGTGACCCGGGCAGCCTGGGTCAGCAGCTCCAGGTCGCGCAGGATCAGGGTGCCCTTGGTGAGGATCGAGAAGGGGTTGGCGCGGTCGCGCAGGGCGGTGAGGATCCCCGGCATCAGGCCGTACCGCCCCTCCGCCCGCTGGTAGCAGTCGACGTTGGTGCCCACGGCGATGTGCGCGCCCTGCCAGCGGGGCGAGGCGAGCTGGCGGGCGAGCAGTTCCGGGGCGTTGACCTTGACGACGATCCGGGAGTCGAAGTCGGGGCCGGTGTCGAGACCGAGGTGGGCGTGGGACCTGCGGGCGAAGCAGTACACGCACGCGTGCGTGCAGCCCCGGTAGGGGTTGACCGTCCACTCGAACGGCATCCGGGAGGCGCCGGGGACCCGGTCCAGGACCGACCGGGCCCGCACCTCGTGGAAGGTGACGCCCCGGAGCTCGGGGGAGTCGAAGGTCCGGGTGGTGACCGCGTCCGTACCGAACAGGGAGAGGTCGGCGGGAACGGAGGGGTTCGCAGGGGTTTCGTCCGGGTCGTCCCGGTGCATGAACGCCTCCTCGATCACTCGGATCCGGCCGTTCGCTCAGAATAGAACACTTGTTCCCTTGATCGCCTCAACCCGGATTTCGCGCCCCGGAGCGCACGTGGTTCGCTTGGCCCGCAACCCCGAGGAACCACGAGCTGGAGGAAGTCAATGGCGCAGGTCGAGGCCACGACGGAACGGATCATCGCCGCGGACGCCGAGACGGTGTTCGACGCCCTCGCCGACTACAGCGGCACCCGCGCGAAGCTGCTCCCCGAGCAGTTCAGCGAGTACGAGGTGCGCGAGGGCGGCGACGGCGAGGGCACCCTCGTCCACTGGAAGCTCCAGGCCACCAGCAAGCGCGTCCGCGACTGCCTCCTGGAGGTGGGCGAGCCCACCGACGGGCAGCTCGTCGAGAAGGACCGCAACTCCTCCATGGTCACCACCTGGACCGTCACCCCCGCCGGCGAGGGCAGGTCCCGCGCGGTCGTCACCACGGTCTGGAACGGCGCCGGCGGCATCGGCGGCTTCTTCGAGAAGACCTTCGCGCCCAAGGGGCTCGGCCGGATCTACGACCTCGTCCTCGCCAGGCTGGCGGCCGAGGTCGAGAAGACCGAGATCGAGGAGTCCGAGGTCGAGAAGTAACGCACGGGGGCGTTCACCGATTCGAGTGGATCGCCCGCGCCTCCCGTGACCGCGCCCGCGCGCGCCGGGGGCGCGGGCCCGCTCGTAAACGCGCTGATAAGCGCCCCAAGTGCGCCGTCCACCAGGGTCGTTCACCGCCCGGAACGCCCCTGACCCCCCGTACCGCCCGACTTGCTCCCCCTTCGCGCCCGATGCGAAGAATGGCGTGGCGCAGACGCCGTGACGAGGGGAGCAGACACGTGGGTGCGGTCACCGTGGTGAAGAACACCGAGAATGCCGTGGGCGTCGGCGGTGCCGGAGGTGCGGAGCCGTTCGCCCCGTCCCACGAACCCCCCTCGTCGCCCGGCGCCGGACCGGCCGCCCTCGACCCCCGCCGCGTCCGGCTCGTCTTCTTCGGCCTCATGCTCGCGCTGCTCCTCGCCGCCCTGGAGCAGATGATCGTCGCCACCGCCCTGCCGAAGATCGTCGGCGAACTCCAGGGCCTGGACCGGATGTCCTGGGCGATCACCGCCTACCTGCTGACCTCCACCATCGGCCTGCCGGTCTACGGCAAGCTCGGCGACCTCCTCGGCCGCAAGGGCGTCTTCCTCTTCGCCATCGTCGTCTTCGTCATCGGCTCCGGCCTCGCCGGCTGGTCCCGGACGATGGACCAGCTCATCGCCTTCCGCGCGGTCCAGGGCATCGGGGCGGGCGGCCTCATGATCGGCGTCCAGGCGATCATCGCCGACATCGTCCCGCCCCGCGAACGCGGCCGGTACATGGGCATGATCGGCGCCGCCTTCGGCCTCGCCTCCGTCGCCGGACCGCTGCTCGGCGGCTTCTTCACCGACCACGTCTCCTGGCGCTGGTGCTTCTACTTCAACGTGCCGTTCGGGCTCGTCACCCTCGCCGTCGTCGCCACCGTCCTCAAGCTCCCCAAGCCCGCCGCACGCGCGCGCTTCGACGTCCTCGGCGCCCTGCTCCTCGCCGCCGCCTCCACCTGCCTGGTCCTGCTGACCAGTTGGGGCGGCACCGAGTACGCCTGGGGCTCCCGGGTCGTCCTCGCCCTCGCCTGCGGCGCCGCGGGAACCATCCTGCTCTTCCTGGTCGTCGAGCACTTCGCGCCCGAACCCCTCATCCCGCTCCGGCTCTTCCGCGACTCCGTCTTCACCGTCACCGCCCTCGTCGGCGCCGTCGTCGGCATCGCGCTCTTCGGCGCCGCCGGCTACCTGCCCAGCTTCCTCCAGATGGTCGAGGGCGCCACCGCCACCGAGTCCGGCCTCCTGATGCTGCCGCTCATGGGCGGCATCGTCGTCGCCTCCGTCGTCTCGGGCCGGCTCATCAGCCGCACCGGCCGCTACAAGGCCTACCCGGTGGCCGGCGGGGCCCTCTCCGTCCTCGGCATGTGGCTGCTCTCCCACATGGACACCGACACCCCGCGCCTCCAGTACAGCCTCTGGCAGGCCGTCCTCGGCACCGGCATCGGCCTGGTCATGCCGGTCCTCGTGCTCGCCGTGCAGAACTCCGTGCGCCCCGCCGACCTCGGCACCGCCACCAGCGCCCACACCTACTTCCGCCAGATCGGCGGCAGCGTCGGCGCCGCGGTCTTCGGCACCCTCTTCGCCTCCCGGCTCGACGACGCCCTCGGCGACCGGCTCGCCGGCGTCCTGCCGCGGGACGGCTCCGCCACCCCGCTCCCGGCCGAGTCGATCACCCCGCAGACGGTGCACACCCTGCCGCCCGCCCTGCGCGACGCGTACGTGCAGGCGTACGCGGACGCGATGCCGCGCATCTTCCTCTACCTCGTGCCGGTCCTCGTGCTCGGCCTCGTCCTCGCCTTCTTCCTCAAGGAGAAACCGCTGGTGTCCCACCACACCCCCACCACCGAGGCCGCCGACCCCGGCACCCGGGCGGTCCCGCAGGCCCGGCACACCGCCCCCGAGCCCGCCCCCGCCGTTCCCCCGTACTCCGCCGCCCCGTCGGACCGGGGAGCCCCGCACTCCGGACTCCCCGTCTGCGGCACGGTCCAGCACCACGACGGCAGCCGCGTCCCCCGGGCCGCCCTCACCCTCATCGACGTCCAGGGGCGGCAGATCGGCCGCGGCGCGAGCGGCGAGGACGGCCGGTACGCGCTGAGCGTGCCCGGCGGGGGCGCCTACGTCCTGATCGCGGCGGCCGGCGGGCACCAGCCGCAGGCCGTCTCCGTCACCGTCGGGGACCGTCCGGTGGAGCTCGACGTCGTCCTCGGCGGCGCCGGGCGGCTCGCGGGCAGCGTCGTCACCGCCGACGGCACGCCCGTGCGGGACGCGGCCGTCACCCTCACCGACGTGCGCGGCGAGGTCGTCGCCTCCACCCGCAGCGGACGCGAGGGCGGGTACGTCATCACCGAACTGGTCGCGGGCGAGTACACGCTCGCCGCCAGCGCCCCCGCCTTCCGGCCCGCCGCGCTCCCGGTGAGCGTCCAGGCCTCCCGCGAGACCCGCCAGGACATCGAGCTCGCCGGCGGGGCCGTGCTGCGCGGGACGGTGCGGGCGGGCGGCGGGCGCCCCGTCGAGGAAGCCCGGGTCACCCTGCTCGACGCGGCGGGGAACGTCGTCGACACCCTCACCACCGGGGCCGACGGGACCTTCCGCTTCATCGACCTGTCCTCCGGCGAGTACACGGTCATCGCCGCCGGGTACCCGCCCGTCGCGACCGTCCTCCAGGTGGCCGGCGGGGGCCGCACCGAGCGCGACCTCCAGCTCGGCCACCAGGACTGAGGCCCCCTCCCGGGGACCCCCGGGAGAGGTTCAGGAGGTGGTCGACGCCCTGCGCAGCGCGCTGATGCAGGAGCCGATCGCCTCCTGGAGGGCTTCGAGGCGCTGGAGCATGTCGTCCTCGAAGACCTCCTCCTCCAGGACCTCGTCCAGCGTCAGCTCCTCGAAGACCTTCGTCGCCTTCTGCAGGCTGCTGTAGAACTTCGTCCGCCGCTCCTGGACCCGCAGCGCGGGGTCCTCCTCGACGGCCTTGGCGACGAGCCCCTTGACCGTGTCGTACGCCTCGCCGGCCCACTCGCCGGTCTCCTCCGAGTCGTCCAGCTCGTCGAGGAGCGACAGGTGCCGCTCGGCCTCGGCCCGCAGCTCGGGCGGCGCCTCCACGGTCTGCCCGGCGGGCGTCCTGATCTGCCCCTTCTCCACGATCTGGCGCACGTACCCGATGCGGTCGGCCGCCTTGGACTCGCTCGCCACCGCCTTCTTCAGGTCGTCGGTGCGCACGAACGCGCGGGCCATCTCCGTCTGGAGGGCCGGGTCCTCCTTCATCCGGTCGAGCAGCGCGCCGCGCGCCGCCTCCGCCGTCCCGGGGTCGGCGAGGATCGCCGCCCGCAGCGCCGTCGGGTTCTCCGCGACCTCCAGGGCCTTCGTCGGCCGGATCCCCTCGGCCTCGGCCGCCGCGCTGATCGCCTGCCCGCGCACCGAGGCCGCGCCGTTGCGGGAGGAGTAGTACGAGATCCAGACGTCCGCGTCGGGCAGCTCGACGTCCTCGCCGGGGACGAGGACCTCGAACTGCGGGACCAGGCCGTCGTCGGCCGCCATGTCCCAGGCCCTGTAGTGGCGCATGACCCGCTCGGGCGAGCACCCCGCGAGCTCCGCGAAGGCCTTCGCGGAGACCTTCGCCCGGGCCGTCCCCTCGGCGGCCTGCCCGCCGGGCCGCACGCTCCGCGCCACCTTGAGCGCGAAGGCCCAGCCGCCGGTACGGGCGTAGACACCGAAGTCGCGCGCGTCGCGTACGACGACGGGATCGACCTCTCCGGGGTCCTGATCCTCCTCCTCCCGGTCCCCGGTGTGCTGTGCGTCGTGCTCGTCCCGGGGCTCCGGGGCCGGGGGCTCCCAGAACTCGGGCTCCTCCGCCATCACGGGCCCGGCGGCCCCTTCGGCGGACGCGGTTTCGGACGGGGTGAAGGCGATGGTCACCGGGGTTCTCCGAAGGTCGGGTACGACAACTGCGACCGACAGCCTATACAGGCCTCTTGGCGATGTTTCGTCCGTTTCGAGACCTGGTCGGTCCGTCGTCCGGTCCATGCCGTTGCTCCATGGCAACGGTGGTTTTCCACAGGGGTGGTACGCCTGCCGGGTGGCGCGTACGGTGCCAGGCATGAAGATCCTCATCAGCGCCGACATGGAGGGCGCGACGGGCGTGACCTGGCCCGCCGACGTGCTGCCCGGCACGCCCGAGTGGGAGCGGTGCCGCTCGATGTTCACGTCCGACGTGAACGCGGCGGTGCTCGGCTTCTTCGACGGCGGCGCCGACGAGGTCCTGATCAACGAGGCGCACTGGAGCATGCGGAACCTGCTCCTGGAGCGGCTCGACGAGCGGGCCGAGATGCTCACCGGCCGGCACAAGTCCCTCTCCATGGTCGAGGGCGTCCAGCACGGCGACGTCGACGGCGTCGCCTTCGTCGGCTACCACACGGGCGCGGGCGCCGAGGGGGTCCTCGCCCACACCTATCTCGCCAACTCCATCACCGGCGTCCGGCTCAACGGCGAGCGGGCGAGCGAGGGCCTGCTCAACGCCCGGGTGGTGGCGGAGTACGGCGTCCCCGTCGTCCTCGTCACCGGCGACGACCTGACCTGCGAGGACGCCCTCGGCTACGCCCCCGAGGCGCTGAAGGTCGCCGTCAAGGACCACGTCTCGCGGTACGCGGCGGTGTGCCGCCCCCCGGCCAGGACCGCCGCCGACATCCGCGCCGCGGCGGAGGCCGCCGCCGCCCTCGCCGTGCGGCACGAGCCGGTCCGGGGCGGGCCCTTCACCGTGGAGGTCGAGTTCGACGCCGAGCACCTGGGCGCCGCCGCCACGGTGGTTCCCGGCGTGGCGCGCAGCGGGGAGCGGCGCGTCGCCTACACGAGCGGGACCATGTACGAGGCAATCCGTACGTTCAAGGCGGTCACGACCATCGTCTCCGCCGCGGTGGAGGAGCAGTATGGCTGAGGAGGTCCGGGAACCGGACGCGACGGCGCTCGACGAGGTGGTCACCTTCACCTCCGAGCTCATCCGCATCGACACCACCAACCGGGGCGGCGGCGACTGCCGCGAGCGCCCCGCCGCCGAGTACGTCGCCGAGCGGCTCGCCGCCACCGGGATCGAGCCCACCCTCCTGGAGCGCACGACCGGCCGCACCAACGTCGTGGCGCGCATCCCCGGCACCGACCCCGCGGCCCCCGCGCTCCTCGTCCACGGCCACCTCGACGTGGTGCCCGCCGACCCCGCCGAGTGGACCGTCCACCCTTTCTCCGGAGAGGTCCGGGACGGGCTCGTGTGGGGGCGCGGCGCCGTCGACATGAAGAACATGGACGCGATGGTCCTGGCCGTCGTCCGCTCCTGGGCCCGGCAGGGCGTCCGGCCGCGCCGGGACGTCGTCCTCGCCTACACCGCCGACGAGGAGGACAGCGCCGCCGACGGCTCCGGCTTCCTAGCCGACCGCCACGCGGCGCTCTTCGAGGGCTGTACGGAGGGCATCAGCGAGTCCGGGGCGTTCAGCTTCCACCCGGAGCCCGGCACCACCCTCTACCCGATCGCGGCGGGGGAGCGGGGCACCGCCTGGCTCAGGCTCACCGCCCACGGCCGCGCCGGCCACGGCTCCAAGGTGAACACGGCCAACGCCGTCACCCGCCTCGCCGCCGCCGTCGCCCGGATCGGCGCCCACACCTGGCCGGTCCGGCTCACCACCACCGTCCGCGCCGCCCTCACCGAACTGGCCGCGCTGTACGGGATCGAGGTCGACACCCACGCCCCCGACTTCGACACGGACCTCCTCCTCGACAAGCTCGGCCCCGCCGCCGCCCTCGTCGCGCCGACCGTCCGCAACAGCGCCAACCCGACCATGCTGGAGGCCGGTTACAAGGTCAACGTCATCCCGGGCACCGCCGTCGCGTACGTGGACGGGCGGACGCTGCCGGGCGGCGAGGAGGAGTTCGCCGAGACGATGGACCGGCTCACCGGACCCGACGTGGAGTGGGAGTTCCACCACCGCGAGGTGCCCCTGGAGGCCCCCGTCGACTCCCCGACCTTCGCCGGACTGCGGGCCGCCGTCGAGCGCTTCGACCCGGACGGGCACGTCGTGCCGTTCACCATGTCCGGCGGCACCGACGCCAAGCAGTTCTCCCGGCTCGGCATCACCGGCTACGGCTTCTCGCCGTTGAAGCTGCCCCCGGGCCTCGACTACGCGGCGCTCTTCCACGGCGTCGACGAGCGCGTCCCCGTGGACGCCCTCCACTTCGGGGTACGGGTGCTCGACCACTATCTGAAGACCGCCTAGGGCACGTAGGAACACGGAGGGGGAACGAACCTGTGACAGGGGGAGCGGAGATCATGCGCACGGCCGCCCACGGCAGCTGGCCCTCGCCCGTCGACGCGGCGCTCGCCGCCGCGCACGACGGACGGCCCGAGTATCCCGGCGCCGTCGGCGACGAGCTGTGGTGGATTGCGCCCCGGCCCGCCGAGGACGGCCGCAGGACCCTCGTGCGGCGGCGCGCCGACGGCACGGAGGAGACCGTGCTGCCCGCCCCGTGGAACGTCCGCAGCCGGGTCGTCGAGTACGGCGGACGGCCCTGGGCGGCGGCCGACCGCCCCGGGGACGGACCGGTCGTGGTGTTCTGCCACTTCCCCGACCAGCGGCTGTACGCGTACGAGCCCGACGCCGGGCCCGGCGCGGAGCCCCGGCCGCTCACCCCCGTCTCCGCCGTCGGCGGCGGTCTGCGCTGGGTCGACCCGGTGGTCCACCCGGACCGGGGCGAGGTGTGGTGCGTCCTGGAGGAGTTCACCGGGCCCGCGCCGACCGACGTGCGCCGGGTGCCCGCCGCCGTGCCGCTCGACGGCTCGGCCGCCGGGGACCGCACGGCGGTGCGCGAACTCACCGGCGAGCGGCACCGGTTCGTGACCGGGCCCCGGCTCTCCCCGGACGGGACCCGGGCGGCCTGGATCGGCTGGGACCACCCCCGGATGCCGTGGGACGGCACCGAGGTCCTGCTCGCCGAGGTCGCCCCCGACGGCACCCTCCGGGACGCCAGGACCGTCGCCGGCGGACCGGCCGAGTCGATCCCGCAGGTCGACTGGGACGCGGCGGGCCGGCTGCTCCTCGTCAGCGACCGCACCGGCTGGTGGAACCTCTACCGGGCCGCGGTCGGCGACGACGGCGCCCTGTCCGAACCGGTCCCGCTCCGCCCCTGCCCCGAGGAGTTCGGCGGCCCGCTCTGGAAGATCGGGCTCACCTGGTTCGCGCCCCTGGAGAACGGACTCGTCGCCGTCGTCCACGGCGTCGGCACCACCTCCCTCGGCATCCTCGACCCCGAGCGCGGCGACCTCGTCGACGCCGTCGGCCCCTGGACCGAGTGGGCCCCCTCCCTCGCCGTCCACGGCACCCGGGTGGTCGGCGTCGCCGCCGGACCGCGCAGCTCCTACGAGGTCGTCGAGCTCGACACCCGCACCGGCCGCGCCCGGGTGGTCGGCGCCGCGCACACCGACGCCGTCGACCCCGCGTACTACCCCGAGCCCCGCGTCCGCACCTTCACCGGGCCCGGCGGCCGGGAGATCCACGCCCAGGTGTACCCGCCCCGCCATCCCGGCATCACCGGCCCCGAGGGGGAACGGCCCCCCTACGTGATCCGGGCCCACGGCGGGCCCACCGGGCACGCCCCGCTCGTCCTCGACCTGGAGATCGCCTACTTCACCTCGCGGGGCATCGGCGTCGCCGAGGTCGACTACGGCGGCTCGACCGGCTACGGCCGGGAGTACCGGGAGCGGCTGCGCGAACGGTGGGGCGTCGTCGACGTCGAGGACTGCGCGGCCGTCGCGACGGCGCTCGCCGCCGAGGGCACGGCCGACCCGGCGCGGCTCGCCGTGTGCGGCGGCAGCGCCGGCGGCCGGACGGCCGCCGCCTCCCTCACCGACACGGACGTGTACGCCTGCGGCACGATCGCCTACCCCGTCCTCGACCTGCGGAGCTGGGCCACCGGCGAGACCCACGACCTGGAGTCCCAGTACCTCCACGGACTGGTCGGCCCCCTCGACCGGGTCCCGGGCCGGTACGAGGAGCGCTCGCCCGTCGAGCACGTCGACCGGATCACGGCCCCCTTCCTGCTGCTCCAGGGCCTGGACGACGTCATCTGCCCGCCCGCGCAGGCCGAGCGCTTCCTCTCCCGCACGGCCGGCCGGGGCGTCCCGCACGCCTACCTCGCCTTCGAGGGGGAGGGCCACGGCTTCCGCGGGGCCGCCACCCTGGTCCGCGCCCTGGAGGCCGAACTGTCCCTGTACGCGGAGGTGTTCGGCTTCGACCGTACGGACGTCCCGGCCCTGGAGTACCGCACGTGACCGGCCGCGCGGCGCGGGAGCCGCTCGCCGCCGCTCCTCTGGAGCGGCCCGCCCGGCTCCGGCCCGGGGCGCGGGTCGCGGTCGTCGCCCCCAGCGGACCCGTGTCCGGGGAGCGGCTGCGGGCGGGGCTCGACGTGCTGCGCGGCTGGGACCTGGAGCCGGTGGTCGCCCCGCACGTCCTGGACGTCCACCCCGCCCTCGGCCACCTCGCGGGCGCGGACCGGGCGCGGGCCCGGGACCTGACCGGGGCGTGGTGCGACCCCTCGGTCTCCGCCGTGATCTGCGCGCGCGGCGGGTACGGGGCCCAGCGCATGGTGGACCTCGTCGACTGGGCGGCCGTCCGGGCGGCCGGGCCCAAGGTCTTCGTCGGCTACAGCGACGTCACCGCCCTGCACGAGGCCTTCGCCGTCCGCGCGGGCTTCGCCACCCTGCACGGGCCGATGACCGCGGCGGGCACCTTCCTGTCGGACCCGCGCACGCGGGAGTCGCTGCGGGCCACCCTGTTCGAGCCCGAGTCGGTGCGGACCCTGGGCCTGGAGACGGCGCGGGCGCTGGTGCCGGGCCGCGCCCGGGGCGTGACCCTCGGCGGCTGTGTCAGCCTCCTCGCCGCCGACCTCGGCACCCCGCACGCCCGGCCCTCGGCGCGCGGCGGGCTGCTCGTCCTGGAGGACGTGGGGGAGGAGCCGTACCGCCTCGACCGGATCCTCACCCAACTCCTGCGGTCCGGCTGGCTCGACGGGGTCGCGGGCATCGCGCTCGGCTCCTGGGCGGAGTGCGGCCCGTACGAGGAGGTGCGGGCGGTGCTCGCCGACCGGCTCGGCGGCCTCGGGGTGCCGGTCGTGGAGGAGCTGGGCTTCGGGCACGGTCCGACCGCGCTCACCGTGCCGCTCGGTGTGCCGGCGGTGCTCGACGCGGACGCGGGGACGCTCACCCTCGACGTACCGGCCCTGCGTCGAGGACCACGGCCGCGGACGCCGGCCCCGGGGGTCAGTCCGTGAAGGCGGGGAGTACGAGCTGGTACGTCCAGTAGTCCATGAGCCCCGCGACGGCGGCGGAGACCAGCGACACGACGACCATCAGCACCCCGGTACCCGTCGGAGGGCAGACGACGGCGTACGCGGGATTTCGCGGACCGTAGGCGATCCGGACGGTCCTCCCCTTGTCGTGCCCGAGGATGTGGCGGGTCACGCCGTCGGTGGCGGTGAACGCGTGGACGGTGTCGCCGTCGTCCTCCCGGAACACCTGCCGCCCCTCCACGGTGATCCTTGACTGCCGGCCTTGACGCCCGCCGCCGACGACCGCCCCGGTCCCGCTTCCCGGGCCGGGCGACCGGGCGGCGGGCCCGCCGGGTTCCGGCGGATCGGTCTACGAGACGACCCCGCCATCTTCGTGGCTTCCGCCAGTACGGCCCCCCGGACGGCCGGGGAGAGACTTCCCGTCAGGGGCCGCGGTCTGCCAGAAGGCCGACGCCACGACGAGGGGAACGGCACGATGAGCGGTCAGTTGTACGACGGGATAGGCGAGGCGTTCGAGGGGTTCAAGGGCCTCCCCCTCGCGCGCTACGGGGAGGTGCCCGCGTTCCTCGCCCTCGTCGGGGACGTGAAGGGCCGGTCGGTCCTCGACCTGGCCTCCGGAACCGGCTTCTACAGCCGGGAGTTCATGCGCCGCGGCGCCTCCGACGTCCTCGGCGTCGACATCTCCGGCGCGATGGTCGACGCGGCCCGCGCCCTGGAGGACGCCGCACCGCTGGGCGCCCGCTACGAGGTGGGTGACGTCGCGGAACTGCGCGCCTTCGACGAGCCCTTCGACATCGCGGTCGCGGTCCAGCTCTTCAACTACGCCGACAGCGTCGCCACCATCGAGCGCATGTGCCGGAACATCCACCGCAGCGTCGTGGAGGGGGCCGAGTTCTTCGTCTTCACCCAGAACCCGGACTTCCGCTTCGGCGGGCCGTCCCTGGCCAAGTACGGCTTCCTGTGCGAATCGCTCGGCGAGGAGACCGAGATCGGGCCGCGCGAGAGGCTCACCGCACTCCTCGACCCGCCGATCTCGTTCGAGGCGAACCCGCCCGGCCGCGAGGTCCTGGAGAAGAGCCTGCGGGCGGCCGGGTTCGACGGGATCACCTGGGTGCCCCTGGAGATCTCCGAGGCCGGAGTGCGCGAGTACAGCGAGGAGTTCTGGGCCGACCACGACGCCAACCCGCCGCTGACGATGCTGCGCTGCCGCGCCTGACCCCGACCGCTCCGGCGCCGCCCCCCCCCGACCCGTGGGGGCGACGCCGGAATGCGAGGAAGATCACGGCCCCGGACGTACATCCCCCGGGCCCTCTCGCGCGTCTTGCGTGCGCCGGGTCCGTGCGGACCCGGAAGGCATCGATCCAAGGGCAGAAGACTTTGAAGACTCCCACACTCGGGGTGCGCAGCGCCGTGACCGTCGCGTTCACGGCCTCGGCCGTCCTGGCCGGCGGCCTCTTCGCCGGTCAGGCGCACGCCGCGCCGGCCGCCCCCGCGATCACCGCCCTGGGCGGCTTCGTCATGAACAACGGGACGGGCGCGGCGCTGTACGGGAAGACCGCGGACACCCGCCGGTCGACCGGCTCCACCACGAAGATCATGACCGCGAAGGTGGTGCTCGCCCAGAAGGGCCTCAACCTCGACGCCAAGGTCACGATCGACAAGGCCTACAGCGACTACATCGTCTCCAAGAACGCCTCCTCGGCCCGGCTCATCGTCGGCGACAAGGTGACCGTCCGTCAGCTCCTCTACGGCCTCATGCTGCCGTCGGGCTGCGACGCCGCCTACGCCCTCGCCGACAAGTTCGGCACCGGCACCACCCGCGCGGCCCGGGTCAAGTCGTTCATCGGCAAGATGAACACCGAGGCCAAGAACCTCGGCCTGAAGAACACCCACTTCGACTCGTTCGACGGCATAAGCAACGGGCAGAACTACTCGACCCCGCGCGACCTGACCAAGCTCGCGAGCAGCGCGATGAAGAACTCCGCGTTCCGCACCGTCGTCGCGACGAAGACCACGAAGCAGAAGGTGACCACGAGGACCGGTGGCTACCGGTACATGACGTGGACCAACACCAACAAGCTCCTGAGCACGTACAGCGGCGCGATCGGCGTGAAGACCGGTTCGGGCCCGCAGGCCAAGTACTGCCTCGTCTTCGCGGCCACCCGCAACGGCAAGACGGTCATCGGCACGGTCCTCGCCTCCTCGTCCGAGACGACCCGCGCGGCCGACGTCAAGAAGCTGCTGGACTACGGCTTCGCGAAGTGACCCGGTCCGCGAAGTAGTTCCGGGAAGACCGGAGGGGGGGGGGGGGGGGGGCGGGGGCCCCCCCCCCCCCCCCCCCCCCCCCGCCCCTCCGGGCACGTCTCAGAGCGCCGCGTACCCCGGGCGCACGATCTCGTCGATCAGCCGCCGCCGCTCCGGCAGCGGCAGGAACGCGGCCTCCAGGGCGGCGACCGTGAACTCCTCGAAGACCTCCGGGCCGTAGCCGAAGGCGTCCGCCATGTGCTGGAACTCCTCGCTCATGGTGGTGCCGGAGACCAGGCGGTTGTCCGTGTTGAGCGTGATCCGGAAGCCCAGGCGGCGCAGCTCGTCGATCGGGTGCGTGGCGTAGTCCTTCGCCGCGCCCGTCTGAAGGTTGGAGGTCGGGCAGACCTCCAGGGCGATCCGGTTGTCCCGGACGTACGAGGCGAGCCGGCCCAGCGTGCCGTCCTCGGCTATGTCGTCCGTGATCCGCACGCCGTGGCCGATCCGCTCGGTGCCGCAGACCTGCACGGCCTCGTGGATCGACTCCGCGCCGACGGCCTCGCCCGCGTGGATGGTGAAGTGGCAGTTCTCCCGCTTCAGGTGCTGGAAGGCGGGGAGGTGGCGGGCCGGCGGGTTGCCGATCTCGCCGCCCGCGATGTCGAAGCCCGCCACGCCGTTGTCCCGGTGCGCGACCGTGAGCCGCGCGATCTCCAGGGAGCGGTCCGTGTGGCGCATGCCGGTGAGCAGGGTACGGACGGTGATGCGGCCGCCGGAACGGCGCTCGCCCTCGCGGAAGCCGTCGTTGACCGCCTCGACGACCTCGTCGAGGGTGAGGCCGCCCTCCAGGTGCTGCTCGGGCGCGTAGCGGACCTCGGCGTAGACCACGCCGTCCGCCGCCAGGTCCTCGGCGCACTCGGCCGCGATGCGCACCAGCGCCCCGCGGGTCTGCATCACCGCGCAGGTGTGGGCGAAGGTCTCCAGGTACCGCTCCAGCGAGCCGGAGTCGGCGGCGTCCCGGAACCAGACCGCGAGCTCGGCCGGGTCCTCGGTCGGCAGCGCGGTGTATCCGCACTCCCGCGCCAGCTCGACGATGGTCGCGGGACGCAGCCCGCCGTCGAGGTGGTCGTGGAGGACGGCCTTGGGGGCCCGCCGGATCCAGTCGGAGACGGAGGGGGCGACGGAGGCGGCGACGGACGCGGTGAGGTTGTCAGACAAGTGCATGGCGGGGAAGTGTACGCCACGGAGAGCGGGGCGTGCTGTGACGCCGCCGACAGGGCTCGCGGCGGAGCCCGGCCGGGGCCGGCGGGCCGCTCAGTGGGACTGGAGCACCGGCAGCGCGGGCGCGCCCGTCGGCAGCATGTGCTTGGCGGCCAGGACCGGGACCTCGCCGACCCGTACGACCTGGGTGACCAGGACGGCGGGGGTGTCGGCGGGACGCCCCAGCTGCTCCCCGCGCCGCCGCCCGAGCAGCGTCGCCGTGATGCCGCTGTGCGCGCTCAGGGCCGTCTCGCGGGAGGCCCCGAGCAGGACCGAGAGCATGGAGGCGGCGGGGCGTCCGTCGCCGTCCGCCTCCCGCAGGGCCCGTGCGAAGTCGGGGTGCACCCGGTCGAGGAGGTCGTCGGCCGCCGCCCACTCGTGGCTCAGGGCCGCCGTCGCACCCTCCCCGAACAGCACGGACTCCCAGAACCGCAGCTCGGCGCGGGCCGGGGCGAGCAGGTGCTGGGTGGTGAAGTCGGTGGGCTCCTCGACCGTCCGCAGCAGCGCCCGCACGCGGAGCGGGGTGCCCCCGCCGATCAGCTCCTCCAGCGGCTGGACCTGCTCGAAGCCGCGCCGGGGCGGGCGGTCGTTCACGGTCCGGCCGACCCCGCGCCGCACGGTGAGGACGCCGTCCTCCTGGAGCAGCAGCAGCGCCTCGCGCAGGGCGGGCCGGCTCACGCCCAGCTCGGCGGCGAGCTTCGGCTCGGAGGGGAGCGTGGAGCCCGGGGGATACGTGCCGTCGTGGACGGCGTCCGCGATCCGCTCGTAGAGCGCCACGACCGGCCGCCGCCGCTGTCCGCTCACCGCCACGGCCCCTCCTCTTCCCGTTCTCGGCACCACCGTAACCGGATTACGTTGTCTGACAAGTCACCCGTACGGCTCTTCCCACCGTCACGGCGGGGCGCCCGTCCCCTCATTCTGGTCCCACGGCGGCGCCCGGCACGGCGGTACGACGAGGAGAGGCCCTGAATCGATGAGTCCCGAGGATCCCCAGGGCAGGGAGCCGGCGACGGGCGCGGGAGCGTCCCGCTCCGGCGGGGCCTCCGTGCCCGCCCGGAGGCGGAAGTGAGGCGGGCCGCCGTCGTCGGCGCGGGCGCGCTCCTCGCGCTCGCGGCCGTCGCCGCGACCTCGGCGGAGGAGACCTCCCGGGCCGGGACCGGGACCGGGGACGACACGGAGAAACGGACGGTGCCGGACTTCCTGGGCCTGGGCCTGTGGCGGGTCTTCACCCGTCTCGACCGCCGGACCCGGCTCGACGTCCACGACGTGAGCGGACGGGACCGGCGGGTGCTCCGGCCCTCGCGCCGGCAGGTCTGCACCCAGTACCCGGCGGCGGGCGCGGGCCTCGACCGGCGGACCACCGTCATGATCGGAGTCGTCCGCAGGGGCGAGACCTGCCCGCTCCGCGTCCGCACGGCCCGGCGCTGACGGGTGCCGGACCCGGACCCGGACTCGGGCCGGGTCCGCACCCGGGCCCCTCGGCCCCGCACCCGTCCTCCGGAGACGCCGACCCGTACCTCCGATCACGGCCCCGGAGGCCGCGACTTCCGCCCGGCCCGGGATTCAGCGCTTGTAGTTGATCTTCATCGTGTCGAGGTCCGTCACGGTCGAGCGCAGCCCCTTGTACCCGTGGCCCAGCTCCCCGAGGGCCGTCTCCACCCGCTCCTCCGCGAGCGCGCCCGCCATCTCCTCGCCGTCCTCGGCGGCCGAGACGACGACCAGGCGGTACGAGAAGTGCTTCAGCGTCCGGTCGTAGGCCAGCGAGCCCTCCTCCGTGAACTGCATCGCCGTCAGGCCGTGGTCGTCCGCCTCGGCGAGCAGCCGGGACCGGCTCTCCTCCGACAGACCGTCGAACGTGCCGCGCACGATGACCCGGTAGGTGTGCTGCGTGCCCATTCCTCGTACTCCCTGTGCCACTGGTGCCACCGCTCCCGGCACGCCACGGCGGCGCGCCGACCCGTCACCGTACGACGCCGGGCACCCGCGCCGCCCGGAATATCCGCCCGGCCCCTGGCCGTCCTCCGGCCCCGGGTCCCGGAGCGGCGGTCAGGGCACCCGGCACAGGATCTCGCCGTGAGGGACCATGAACCAGGCGTCCTCCCGGCCGCCCCACTCCCGCCAGGCCTCGCCGATCGCCGCCAGCTCGCCGGCGGTCGCGTGGCCGCCGGAGACGGCCAGGGCGGCGTAGCCGGAGGCGGTCGTGCGGTCCGCCCACAGGCCGCTCCACCAGGCCCGTTCCTCCGGGGTGGCGAAGCACCAGGTGCCGGCGGTCGCCGTGACGTCCGTGAAGCCGGCCCGCCGGGCCCAGGAGTACAGGCGCCGGCCCGCGTCCGGTTCGCCGCCGTTGGCGCGCGCGACCCGGTGGTACAGCTCCAGCCACCCGTCCAGGACGGGCACTTCGGGGAACCAGGCGAAGGCTCCGTAGTCGCTGTCCCGGGCCGCGACGATCCCGCCGGGGCGGCACACCCGCCGCATCTCGCGCAGCGCCCGGACCGGGTCCCCGACGTGCTGGAGCACCTGGTGGGCGTGGACGACGTCGAAGGAGTCGTCGGGGAAGTCCAGGGCGTGCACGTCGGCCACGGCGAACCGGACGTTGTCCAGGCCGCGTTCGTCCGCGACGGCGCGGGCCCCGGTCAGTACGTCCTCGGCGGCGTCGACCCCGGTCACGCGGCCCGGTGCGACCAGCGCGGCCAGGTCGGCGGTGATGGTGCCGGGCCCGCACCCCACGTCCAGGACGTCCAGTCCCGCCCGCAGTTCGGGCAGCAGGTAGGCCGCGGAGTTGGCGGCGGTCCGCCAGCTGTGCGAGCGCAGGACCGACTCGTGGTGGCCGTGGGTGTAGACGGCGGTCTCGTGGGCCGTGGACGGGGCGGAGGCGTGCGTCATGGACCGACTCCCTCGGTGTGGGTGCGTGCCCTCACCGTATGCCGCCATGTCGAACTGTGAGACCCGTGTCTTACTATATGGACATCCTCTTACCTCAACAGATCTCTTCGGTAACGGAGTTCCTCCAGGACCCGGCCGCCCGTCTCCTCCCGTACGGCCTTGCCGTCCGCCCGCCAGCCCGCCGCCTCGTAGAACCGTCGGGCCCGCCCGTTCCCCGCGAACACCCACAGCGCCGCCGAACGGAAACCGGCCTCGACGAGCGCCCCGGTGGTCACGGACAGGAGCGCCCGGCCGATCCCCGTGCCCCAGACCTCCGGCAGGGCGTACAGCGCCGCCAGCTCGGCCGTGGGCGCGGGGTCGAACCCCTCGCCCGGCCAGGGACGGAAGCAGGCGAAGGCGACCGGCCGCCCGCCCCCGACGCGCCTCTTCCCGTCCCCGGCAGCCTCCTCCCCGCCCCCGACGCCCCCCTCCCCGTCCCCGGCAGCCCCCTCCCCGCCCCCGACGTCCCCCTCCCCGTCCGTCGCCAGCAGCACGGTGGGCCGGTCCGGGGCCGTCAGGCGGGCGTGCCAGGTGGCGGCGCGCTCCTCCACGTCCAGGCCCTCCAGGTACGGGCCGGGGAGCAGTTCGCGGTAGGCGGCCCGCCAGGACAGCACGTGTACGGCGGCGAGGGCGGCCGCGTCCCCGGGAAGCGCTTCACGTATCGGCATGCCGTGCATTCTGCGCCGGGCACCCTTCCGCCGGCCTCGCATTTTCCGGCTCCGACCGGAGGGCGACCTCACGTCTGCCAGGCCCCGCGAAGCCTCTGTGACAGGCCTGTGAACGGGCCGTCCGAACGCGCCCCGCGCCCCTAGGATCGGCGCGCCGCCCGTTCGGCCGTTCCCCCCTTCCGTCCGCCGAGGAGACCCGTGCCGTACTCGCCCGCGCCCGCCCGACGCTCCCTGCTGAAGCTGCTCGCCGCGAGCCCGGCGGTGTCCGCCCTCGGCGGCCTCGCCGCCGCGGCCCCCGCACGGGCGGCGACCGCGGGTCCCACCGCGCCCGGGATCGTCAAGCCGCTCCCCGCCGAGCACTTCACCGTCCGGGGCACCAACGCCGAGGCACGGTTCGACGCCTTCGCGGACACCGGACACCTCACCCCCGCCGACCGCTTCTTCGTCCGCAACCACACCTCCACCCCCGTCCTCGACGCCCGCGACTGGCGCCTGACGCTCTGGGGCGACGGCCTCCACGGCGGCCGCCCCGTCCACTTCACCTACGGGCAGCTGCGCGACCTGCCGTCCGTCACCCGGACGGCCCTCGTCGAATGCGCCGGCAACGGCCGCAGCTTCTACGCGAGCCAGCAGGGCGAGGCCGTCACCGGCACCGCCTGGACCCTGGGCGCCGTCGGAGCCGCCCGCTGGCGCGGCGTCCGCCTCGCCGACGTGCTCCGGCGCGCCGGGATCGCCCGCGACGCCGTCGCCGTCCAGCCGCGCGGCCTCGACGACCCGTACGTCTCCGGCGGCATCGACTACGGCCGGGTGCGCCGCCCGCTGCCGCTCGCCAAGGCCCTGGACGACGTGATCCTCGCGTACGAGATGAACGGCGAGCCCCTCCCGTACGACCACGGACACCCCGTCCGGCTCGTCGTGCCCTCCTGGATAGGCATCGCCTCCATCAAGTGGCTCGGCGACATCGAGGTCTCCACCCGCCCGCTGACCTCGCCCTGGTCCACCGACTGGTACCGGCTCTTCGGCGACGCCCACCCCGGGGGCGGCAGCGCCCCGCTCGGCCGTCAGGTCCTCAAGTCCGGCTACCAGCTCCCCTCCGGAGCCGTCCTGGAGGCCGGCCGCGTCCACCGGCTCACCGGCCGCGCCTGGTCCGCCCTCGCCCCCGTGCGGAAGGTGGAGGTCTCCACCGACGGCGGCGCCCGCTGGCGTCCGGCCCAGCTCCACGACGCGCCCCGGCGCGACGGCTGGGTCCGCTGGAGCGCCCCCTGGCGCCCGCACCGCGCCGGACAGGTCACCCTGCTCTCCCGCACCACCGACGCCGCCGGCAACGTCCAGCCCGAACGGGCCGTCCACAACACCCAGGGCTACCTCTTCGACGCGGCCGTGCGCCACCCCGTCACCGTCGTCTGAGCCGCCCGGGGAGACGTCCGCACCGTCCTCCGGGCCGACCCCAGAAGCGGCGGAACCGCCCGAGACTCCGTATAAAGGGCACGAGGGTGCCGTGCCCGGCGCCCCCGTGCGCTCAGGAGGTACGGGTCATGCCGCAGAAGGCTCCGGAAGGGCGCGGCCCGGTGCGCTACGGTCCCCCCGCCCCCGACACCGGCCTGCCCGTCCCGCCCGTGCTCGCCGGCCTCCTCTCCGCCGCCGCCGGACGCACCGGCCCCGAGCCGCCCGGCGGCGGCCCCGTCCTGCGCGAGGCCGCCGCCGGACACTGGTGGCGCCGGGGCCTGCGCACCCACCCCGAGGACGTGGTCGCCGCCCCCGGCGCCCCCGCCCTCCTCCTGGCCCTGATGGCCGCCCACGGCGGCGACCTCCTGCTGCCCCGGCCCTGCCCCGCCTGGTGGGCCCCGCAGGCCCGGCTCCTCGGCCGCCCCGCGTACCACGTGCCCACCCCCGCCGAGTGCGGCGGCGTCCCCGACCCGTACGCCCTCCTGGAGACCGTCCGGCGGATCCGCGCCGAGGGCGGCCACCCCCGCGTCCTGCTGCTCTCCGTCGCCGACGACCCCACCGGCACCGTCGCCCCGCCCGAACTCGTCCGCGAGGCCTGCGAGGCCGCCGTCGCCGAGGGCCTCCACGTCGTCAGCGACGAGACCTGGCGCGACACCCGCCACGACCCGCACGACACCGTGCTCGTCAGCCCCGCCGAGATGTGCCCGGACGACGTCACCGTCCTCAGCGACCTCGGCGGCGCCCTCACCCCCGCCGCCTGGCCCTGCGCCGTCGCCCGCTTCCCGCCCACCGACCCCTCCCGCGCCGACCGCTGGACCGACCCCCGTGCCCGCGTCCTCGACGTCCTCACCGCCCTCGGCTCCGTCGTCCCCGGCCCCCTGGCCCCCGCCGTCGCCCACGCCCTCGACGAACCCGAGGACGTCACCGCGCCGGCCCGCCGCGCCGCCGCCGTCCACGGGCGTCTCGCCCGGGCCGCGCACCACGCGGTCCTCGCCGCCGGGGCGCTCTCCCTGCCCCCGCAGGCCGGCCGCCACCTCTACGCCGACCTCGGACCGCTGCGGGCCGGCCTCGCCGCCCGGGGCGTCACCGACTCCCTGGAACTGGAGACCCTCCTCACCGGACGGCTCGGCGCCCCGGCGGCCGGCGGCCACCGCTTCGGCGACGAACTCGGCGCCCTGCGGGTCCGCTTCGGCACGCGCATGTTCCTGGGAACCACGGGGGAGGAGCGGACCGAGGCCCTCGGGGCCGAAGACCCTCCGGAGCTTCCCCGGGTGGCCCGGGCCCTCGCGGACTTCGGCGCCGCGCTGGAGGAACTCCGGTGACCCCGGCCGCGCGCCGACGCCCCACGAGCCCGCCATGAAGCGCCGAGCGGAACGGAGCCCGCAGATGACCGAACGGACGGCAGCCGCCCCGTACGAAACCGAACGCGCCACGGCCCCCGCGCCCGCCCTCCAGCCCGTCGGCCGGCTGCGGCACGACTGGCCCCGCACCTTCGCCGACCGGCTCACCGTGCCCCTGCCCGGCGTCCTGGCCATGGCCCGCCTCGCCCGCGAAGGGGCCGTGCGCCCCCGGCCCGAGGGCCTCCGCGACACCCCCCTGCTCCCCTTCGAACCCGGCCCGCTGCCGCCCGCGGGACCCGACACCCTCGCCGTCACCTGGGCCGGGCACGCCAGCTGGGTGGTGCGCGTCGGCGGCCTCACCGTCCTCACCGACCCGGTCTGGTCCCGCCGCATCCTCGGCACCCCCGCCCGGCTCACCCCCGTCGGGGTCCGCTGGGAGGACCTGCCGCCCGTCGACGCCGTCGTCATCAGCCACAACCACTTCGACCACCTCGACGCCCCCACCCTGAAGCGGTTGCCCCGCGACACCCCCGTCTTCGTCCCGGCCGGCCTCGGCCGCTGGTTCACCCGCCGCCGGTTCAGCCGGGTCACCGAACTCGACTGGTGGGAGGCGGCCGAACTCGACGGCGTGCGCTTCGACTTCGTCCCCGCCCACCACTGGTCCAAGCGCACCCTCCTGGACACCTGCCGCTCCCTGTGGGGCGGCTGGGTGCTCACCGACCGCTCCGGACACCGCGTGTACTTCGCCGGGGACACCGGATACGGCCACTGGTTCGCCGAGATCGGCCGCCGCCACCCCGGCATCGACCTGGCACTGCTCCCGATCGGCGCCTACGAACCGCGCTGGTGGCTCCGCGACGTCCACACCGACCCCGAGGAGGCCGTCCGGGCCCACCGCGACCTGGGGGCCAAGCGGATGGCGCCCATGCACTGGGCCACCTTCGTCCTCTCCTCCGAGCCCGTCCTCGAACCGCTCACCCGGGTCAGAGCCGCCTGGCAGCGGGCCGGACTCGCCCGCGAGGACCTGTGGGACCTGCCGATCGGCGGCTCACGGGTGCTCGTGCCGTGACCCGCCCGGCCCTTCGGGAACCCCCGTGCCGGAGCCCGGGCCCGCGCCGCCCGCCGCCGGGGACCCGGGCCGCGCCCCCCGCACCCGCCGCCACAGCGCCGGGGCCGCGCTGACCAGCACCGTCAGGACCACTGCCGCCACGACCCCCTGCCACGGCTCCGGGAAGAGCGAACCGCCCAGGATCCCGATCAGCTGGTACGTCGCCGCCCACGCCAGACAGGCCGCCACGTCCCCCCGGACGAAGCGGCGCAGCGGCATCTCCGCGAGCAGGCACGCCAGCATCACCGGGATCCGGCCCGCCGGCACGAGCCGGGACAGGACGAGCACCGACACCTGGTGAGTGTCGAGCCGCTCCCGCGCGTGCGCGAGCCGCTCCGGCGTGACCCGGTTCTCCAGGGCGGCCAGCCACCGCGAGCCCTTGTCGGAGTGCACTCCGCGCCGCCCCAGCCAGTACAGCGCCGCGTCCCCGAGGCACGCGGCGGACGCCGCCACCAGGAAGACGAGGAGCAGCGACAGCGGCGAGGTCCGGTGGAACGCCACCACCGCCGCCGAGCTGACGATCGCGCCCGTCGGCACCACCGGCAGCAGCGCGCCGAGCGCCACGAGCAGGAACAGCGAGGGATAGCCGACCGCCTGCTGCGTGGACTCCGACGGCAGCTCGCGCACCACCGCGACGAACCGGGCGATCCCGTCGATCACCGGGCGATCTCCGGCCGCACCCGCTCGCCGTGCCCGAGCAGGTGCACCGCCACCTTCGGCGCCAGACGCGCCGCGTGCCGGACGAACTCGTCCCCGGGGGAGTGGAACTCGTGCGGCCGGACCCCGTCGAGCCCGATCGGCCAGTACGTGCCGTAGTGCACCGGCACCGCCGCCGCCGGGGACAGCTCCGCGAGCGCCTCGGCGGCGCGGCCCGCGTCCAGGTGACCGGGCCCCAGGTACGGCCCCCAGCCGCCGACCGGCAACAGCGCCACGTCCACCGGGCCCACCGCCTCCGCCATGCCGTCGAAGAGACCGGTGTCCCCGGCGAAGTACGTCCGCGCCTCGCCCTCGACGACGTAGCCGAGCGCCGGCGCCCGGTGCGGCCCCACGGGCAGCCGCCGCCCGTCGTGGAGCGCGGGGACGGCCCGTACCGTCACGCCCTCCACCGTCACCGCGTCGCCCGCCTCCACCTCGGTGAGCCGCAGCCCGGAGCGCGCGAGCCGGCGCAGGCCCGGCACGGCGGCGGGGGCCCCGCGCGGCACCAGGAGCCGCGTCCCGGGCGCGAGCCGCGCGAGGGACGGCAGGTGGAGGTGGTCGGAGTGCAGGTGCGAGACGAGGACGGCCTCGGCGGCGGCGGCCCCGGGCGGCGGCGGGGCGCCGCGCCGGCGCCGCAGATGGGCGAGCCGCCGCGCGAACAGCGGATCGGTGAGGAAGCGGACCCCGGAGTCCTCGACCGTGCAGGTCGCGTGACCCCACCAGGTGACCTCCACCGGCATGCCGCCTTCCGTCCGTTCCGCGCCTTCGGACTCTCCGTACCCCCGTACCGAGGGTAGATGTCCGGAGCGGACACCGGAGGATGTTCGACCGCGGCTTCCCGCAGTAGGGTCCCTCCATGGACGACGTTCGGGTGGCGGCGATCGCCAGCCTCACCCCGCTCGAAGAGCTCGACAGCGAACCCTTCCTCGTCGACACGCGCGGCCAGCACGCGGTGTGCGCGCGCTGGGCCGAGGACAAGGGGTATGTGATCGCCCGCCAGCTGCTGTTCTACGGCATCCGGCCCGACCACGAGGCGCTGTGGGCGGACGTGGAGGCCGGCGCGGTCGACCTCTTCGTCGCGGCCAGCGAACGGGTCCTCGCCCGCGCGCTGACCTCGGTGCCCGGCTTCCGCGCCGAGTGCGAGCGGCGCGGGGTGCGCCTGGAGACGGTCCGCTGCGACGAACCGGTGTACGACACGGCGGCCAAGGCCGGGGTGCACCGGCGGCTCTCGATGCCCACCGCCGGGTACGACGGCTCCTGATCCCGGCTCGTCCTGATCCGGGCGTCTCCTGATCCAGACCTCCGCCGCCTCCTGGTTCCGGCGCCCGCCGCCGGGTACGACGGCTCCCGAGGGGCGTCGCTCCTCCTCCCTCCTCCTCCGGTCCCGCCAAGGGCGTTGTGACACGCTTGGGGCGGGAAACGGCCGAAAGGCGAGGCGGACGAAAGGCGAGGCGTGCGTGGGTGACGGGCGAGGGGGCGGCGCCGACCACCGGCGGTCCGGGACGGGACAGCCGTCCGGGACGGGACAGCCGTCCATGAAGGGCCGGCGGCCCCTGCGGGACTGGCGGTCCCTGAGGGGCTGGCGTGCCGCCGGGGGCGCGCTGGGGCGCGTGATCGGGGTCTGGGCGGTGTCCACACTCACCCTGCTCCTCCTCGCGGGACTGCTCCCCGACTTCCAGCTCCAGTCCCCCGACGGGGACAGCCTCACCCGCACCGCGATCACCGCCGCCTGGGCGACGGGCGCCTTCGGTCTGCTCGGCGCGCTCGTGTGGCCGCTCCTCGTCCGGGCCCTGCTGCTCGTCCCGGCCCTCGTCCTCGGTCTGCTCGGCTTCTTCCTCAACGGCTCGCTGCTGCTCGTCGCGCTCCGGCTGACCCCCGAGGGGGACGCCGCCGCCGACCCCGAGACCGCCGTCGTGGTCGCGGCCGTCCTGTCCGCCGTCGCCTCCGGCACCTCCACGGCCCTCGCCGTCCGCGACGACGACGCCTACCGGCGCCGCCTCTACCGGCTCACCGGCCGCACCCGGCCCCGCGGCCCCGGCGACTCGGCGGAGGCCACCCCCGGCACGGTCTTCCTCCAGCTCGACGGCGTCGGCCACCGCGTGCTGCGCGACGCCGTCGCCGGCGGGCTCATGCCGACCGTCGCGGCCCTGCTGGAGGCCGGCCACCGGCTCACCCCCTGGCGCACCGACTGGTCAAGCCAGACCGGCGCCAGCCAGCTCGGCATCCTGCACGGCTCCAACGAGGACGTGCCCGCCTTCCGCTGGTACGAGAAGGACACCGGCCGGGTCATGGTGTCGAACCGCCCCGCGAGCGCCGTCGAGCTCCAGCGGCGGGCGGTGCGCCGCGCCGGCGACGCCGGGCTCCTCGCCTTCGACGGGGCCTCCCGGGGGAACCTCTTCAGCGGCGGCGCCGAGCAGGTCGCCCTCGTCCTGTCGGTGGCCGCCCGGCGCGGCCGGCGCAACCGCTCCCGGGCCGGCTACTTCGCGTACTTCTCCGACCCGGCCAACGCGGTCCGCACCGCCGGGTCGTTCGTCACCGAGTGCGTCCGCGAGACGTGCCAGTCGGCGCGGGCGTGGCTGCGCCGCGAGACGCCGAGGATCTCGCGCGGCGGCACGTACCCCCTCGTCCGCGCCTTCGCGACGGTCGTGGAGCGGGACGTGGTGGTCGCGGCCGTGATGGGGGACATGCTGGCGGGCCGGACCGCCGTCTACGCCGACCTCGTGGCGTACGACGAGGTGGCCCACCACTCCGGCCCGCACGGCCGGGACGCCCGCCAGGTCCTGCGCAGCCTCGACCGCGCGGTCGCGCTGATCGCGGACGTCGCCGAGCACGCCCCGCGCCCGTACCGGATCGTGCTCCTCTCCGACCACGGGCAGAGCCCCGGCGACACCTTCGAGTCGGTGTACGGCCTGACGCTCAAGGACCTGGTCAGGGCCGGGTGCGGGCTGCCCGTGCCGCGCCGGGTGCGGCGCACCCGCAGCGGTTCGGAGGCGCGGGACGCGGCCAGGGACGCGCTGCGCAGCGCGCTGCACCGGCCGGTCGACGAGAGCGACGAGACGGCGCGGGAGCTGCCCGCCAAGCCCTCCGAACCGGTGGTCCTCGCCTCCGGCAACCTCGGTCTCGTCTCCTTCCCCGACGTGCCGCACCGGATGACCCGGGAGGAGATGGACCGGCGCCACCCGGCCCTGCTCCGCACCCTCGCCCACCATCCGGGCGTCGGCTTCCTCCTCGTGGCGAGCGCCGAGCACGGCTCGGTGGTCCTGGCCGGCGACGGGACCGAGGTCCCGGTCGCCGACCTGACCGACGACGGGCCGCTGGCCGTGTTCGGACCGGGCGCGGCGCGGGCCGTGCGGCGCACGGACGGCTTCCCGCACGTCGCGGACATCATGGTCAACTCCATGTACGACCCCGCGACCGGCGCCGTGCACGCCTTCGAGGAGCAGATCGGCTCGCACGGCGGCCTCGGCGGCGAGCAGTCGGAAGCCTTCCTGCTGTCGCCCCCGGACCTCTCGCCGCCGGTCGGGGAGGGGGAGGAGCTGGTCGGAGCCGAGCAGGTGCACCGGGTGCTGCGCCGCTGGCTGCGGGAGGCCTCGGGGCCACAGGTTCCGGTGGAGATTTCGCCGTTCCCGGACCGATCGGAACCACATCTTCCGGTTGGTGACCCGGTCGTACAGGACGAAAAGCGCTGATTTGGACACGTGTTCGTCGTTACCGGACCATGTCCGGGATCTGTACGACGGAAGGCGCACCACCCCCATGAGCACGGCCCCCACCACTCCGCAGCGGCCACCCCGGACCGGCCCCGGTACCGGTCCCGCCCCCGCCTCCGGGGCGAGCCCCGTCCCCGCCCCCGGCACCGCTTCCGCCCCCGGAACCGGCGCCGCGCCCGCGGACAAGCACACCCGGCGTTTCGGCCTCCCGGTCGCGACCGCCCTGGTCATGGGCAACATCATCGGCGGCGGGATCTTCCTGCTCCCCGCCTCCGTCGCTCCCTACGGCACCATCAGCCTGGTCGCCTTCGGCGTCCTCACCCTCGGCGCGATCACCCTCGCCCTCGTCTTCGGCCGCCTCGCCCACCGCCTCCCCAGGACCGGCGGACCCTACGTGTACGCCCGCGAGGCCTTCGGCGACTTCGCCGGATTCCTGACGGCCTGGTCGTACTGGATCACCACCTGGGTCTCCAACGCCGCCCTCGCCGTCGCCGCCGTCGGCTACCTCGACGTCCTGGTCCCCCTCCACGGCTCGAAGCCCGCCACCATCGCCGCCGCGCTCCTCCTCCAGTGGCTCCCGGCCCTCGCCAACCTCGCCGGCACCCGCTACGTGGGCGCCGTCCAACTCGTGGCGACCGTGCTCAAGTTCCTGCCGCTGCTCCTCGTCGCCGTCGGCGGCCTCCTCTCCTTCGACAGCGCCAACCTCGGCCCCTTCCGGGCGAGCGGGGACGGCGCCCTCGGAGCCGTCTCCGCCTCCGCCGCGATCCTGCTCTTCAGCTACCTCGGCGTCGAGTCGGCCGCCGTCAGCGCGGGCGAGGTCCGCGACCCGCGCCGCAACGTCGGCCGCGCCACGGTCCTCGGCACCCTCGCCGCCGCCGCGCTCTACCTCCTCACCACCCTGTCCGTCTTCGGCACCGTCCCGCACGAGCGGCTGGTCGCCTCCACCGCCCCCTTCACGGACTCCGTCAACCTCGTGTTCGGCGGCTCCTGGGGCGGCAGCGCCGTCGCCTGCATGGCCCTCGTCTCCATGGTCGGCGCCCTCAACGGCTGGACGCTGCTCAGCGCCCAGACCCCGTACGCCGCGGCCCGCGACGGACTCTTCCCGAAGGTCTTCGCCCGGAAGCGGCGCGGCGTCCCGACCGCCGGAGTCCTCGTGACCGCCGTCCTCGCCTCGCTCCTGACCGTCTACAACTACACGGCCGGCACCGGCGGCGTCTTCGAGACCCTCGTCCTCGTCACCACCTTCACCGCCACCGTGCCCTACCTGCTCTCCACCGCCGCGCAGCTCTACTTCCTGCTCTCCGGGCGGTCCGACCGGGTCAACCGGCCCCGTCTGGTCCGCGACGCCGTCCTCACCCTCGCCGCCTTCGGCTTCTCCCTCTGGCTGGTCGCCGGCTCCGGCCACGCCGCCGTCTACCAGGGCGTCCTCTTCCTCTTCGCCGGCGTCCTCGTGTACGCCTGGAGGGCGGCCCGCGAACACCGCGCGGCGGCCGCCGACGACCCGTCCGGGACGTGACCGCCGGGCGGTGAATCCCGGAGCCCGACGCCGCTGCCCGATCCGGCGTGATCGACGAGGCACCCCCTGGGGCCTGTCCGGTGGATCATGGCCGGGGCCGCGGCATCCGGCACGGCACCTCGCCGCGTTGCCGAAACGTCCCGACAGCTCCGCTATCGAGCCGCTCCGGCGCCTTGCGATGCTTCCCCCAGGCCCTTGCGGGCCTGGGGAGACCCCATGCACCAGACGCCGCGTCCTACCCGACCCTGACCCACCGGACAGGCCCTAGGGCGTGTGTCGAAAGTCCCGCCTGCCCGGCGGCGCCCGGCACGCACGCTCGCCGCGTCGTCGGGGTCGCCCCGGTACAACCAGTATCGGGGCGACCCTCCGCCTTGCGATCGCACGCACCGGACACCGCCGGGCCTGCCCTTCGGGCAGACGGGACTTTCGACACACGCCCTAGGCCGGCCGGGCGGATCTCGGGCCCGATGCGCCGCGCCGGGGCCGCGGCGGGGCAGTACGCATCTTCGTGAGCCCCGCGCCCGAGCCGTCCGCAGCGCCCGCCGCCCCCGCGGGGCGCCGGACACGCCCGGACGGGCACCGCCGGCTCGTCGTCCTCCTCCTCGTCCTGGCCGCCCTGCTCGGGACCGGGACCGCGGCCCTGCTCCCCGGGGCCGCCCAGCCCCGCGCGGCCGCCGCCCCGGCCTCCGACCCGGGCGGCGAGACCCACGACCAGGCCGCCACCGAGGCCGCGCTCCCCGCCCGTACGGGACGGCGCCGCGCGCGCCCGCGTCCCGCCGGACCCCGGCGCGGGCCCCACGGGCGCCGGGACCGCCGCCGGAACCCGGTCCCCTCCTCCGTACCCGCTCCGCGCGGGGATCCGCTCCGGTGCGTGGTGATGCGCTGCTGAGAGGCCCTCGCCTCCCGGCAGTACCTCCGACATCACCCTTCGCACCGCGAGGAGCTCCGCCATGCCCGTCGACCCGTTCGCCGTCCTCCACGCCCTGCTGCGCGCCGAGGCCTCCCGTACCCGGCGTGCCGACCGCGCCGCACCCGAGACCGGCGCTCCGGCCGCCGCCCCGGAACCGGCACCCGCCCCCGCCCCGGAACCGCCCACGTCCCGGAACGAACCCGTCCGCTGAGTCCGGGGGGACCCGGGGCTCAAGGGGGATCCGATCCGGAGCCCCCGGCCCCCCGGCATTACCTCCCGCGTCATCGACCCGCCCCCCGCCGCCCGGCATGCTCGTGGACACCGGAACCCGGGCGGCGCACTCCGTCCGGGCTCCGGGCCCACCACCAGCACGAACGCCTCCCGGAAGGTGATCCGCCATGTCCCAGGCCCTGCTCGCCGGACTCGCCCGCACCACCCGCCCCCACACGGCGCTGCGCCGCTTCCTCGCCCTCGACGCCGTCGTCACCGGGGCCAACGGCGTCGCCTATGCCGCCGCCTCCCGGCCCCTCGGCGAACTCCTCGGGATCGACGCGGACCTGCTGTTCGAACTCGGCCTGTTCCTGAGCGTGTTCGCCGCCGGGGTCGCCTGGCTCGCGAGCCGCCCGCAGCCCCCGGCACCCGCCGTGAAGCTCGTCGTCGACGCGAACCTGCTGTGGGCCGCCCTGAGCCTCGTCGCCCTGCTCACCCGGCTGGAGCCGACCACCGCCGGCCTGGTGTGGACACCGCTCCAGGCGGTCACCGTCGCCGGGTTCGCGGTGCTCCAGTGGACCGCGCTGCGGGCCGTCAGCCGCTAGAAGGCGCCTCCGCGAGCGACCGCAGGTACGCGGCCGTCTCCGGATCGGCCGGGATCAGCGTCTCGATGGCCAGCTCGGCGACCGTCACGTCCATCGGGGTGTTGAACGTCGAGATCGACGACACGAACGACAGCACCCGCCCGTCGTGCTCGATCCGCATCGGCAGCGCGAAGTACGGATACGACTCCTCCTCCGCCTCCTCCGGCCCGCTCCCCGCGCCGGCGGGCGGCGGATAGGCCGCCACCTCCTCGTACAGCGCGCGCAGCGACTCCGAACGGACGAGCCCGATCTGACGCTCCATCTGGGCCAGCAGATGGGCCCGCCACTCCCGCAGGTTCCTGATCCGGGACGCCAGCCCCTCCGGGTGCAGGGCGATCCGCATCGTGTTCAGCGGCGGGGTCAGCAGGTGCTCGGGCAGCCCGCCGAGCAGCAGCCCGACGCCCCGGTTGGCCGCCACCACCGTGTACGAGCCGTCCACCACGAGCGCCGGATACGGCTCGTACCCCCGCAGCAGCCGCTCGACGCCCTCCCGGAGCGCCTCCAGGCGCGGGGCGTCGAGCGGCGTCTCCGCGTACCGGGGGGCGTAACCGGCGGACAGCAGCAGCGCGTTCCGCTCCCGCACCGGCACCTCCAGGTGTTCGGCGAGCCGCAGGACCATCTCCTCGCTCGGCCGGGAGCGCCCCGTCTCCACGAACGAGATGTGCCGCGCCGACGAGCCCGCCCGCAGCGCCAGTTCCAACTGGCTCAACCGGCGCCGCTCCCGCCATCCGCGCAGCAGCGGCCCCACTCCCGTGTCGTTCACGACGGTCGTCATGGCCAGACGGTATCCCAGAGGGGCGGGCCGGGTACCTTTCCCGGGAACCCCCGCGCACCTTCACCACCGCCCGCCCGCCACCCCACCGGAGGGAGCACCGCCGTGCCCACGGAACCGCTGTCCCAGAAGGAGATCGAGGACCGTCTGAGGGAACTCCCCGGCTGGTCCGTCGAAGGCGACCGCCTCACCCGCGCCTACCGGCTCGGCGACCACTTCGCGGCGACCGCCCTCGTCGTCCACGTGGCGCGGATCCAGCAGGAGCTGGACCACCACTCCGACCTGACGCTCGGCTACGACTCCGTCGCCCTCTCCGTCCACACCCACTCGGCGGGCGGCGCCCTCACCGAGAAGGACTTCGAACTCGCCGAACGCGTCGAGCGGATCGCCCCCGGCCACGGCGCCCGCTGAGCCGACCCCCGCCCCGCCCTACGCACCGGGGGCGCCGGGGCCGTCGACACGGCCCCGGCGCCCCCGGTGTCCTCCGTACGGACGGTCAGGCGCCGACGTTGAACTCCGCCGGGTCCGGGCCGAGGCGGCGGTTCTCGTCGAGGGCGGCGATCCCGGCCAGGTCCTCGTCGTCCAGCTCGAAGCCGAAGACGTCGATGTTCTCGCGGATGCGCGAGGGGGTGACCGACTTGGGGATCACCACGTTCCCCAGCTGGAGGTGCCAGCGCAGCACCACCTGGGCCGGGGTCCGGCCGTGCTTCTGCGCGATCGCGACGATCGCCGGGACCTCCAGGAGTCCCCTGCCCTGGCCGAGCGGCGACCACGCCTCGGTCGCGATGCCGTACCGGGCGTGCGCCTCGCGCGAGGCCCGCTGGGAGAGCTGCGGGTGCAGCTCGATCTGATTGACGGCGGGCACGACCGACGTCTCGCCGATCAGCCGCTCCAGGTGCTCCGGGAGGAAGTTCGACACGCCGATCGCCCTGGCGCGCCCGTCCGCGAGGATCTTCTCGAACGCCCGGTACGTGTCGACGTACGCGTCCTTCTCCGGCACCGGCCAGTGGATCAGGTACAGGTCGACGTGGTCGAGGCCCAGCTTGTCGAGGGAGGCGTCGAAGGCGCGCAGCGTCGCGTCGTGACCCTGCTCGCTGTTCCACAGCTTGGTGGTGACGAACAGGTCCTCGCGGGCGATCCCGGACGCGGTGACGGCGCGGCCGGTGCCCCGCTCGTTCTCGTAGATCGCGGCGGTGTCGATCGAGCGGTAGCCGGCCTCCAGGGCGGTCGCCACGGCCTTCTCCGCCTCGGCGTCCGGCACCTGCCAGACGCCGAAGCCCAGCTGCGGCATCGACACGCCGTTGTTCAGGGTGACCTGGGGAACCTTGCTGTCCGTGCTCACGTGAGGGAGATCCTTACGTCGTGTGGTCGTACGGGGTACTCCCAGCGTCAACGATCACGGGCCGTCCCGCATTCCGCGACGCGCGTTCCGGTCGTCCGGGGTCCCGCCTCAGCCGTACAGCGCCGCGACCTCCGTCGCGTACGCCCGCTCGATCGCCCTCCGCTTCAGCTTCAGGGAGGGGGTGAGCAGCCCGTGCTCCTCGCTGAAGGGGTGCGCCAGGATGCGGAAGGTCCGGATCGACTCGGCCTGCGAGACCAGCGTGTTCGCCGCGACCACGCCCCGCCGGATCTCCGTCTCCAGGGCAGGGTCGCGCACCAGCTCGGCCGGGGAGAGCGGCGGCCGCCCCTGGATCGCGAGCCAGTGCTCCACCGCCTCCCGGTCGAGCGTCACCAGGGCCGCGACGTACGGCCGGTCGTCGCCGACGACGATGCACTGGGCGATCAGCGGATGCGCCCGCACCCGCTCCTCCAGGGCCCCGGGGGAGACGCTCTTGCCGCCCGAGGTCACCAGGATCTCCTTCTTCCGCCCGGTGATCGTCAGATAGCCGTCCTCGTCGAGGCTGCCGATGTCCCCGGTGGCCAGCCAGCCGTCGTCGAGGACGGCGGCGGTCGCCTCCGGGTCGTTGAGGTAGCCGGAGAAGACCTGGCCGCCGCGCAGCCACACCTCCCCGTCCTCCGCGATGTGCACGGTCGTCCCCGGCACCGGCTGCCCGACCGTGCCGTACTTGATCCGCTCCGGCGGATTCGCCGTGGCGGCCGCCGAGGACTCGGTGAGCCCGTACCCCTCGAAGACCGTGACCCCCGCCCCCGCGAAGAAGAGGCCCAGCCGGCGGTCCATGGCCGAACCGCCCGACATCGCGTGCCGGACCCGCCCGCCCAGGGCCCCGCGGACCTTCCCGTACACCGTCCTCTCGAAGAACCGGTGCTGCACGCGCAGCGCCGCCGACGGTCCCGGCCCGCGCCCGAACGCCTTCTGCTCCAGCGCCTCCGCGTACGCCACCGCCACCTCCACCGCCTTGTCGAAGGGGCCCGCCCTGCCCTCGCTCTCCACCCTGCGCCGGGCCGCGTGGAAGACCTTCTCGAAGACGTACGGCACGGCCAGGACGAAACTCGGCCGGAAGGCCGCCAGGTCGGGGAGCAGGTCGGCCGCCGCCATCACGGGCTGGTGCCCCAGCTTCACCCCGCCCCGGACCGCCGCGACCTCCACCATCCGCCCGAAGACGTGGGCCAGCGGCAGGAACAGCAGCGTCGAGGCCTGTTCCCCCGGCCGGGAGCGGAACACCGGCTCCCAGCGGCCCGTCACCATGTCCGTCTCGAACATGAGGTGGGAGTGGGTGATCACGCAGCCCTTGGGCCGGCCGGTCGTCCCCGACGTGTAGACGACCGTCGCCACCGTCTCGGGGGTCACCGCCCGCCGGTGCCGGTGCACGACCTCCTCGTCGATGCCGGCCCCCGCCGCCGTCACCTCCGCCACCGCGCCCGCGTCCAGCTGCCACAGCCGCCGCAGCAGGGGCAGCCGGTCGATCACCGAGCCGATCGTCATGGCGTGGTCCTCGTGCTCCACCACGCACGCCGTGACCTCGGCGTCGTGCAGCATCCAGAGGACCTGGTCGGCGGAGGAGGTGGGGTAGACCGGCACGGGCTGCGCGCCCAGCGTCCACAGGGCGAAGTCGAAGAGCGTCCACTCGTACCGGGTGCGGGCCATGATCGCGACCCGGTCGCCGAACCGCACGCCCTCCGCGACCAGCCCCTTCGCGAGGCCCACGACCTCGTCCCGGAACCGGGCCGCCGTCACGTCCCGCCACTCCCCGTCCGGGCCCTTGCGGCCGAAAGCGACCCTGTCCGGGTCGGCCAGGGCGTGCGCGAACACGGCGTCCGCCAGACCACCCACCTGAGGCGCCGCCTCGACGGGCGGCACGGTGAACTCGCGCACTGACCTGCTCCTCGACGGCTCGATGGCTGGAAAAGCCCGTTGGTCGCTCTCCGTACGGCGCGGGCGACGGTACCCCACCCGCCTGCCCGGCGGGAGGACCTTCACCAAGCCGGGACATCCACCGTTCGCACAGGTCAGAATGGGTGGAGGGGTCAAGTCGGAGGTCCGGTGGGGGGATTGCGTACCGGACGGTACGCCCGCCGGGCGCCAATCTCCACGGAATCTGTACGGGCCGCCCACGGCGGACCGCTCGCGCGGCGCGCCCGCACGGAACCGGCGGCACCGTCAGCGGGGGCGGTGCAGCCGGTCGCCGCCCGCCAGGATCGCCTCCGCGAGCGCGTCGGCCGCCTCCTGCGTCTCCCCGCCCCGGCGCCCCTTCCGCAGCACGAAGCCCACCTCGCCGAGGTCCGGGAGACCCGCCCGGGCCGGCACCGGCACGAGCCCCGGCGGCACCAGGCCGCGGGTGTGCGCCATCACCCCGAGCCCCGCCCGGGCCGCCGCCACGTTCGCGCTCAGACTGGAACTCGTACAGGCGATCCGCCACGCCCGGCCCTGCGCCTCCAGGGCCTCCAGGGCGCGCGCCCGGGTGATCCCCGGCGGCGGGTACAGGATGAGCGGCACCGGCCGGTCCGGTTCGAGCCGCAGCCCCGGCGAGCCGATCCAGACCAGGGAGTCCTCCCAGACCAGCCGGCCCCCGCTCTCCGTGCCCCGCCGCTTGGCCAGGATCAGATCGAGCCGGCCGGCCGCCAGCCGGGCCTGGAGCGTCCCCGAGAGCCCGACCGTCAGCTCCAGGTCGACCTCGGGGTGCGCGCGCCGGAAGGACTCCAGGATCTCCGGCAGCCGGGTCGTCACGAAGTCCTCCGACGCCCCGAACCGCAGCCGCCCGCGCAGCCGCGTCCCGCCGAAGAACGCCGCCGCCCGCTCGTGCGCCTGGAGGATCGTCCGCGCGAAGCCGAGCATCGCCTCGCCGTCCTCGGTCAGCTCCACGCGGTGCGTGTCCCGGGTGAAGAGCGGCCGCCCGGTCGCCGACTCCAGGCGCCGCACGTGCTGGCTGACGGTCGACTGGCGCAGCCCGAGCCGGTCCGCGGCCCGCGTGAAGCTCAGCGTCTGGGCCACGGCGAGGAAGGTGCGCAGCTGGGTGGGCTCGTACACGGGCCGAGGTTATCGCGATGCGCGATGACAGTCAGAGCGCTGTACGGGATTCCCGATCACCGGGCCGTGGAGCAGGATGGACGCGCCCGTACGCGTACGCGCCCGCATCCGCACGCGTACCCGCGCCCCGTCCGCCGCAGCGCACAGACAGTGGAGCCCATGACCCCCCGTACCACCGGCCGCGCCCTCCGCCTCCTCTCCCGGCCGCCCGTCGACGGGTACGTCCTGGCGCTGCTCGGCACGGTCGTCCTCGCCGCGCTCCTGCCCGCCTCCGGGACCGCCGCGACCGTCGTGGAAGGGGCCTCGACCGGGGCCGTGGCCCTCCTCTTCTTCCTCTACGGGGCCCGGCTCTCCACCCGCGAGGCCCTCGACGGCCTGAGGCACTGGCGGCTCCACCTCACCGTCCTCGGCTGCACCTTCCTGCTCTTCCCGCTCCTCGGCCTCGCCGCGCGCGGACTCGTCCCCGCCGTGCTCACGCCCCAGCTCTACAGCGGGCTGCTCTTCCTCTGCCTGGTGCCGTCCACCATCCAGTCCTCCATCGCCTTCACCTCCATCGCCCGCGGCAACGTGCCCGCCGCGATCTGCGCCGGCTCGTTCTCCTCGCTCGCCGGCATCGTCCTGACGCCGCTGCTCGCGGCGGCGCTCCTCGGCGGCGGTACGGGCGGCCTCTCCGCCGACGGGATCCTGAGGATCGTCCTCCAGCTCCTCGTGCCGTTCCTCGCGGGCCAGTTCCTGCGCCGCCGGGTCGGCGGCTTCCTGGTCCGCCGCAAGAAGGTCCTCGGACACGTGGACCGGTGCTCGATCCTGCTCGTCGTCTACACCGCCTTCAGCCAGGGCGTGGTCGCCGGCGTCTGGCACCTGGTGACCCCCGCCCGGCTCGGCCTGCTGCTCGCCGTCGAGGCCGTCCTGCTCGCGGTGATGCTGACGGCGACCTGGTACGGGGCCGGGCGCCTCGGCTTCGACCGGGCCGACCGGATCGCGATCCAGTTCGCCGGCTCGAAGAAGAGCCTGGCGGCCGGACTCCCGATGGCCAGCGTCCTCTTCGGCCCCCAGGCCTCCCTGGCCGTCCTCCCGCTGATGCTCTTCCACCAGATGCAGCTGATGGTCTGCGCGGTCGTCGCGAAACGCCGCGCCCGGGACGGGGAGGCGGCCACCCCGGAGCCCCCCGTCCGCCCCCTCCCCGCCGAGCGGGTCCCGTAGGGCCCGTCCGGCCGACCGGGGCCGGGGCCGGATCACACCCCCGAGCCGTCCCCGGTGATCATCGGGGACGCTACGGTGCTTCCATGCCCGCACTCGATCCCGGCCGCACCGCGCTCGTCCTCGTCGACCTCATGGAGCGCATCGTCGCACTGCCCCTCGCCCCCCGCCCCGGCAGCGACGTCCTCGCCGCCTCCGCCCGGCTCGCCGACACGTTCCGGGACGCCGGCGCGCCCGTCGTCCACCTCCGCGTCGAGCGCCCGAACACCGCCGCCCAGCCACCCGGCAGCGAACTCGTCCCCGACCTCGTCCGGGACGGCGACCCGGTCGTCGTCAAGCGCACCATCGGCGGCTTCCAGGACACCGGCCTCCACGAACTGCTCTCCGGCCTCGGCGCCACCACCCTCGTCCTGGGCGGCATCGCCACCAACCTCGGCGTCGAGTCCACCGCCCGCGCCGCCTGCGACCTCGGCTACGACCTCGTCTTCGCCGAGGACGCCATGTCCGCCCTCACCGCCGACGAGCACCGCGCCTCCGTCGCCCTCGACTTCCCCCGCCTCGGCACGGTCGCCCCCGTCGCCGCGATCACCCTGGACGGCCCGGAGTGACCCCGGTGCCGATACGGTACGGAGCCCGCCCCTGCTCCCTCGTCGTCTGCCGGGGCTGCTGCTGCGGCGACGCCCGCAAGAACCCCGGCACCGACCACGAGGCCCAGCTCGCCCGACTCCGCGAGGCCGCCGCGGCCTCCGGCGGCCGGCTGGCCGTCCGCACCAGCGACTGCCTCGGTCCCTGCGCCCAGGCCAACATCGTCGTGGTGCAGCCCTCCACCGAGGGCCGGCGGCGCGGCGGACGGGCCGCGTGGGTCGGCTTCACCCTGGACGACGACTGCCTCGACGACATCCTCGCCTGGGCGGAGGCCGGCGGCCCCGGCATCGCCCCGCTCCCGGCGACCCTGGCCCTCCACCTGGTCGACCCGCCGAAGAACTGAGCCGCGCCCGGGCCCGTGCGGAACCCGTACGGAACCCGTACGGAACCCGTACGGAACCCGTACGGAAACCCGTGGGGGGCGCGGTGCGACGCGAGCCGTGCCCCCCACGGGCCCTTGTCACGGTCGGCCAAGCGGTACGGGTGAACGTTGGTGGTTCACGCCACCGGTTACCCGTCAGTCGCTGGCAAGACTGGGTGGTCCTGCCGGACGAACGAACCACCTAGGGGGACCCTGAGCATGACGGGCACTCGCATTGCCGCGCTCGGGCACTACCAGCCCGCCAAGGTGCTGACCAACCACGACCTCGCCGAACTCGTCGACACCGACGACGCGTGGATCACCAGCCGGGTCGGCATCCGCACCCGGCACGTCGCGGGTCCCGACGAGCCCGTGGACGAACTCGCCGCGCACGCCGCGGGCAAGGCCCTGGCCGCCGCCGGCCTCGTCCCCGACGACGTCGACATGGTCCTCGTCGCCACCTCCACCGCGATCGACCGCTCGCCGAACACGGCCGCCCGCGTCGCCGCCCGCCTCGGCATGACCGGGCCCGCCACCCTCGACCTCAACGTGGTCTGCGCCGGCTTCACCCACGCCCTGGCCACCGCCGACCACGCCGTACGGGCGGGCGGCGCCCGCCGCGTCCTGGTGATCGGCGCCGACAAGATGACCGAGGTGACCGACTGGGCGGACCGCACCACCTGCGTCCTCGTCGGCGACGGCGCGGGCGCCGCGATCGTCGAGGCCGTCGAGCCCACCGACGGCGGGGACGAGGACGGGCCCGCCACGGGCATCGGCCCCGTCCTGTGGGGCTCGGTCCCGGAGATGGGCCACGCCGTCCGCATCGAGGGCACCCCGCCCCGCTTCGCCCAGGAGGGCCAGAGCGTCTACCGCTGGGCCACCCAGCAGCTCCCCGCCCTCGCCCGCAAGACCTGCGAGCGCTCCGGCGTCACCCCCGAGGAGCTCGCGGGCGTGGTCCTGCACCAGGCCAACCTGCGCATCATCGAGCCGCTCGCCGCGAAGATCGGCGCCGTCAACGCGGTCGTGGCCCGGGACGTCGTCGACTCCGGCAACACCTCCGCCGCCTCCATCCCGCTGGCCCTGTCCAAGCTGGTCGAGCGCGGCGAGCTGCCCTCCGGGGCCCCGGTCCTGCTCTTCGGCTTCGGCGGCAACCTCTCGTACGCGGGCCAGGTGATCCGGGTCCCGTAGCGGATCCCGCGAACGGCGCTCCGGGGCGCGTGCCCCGTTCGGCGGAGCCCGGTGGCGGCGGGCCGGAGGCGGACCTAGCTTCGAACGCGGTGAGGGTCGTGTTTCCGGAGGCGGAACCGCTCCGCGTCCGGGCCCTCCCGCGATCTGGAGGAACGTCATGCGTGCGATACGTGGTGCCGCTTCCGCCGCCCTGCTCGGCGCCGCCGCCGTGATGACGGCGGGCCCGGCGGCCCTGGCGGTCGAGGACGACGGCACCATCACGTCGTTCGGCTTCTCCGCCACCCCGGCGACGGTGGCCCCCGGCGGCACCGTCACCCTCACGTCCGAGGGGTGCGAGGAGCCGTCCGTGACGGTCACCTCCGGCGTGTTCGACACCGTGACCCTCGAAGAGGGCCGCCCGGGCACCGCGACCGTGGACGCCGGGGCCAGGGCGGGCGCCCAGTACGAGATCACCTTCGACTGCAAGGGCGAACGCGGCACCACCACCCTGACCGTCGCCGGGGGCGGCACCCGGCAACACGACGCCGACCCCGCCGACCCCGCTCTTCCCGTCGAACCCGTCGAACCCGTCGAACCCGTCGAACCCGTCGAACCCGTCGACCCCACCGAGGCCGGAGGCACCGGCGGGCACGACTCCGGCGGCAATACCCACCCCGACACCCACACCGGCGCCCAGAAGGGCGTGAAGGCCGGTTACGGGACCGCCGCCTCCGGCGCGGAGACCGGCGGGCTCGGCACGGCCGAGGTGGTGACGGGCGTCCTGCTCATCGTCGGCGCGCTCGGCTCCGCCGTCGTCCTGACCCGCCGCCGCCCCGCCGACGGCCGCCTCTGACGGCCGGTACCGAAGAAGGGGGCCCGAACGGCCCCTCCGCCCCGGTGTGACGAGGACCGGGGCGGAGGGGCGCCATGCGCGACCGTCGTGGAGGAGAACGGACGTGGGGCGAGCGGACGGTACGGGCCGGCACGGCGCCTGGGGCGTCGTCGCGGTCGTCCTCCTCGTGGGGGTGCACCTCGTGCGCGGCGGTGCGGAGGAGCTGCGGGCGGCGGGACCGCCGCAGCCCCCGGCCGCGGCCGCCCCCGGCGCCGCCCGCGCCGAAGCCGCCGTCCTCGCCCCCGCGTCCGTACCCGGCCCGCTGCCCGCCTCGCCCCCGGTCCGCGTCCGCGTCCCGGCCGTCCGCGTCGACGCGCCCGTCACGCGGGTCGGCCTCGACGCCGACGGCTGGATCGAGGCCCCGCCGCCGGAGGACGACCGGCTCGCGGGCTGGTTCACCGGGGCGGTCACCCCCGGCGAGCGCGGCACCGCCGTCGTCGTCGGCCACGTCGACACCCCGGCGGGACCGGCCGTCTTCTACGACCTCGGCGCCGTCGGCAGGGGCAGCCGCGTCGAGGTCCTCCGCCGCGACGGCAGGACCGCCGTCTTCACCGTGTACGGGGTCGAGGCCGTCCCCAAGGAGGGCTTCCCCGCCCGGCGGGTCTACGCCGACTCCGGCCGGCCCGAGCTGCGCCTGATCACCTGCGGCGGCGCCTTCACGGAGAAGGGCGGCTACGAGGACAACGTGGTGGTCTCGGCCCGTCTGACCGGAGTCCGCTGACCCCGGTCGCCGTCGCCCTCGCAAGGAGCGCCCGGACCGACCTGACGGACTGCCCCCGCGGCATTGGCCTGGACCGCGGACGGTCGCCAAGGTGGCTCCCACGGAGCCGGCGTCGGGGGGCGTCGGGCTCCCACATCCCCGTACCACTCTCCGTACGGGCGGAAGCACCCACCGCGCGCATGTCCGGACAACTCGGACCGGAGCGGGGTCGACGGGGCCGCCACACCCCACTGACCACGGAAAACGCTGGTGAAAGACGCCTGAAACCCCTGGTAGAGTTATCTCTGTCGCCGCGGGGGAAACCCCGGAACGACAAACACCCGGTCCGGGTGGCGGAATGGCAGACGCGCTAGCTTGAGGTGCTAGTGCCCTTTATCGGGCGTGGGGGTTCAAGTCCCCCCTCGGACACACGGAAGAAGTGCCGGTCGATCTCGCATCGACCGGCACTTCTCGTATGCGGCCGTGCCCCGGCCCCTCAGCTTTTCCGCGCCACCACCAGTCGGCACACCGGGCTGCCGTCCTTCCGGCGGCCCAGGGGCTCGACCGGGAGGTGGGTGACGTCGAAGCCGGCCGCCTCCAGCCGGGCGCGGACGTCCGCGAGGCGGAAGGTGCGGTAGTACATGACGAAGGGCGGGCGCCGGAGGGCGTTCCTGACCCGCATCGCCGTGTCGAAGCCCCACAGGGTCCAGTAGGGGCGCGAGCCGACGCGCGGCGGGGCCGGAAGGGGGAAGGCGAAGACCCCGCCCGGGCGGAGGGAGGCGTGGACCCGGCCGAAGAGGACGCGCTGCTCCTCCGGCAGGAAGTGGCCGAAGGCGCCGAAGCTCACCGCCAGGTCGAAGACGGGTCCGAAGGGCAGGTCCAGGGCGTCGGCGCGGACCAGGTCGGCGTCGGGATGGGCGCGGCGGGCCTCGGCCAGCATGCCCGTACTGAAGTCGACCCCCGTCACCCGGCCCGCGCCGACCGCGCGGAGGACGCCGAGTCCCGCGCCGGTGCCGCAGCAGACGTCGAGGCCGGAGTCGAACGGGCCCAGGGGTTCCAGGGTGCGGGCCACCGCGTCCAGGAGCCGGTCGGAGGTGCGGAAGGGGGTCGCGTCGAACTTGCCCGCGAGCAGGTCGTAGCCGTGCTCGACCGAGGAGAGCGCCTGGACGGTCAGTTCGCGGAGAGTGGGGCCCTGCGGAGTGAACATGACCCCCGACCCTATGGCTTCACGGCCCGTGCGCGTCAGAGCGCGCTGCGCACCGAGGCCGCCGACCAGGCCGGGGCGATGCCCGTCAGCTGGCAGGTCAGCAGGTACAGGGGGATCGGCGGCGTATAGGGCGAGGTGCCGTCGGGGTGGTGGATCAGCCGGGGCCGGCGGTCCGGGATGACCGCGCCCGGGGCGTAGCAGGCGGGCAGCGGCCAGACCAGGTCCAGGTCGGAGCCGGCCGGGACGAGCCACCACCACCAGTCGGCGTCGGCGTAGACGCAGCCGTTGGCGGGCAGCCGGGAGAGGATCTTGAAGCCGAAGCGGGCCGGGACCCCGACGGCGTCGCGGCCGAGTCCGGGGCGCAGGTCGGCGGGGACGGCGAGCCGGGTGGTGGCGTCCGGCCGGCGGGAGCGGGCGGGGTCCGCCGGGACCCCGCGGGAGGGGGCGTCCGGGGCGCGGCGGCCGTCCCGTTCGAGCCGGAGTTCCAGGGGGCGGCCGGCGGCCGGGACCAGGCCGAGCCCGGAGTGGCGGCGGGCCCGCGGCAGCATGCGGTCCGCCATCGACCTCAGCACGCTTCCCCCGTGCCGTGGTCCAGCTCGGCCCAGACGGTCTGCGACGTGCCGTGGCCGGTGCGCTCGGCGCCCCAGGCGCTGCACAGCGCGTCGACGATGATCAGTCCCCGGCCGCGCTCGTCCTCGCCGCAGTCGCGGATCCGCGGCCCCGCCGGGCCGCCCTCGTCCCGCACCGCTATCCGCAGCTTCTCCTCGCCCTCGCGGAGCTCGCAGACGAACCGGCCGCTGGCGGTGTGCACGACGGCGTTGGTGACCAGCTCCGAGACGATCAGGGAGACGGTGTCGCGTATCCCGGGGCCGCAGCCCCAGATGATGAGCCGTTCCTCCGCGAGGCGCCGGGCCCGCGAGACCGATGCCGTGAGGGCCGGGAGCTCGAAGGCGAAGCGCCGCACGGCGCCGGTATCGGTCTGGGGCTGTGGGCGCTGGGCCATGACGCGGGGACTCATGAGACCTGAAGGCTGCGCGTTACCAGAAGCCACGACCGGTTCCTCACAACAGTAGGCAGGACTTGCCGTACGGCGCCGGCGCCGGGGCGCGGGGGCGCACGACGGCAGCGTGTACTGGTTCACCGGACCACTGTCCTCCTGCCTCGGACACTTGGCAAGTGGCACTCTGAAAATTGCAGAGTGCCGTGTTCTCTCCTGCCCGGCTTCGTGGCACACTCGTCGAAAACAGCGCGTCGGGGAGGTCTGGGAGTGAGCGAGCCGCGGTCCGCCCCCACGGTGGGACAGGTCGTCCTCGGAAAGCGGTTGCAGGACCTGCGCGAGCGGGCCGGCATGAAGCGGGAAGAGGCCGCGAAGATCCTCCGGGTGGCCCCGGCCACCGTCCGGCGGATGGAGACCGCCGAGGTCGCGCTGAAGATCCCCTACGTCCAGCTCCTGCTCAAGGAGTACGGGATCACGGACTCCGAGGCCGAGGGCTTCGTCGCCCTCACCGAGGAGGCCAACCTTCCCGGCTGGTGGCAGCGGTTCCACGACGTGCTGCCCGGCTGGTTCTCCATGTACGTCAGCCTGGAGGGGGCCGCGAGCCTCATCCGGGCGTACGAGCCCCAGTTCGTCCCCGGTCTGCTCCAGACCGCGGAGTACGCCCGTGCCATTCTGCGCAGCGGGGCGGTCGGAGGCGGCAGCGACGCCGTCGGGGAAGAGGACACCGAGCGGCATGTGGCCCTGCGGATGGAGCGCCAGTCCCTGCTGCTGAGGGACGACGCCCCCAAGTTCTGGGTGATCATGGACGAGACGGTGTTCCGCCGACCGGTCGGTGACGGGCCCGAGGTGATGCGCGACCAGCTCGACCGGCTGCTCGAAGCGTCCGAGCTGCCGAACGTCACCCTGCAGATCGCGGAGTTCGCGTCCGGCCACCACCCCGGCACCTACGGACCGTTCGTCCTCTTCCGCTTCGCCGTGCCCGAACTCCCGGACATGGTCTACAGCGAGTACCTGACCGGCGCCGTCTACCTCGACGCGCGTCCCGAGGTGGCGTCCCACCTCGAGGTCATGGACCGCATGGCGGCTCAGGCCGCGACTGCACAACGCACGAAGGAGATTCTCCGGAATCTCCGCAAGGAGCTGTGAATGGATCGCATATACAACGGCATGCCCGCCGCGGAGCTCGGTGCCGAGGGATGGCACAAGCCCTGGAGCGGCGGGAACGGGGGCAACTGCGTGGAGGCCATGAGACTGGCCGACGGCAGGGTCGCCGTGCGACAGTCCGCAGACCCTGAGGGACCGGCGCTCATCTACACCCACGGAGAGATCGAGGCCTTCATCCGGGGAGCGAAATCCGGTCAGGCCGACTTTCTGCTCGCCCAGCCCTTCCTTCCCGCCCCTACCGTCGCGTAACTCTTGCTGTAGCGCCACTCGTTCATCCCGACCAGGAGAGCCGATGACCCAGGACCCCGCAGTCCCGCGGACCGAGATACGCATCGACACCAGCAAGCCGCATCCGGCACGCATGTACGACTGGTTCCTGGGCGGCAAGGACAACTACCCGGTCGACGAGGCGATGGCCCGTCAGCTCCTCACCGTCGACGCCCGGGGCCGGGACATGGCCCGCGTCAACCGGGCCTTCATGCACCGCGCCATCCGCTGGCTCAGCGCCCACGGCGTCCGCCAGTACCTGGACATCGGCACGGGCATCCCGACCGAGCCCAACCTGCACCAGATCGCGCAGGAGGCCGCGCCGGAGTCCCGCGTCGTCTACTGCGACAACGACCCGATCGTGCTCGCGCACGCGGCCGCCCTGCTGCGCTCGACCCCCCAGGGGGCCACCGAGTACATCCAGGCGGACGCCCGCGAGCCCGACCTCATCCTCGAAAGGGCCGGGAAGGTCCTTGACTTCGACCGACCCATCGCCCTGTCGATGCTCGCCCTGCTGCACTTCGTCGGGGACGGGGACGGCGCGTACGACCTGGTCTCCAAGCTCGTCGACAAGCTCGCGCCGGGCAGCTACCTCGTCCTCTCCCACGTCACCGGGGACTTCAACCCCGAGGGAGCGGCGCAGGCGGCCGCCCTGTACAAGGCGCGCGGGCTGACCCTGCGGCCCCGCTCGCGCGACGAGCTGGCCGCGTTCTTCGACGGCCTGGAGTTCGTCGAGCCGGGCGTCGCGCTCACCGCCGAATGGCACCCGGAGCTGGGCGAGCCCGTCCCCGTCCAGGGCGACGAGCCCATCCCGGGCTGGGCCGGCGTGGCCCGCAAGCCCTGACCCGACGCCTCACGAACGGCGCGAACGGCGGCCCCGCGGACCCCACCGGTCCACGGGGCCGACCCGTGTCCGCCCTCCGGTGGCGGCGGCCCGGCACCGCTCACGCGGTACGGCCGGTCCGGCGCCGCAGGTACGCGAGCCCCGGGTGCGCCGCCGTGTACCCCTCCACGAGCCGGCGGGCCACCGCGACCGAGTCCACCAGCGGGTGCAGCGCGAAGGCCTTGACCGCCGTCTCCCAGGAGCCGCTCTCCGCCGCCGCGAGCACCTCCCGCTCCACCGCCTTCACGGACGTCACCAGACCGACGGCGTGGTACGGCAGCGGGGCCACCGCCACCGGCCGGGCGCCGTTCGCGTCGACCAGGCAGGGCACCTCGATCACCGCGTCCGCGTCGAGCGCGGAGAGCGTCGTGCCGTTGCGCACGTCGAGGATCAGCGTCGTCCGCTCGTCGCGCGCGACCGCCCGCATGAGGGCCAGCGCCACCTTCTCGTAGCCGCCCGACTCCAGGTCCTCCTCGTCGCGCTCCCCGACCCCGGCGGCCTCCCGGTTGGCGGCCATGTAGGTGGCCTCCCGGTCCGCGAGCGTGCGGTGCCAGGCGGCCAGGGCGGGCGTGTCCGGCTTGCCCATCTCCTCGTAGAAGGCGCCCTGCTGGTCGCGCAGGTACGCGCCGCGCGTCCGTTCGGCGGTCCGGTAGGCGTGCACCGCCTCCCGGTTGAAGTAGTAGTAGTGCAGGTACTCGTTGGGAACCGCGCCGAGCGAGCGCAGCCACTCCGGGCCGAAGAGCCTCCCCTCCTCGAAGGAGCCGAGCGCCTCCTCGTCGGCGAGCAGCCGCGGCAGCTCGTCCCGGCCGCCGATCCGCAGCCCCCGCAGCCAGCCCAGGTGGTTGAGGCCCACGTAGTCGATCCAGGCCTCGTCCGGGTCCGCGCCCAGGATCCGGGCGACCCGCCGGCCCAGGCCCACGGGGGAGTCGCAGATGCCGACGACCCGGTCGCCGAGGACCCGGGACATCGCCTCCGTGACCAGGCCCGCCGGGTTGGTGAAGTTGATGACCCAGGCGTCCGGGGCGAGTTCCGCGACCCGCCGGGCGATGTGCGTCGCGACGGGCACGGTCCGCAGACCGTACGCGATCCCGCCCGCCCCCACCGTCTCCTGCCCGAGCACCCCTTCGGCCAGCGCGATCCGCTCGTCCGCCGCCCTGCCCTCCAGACCGCCGACCCGGATCGCCGAGAACACGAAGTCCGCCCCGCGCAGCGCCTCGTCCAGGTCCGTCGTCGCCGTCACCTCCGGCGCGTCCGGCACCCCCTCGGCCTGGTCCGCGAGGACCCGGGCGACGGCGGAGAGCCGCCCCTCGTCGAGGTCGTGGAGGGTGACCCGGGTGACCCGCCCCTCGGCGTGGTCGCCGAGCAGGGCGCCGTACACCAGCGGCACCCGGAATCCGCCGCCTCCGAGAATCGTCAGTTTCATGCCCGTACGCTACTCGGGCGCTCCCGCCGGAAGCCTCCGCACACGGGCCGGGGAGCGGGCGGGGACGGCGGCCGGGGGACAATGGCGCCATGTCCCGACGCAAGGTCCGCCCCCGCACCGCCCCGGCCGCTCCCACCGCCCCCGCCGTCACCCCGGAGACGCCCTGCCCCTGCGGCCTCGGCGCCGCGTACGGCGCGTGCTGCGGCCGCTTCCACACGGGTACGGGCGGCACGGCGCCCACCGCCGAGCTCCTGATGCGCTCCCGCTACAGCGCCTTCGTCGTCCGCGACGAGGCCTATCTGCTGCGCACCTGGGCACCGGAGACACGGCCGGGCGAGGTCGACTTCGACCCCGGGCTCCGCTGGACCGGTCTGGACGTCGAGGGGACCACCGAGGGCACCGCCTTCCACCGGCACGGCACCGTCGCCTTCACGGCCCGCTACGTCCACGGCGGCGAGCCGGGCGCGCTGAGCGAGCGCAGCCGTTTCGCCCGTCACGAGGGGGCGTGGGTGTACGTGGACGGGGACGTCGCCGAGTAGCCGGCCACCGGGCGACCGCTCGCCGGGCGGACACCGCGCGGCCCCGTGCCCGGCGGGCCCCCCGTGCCCGGCGGGCCTCAGCGGGCCCCCGCCACCACGCGCGACCCCGAGCGCGGGATGCCGCTCGCCAGGTCCTCCGCGACGATCTTCTTCGCGATGGCGTCCGTCGCCACCCGCAGCTCGGGTCCGCTGGGCCGGCCGCGCTCCCGCTCGACGCGGTCGGCGAGCCAGGACCCCCACGCGTGCGTGATGACGTCCGCCTCCCGCTTCCCCGCCGGGGTGTGGGAGAACAGATTGCCGTCGCGGGTGAGGAAGCCCTCCTCGATCATCCGGTCGAAGACCGGCAGGAGCACCTCGGGCGGCACCCGCCGCCCGGCCGCGACCAGGCCGAGGCTCGCGTGCCCGACGGTCCGGGTGAACAGCTCGACCTGCATCACCGCCCACGCGCCCGCCGGGTCGAGCCGGGTGTCGGACGCGTCGACGATCCGCCGGACCGCGTCCGGGCCGGTGCGGCGCAGGATCCGCCCGACGGACAGTTCGAGGAGCTTGGCCGAGTCGCCGGACGTGGTGGGGGAGGCGAAGCCCTCGCCCATGTCGGGGGCGGCGGCGCGCGCCGAGTCCCGCAGCTTCACCTGCTTGAGGAAGAGCGCCACGAGGAAGCCGACGGCGGCGACGGGCACGGTCCACAGGAAGACGGTGTGGAGGGTGTCGGCATAGGCGTCCACGATCGGCTCCGCGACCGCGTCCGGCAGGCCGTGCACCCCGGCCGGGCTCTGCGCGGCCCGCCCGACGGCGGCCGGATCGAGCCCGAGGCCTCCGGCGACGGCGGAGGCCTGTCCGACCCCGGCCGCGAGGTGGGGGCCCAGCGAGTTGGCGTAGATCGTGCCGAAGACCGCCGTGCCGAAGGAGCTGCCGAGCGTACGGAAGAAGGTGACGCCCGAGGTGGCGGTGCCCAGGTCGGCGTAGTCGACGGTGTTCTGCACGACGATGGTCAGGACCTGCATGCACAGGCCGATGCCGACGCCGAGGACGAACATGTAGAGGGACGCGAGCCAGGTGCTCGTCCCCGGCTCCATCAGCGAGAGCAGATAGAGCCCGACGCCCATCACCAGGCAGCCGGCGATGGGGAAGACCCGGTAGTGGCCGGTCTTGCTGACCACGTTGCCGCTGAAGACCGACGCGATGAGCAGACCGACGACCATGGGCAGGGTGCGGATGCCGGAGACGGTCGCCGAGTCCCCGTCGACGTACTGGAGGTAGGTCGGCAGGAAGGTCATCGCGCCGAGCATGGCGAAGCCGACCACGAAGCTGAGCACGGAGCAGACCGTGAAGACGGGGTTCCCGAAGAGGCGCATGGGCAGCATCGGTTCGGCCGCCCGGGTCTCCACCAGGCAGAACAGGGCCAGGGCGACGATCCCGCCCGCGAAGAGCCCGACGATGACGCCGGAGCCCCAGGCGTACTCGTTCCCGCCCCAGCTCGTGGCCAGGATCAGGGCGCTGGAGCCGGCGGCGACGAGCGCGATCCCGGCGTAGTCGATGACCGGCTTGCTCGCCGAGCGGACGGAGGGGATCGTACGGGCGGCGGCGACCACGACCAGGATCGCGACGGGGACGTTGACGTAGAACGCCCAGCGCCAGCTGAGATGATCGGTGAACAGGCCGCCGAGCAGCGGTCCGATGACGGTGGAGACGCCGAACACGGCCCCGATCGCGCCCTGGTACTTGCCGCGTTCGCGCAGCGGGATCACGTCCGCGATGAGCGCCATCGAGGTGACCATCAGACCGCCGGCGCCGATGCCCTGGAGGCCGCGCCAGACGATGAGGAGCGTCATGTTGGTGGCGAGTCCGCAGAGGAACGAGCCGGTGATGAAGACGACGGCGGAGACCTGGAAGATCACCTTGCGGCCGAAGAGGTCGCCGAACTTGCCGACGAGGACGGTCGCGACGGTCTCGGCGAGCAGGTACGAGGTGACCACCCACGACATGTGGGCGGCGCCGCCCAGGTCCGCGACGATCGTGGGCAGGGCGGTGCCGACGATCGTCTGGTCGAGAGCGGCGAGGAGGACGCCCAGCATGATCGTGCCGAAGACGATGTTGCGGCGGCGTCCGTCGAGCACGGGCGGTTCGGTGGCGGCCGGGGGCGCGGGCGCTGCGTCGCTGGTCGTGGTCACCCTCGCAGCGTCACACCGGCCCCGCCCCCACGCATGCGGGGGACGGCCGGACAGGTGTCGCCCCGTCACGGACCGGCCGGGGCCCCCCGGGCCCCTAGGGCCCCTCGGGGCTCCGTCAGGGGGTGACGGGCAGCTCGGGGTGGTGCTTGGCGAGGATCTTGTTGGCCCGCGCGAGCGCCGCGAGGGCGTGCTCGCGGTCCGCCCGGTCCTCCGCGCAGAGCGGCCCCCGGAACCGGTACACCTCGCGCGCCGCGGAGTCCGCGTCGACCTCGGCCTGGAGGACGTGCAGCGGCAGACAGGCGCCGATCATCGCGGCCACGCGGTCGGGGATCGGAACGGGGACGAGGCGCGAGGGCGAGGTGATCACGGGTCAGTCCTAGTGGGTCCGGGAAGCGTACGGAAGAGTCTCTCCCCCATACGTACCGGATGGCATCGGGGGTTCGGGCACGGAGTCGTCGCAGGACCGCGACGGCCGGGAGCGGCGCCGGCGGGGCGTGCCGGCGGCGGGGGAGCGGACCGGCCGCGGGGGACGATCTTCCACGGGGCGTTCCCGCAGGTGCGGGGGCCCGTGGCCGACGGCGGTTTGCGCACCTTCTCTGCGTATCGGCGGCGTGTGCGCCGGACGCGGGGGCCGGGAGAGGCGCGAGGAGGTTGATCGACTCCCGGCGCAATGTGAAGGATCTCACTCGTCGGCCCGGACTCTTTCGCAGTGGGTGGGGTATGTGCTCGCGCCCCCGCTCCCCGTCCCCTTCTTCCGTCCGTTCTCCGGTCCGTGGAACACCGCAGCCACGGAACAACACGCCCATGAAACAACACGAACGGTCGTGCTAGCATTTTTTCATGCCCAGGTCACCGAGGAGATCCGGCATGCATCCGATGGCTCCGCTCGTCCGCACCTTCCTGAACGCCACCGCCCGCGTCGCCCCCGGCCCGGCCGGTCGTCTGGCCTTCCACCTCTTCGTCCGCCCGCTCGGCCGGGCCCGGCCGAAGCCCGAGGAACTGGCGGTCATGGCCGCCGCCCGCGTCGGGCGCCTCCACGTCCGGGGCAAGGACGTCGTCACCTACACCTGGGGCGACGGCCGGCGGCCCGTCCTGCTCGTCCACGGCTGGTCCTCGCGCGCCTCCCGTCTCGCCGCCTTCGCGGAGGCGCTGGTCGCGCGCGGCTACAGCCCGGTCGCCTTCGACGCGCCCGGCCACGGCGACTCCCCGGGCCGGGCGTCGAACGTCGTCGAGTACCGGGAGATCATCCGGCGGCTGCACGCCCGGCACGGCGACTTCGACGCCGTCGTCGCCCACTCCTTCGGCGCCCTCGCCTCCCTCTTCGCCCTGCGGGACGGCGTGCGCACGGCCCGCTTCGTCGGTATCGGCCCGGTCGGCTCCTTCACGTACCTCACGGCGGGCTTCCGGAGCCGCCTCGGTGTGGACGAGCGGGTGGTCCGGGCCCTGCGCGACCACGTCGAGCGCCGGCTCGCACCCGGCGAGCCCGGCCTCTGGCACCAGCTGGAGGCCGACCGCGAGCCCGGAACGCTCGGCGCGCCCGTCCTGCTCCTCCACGACGAGGAGGACGACATGGTGTCCCCCTCCCAGTCGCGCCGGCTCGTGCGCGCCCACGGCGACCGCGCCCGGCTCGTCGTCACCCGGGGCCTCGGCCATCGGCGCATCCTGAAGGACCCGGACGTCGTCGCCGAGGCCGTGGAGTTCGTGACGGCACCGGTGGCCGAGGCGCCGGGGGAGCGGGTGGCGACCGGCTGAGCCGGTCGGACCGGTGGTCGGGTTCCGGGGGGGCTACGCGGCGTCCAGGGCCTCCCGGCCCCGGTCCGTGGCCACGGCGCGCAGCCGCGCCGTGATCCCCCGCTCGGCGCGGTCGTACGCCCGGGGGTCGTCGAACAGCACCGAGTGCGCGTTGGCCGCCTCCATCAGGGCGATCACCTCGAAGGCCACCTGCTCCGCGTCCAGGTCCGCCACGAGTTCCCCGGTGGCGCACGCCTCCGACAGCGTCCGCTCCACGTACGCGGCCCAGTCGTGGCGGGCCCCGGCGACGGCGTCGTGAACCGGACCCGTACGGGCGTCGAACTCGGCGGAGACCGCGTAGAAGAAGCAGCCGCCCGCGAAGACCCGCTCCGAGGAGTAGGCGAGCCAGTTCCCGCACAGCTCGCGCACCCGCACGATCCCCGGCGGCACGTCCCGCAGGGGGGTGACGACCCGGTGGGAGAAGACGGAGACGGCGGCCCTGACGGTGGCGAGCTGGAGCTCCTCCTTGGAGCCGAAGAGGGCGAAGACACCGCTCTTGCTCAGCTTCAGCTCGGTCGCGATCCGGCCCAGGGACAGACCGTCGAGGCCCTCGACCGAGGCGATGTCCATCGTCCGGCCGAGCACGAGGCGCCGGGTCTGGTTGCCGCGCTCGACGCGCCCGTCCGTCTTCGTCCCCGTACCGCCGGTGCTGCCGCTCATGCCTCCATCGTACTGAACGCACGACCGTGCGGGCTTCTCGTCACCGCCCCGGCCCGCCCCGTCCCGTCCCTCACGCTCCTTCGTCGAGGCCGCGCCGCTCCGCCGGGGCGAGCAGCAGCACCTCCAGGGCGCGCGCCGTCGCCCGCGCCTGCGCCAGGTACCGGTCGAGCCGCTCGTCCGTGATCAGCGCGGGGGCTCCCCGGAGCGCGAGCGCGAACCGCGCGTGACCCGCACGCTCCAGGACCGGCACGGCCACGGTCCGGACCCCGTGGGCCGACTCGCCGTCGTCGAGCGCGTACCCCGCCTCCCGTACGCGCTCCAACTCGGCCGCGAGCACGGCCGGTTCGACGGCGGTCCGCTCGGTGGACGCGTACAGCGGCGGCAGGGAACGCGGCCCGACCCCGCCCGCCCTCGGCCACGCGAGGAGCACCTTCCCGGGCGCCGTCGAGTGCAGCGGCCTGCGCAGACCCGCCTTCGGGGTCACCGAACCGCCCGCCACGACCACGACGTGCGGACCGCTGCGCAGCGCCAAGTCGGCCGTCGCGCCCGTCCGTTCGGCGAGGTCGGACAGCTCGGGCGCGGCCAGGTGCAGCCCCCGCTGGTGGTACGAGAGGCGGCCCAGCTCCGTCATCGCCGGGCCGAGCCGGTAGCGGGCCGTCCCGGCGTCCTGTTCGAGGAAGCCCGCGCCGAGCAGCGTCCGGGCGAGCCGGTGCGCCGTGGAGGTGGAGAGCCCGAGCCGTCGCGCGAGGTCGGAGGCGCTCAGATCGGGCCCGTTGTCGTGGAAGCAGTGCAGCACGTCCAGTGCGCGGCGGACCGCCTGGGCGCCCGCCGGGGGTCGGACGATGCCGGCCTCGGTCGTCATAGGGTTCGCTCCCCCTGGGTGATCGGGCTCCCACGCTCCCACATGGCGGGAGCCGAATCAGCGGTCCGGCAAGGTCGGAAACACTCCGTTCACAAGCAATCCCACGTGGTGGGAAGCAGGTTGGGGAGGGGCTCCGTGGCAAGGTTCCGGCCGACACCCGCAGCCGCGGCGCCGAGCAGGAGGGAGCGGGATCCGTGACGAACGGACGCCGTACGACGCGACGCACGCGCGTCGGCCCCCGTGCCGCTCGGGCTCACCCGCCGCCACCGCACCGCACCCCACCGCACCGACCCGGCCCGCGTCCACGGGCGTCATCCGCCGAGGTCGAACACGCCCCACTCGACGAGGGGGCCGTATCCGACGTAGATCCTGCTTCCCCGGGAGGCGACCCGGCGGCGGCCGACGGGGCCGCCCTCCGGGCGCGTGAGCAGGGCGACGTCCCTCCGTTCCACGGAACTCCCCGTCATCCCCCCGTGGACGATCCGGCCGTGGTCCAGGAAGGCGACCCGCTCCCCGTGGACGGCCAGGGAGTCGGCTCCCCCGACGATGCCGGTCCGTCTCCTCACGTCCTGGCCGGGCCTGATCTCGAGGAGCGGGAAGTCGACGTACGGACAGGCCCAGACGGCGGTGCCGGACACGTTCAGGGCGTAGCAGTCCAGGATCCACCCGGCGCCGGGATCGTCCTCGGAGGCCCACAGGAGCTCCCCCGTCGCGCTCCAGCGGCGGATGCCCAGGGGGTTCTCGTCGAAGTGCCCGACCCAGAGGTCACCGGCCTCGTCCACGAGCAGGTGCTGGATCGCGTCCCCGACGGAGAAGGCCCCGTACTCACGGCCGAGCCCGTCGAAGACCTGCACCTGACTTCCGTCGTCCCCGTCGCAGCGTGCGGAGGCGACGACGAACCTGCCGTCCGGCAGCCGGTCCAGCTCGGGCCACCGGGCTCGTACGCCGCTCAGTTCCGTGGTCTCGACGGCCCCGTCGGTCACGGACACGACCAGGGCGTCGTAGGGTTCGGCGCCGGCCCCTCGCCCCGGGGCACGCTCGGCGAGCAGCCAGTAGGCGGCGCCGGAGGCGTCGACGGTACTGCCCAGGACGTGGCGGTCGTGGTACGCGCGGGGCAGACGGGCGTGGGGGACGAGGGCGATCTCGTGCACGGGCTCTCCTCGATGGGCGGTCGCGGGGTCGGGCGCTGCGGGGGAGCGGGGTCCGGTGGCGCGCGAGCGCGGGAGAGCGGAGCGGGCGGCCTAGGGCCTGTCCGGTGGATCAGGGTCGGACAGGCCCTACGCGGCATGGCCCTCTCTGGTCGTCATGCGGTGATCCTCGCTCCTGCGGGGACACCTGACGAACCCTTTCGGCGCGCCGCATTGATCGAACGTTGATGGCTCGTTTACGACGCTCCGGCACCGTGTACGGCATGCAGACCCACACGAGCGTACTGACCGCACCGGAGCCCGACATGACCTGGCAGGAGAACGCGCTGTGCGCCCAGGCCGGCCCGGAGTTCTTCTTCCCGGCCCCCGGCTCCTCCACCCGCGAGGCGAAGCAGCTCTGCGGGGCCTGCGAGGGGCGGGTGGCCTGCCTGGAGTACGCCCTCGCGCACGACGAGCGGTTCGGCGTGTGGGGCGGGCTCTCGGAGAAGGAGCGGTTCCGGCTGAAGCGCGACCGGGCCTGAGCGCGCGCGGCGGACCGTCCGCCCGCCGCGCGGCGGCTCGGCCGGCCGGGTCCGCCGTCAGCCCGCCGCGCGGGCCGCGAGCCGGGCCTTGCGGGCCGCGAGCTTCTCGTCGAACTTGCTCGCCTCGCCGTCCAGGCCGTTCATGTACAGGCCCAGCTCCTCCTGGGCGCGCAGGCCCTCCGGCCCCAGGCCGTCGATCTGGAGCACCTTGAGGAAGCGCAGCACGGGCTGGAGCACGTCGTCGTGGTGGATGCGCATGTTGTAGATCTCGCCGATCGCCATCTGCGCCGCCGCCCGCTCGAAGCCGGGCATGCCGTGTCCGGGCATCCGGAAGTTGATCACGACGTCCCGCACGGCCTGCATGGTCAGGTCCGGGGCGAGTTCGAAGGCCGCGCCCAGGAGGTTGCGGTAGAAGACCATGTGCAGGTTCTCGTCGGTGGCGATGCGGGCGAGCATCCGGTCGCAGACCGGGTCGCCGGACTGGTGGCCGGTGTTGCGGTGCGAGATGCGGGTGGCGAGCTCCTGGAAGGCGACGTACGCCACGGAGTGCAGCATCGAGTGCCGGTTGTCGGACTCGAAGCCCTCGCTCATGTGCGCCATCCGGAACTGCTCCAGCTTGTCCGGGTCGACGGCGCGCGAGGCGAGCAGGTAGTCGCGCATCACGATGCCGTGCCGGCCCTCCTCGGCGGTCCAGCGGTGCACCCAGGTGCCCCAGGCGCCGTCGCGGCCGAAGAGGCTGGCGATCTCGTGGTGGTAGCTCGGCAGGTTGTCCTCGGTGAGCAGGTTGACCACGAGCGCGATCCGGCCGATCTCGGTCACCTTCGACTGCTGCGGGTCCCAGGCCTCGCCGTCCTCGAAGAAGCCCGGGAAGTTCCGGCCGTCGGACCAGGGCACGTACTCGTGCGGCATCCAGTCCTTGGTGACCTTCAGGTGCCGGTTGAGCTCCTTCTCCACGACCTCTTCCAGGGCGTGGAGGAGCCGCGCGTCGGTCCACTCTGCCGAGCTGCCGAGGTGGGGAGAGGTGAGCGTCAAGGGAACTCCTGGGGACGGAGGGGACGGAAAGGCGTACGGATGTACCTACGCCTTCGTAGGTTACGAAACCGTAGGTTAAGGCTCCGTAAGGCGTCCACCAACCCCGTCCCCGGCGTTGTCCGGTTACGTTCCGTTATGCTCCCTGCTCGGGTGAGGCGTCGGAGACGCAGGTCACGTCAGGTGCGGCATCTGCCGGACACCCGATCGACTACGTGTCGTGAGTGTCCGGCCGCACTGGGTGTCGATTCCGTTTGTCCGGCGACGAGGTGCCTCGCGGGGCGGACGGTCGGCCGAGGGGACGCCCGGCGGCGAGGGCGTGCGCGCCCCCGGGCGTCCGACGCGGCAGGAAGCTTCGGCGTCTGCGGTGTGCGGGCCCGTCAGGGCCTGTCCCCGGCCGCTTCCCGGACCTCCTCGGCGGTCGTCGGGCGCAGCTCGCCGTCGAGCAGCAGCCAGCGGGTGATCCCGATCGACTCCAGGAACGCCACGTCGTGGCTCGCCACGACCAGCGCCCCCTCGTAGGCGTCGAGGGCCGCCGTCAGCTTCCGCACCGACGCCATGTCCAGGTTGTTCGTCGGCTCGTCCAGCATCAGCAGCTGCGGGGCCGGCTCCGCGAGGAGCAGCGCCGCGAGCGTCGCCCGGAACCGCTCCCCGCCCGAGAGGGTGCCCACGGCCCGGTCGGCCCGCGTCCCCCGGAACAGGAACCGGGCGAGCCGGGCCCTGATCGCGTTCGCCGTCGCGGCGGGCGCGAAGCGGGCCACGTTCTCCACCACGCTCAGCCCGTCGTCGAGGACGTCGAGCCGCTGCGGCAGGAAGCGCAGCGGCACCCGCGCGTCCACCTCGCCGGCCGGCGGTTCGAGCTCCCCGGCGATCGTCCGGAGCAGCGTCGTCTTCCCGGCGCCGTTCCGCCCCACGAGGGCGATCCGCTCCGGACCCCGCAGCTCGAACGCGCCCTCGACGCGGGCCCCGTACCGCAGCTCCAGGTCCCGCAGGTGCAGCACCTCGCGGCCCGGCGGCACCGAGGTGCGCGGCAGTTCGACCCGGATCTCGTCGTCGTCCCGCACCGCCTCCACGGCCGCGTCGAGCCGCTCCCGGGCCTCCGAGAGGCGCTCGCTGTGGAGCGTGTGCTGCTTGCCGGCCGTGACCTGGGCACTGCGCTTCTGGCTGTTCGCCACCAGTTTGGAGGCGACCTTGTTCTCGAAGCTCTTCTGCCCGTACCGCTTCCGGCGCGCCGACTTCACCCGGGTGTCGGCCAGTTCCCGCTTCTGCCGCTGCACGTCGGCCTCGGCGACCCGTACCATCCGCTCCGCCGCCTCCTGTTCGGCGGCGAGCGCCGCCTCGTAGTCCGACCAGGAGCCGCCGTACCAGGCGACCTCGCCGTCGCGCAGATCGGCGATCTGGTCGACCCGCTCCAGGAGTTCGCGGTCGTGGCTGACCACGACCAGGACCCCGGTCCACTTCTCCACCGCCTCGTAGAGGCGCGCGCGGGCGTGCAGGTCCAGGTTGTTGGTCGGCTCGTCGAGCAGCAGGACGTCGGGCCGGGCGAGCAGCAGCGCGGCGAGGCGCAGCAGCACGGACTCGCCGCCCGAGATCTCGCCGACGGTCCGGTCCAGGCCGATGCCGCCGAGCCCGAGCTGGTCGAGGGTGGCCCGGGCCCGCTCCTCGACGTCCCAGTCGTCGGCGAGGGCGGCGAAGTGCTCCTCGGCCGGGTCACCCCCCTCGATGGCGTGCAGGGCGGCCCGCTTCGCGTCGATGCCGAGGATCTCGTCGACCCGGCGCGAGGTGTCCAGGACCAGGTTCTGCGGCAGGTGGCCGAGTTCGCCCGTGACCCGGACCGTGCCGGAGGAGGGCGTCAGCTCGCCCGCGAGCAGCTTGAGGAGCGTGGACTTGCCGGAGCCGTTGAGCCCGACGAGCCCGGTGCGGCCGGGGCCGACCGCGAGCCGGAAGTCGTCGAAGACCTCGGTGCCGTCCGGCCAGGAGAAGGAGAGCGAGGAACAGGTGAGGAAAGTGGGGTGATGCGCCATGAAGGCCTCCGGTTGCGCGAGCGCGGGCGTGACGGGATGCAACGCGTGGAGACACCGGGGCGCGGGCTGTGGGAGAACGGCTCGTACGCCGAGGTCGAGAACGGCACACGCGGCACAGAGGGCACGCGCGGCGCGGTGTCTCGCAACCTCAGACGAGCAACGTCCTTCTCCGATCGGGTGACGACAAGGTCGACGACGACGGTACGGGCCCGACCGGGAGGGCGGCAAACGATTTAACGGGCGGTGCGGCGGCGGGGCGGCGGACGGTCCGCCGACGGGACGGAGGGCGGTCCGGCGGCAGGGGTCACGGGCGCTCGCGGAGCAGCTCCGTCAGGTGCTGGTCCCAGTCCAGGTACTGGTGCTCGCGTCCCTCCGGCACCAGGTGCTGCGAGCGCTCCAGGAAGCGGCGCAGCTCCGAGGTCCGGACGTGGACCATGGCGACCCCCTCCGGGGCGTGGAACTCGACCACGGTCCGGTCGTACCCGTACGGGCGCAGCCGTACGTCCCCGACCCCGGCCGGGCGCTCGACCCCCTGGACGAGCAGCTCGCGCGCGAAGGCCCAGGAGACCTCGACGCCCTCGAGGGTCGCGGGAGGGGGGAAGGCCATGCTGACGGCGTACGGATCCTCGCGGTCGTACCGCAGGGTGGCGGGGACGGTCTCCATCCGGGGAGCGGATGCGACCAGACGGGCCTGGACGGCCTGCTCGATGACGGCGGACAAGACCGGCTCCTCTCGCGCGGGTTTCGGATCCTGTGCGTCTCCCCGACAGCGGGGCTCCTGACACCCGGCAAGACGGGGGAGGCGGCCGGAACGTGCACTCCGGATCCACGTGAGCTGCGTCACCGGGCCCGCCGGGAGGGCGTCCGGGCAGGTCGGGGCCTCTTGCCCGTGCCCCAACTCTGTCCGGAAAATTCTCCGGGCGATTCGACGTGAGGGCCCGGAAGGTCACGGTACGGCGGGAATCCGGAGGCCCGGCCGCGTCCCCGGCATACGCCCGTCCGTCGCCCACCGCGCGCCTCCGACCGGCGAGCGGTCCGCGTCCCCCGGGCGTACGCCCGTCCGTGCGGCCGACCCTGCCGCCGGCCCGGGAGGGCCCGGCCGGGGACGCCCCCTGGACGGCGGGCGGACGGGGGCACTAGCTTCCGGCGCCATGACGTCCATGGGGAAGACGAGACGAACGATGTCGGCGGGACTGGTCGGGGCGGCGCTCGCGCTGACTCTGGCCGTCCCGGCGCGGGCCGGGGAGACCCCCACGGCCGCGACCGACGTACGGACCGCGTCGGCGGGCGACCGGCAGCACGTGCCGAAGACCGGTCGGCAGCCCGTGCCGGCGACCGACCGGCAGTCGACGCCCACCGCCGACCGGCGGCCCGCGCCGGCGCTCGGCTGGCGGCTCGCGCCGACCGGCACCGACGCCCGCTTCCGGGGGCTCGCGGCGGTCGACCGCCGCACCGCCTGGGTCGCGGGCTCCCGGGGCACGGTGCTGCGCACCACCGACGGGGGCCGGAGCTGGCGAAACGTATCGCCGCCCGGCGCGGGCGAGCTGGAGTTCCGCGATGTGGAGGCCTTCGGCGCCCGCCGGGCCGTCGTCCTCGCCATCGGGGAGGGCGAGGCCTCGCGGGTGCTGCGCACCGAGGACGGCGGCGCCACCTGGACCGAGTCCTTCCGCAACACCGACCCGCGCGCCTTCTACGACTGCATCACCTTCTTCGATCGCCGCAACGGCCTCGCGATGAGCGACCCGGTCGGCGGGAAGCACCGCATCCTCTCGACCCGCGACGGCGGCCGGTCCTGGCGGGTCCTGCCGGACCGGGGGATGCCGGACGCGCTCCCCGGCGAGGCGGGCTTCGCGGCGAGCGGCCAGTGCCTGGTGTCGGCCGGGCCCCGGGACGTGTGGCTCGCGACGGGCGGCGCGGCCACGGCGCGCGTGCTGCACTCCGCCGACCGGGGCCTGACCTGGACCGCCACCGCCTCGCCGATCCCGGCCGGTGACCCGGCCAGGGGCGTCTTCGGACTCGCCTTCCGCGACCGCGCGCACGGCATCGCCGTCGGCGGCGACTACCGCAAGGACCAGCCGTCCCCCGAGGCCGCCGCCGGCACCGCCGACGGAGGCCGCACCTGGCGCCCCTCGGCCGCGCCGCCGCCCGCCTACCGCTCGGGCGTCGCCTGGCTCCCGCACACCAGGACGTCCGCGCTCGCCGTGGGCCCCACCGGCACGGACCTCACCACCGACGGCGGCCGCACCTGGCGCACGGTCGACACCGGCTCGTACGACACGGTCGACTGCGCCCCGGACGGCTCCTGCTGGGCCTCCGGCGAGCAGGGCCGCGTCGCGCACCTGACGCGCCACCGGCCGTAGACGCTCCGGTTCGGACGCGGGGCTTCGTACCCGAAGGTTCTTCACGAGGGTTCGGACGCGAGTGCCAAGGGTGAACCCGCCGGATGTGCGGCGCGCCCGGGGCCGGGCGCTGTCAGTCTGCCGTTGGTGATCGTTGCACGGAGGCCCCGCGGAGCCGGGGCCTCCGTCGTGGGACGGCGTCCGTCCCGGACGCCGAAGGGGTGGGCGTGACGACAGGACAGTCCATGAACGAGGGGTCCGCCTTCCCTCTCGCCGCTCCCCGGGGCGTTGGGCCGTCCGGGGCGCGGGGCGAGGTGCCGCACCACGTCGCGTGCGTGATGGACGGGAACGGCCGGTGGGCGGCGCAGCGGTCCCTGCCGCGCACGTCGGGTCACCGTGCCGCGGAGACGACGGTGATCGACGTCATCGAGGCGGCGCGCTCGGCCGGGGTGGGCTGGCTGAGCCTGTTCGCCTTCTCCACCGAGAACTGGCGCCGCCCGGACACCGAGGTCGAGTTCCTGATGCACCTGGTGCGCCGGGTGGTGCGCAAACACGCCCCGCTGCTGCACGCGCGGGGCATCCGCTGCCGCTTCCTCGGCATGACCGACCCCCGCATCCCCTCCGGCCTGGCCGGGGACATCGCCGACCTGACGACGCTGACCGGCCGGAACCGGCAGATGACGCTGACCGTCGCCTTCGACCACGGCGGCCGCCAGGACATCGTCGAGGCCGCCCGGTCGCTGATCCGCAGCGGCGTGCCGGCCGGAGCCGTGACCGAGGAGAGCTTCGCCGCGCACCTGCCCTTCCCCGACACCCCGGACGTGGACCTGGTCATCCGCACCTCCGGGGAACAGCGCATCTCCAACTTCATGCTCTGGCAGGTCGCCTACGCCGAGTGGGTCTTCCCCCCGGTGCTGTGGCCCGACTTCCGCGCACCGGACTTCCTCCGGTGCCTGCACGCCTACCGGCAGCGCGAACGCCGCTTCGGCGCCGTGCCGCCGTCCCGGAACGGAGAACCCGAATCGTGACGACCGCAGACGACCACCGCTCCACGACGACCACCGGTACCGGCGGCCGTCACGACGGGAACGGCGACCCCGAGGAGGAGCCCCTGTTCGGGCCCGGCTCGCAGTTCCACGGGTTCTTCAACGACCCGCGCTGGGCCCTCGCCATGATCCGGGCCACCGTACTGGAGGCCGCGCACCCGCAGGTGGGCGCCGCCCTGATCGACAGCTCCACCTTCGTCGCCCACCCCTGGCGGCGGCTCCGCAACACCCTCACCAGCCTGCAGCGCATGTTCGGGACCGACGACCACACCCGGCAGCGGGAAGCGGCGCGCCTCAACCGGCTGCACGCACGGCTGCACGGCACCGACCCGCACGACCGGCCCTACGACGCCATGGATCCCGGCGCGCGCGCCTGGGTGGTGGCGACCCTGTTCGAAAGCACCGTCACCATGTGCCGGCTCAGTGGACAGCCCCTCGAACAGAGGATCATGGAGCGGCTGTACGCCGAGTTCCGGGCCTTCCACGCCGCCATGGGAGAAGACGCGAGCCACCTGCCGAGCACCCTCGACGCGTTCTGGCCCTACTACGACCGGGTGGTCGCCGAGGAGCTGGAGAACACCGAGGCGATGCGCATCATCCTCTACAAGCTCTTCGACCACCTCCCCGCGCCGCCCGTCCTGAGCGGCTTTCCCGCCCTGTGGGCGACCGGCCGGGCCGTCGCGGGGCCGGTCGTCGGAGCGATCACCGTGGCCTCCCTGCCGGAGCCGTTCCGCCGACGGGCCGGACTGCCCGAGATCGCGGGGGTGCAGACCGTCATGCAGGGCACCTATCTCGCCGCCGGCCTGGCCCGGTTCCTGCCCGAGGGCTGGCTCAGGGCCGAGGACGTCCTCGGGCTGCTCACGCTCTCCCCGGACAGCGACGACCCCCGCGCGCGGACGGTCGGCGCCCTGCGCGATCAGATGAAGCGGGCCGGCGCCCTCATCCGGCTCATCACCCCGATGCCGCCGGAGCCCGAGCCCGCCCCGGGCGGCGGGACGGAGCGCGGCGCGCGGGAGTTCTTCACCGAGGTCCTCGACCAGACCGGGGACGGCTATCTGGACTGGCCCGACCTCGCCGCCATGGCACGCGAACTCTCCACCCGTCTCGACCTGGACGAACCCGAGGAGACCAGGCTCTACGAGGCCTACGCCGGCTGGTGGCGCGAGCTCCAGAGCGCCCTCGACGCCGACGGCGACGGCCGCGTCAGCGCCCACGAGTACGCCGCCGCCGTGCCCTCCCTGGCCGGACCCGCGCTGATCAGGGTCGCCGAGGTCCTCTTCGACGCCACCGACAAGAACGGTGACCAGACCATCGACGCGGACGAATACCGGGCGCTGTTCCGGACGGCCTTCCACCGCGACGCCGCCGACGCGGGCGGGACCTACGGCCGCAGCGCCTTCGTCAACGACTTCCTGTCCTTCATGTCCGGCCGCCGCCGCACCACCCCCTACGACCCCCTCCTCGCCGACGCGTGACCGCCCGGCCGGCGCGGTCCACGGCTCCGCCCGGCCGGGCGATCCCGGGCGATCCCGGGCGATCCCGGGCGATTCCGGGGGATTCCGGGGGGAGAGGAGCCACGCGCCCGGCCGGACACGCCTCAGGAGGGCAGCTCCTCCCGGTACGCGGCGATCCCGTCGACCGTCTTGGTCGCGCAGAACTCCGTGATCCGGTACGCACACACGCCCTCGGCGCTGAACGGGTCGGCCGCCGCGATCCTCTCGATCTCCGCGCGGTCGACCCCGGCGGCCAGGATCACCCCGCCGTCCCGGGGGTTCTTCCGGCCGGACGCGAGGAACACGCCGGCGGCGTACTGCGCGTCGAGCCACTCGACGTGGGCGTCGAGCAGCGCGTCCACCCGCTCGACGGGTGCGGTGTAGGTCAATTCCAGTACGAACATGATCGCCAGGCTACCGGCGCCGCGGGACCGGCCGGGTGTCCGTTCCGGCCTTCGGAACGGACACCCGGCCGGCCGTAGGGTGGCCCGCATCATGACGATCATCGAGATTCCGGCGGGCTGGCCCGCCGACGAGACCACCGCCCTCGCCGTCCAGCGCGAGCTGAGGGGGCGGCTGGTGCGGGACGAGGAGGGGCCGGCGGTCGGCGAGGGCCACGTCACGGGGCTCGACGTGGCCTACGACGACGAGCGGGACCTCGTCGCCGCCGCGGCCGTCGTGCTCGACGCGCGCTCCCTGGAGGTCGTGGAGGAGGCGACGGCGGTCGGCCGGGTCTCGTTCCCGTACGTCCCCGGCCTCCTCGCCTTCCGGGAGATCCCGACCGTGCTCGCCGCGCTCGACGCCCTGACCGCCGACCCCGGCCTCCTGGTCTGCGACGGCTACGGCCTCGCCCACCCCCGCCGCTTCGGCCTCGCCGGCCACCTCGGCGTACTCACCGGACGGCCGTCCGTCGGCGTCGCCAAGAACCCCTTCACCTTCGCGTACGAGCAGCCGGGCCCCGCGCGCGGCGACTCGTCCCCGCTGCTCGCCGACGGGGAGGAGGTGGGGCGGGCCGTGCGGACCCGGGCCGGGGTCAAGCCGGTCTTCGTCTCCGTCGGCCACCGGATCTCCCTGACCGGCGCCTGCGCCCACACCCTCCACCTCACCCCGCGCTACCGGCTCCCGGAGACCACCCGCCGCGCCGACGCCCTCTGCCGCCGCGCGCTGGGGGAGGCGCTCGGGGAGGAACGCCCGGATCCGCCTGAGTAGGGGTACGGACGGGGGGTGACGACCCCCATCCGCACCCGTACGGCCCCGGGCGCTGTCGGGGCCTCCGGCGCGCGCCCTAACCCCGGTGCGCCACCCGGAAGCGGATGCCCGCCTCCCGCAGCCGGGCGGTCAGGGCGTCGCCCATCGCGGTCGCCGTCGTCACCTGGCCCGCGGTCCTCGGCAGCGGGTCGAAGGCGAGGCAGAGGGCCGACTCGGCGAGCATCTTGGCCGTCTCGTCGTACCCCGGGTCGCCGCCCGACACCTCGGTGAAGACCCGTCGCCCGCCGCCTTCGCCCACGAACCGCACGGAGAACCAGCTGCGGGCGCGCCGCTCGGCCGTCGGGCCCTCCCCGGCGCTGTAACGCTCCATCAGCCAGCTCCGTACGGGCGGGAGTTGGGCGGCGACCACGCTCGCGCCGACGGCGGCGACGCCGCCGAGCGCCATCGGGAGCGTCTTCACGGAGGCGTAGTGCCGGTAGCGGAAGTCCGGCCCGTACCGGTCGAGGGCCGCCGCCGAGCGCGCCACGACCTGCGGGTCGAGCGTCGGCAGCGGCAGCGCCCACGTGCCCGTCTCCCGGCTGAACCGGGGCCCGCCGAGCGGAGCGCGCGACCGGCGGCCCACCGACCGGGGCTCGTGCAGGCGCCGTTCGCGCGCGGCCCGCAGGACCTCCCGGCCCCGGCCGAGCGCGGTCAGCGCGGAGGCGAAGGTGCCGCCGGAGAACGCGGCCCCGGCCCGCACGAAGCCGTCCACCCGCAGCGGCACGCCCTCCGGGAGCTGCCCCACGGTGAAGTGCACGCCCAGGTCGTGCGGGACGGAGTCGAAGCCGCAGGCGTGCACGATCCGGGCGCCGGTCTCCCGGGCGCGCGCGTCGTGCCGTACGTACACGAGGTCCACGAACTCGGCCTCGCCCGTCAGGTCCAGACAGTCCGTGCCGGCCTCCGCGCAGGCGGCGACGAGCTCCTCGCCGTACCAGACGTAGGGGCCGACCGTCGTCGCCACCACCCGTGCGGATTCCGCCAGTTCGCGCAGCGAGGCCGGATCGGCGGAGTCCGCCACGACCAGCGGGAGGCCGGCCAGGTGCGGCCGGTCCGCGGCCAGCCGGTCCCGCAGCGCCTCCAGCCTGCCGAGGCTGCGTCCCGCGAGTGCCCAGCGGCACCCGGCGGGGGCGTGCTCGGCCAGGTACTCCGCGGTCAGCCCGCCCACGAACCCGGTGGCCCCGAAGAGGACCACGTCGTACGGCCTGCCCCCGCGCTCCGGGCCCGTCGCCGCCCCGCTCCCCACGCCCGCCCCTGTGTCCATGCAGCCCCTCGCTTCGGCCGGACCGCGCCGCCGTGCGCGGTTGTCGTCGGCGGAGGATAGCGGAAGCCCCGCTCCCGCTCTCCCCGGCCCGTGCCCGAGGGGCGTCCTCCGGATTTTCCAAGCGCTTGCTCGGCCGGGGGGCTTGTGCCGAGTGGAACACGTTCCTAGCATCACTGGTGTTACATCATTGGTGTCACATACTTCCGGGGGTTCGATGAGCACGACGCACACCGCCCGCACAGGCCCCCTCGCCGGGGTGCGCGTGGTGGAACTGGCCGGCATCGGCCCCGGCCCCTTCGCCGCGATGCTGCTCGCCGACCTCGGCGCGGACGTGGTCCGGATCGACCGCCCCGGCGGTCCCGGCCTCGGCATCGACCCCGCCCGCGACCTCACCAACCGCAACAAGCGCTCGGTCCTGGTCGACCTCAAGGCCGCGGACGGCCCCGCGACCGTCCTCGACCTGGTCGAGCGCGCGGACGTGCTGATCGAGGGCTACCGTCCCGGCGTGGCCGAGCGCCTCGGCGTCGGCCCGGACGCCTGCCTCGCCCGCAACCCGCGCCTGGTCTACGGCCGGATGACCGGCTGGGGCCAGGACGGACCGCTCGCCCCGACCGCCGGCCACGACATCGGCTACATCGCGATCACCGGCGCGCTCGGCATGATCGGCCCGGACCCGGAGGGCCCGCCGGCCGTCCCCGCCAACCTGCTCGGGGACTACGCGGGCGGCTCGCTCTACCTGGTCGTCGGCGTCCTCGCCGCGCTCCAGCACGCCCGCGCCCACGGCGAGGGCCAGGTCGTGGACGCCGCGATCGTCGACGGCACCGCCCACCTCACCACCATGATCCGGGGCATGCTGGCCGCCGGGAGCTGGCAGGACCGGCGCGGCACCAACCTGCTCGACGGCGGCTGCCCCTTCTACGGCGTCTACGCGACCTCCGACGGCGGCCACATGGCGGTCGGCGCCCTGGAGGAGCGGTTCTACGCCGAGTTCGTCCGCCTCCTCGGGATCGGCGAGGAGGCCGCCGCCGGCCGCTACGACCTCACCCGCTGGCCCGAGCTGCGCGAGGCCGTCGCCGAGGCGTTCCTGAGCCGGACCCGGCAGGAGTGGACCGACGTCTTCGACGGCTCCGACGCCTGCGTGGCCCCCGTCCTCTCCCTGGACGAGGCCCCGTCCCATCCGCACCTGGCCGCCCGCGGCACCTTCACCGAGCACGGCGGGCAGGTACAGCCGGCCCCCGCGCCCCGCTTCTCCGTCACCCCCGGCACCCTGCGCACGGGCCCCGCCCTGCCCGGTGCCGACACCGCCGAGGTCGCCCGCGACTGGGCCGTACCCTCCCTGCACCCCCAGGAGACTTCCGCATGAAGCGTCGGATCTACACCGAGGACCACGAAGCCTTCCGGGCGGTCGTGCGCACCTTCCTGGAGAAGGAGGTGCTGCCCCACTACGAGCAGTGGGAGAAGGACGGCATCGTCTCCCGCGAGGCCTGGCTCGCCGCCGGACGGCAGGGCCTGCTCGGCATCGCCGTCGACGAGGAGTACGGGGGCGGCGGCAACCCCGACTTCCGCTACGGCGCCGTCCTGGCCGAGGAGTTCACCCGGGCCGGCACCCCCGGGCTCGCCCTCGGCCTGCACAACGACATCATCGGCCCGTACCTCACCTCCCTCGCCACCGACGAGCAGAAGCGGCGCTGGCTGCCCGGCTTCTGCTCCGGCGAGACCATCACCGCCATCGCCATGACCGAGCCGGGCGCGGGCTCCGACCTCCAGGGCATCCGCACCACCGCAGAGGACCGCGGCGACCACTGGGTCCTCAACGGCTCCAAGACCTTCATCTCCAACGGCATCCTGGCCGACCTCGTGGTCGTCGTCGCCCGCACCACCCCCGAGGGCGGCGCCCACGGCCTCTCCCTCCTCGTCGTGGAGCGGGGCGCGGAGGGCTTCGAGCGCGGCCGGAACCTCGACAAGATCGGCCAGAAGTCCCAGGACACCGCCGAGCTGTTCTTCCACGACGTCCGCGTCCCCAAGGAGAACCTGCTCGGCGAGCTCAACGGCGCCTTCATCCACCTGATGACCAACCTCGCCCAGGAGCGGATGGCCATCGCCGTCGCCGGCATCGCCGCCGCCGAACACCTCCTGGAGATCACCACCACCTACGTCAAGGAGCGCGAGGCCTTCGGCCGCCCGCTCTCCCGGCTCCAGCACATCCGCTTCGAGATCGCGGAGATGGCCACCGAGTGCGCCGTCACCCGGGCCTTCCTGGACCGCTGCATCGAGGAGCACGCCAACGGCGCGCTCGACGCCGTGGACGCCTCGATGGCCAAGTGGTGGGCGACCGAACTCCAGAAGAAGGTCGCCGACCGCTGTCTGCAACTGCACGGCGGGTACGGCTACATGACTGAATTCCCGGTCGCCAGGGCCTACACCGACGGCCGCATCCAGACCATCTACGGCGGCACCACCGAGATCATGAAGGAGATCATCGGCCGTTCCCTCCTCGGCTGACCTCCCCCTCCGCGACACCCCCGGCGCAACCCCTCCCACCCTCATCGCGAAAGGCTTCCCGTGAGCACCGAAGCGTACGTGTACGACGCGATCCGCACCCCGCGCGGTCGCGGCAAGGCCACCGGCTCCCTGCACGGCACCAAGCCGATCGACCTGGTCGTCGGCCTGATCAAGGAGATCCAGAGCCGCAACCCCGGCCTCGACCCGGCCGCCGTCGACGACATCGTCCTCGGCGTCGTCGCCCCGGTCGGCGACCAGGGCTCCGACATCGCCCGCACCGCGGCCGTCGCCGCCGGACTGCCCGACACCGTCGCCGGCGTCCAGGAGAACCGCTTCTGCGCCTCGGGCCTCGAAGCGGTCAACATGGCCGCCATGAAGGTCCGCTCCGGCTGGGAGGACCTCGTCCTGGCCGGCGGCGTGGAGTCCATGTCCCGCGTGCCGATGGGCTCCGACGGCGGCGCCTGGTTCGCCGACCCGATGACCAACCTGGAGACCAACTTCGTCCCCCAGGGCATCGGCGCCGACCTCATCGCCACCATCGAGGGCTTCTCCCGCCGCGACGTGGACGAGTACGCGGCCCTCTCCCAGGAGCGCGCCGCCGAGGCGTGGAAGAGCGGCCGGTTCGCCCGCTCCGTCGTCCCCGTCAGGGACCGCGCGGGCCTCACGGTCCTCGACCACGACGAGTTCCTGCGCCCCGGCACCACCGCCGACTCCCTGGCGAAGCTCAAGCCGTCCTTCGCGGACATCGGCGAGCTGGGCGGCTTCGACGCGGTGGCGCTGCAGAAGTACCACTGGGTCGAGGAGATCGACCACGTCCACCACGCGGGCAACTCCTCCGGCATCGTCGACGGCGCCGCCCTCGTCGCCGTCGGCTCGAAGGAGATCGGCGAGCGGTACGGGCTGACGCCGCGCGCCCGGATCGTCTCGGTGGCCGTCTCCGGCTCCGAGCCCACCATCATGCTCACCGGCCCGGCCCCGGCCGCCCGCAAGGCGCTCGCCAAGGCCGGTCTGACCATGGACGACATCGACCTGGTCGAGATCAACGAGGCCTTCGCCGCCGTCGTCCTGCGCTTCGTCAAGGACATGGGCATCTCGCTGGACAAGGTCAACGTCAACGGCGGCGCCATCGCGCTCGGCCACCCGCTCGGCGCCACCGGCGCGATGATCCTGGGCACCCTCGTCGACGAGCTGGAGCGCCAGGACAAGCGCTACGGCATGGCCACCCTGTGCGTGGGCGGCGGCATGGGCATCGCCACCGTCGTCGAGCGCGTCTGACCGTCCCGTCCGAACCCCTTCTTACGGAGAAGCATCAGCATGAGCGAGAGCACCACCATCCGCTGGGAGCAGGACGAGACCGGGATCGTCACCCTCGTCCTGGACGACCCGAACCAGTCCGCCAACACCATGAACCAGGCCTTCCGGGCCTCCATCACCGCCATCGCCGACCGCGTGGAGGCCGAGAAGGACTCCATCCGGGGCATCGTCTACACCTCCGCGAAGAAGACCTTCTTCGCCGGCGGCGACCTCAAGGACATGATCCAGGCGGGCCCCGAGCACGCCCGGGACATCTTCGAGGGCGCCCTGGCGATGAAGAACGCCCTGCGCCGCATCGAGACGATCGGCAAGCCGGTCGTGGCCGCGATCAACGGCGCCGCGCTCGGCGGCGGCTACGAGATCGCCCTCGCCTCCCACCACCGGATCGCCCTCGACGCCTCCGGCTCCAAGATCGGCCTGCCCGAGGTCACCCTCGGCCTGCTGCCGGGCGGTGGCGGCGTCACCCGCACCGTGCGCCTGATGGGCATCACCGACGCCCTCCTCAAGGTGCTGCTCCAGGGCACCCAGTACAACCCCAAGCGGGCCCTGGACAACGGCCTGGTGCACGAGCTGGCCGCCACCCCCGAGGAGATGTTCGCGAAGGCCGTCGCCTTCATCGACACCCACCCCGAGTCGCACCAGCCCTGGGACGTGCCCGGTCACAAGATCCCCGGCGGCACCCCCTCGCACCCGAAGTTCGCCGCCAACCTGCCGGCCTTCCCGGCCAACCTGCGCAAGCAGCTCAACGGCGCGCCCTACCCGGCGCCCGCCGCCATCATGGCCGCCGCCGTCGAGGGCTCCCAGGTCGACTTCGAGACCGCGTCCGTCATCGAGTCCCGCTACTTCACCGAGCTGGTCACCGGCCAGACGGCGAAGAACATGATCCAGGCGTTCTTCTTCGACCTCCAGGCCGTCAACTCCGGCGCCAGCCGCCCCAAGGGGATCGAGCGCCGCGAGGTCCGCAAGGTCGCCGTCCTCGGCGCCGGCATGATGGGCGCCGGCATCGCCTACTCCTGCGCCCGCGCCGGCATCGAGGTCGTCCTCAAGGACGTCTCCGCCGAGTCCGCCGCCAAGGGCAAGGCGTACTCCGAGAAGCTGTGCGCCAAGGCCGTCTCGCGCGGCCGCACCACCCAGGAGAAGGCCGACGCCCTCCTCGCCCGCATCACCCCCACCGCCGAGGCCGCCGACCTCGCGGGCTGCGACGCGGTCGTCGAGGCCGTCTTCGAGGACACCGCCCTCAAGCACAAGGTGTTCCAGGAGATCCAGTCCGTCGTGGAGCCCGACGCGCTGCTCTGCTCCAACACCTCCACCCTGCCGATCACCGTCCTCGCCGAAGGCGTGGAGCGCCAGGCCGACTTCATCGGCCTGCACTTCTTCTCGCCCGTCGACAAGATGCCGCTCGTGGAGATCATCAAGGGCGAGCGGACGAGCGACGAGGCCCTGGCCCGCGCCTTCGACCTGGTCCGGCAGATCAACAAGACGCCGATCGTCGTCAACGACTCGCGCGGCTTCTTCACCTCGCGGGTGATCGGCCAGTTCCTCAACGAGGGCGTCGCCATGGTCGGCGAGGGCATCGAGCCCGCCTCGATCGAGCAGGCGGCGGCGCAGGCCGGCTACCCGGCGAAGATCCTCTCCCTGATGGACGAGCTGACCCTGACCCTCCCGCGCAAGATCCGCAACGAGACCAAGCGGGCGATCGAGGAGGCCGGCGGCGTCTGGGCCACCCACCCGGGCGAGGCCGTGATCGACCGCATGGTCGACGAGTTCGGGCGCCCCGGGCGCAGCGGCGGCGCCGGCTTCTACGAGTACGACGAGAACGGCAGGCGGGGCAAGCTCTGGACCGGCCTGCGCGAGCACTTCACCGAGCCGGGATACGAGATCCCCTTCCGCGACATGCAGGAGCGGATGCTGTTCTCCGAGGCCATCGACACCGTCCGCCTCCTGGAGGAGGGCGTCCTGACCTCGGTCGCCGACGCCAACATCGGCTCCATCATGGGCATCGGCTTCCCGGCCTGGACCGGCGGCATCCTCCAGTACGTCAACGGCTACGAGGGTGGCGTCGCCGGCTTCGTCGCCCGCGCCCGCGAGCTGGCGGAGACGTACGGCGAGCGCTTCACCCCGCCGGCCCTCCTGGTGGAGAAGGCCGAGCGGGGCGAGGTCTTCACCGACGCCTGACCGGTGGCTCCGGAGTCCGTGGGGTCGTTCACGGACTCCGGAACGCCGTCCTCAGCTCCTCGCTCAGCGAGCGCTGGAAGGCCGTGACGAGGGCCTGGATCACCATCGGCTGCATGTGGGCCGAGAGCGACCTCATCGCCGTCAGGTGGTCCGGGTCCTCGCCGCTCTCCCGGTACGGGTTCCACACCTGCTCCTGGAAGAGCCGGGCGAGCTCCTGGGCGGCGGTCCGCGCGTGCTCCAGGAGCACGGTCCGGGAGGCCAGGATCGTCTCGTGCTCGATGGGCACGTCCAGCATCTCCACGCCGAGCCGCAGCAGCGAGCCGTCGAGCCGGTACGTGTCGGCGTCGCCGGTCCGCTCCAGGACCCCCATCGCGGCGAGCCGGTCGACGTCCCGCTCGGTCAGCGCCCGCCCGGCCCGCCGCTCCAGCTCCCGCCGGGTGGTCGACTCGGCGGACTCGGGCGCCCACGAGGCCACGAGCGCCCGGTGGACCGCGAGGTCCCGCGCGCTGAGGTCGGGCGGCAGCTGCTCCAGGTAGCGTTCGATCGCGGCGAGCGTCATGCCCTGCCGCTGGAGCTCCTCGATGAGCGCGAGCCGGGAGAGGTGCTCCGGCCCGTAGTGCCCGACCCGCCGGGCCCCGATGACGGGCGGCGGAAGGAGCCCCCGGGTCCCGTAGAACCGCACGGTCCGCACCGTCACCCCGGCCCGCGCGGCCAGCTCGTCCACGGTGTAGCTCGGTCCGAGCTCCACGTCACTCCCGACGTCCATCCGAGCCGCCTCGTTTCCCCAGCCGTCGGCCCGCGTGTCCGGACCGCTTGAACAGTATTGCTGTCTCACCACCCGTGTAAAAGACCGGCGCGATTGTCGGTGGTCACCCGTAGCGTGATCGTCATGAACGGGGCCCTCGCTCTCCCCGGCGCCTCGTGTACCGGGGGATACCGGTCACGGCATACGACTTCGGCCCGTAAGGGACGCGGGGCCGGGGCGTGGTGAGGGGGCGCGGGAGCGCGGGCTAGAGTCGGCCGCCGGCAAGGCGGGGGACAGAGAAGCAGGGGGGAGTTCGATGTACGCGGAACTCAGGGACACGGCCGGGGAATTGGCCGGGATCCTGTGGCGGGAGCACACCGTCTACCGCGAGCGGGGCGGCGGGGTGGTGATCCGGGGCGAGCACGTGCGCCGCTGGATCAGCCTGGCCCCGACCGGGGGCAAGGACCGGGCGCTGCTGCGGGCCGGACGGATCCTGGACGGCGGGACGACGGCGCCGGCGCGCACGGAGGTGGTCGTCGACCTGACGGCCGGGACGGCGGAGCTGGCGGCGGTCTGCCGCGGCCTGCTCGCCGACGTCGCCGCGATGGCCGAGCCGGCGCCCGCGCCGGACCGCGGGGGAAGGGCCGGGAAGCGCGAGAGGCCGGAGCGGAAGGCCCGCGCCCCCCGCTCCGGCCGCCCCCGGAAGGAGCGGCACACCGGCGCCGCCTCCTGGTTCGTCATGATCTGCGTCGCCGCGGTGCTCGGCGCCTGGCTCTACAGCCTCTTCGGGGGCCGGGGCTACTGAGCCGCGGCCCCCGGCCCGGCCGTCAGAAGCCGGTGACCGGATAGTGGTCCGAGAGGTTCGTGTACGTGTAGCCGGTTCCCCAGCTGCCGACCGTCCACGGCGCGCTCTTCTCCAGGACCACGTGGTTGGTCCAGCCGGCCGGCCGGGCGTTCCCCGCGCGGTACAGGACGTGGTCGAGGTCCTCGCGGGGGTCGTCCGGGTAGCGCTCGGAGGCGATCGAGTTCAGCTCGGTGTCGAAGGAGTACGGGTGGCCGGTGCGGGCGTCGGCCCCCGCCAGGCCCGCGTCGGCGAGCATGGTGTCGTACTCGGGCGTGTGCGAGTCGACGTTCATGTCGCCGGCGACGATCACCTGCTCGCCCGCCGGGATCGCCTTGGCGTCGAGGAAGGCGTCGATCGCCTTGAACTGGCGGCTGCGCGTCCGCGCCGCCTCGCCCGCCGCGCAGCCCGGGTCGGTGGACTGGGCGTGGGTGCCGAGGACGTGGACCCGGCTGCCGTTCACGTCGAGCACGGCGTAGGCGAAGCCCTTGTTCGACCACCAGTCGGCGCCGCACGCGTCCTTGTAGACGTACTGCTCCTTGCGGACGATCGGCCACTTGCTGAGGATCGTCACGCCGCCGTCCTCGGGCGTGGTCGCGGAGTAGGATCCGCCGGTGGCGTCCCACCCGCTCCTGCTCCGGCCCACGACCGGGGTCTGGTGCGGGTACTGCCCGGCGGCGTTCGCCTTGAGCGCGTCGGAGGCGGAGTTGTCGAAGACCTCCTGGAGGACCACGACGTCCTGCCCCTGGAAGAAGGGGGCGGTGGGGACCGCCTTCGCCCGGTGGTCCTGCCCCCAGTTCGGATAGAGGCTCTTCGAGAACAGGAACGCGTTGTACGTGAGCACCTTCAGCCGGGGGGCCTCGGTGGTCGCGGCGGAGGCGCCCGGGGCCGTCGCCGTCAGGGTGGCGGCGGCGAGCGCGAGGGAAAGAGCGGCGCCGGGGACGCGGCGGAGCGCGGCGAACGACACGTGAACTCCCGTGGAGACGTGGGGGATTGGCCTGGCGCCGCACATACAATCAGCCGTGGTTACCTTCCGGTAGCCTCTGGGTGCCGGGAATCTGGCCGGACCCGCACGAGCGTGCCAACTCTCACTCCGGTGCCGTATTTGCACCCATTTGCTCCAGGTAGAATGCGCGCATGACCCTCGCGAACTCGCAGATCTTCAAGACGGACCTCGGTCCGCTCAACCCCGTCTGGGCCGAGCTCATCCTCGGCGTGGTGTTGTTCGGCATCACCTTCCTCATCCTGGCGAAGGGGATCCTCCCGAAGATCAAGCGCACGCTCGACCAGCGCGAGGACGCCATCGAGGGCGGCACCGACCGCGCCGACGACCTGCGCACCGAGGCCGCCCAGGTCCGTGAGCAGTACGAGGCCGAGCTCGCCGAGGCCCGCCACGAGGCCGCGCGCATCCGCTCCAAGGCCGTCGAGGAGGGCTCCGCCGCCATCGCCGCCGCCCGCGCCGAGGGCACCGCCGAGCGCGACGCCATCCTCGCCACCGGCACCGCGAAGATCGCCGAGGAGCGCGCCGTCGCCGAGCGCGAGCTCAACGCCGACGTCGACGCCTGGGCCCACGCCCTCGCCGCCCGCATCGTCGGCGAGCCGGTCGGCGCCGACCGCGCCTGACCCGTACACCCGGAAGGGGCCGTCGCCCGGGCGACGGCCCCTTCGTCGTGCCCGCCGCCACGGGTGCACCCTGGAGACGACCGCGGAGGAGAAGGACATGGAACGCGTGAGGCAGGCCGACCCCGCGCCGCCGCCCGCCGGCGGGGTGCTGTGGAGCGTCGCCGGCGACGTCCGGGCGCTCCTCATGCTGCCCGCCGCCCTCACCATGCAGGTCGCCCACCCCGCGATCGGCGCCGGCGTTGACGAGCACTCCGTCTTCCGCACCGACCCCTGGGGCCGCGGCGAGCGCTCCCTGCGCTCGGTCCAGCTCTGGGTCTACGGCGGCGAGGAGGCCGCCCGCGAGGGCCGCCGGCTCCGCGAGCTGCACCGCGCCATCCGGGGCACCGACGCCCACGGCCGCCGCTACCACGCACTCACCCCCTCCTTCTACTCCTGGGTGCACGCCACCGGCTTCCCCGTCTACCGGCACGGCCTCCGCCTGCTCGCCCGCCCCCTCACCGCGGCCCAGGAACGGCAGCTGTACGCCGAGTGGCTCCAGGTCGGCCGCGTCCTCGGCATCCACGACCGGGACATGCCGCAGACGATCGAGGAGTTCTGGCCGTACTACCGGAAGGTCCTCGCCGAGGAGCTGGAGGCCACCGCCGTCGTACGGGAACTCCTCGACACCGACCTGCCCGTCCCCGCCCCCGACCGGGGCCCGCTGCCGCTCCGGCTCGCCCTCCGCCTCCTCTGGCCCCTCCTGCGCCGCCCCTTCCTGAGGCTGCGCGCCTTCCTCACCGCGGGCTTCATGCCCCCGGACGCCCGCGAGGCCATCGGCCTGGAGTGGACGGACGCCCAGGAGCGCGCCCTGCGCCGGCTCTGCCGGGCCCTGCGGGCCGTGGTCCCCGTCCTGCCCGAGCGGCTGCGCTACCTCCCCCTGGCCAGGGAGGCGCGGAGGGCCGCCCGCCGCGCGAAGCGCTGACGGACGGCCCCCGGGACCACTCCACCGCTCGGTACGGCTCGGCCCGGCTCAGTGACCGCCGTGACCCCCGTGGCCGCGCTCGTGGTCGTGGATCGTGTTCGTCGCCGCGACCTTCTTCCACGACTTCGGCCGCACCGGCTTCGCGGCGGCCTCCGTCCCGGCCTGCGGAGCCGTCTGCCGCGCGGTCGCCGGGGCGGACGGGCCGGCCTCGGCCGCCGCCGGAGCGGCCGGCTTCGACGGCTCGTACAGCCAGGTGTCGAACAGCTCGGCCAGCGGCTCGCCGGAGACCCGCTCCGCGTACCGCACGAAGTCGGCCACCCGCGCGTTGCCGTACGCGAACTGCTTCGGCCAGCCCTTCAGGATCGCGAAGAAGTCCTCGTCCCCGATCTCGTTGCGCAGCGCCTGGAGCGCCAGCGCGCCCCGGTCGTAGACGGCGCCGTGGAACTGGTTCTCCGGACCCGGGTCACCCGGCTTCACCGTCCAGAACGGGTCGTCGGCACCCCGCAGCGCGTACACGTAGTCCGCGAACTCCTGCGCCGTGCCCTCGCCCTCCTTCTCCGACCACAGCCACTGGCTGTAGCGGGCGAAGCCCTCGTTGATCCAGATGTCCTTCCAGTCCCGGACGGACACGCTGTCGCCGTACCACTGGTGCGCCAGCTCGTGGACGACCACCGACACGTTCGCGCCGTTGGCGAACTGCCGCGGGCTGTAGAACGGCCGGGTCTGCGTCTCCAGCGCGAAACCGCTGGTCACATTGGGCACGTAACCGCCGAGCGCGTTGAAGGGGTACGGGCCGAAGACCGACTCCAGCCACTCCGCGACCTCGGTGGTGCGCTCGATCGAGGCGCGCGCCGCGCCCGCGTTGGCGCCCAGGTCCTTGCTGTACGCGTTGAGGACCGGCAGGCCGTTCGCCGTCCGGTCCGTCGTGATGTCGAACTTCCCGACGGCGAGCGTGGCCAGGTACGTCGCCTGCGGCTTGTCGGAGCGCCAGTTGAAACGGGTCCGGCCCAGCGACGTGGACTGCGACTGCAGCACGCCGTTGCTGATGGCCTGGTGACCGGACGGCACCGAGACCGAGACGTCGAAGGTGGCCTTGTCCAGCGGGTGGTCGTTGGACGGGAACCACCACACGGCCGAGTCCGGCTCCTGCGCGGCGACGCCGCCGTCCGGGGTGCGGGCCCAGGCCGACCAGCCGTCGATCCTGAACTCGGAGGGCTTGCCCGCGTAGCGGACGACCACCGAGATCTCCTTGTTCCTCTCCAGCGGGACGGCCGGGGTGACCTCCAGCTCGTGGTCGCCCGAAGCGGTGAACTTCGCGACGCGGCCGTTCACCCGGACCTCGCTGACCTTCAGGCCGAGGTCGAGGTTGAACCGGGACAGGTTCTGCTTGGTGGTGGCGAGTATCGTCGCCGTGCCCTCCAGGAGGTCCGTGGCGGGCTCGTACCTCAGGCGCAGGTCGTAGTGGGAGACGTCGTAGCCGCCGTTGCCGCTGGCGGGGTAGTAGGAGTCGCCGATGCCCGGGGCCCCGGGGACGAAGTCGGCCGCCGATGCCGGGATCGCCAGCAGCAGGGAGGCCGCGAGGGCGCTCGGAACGATGATTCTGCGGTGCACAGGTGCTCCCCAAGTCATAAGAAACGTAAGACGCGCGGGTGGTCGTCGGTCCTTAACCGCGACACTATTCAGCGCCCCGACGGACCGTCACGTCCAGAGGACCTCCTGTCACACGATCGCCATTCGGCCGACACGAACCCCTCCACCCACGGGACCACCCCGAAGGAACCCTGATTACCTCCGGCGCTCTTTTGCACGGGAGTTGACCGGGGTACGTTCCCGCCCATGCCGATGCGAAAGCGGATCACCCGCGGAGCCCGAGCGCCGTACGGAACCCTCGTGGCGGCGGCCACGGCCGCGCTGCTCGCGACCCTCGTCACCCCGGCCGGCGCCCGGACGGACCCCGCCGCGCCCGCGGCCGGGTCCGTGCGCGAGTCGCGCCCCGTCCACTCGTACGCCGACGCCGTCCGCGAGTCCGTCTGGGTCGACACCGGACTCGACGGCGACGGCGACGGGCGCGCCGACCGGGTCGCCGTCGACGTCGTCCGCCCCCGGGAACCCGCCGCGGCCGGCCGGAAGATCCCGGTGATCATGGACGCCAGCCCGTACTACGCCTGCTGCGGACGCGGCAACGAGAGCCAGAGGAAGACCTACGACGCCGACGGGAAGCCGGTCCGGTTCCCGCTGTACTACGACAACTACTTCGTCCCGCGCGGCTACGCCTTCGTCGCCGTCGACCTCGCCGGGACCAACCGCTCCGACGGCTGCGACGACGTCGGCGGACGCTCCGACGTGCGGTCCGCCAAGGCCGTCGTCGACTGGCTCAACGGACGAGCCCGCGGCTACACCACCCGCACCGGCACGGCCCCGGCCCGCGCCACCGGCTGGAGCACCGGGAACGTCGGCATGATCGGCAAGAGCTGGGACGGCACCGTCGCCAACGGCGTGGCCGCCACCGGCGTCGAAGGGCTGAAAACGATCGTCCCCATCGGCGCCATCTCCTCCTGGTACGACTACTTCCACTCCCAGGGCGCCCCCCTCTACAACGCCAACCCGAGCTGGCTCTCCGACTACGTGAACAGCCCGGAGGCACGGGCCCGCTGCGGCGCCGTCCAGGACCGCATCACCGCCGCCACCCCCTACAGCGGCGACTGGACCGCCGCCTGGAGCGAGCGCGACCACGTCAAGGACGCCGGCCGGGTGAAGGCCAGCGTCTTCGCCGTGCACGGACTGCAGGACCTCAACGTGCGGGCCGGACAGTTCGGCCGGTGGTGGGACGCGCTCGCCGCCCACGGCGTCGAGCGGAAGGTCTGGCTCTCGCAGACCGGTCACGTCGACCCCTTCGACTTCCGGCGCGCCGACTGGGTCCGCACCCTGCACCGCTGGTTCGACCACTACCTCCTCGGCCACGACAACGGCATCGACCGCGAGCCCGTCGCCGACGTCGAGCGCGCACCGGACCACTGGACCACCGACCGGCACTGGCCGCCGCGCGGCACCGCGACCACCACCCTGCGCCCCGCCCCCGGCCCCGCCGACGGCCCCGGCGTCCTCGGCCGCGCCCCCGCCGCCCCCGGCTCCACCGCGACCTTCACCGACGACCCGGCCCTGGGCGAACTGGACTGGGCGGCCCGGATCGACACCGCGACCCCCGAGAAGGCCGGGTTCGTCACCCGGCCGCTCTCCCGCGACCTGCGGATCGCCGGTTCCTCCCGGGTGACGGTCACCGCCACCCCGACCACCGCCACCGCCCACCTCTCCGCCGTCCTCGTCGACCTCGGCCCCGCCACCATCCGCGACTACACGGCGGCGGGGGAGGGCATCACCACCCTCGACGAGCGCACCTGCTGGGGCGCGAGCACACCCGGCGACAGCGCCTGCTACCGGGAGACCGCGGCCCGCACCACCGCCGTCGGACACACGGTCGTCAGCCGCGGCTGGGCCGACCTCGGCACCTGGGCCGACCCCAGGAAGGAACGCCCGCTGACCCCCGGCAGGGCGTACACCCTCACCCTGGACCTCGCCGCCACCGACCACGTCGTCCCGGCCGGCCACCGGCTCGCCCTGATCGTCGGCGGCACCGACCGGGACCTGCTCGACCCCCCGTCGACCACCCCCGCCCTCACCCTGGACCTCGCCCGCACCCGGGCGGAACTGCCCCTGGTCGGCGGCGCGGGCGCCTTCGTCCGGGCCACGAGGGGACCGGCCCCGGCCCTCTCCGCGCCGCCGTCCGACCTCCTGCCCCCGGGCGGATCCGCACCGCCGGCCGCCGTCGCCGGGCCGCGCCTGCCCGGAGCGGGGGCCGCCCGATGAGGACCCGTACCGCACGGCGGGGTTCACGGCGCGCGCTCGCCCTCGTGGCGGGCGCCGCCGCCCTCGCCCTGCCGCTCGTCGCCGTCCCCGCCGAGACCGCGGGAAGCGCCCCCGCGCAACCGCCGCCGCGGACCGGTTTCGAGACGAGCCGGGGCGCCCGGTGGACCACCGAGGCCGAGGAGCGGGACTTCCTCGCCGCCGTCGACCGGGCGGGCGACCGGGTGTCGCTGCGCGAGATCGGCACGACCGCCCAGGGCCGCCCGCTCCGGCTCGCCACCCTCGGCGCGGCCCGGGCCGCCACGACCGTGCTCCTCGTGTGCAGCCAGCACGGCGACGAGCCCGCCGGCCGCGAGGCCTGTCTGAGCACGGTCCGCGACCTCGCGTTCGCCCGGGACCCGGAGACCCGCCGCTTCCTCGACCGCACCACCGTCCTGGTCGTCCCGACCGCGAACCCCGACGGCCGGGAGGCCGACACCCGGGGCAACGCCGACGGCATCGACGTCAACCGCGACCACATCGCCCTGCGGACCGCCGAGGCACGGGCGGTCGCCGCCCTCGTCCGCGACCGGCGCCCCCACCTCGTGTACGACCTGCACGAGTACGGCGCCACCCCCCGGTACTACGAGAAGGACCTGCTCGCGCTCTGGCCCCGCAGCCTCGACGCCGACCCGCACGTCCACGACGAGTCCCGGACGCTCTCCGAGGCGTACGTCCGTCCCGCCGCCGGACTCGCCGGGTACACCACCGGGATCTACGGCATCTGGACCGATCCGCTCACCGGCGAACCGGTCCGGCAGGTCGCGGGCGACGGCCAGGAGCGGATCCTGCGCAACACGGCCGGCATCAAGCACGCGGCCGGCCTGCTCGTCGAGACCCGGGTGGACGCGCTCGACCGGGCGGAGAAGGACGACCCGGCCCGCAACCACCGGCGCCGGGTCGCCACCCAGCACGCCGCCCTGGAGGGGATGTTCGCCTACCTCGACGAGCGGCGCGGCCCGCTGGCGGCGGCCACCGCCCGCGCCCGGCTCGCCGGCCTCGCCGACCGGGGCCCGGTCTTCCTCGGCGGCGCCGACAACGACCCGCCGGAGCCGGAGGAGATCCTGACCGACCCGCCCTGCGGCTACCGCCTGGACGCCGCGCAGTACGCCGAGGCCGGCGACGAACTCGCCCTGCACGGCGTCACCGTGCGCCGGGAGGGCGCGGGGGCGTTCGTGCCGCTGCGGCAGTCGCAGCGCGCGCTCGTCCCGCTCCTGCTCGACGGGCGGGCCGCCCATCACCTCGTCGGTGGGAGTCCTGTGGAGGAGTGTTGACGACCCTGTGGGCCGGGAGGCCCACGCCGTGTCTTCCCCGTTTGCCGAGGTAAAGTTACCCGCCGGTACTGACCATGCCTCGAACGGGCCGTCCCGGCCCGGAAGTTGGAGAGACACCATGCGTTCCACCACGACCGCGCGCCGCGTCCTGCCGGCCCTGCTCGCCGCCGCACTGCTGGCCGGGGGTGTACTGGCGGGCCAGACGGCGACCGCCGGGCCCGCGGCGGCCGGCGGCATCACCTGCGACATCGGCAAGCTGAAGGCCGACGCCCGCAAGGAGCGCGACCGCGCGGCCAAGCTCGAGCGCCTCGGCGCCACGACGGAGGCCAGGAAGGCCCTCTCCAGGGCCGCGGCCCTGGAGAAGCGCGCCAAGCAGTGCGCCGACGCGGACGACGACAGCCGCCCGCCGTTCGGCAGGTAACACCCCACGCGGGGCGGCCGCCGTCCGAAAGGAGGGCGACCGCCCCGCGGCCGTTCGGTCCGGCGGTCCGGCGGTTCACGGACCAGGACCGGTGTCCGTACCCGGACCAGGACATTTCCAGGACGGATCAGCCATGGAACGGGCCGCTCCGCGGGGAAATACTCGAAGCATGCCGTCCGCGTACACCAGCCTCGACCTCACCCCCGCGACCGACCCCGCCCCCACCGACCTCCTGGTCGGCGGCAGGCCCCTGCTCCACCGGCTCGACGGGGCCGACGGCGCGGACACGGTCTCCCCCCTGACGTCGGACCTCCCGCCCGTCCTCCGGGCCGAGCGCGTCCGCCGCCTCCTCGACGCCGGCGACCACGGCCTCCCGGGCGGCCGGTACGTGATCCACTCCTGCCCCGACTGCGACGACCCCGGCTGCGGAGCCGTCACGGCCGTCGTGGAGCGCGACGGCGACGACGTCGTCTGGCGCGACTTCGCCTGGTGGACCGGCCCCGCCGTGGACCTCGCGCGCGACGGCTACCCCGGCACCGGCCCGTACCGCTTCCACGGCCCCACCCACCGGGCCGTGCTCCTCCGGCTCCTCGACGGAACCTTGCGGGGGACCGCCCCCGTCCCGGTGGGCGCCTCCCGCGGCTGACCCGGCCCCCGCCGCCCCCTCTGCCCGTGCCCCGGCCCCCGCCGCGCCCCGGCCCCCTCGGTGGATCCTCCCGTCGCCTAGGATTCGTTTCCTGATGACTGCAACCCTCGTCGCCAAGGACCTCGCCGCCGGCCACGGCGAGCGCACCCTCTTCGCCCAGCTCGACCTCGTCGTCGCCCCCGGCGACGTCATCGGCCTCGTCGGCGTCAACGGCGCCGGCAAGTCGACCCTGCTGCGGCTGCTCGCCGGGCTCGACACCCCGGAGGAGGGCGAGCTGAGGCTCTCCCCGCCCACCGCCTCCGTCGGCCACCTCCCGCAGGAGCCCGAGCGGCGCGAGGGCGAGACCGTGCGCGCGTTCCTCGCCCGGCGCACCGGCGTCGCCGCCGCCCAGACCGCGATGGACGAGGCCACCCAGGGCCTCGTCGACGGCACCCCCGGCGCCGACGACGCGTACGCCGTCAGCCTGGAGCGCTGGCTGAACCTCGGCGGCGCCGACCTCGACGAGCGCGCCGAGGAGGTCGCGGGCTCCCTCGGGCTCACCGTCGGCCTCGACCAGCCGATGACCTCCCTCTCCGGCGGCCAGGCCGCCCGTGCAGGCCTCGCCTCCCTCCTCCTCTCCCGCTACGACGTCTTCCTGCTCGACGAGCCCACCAACGACCTGGACCTCGACGGCCTGGAGCGACTGGAGGCCTTCGTGAAGGGGCTGCGCGCCGGGACGGTCGTCGTCAGCCACGACCGCGAGTTCCTCGCCCGCACCGTCACCAAGGTCCTCGAACTCGACCTCGCCCAGCAGCAGATCACCCTGTACGGCGGCGGTTACGAGGCCTACCTGGAGGAGCGGGACACCGCCCGGCGCCACGCGCGCGAGGAGTTCGAGGAGTACGCCGGGAAGAAGGCGGCCCTCGAAGCGCGCGGCCACATGCAGCGGTCCTGGATGGACAAGGGCGTCAGGAACGCGCGCCGCAAGGCCACCGACGGAGACAAGCTCGGCCGCAACGCCCGCAGCGAGGCCAGCGAGAAGCAGGCCGCGAAGGCCCGGCAGACCCAGCGCATGATCGAGCGCCTCGACGTCGTCGAGGAGCCCCGCAAGGAGTGGGAGCTGCGCATGGAGATCGCCGCCGCCCCGCGCTCCGGCTCGGTCGTGGCGACCCTGCGCGAGGCCGAGGTGCGCCGCGGCGACTTCTCCTTCGGCCCCGTCACCCTCCAGATCGACTGGGCCGACCGGGTCGCCGTCACCGGCGCCAACGGCGCCGGGAAGTCGACCCTGCTCGCCGCCCTCCTCGGCCGCCTCCCGCTGGACTCGGGCGACGCGTCGCTCGGCCCGGGGGTCGTCGTCGGCGAGGTCGACCAGGCCCGCAAGCTCTTCCACGGCACCGAGACCCTCCTGGAGGCGTTCTGCGCGGCCGTGCCCGACACCGAGCCCGCCGAGGTCAGGACCCTGCTCGCCAAGTTCGGCCTGAAGGCCGTCCACGTGCTGCGGCCCGCCACCACCCTCTCGCCGGGCGAACGGACCCGGGCCGCCCTCGCCCTGCTCCAGGGCCGGGGCGTGAATCTGCTGGTCCTCGACGAGCCGACCAACCACCTGGACCTCCCGGCGATCGAACAGCTGGAGTCCGCCCTCGACTCGTACACCGGCACGCTGCTGCTCGTCACCCACGACCGGCGCATGCTCGACGCCGTCCGCACCACCCGCCGCGTCGAGGTCGCGGACGGCAGGGTCACCGAGCTCTGAGACACCCCCCGGCCCGGGCCGCCCGCCCTGCACGGGCGCGACCCGGGCCGTGAACTGTACGCACGACGGCTCTCCGCGGGGGCGCGGCCGGCCCCGTCCCCGCGGACGGCACTCTTCAGGAGGCACCACATGACCGACGACGGCATCACCCGGCTCCTCGCGATGCTGGACGACCTCGACGCGGACGTCGACGCGACGATCGACCTCGCCGACGAGATCACGGCGACGGGCGGTCCGGAGCTGCTGCCGCGCCTGGAGGCCGAGCTCGGCCGGGCGGTCGAGGAGCGCAACGGGTACGCCCGCGAGCTGCTCGGCGGCGTCGTCGCGGGCGTCGGCGGCACTGGCAGCCTCCCGGTCCTGGTGCGGGCCTCCGCCGTAGACCTCGGCGACGACCAGGACGGCCTGGCCGCCGAGATCGTCGACCTGGTCCAGGCGGACCCGCAGCAGGCCGAGGGCCTGCTGCGGCCCCTGACGGAGGACGACGACCTCACCGTCGCCCACCGCGCCGACTGGGCCCTGCGCTTCCTGCCGTAGAAGCACGTGTACGGGAAGGGGCCGCGCCCCTTCCCGTACACCGGCACTACCTACCGGCGCTTGCCGCCGCCCTCGCCCAGCAGGCCCGCCTTGCGGAGGGCGTCGGCCATGGCGCTGTTGGCGGGCGCCGGGGCCGCGCCGCGATCCCGGCCACCGCCGCCCCGGCCCCCCTGGTCGCCGCGCTCGGCCCGGCGGCCACCGCCACCGCCACCGCCACCGCCGCCCTGCCGTTGCTGCGGCGGCCGGCCGGAGCGCTCGCCCCGGTCGCGCCTCGGGGCGCCACCGCCCGCCGCGTCCGCGCCCGGCTCGTCGTCGAGCCGCAGCGTCAGCGAGATCCGCTTGCGGGGGACGTCCACGTCCAGGACCTTCACCTTCACCACGTCGCCGGGCTTCACCACGTCGCGCGGGTCCTTCACGAAGGTCTTCGACATCGCGGACACGTGCACCAGACCGTCCTGGTGCACGCCGACGTCCACGAACGCCCCGAACGCCGCCACGTTGGTGACCACGCCCTCCAGGACCATCCCGGACGCCAGGTCGCCGATCTTCTCGACGCCCTCCTTGAAGGTGGCCGTCCGGAACGCCGGACGCGGGTCGCGGCCCGGCTTCTCCAGCTCGCGCAGGATGTCCGTCACCGTCGGCAGGCCGAAGCTCTCGTCCACGAAGTCGTCCGCGCGCAGCGAGCGCAGCGTGCCCGTGTCGCCGATCAGCGACGCGACCTCGCCGCCGGTCCTCTTCGCCATCCGGCGCACCACCGGATACGCCTCCGGGTGCACGGAGGAGGCGTCGAGCGGGTCGTCACCGCCCCGGATGCGCAGGAAGCCCGCGCACTGCTCGTACGCCTTCGGGCCGAGCCGGGCCACGTCCTTGAGCGCCCGGCGGGAGCGGAAGGGGCCGTTGGCGTCCCGGTGCGCGACGATGTTCTCGGCGAGGCCCGAGCTGATGCCCGAGACGCGCGAGAGGAGCGGCGCGGAGGCGGTGTTGACGTCCACGCCGACACCGTTCACACAGTCCTCGACCACCGCGTCGAGCGAGCGCGAGAGCTTCACCTCGGCCAGGTCGTGCTGGTACTGGCCGACGCCGATCGACTTCGGGTCGATCTTCACCAGCTCCGCCAGCGGGTCCTGGAGCCGCCGGGCGATGGAGACGGCGCCGCGCAACGACACGTCCAGGCCGGGGAGTTCCTGCGAGGCGAACGCGGAGGCCGAATAGACCGAGGCGCCGGCCTCCGAGACCATCACCTTGGTCAGGTTCAACTCGGGGTGCCTGTCGATGAGTTCGGTCGCCAGCCGGTCGGTCTCGCGGGAGGCCGTGCCGTTGCCGATCGCGACCAGCTCGACCGCGTGCTCCTTCGCGAGCCGCGCGAGGGTCGCCAGGGACTGGTCCCACCTGTTCGCCGGGACGTGGGGGTGGATCGTGTCGGTGGCGACGACCTTGCCGGTCGCGTCCACGACGGCGACCTTCACGCCCGTGCGGAACCCGGGGTCGAGGCCCAGGGTCGCCCGGGTGCCGGCCGGCGCGGCGAGCAGCAGGTCCCGCAGGTTCGCCGCGAAGACCCGTACGGCCTCGTCCTCGGCGGCCGTCCGCAGCCGCAGCCGCAGGTCGATCCCGAGGTGGACCAGGATCCGGGTCCGCCAGGCCCAGCGGACCGTGTCCCGGAGCCACTTGTCCCCGGGGCGCCCCCGGTCGGCCACGCCGAAGCGGTGCGCGACGATCCCCTCGTACGAGGAAGGCCCCTCGACGGGCTCCTCCGGCTCCAGGTCCAGGGCGAGCACGTCCTCCTTCTCGCCGCGCAGCATGGCGAGCACCCGGTGCGAGGGGAGCGCCGTGAACGGCTCGGCGAAGTCGAAGTAGTCGGCGAACTTCGCCCCCGCCTCCTCCTTGCCCTCACGGACCTTCGCCACGACACGGCCCCGGCCCCACATGCGCTCGCGCAGCTCGCCGATGAGGTCGGCGTCCTCGGAGAACTTCTCCGCGAGGATCGCCCGCGCGCCCTCCAGGGCCGCCGCCGCGTCCGCGACGCCCTTGTCCGCGTCCACGAAGGCCGCCGCGGCGGCCGACGGCTCCACGGACGGGTCGGAGAGCAGCCCCTCCGCCAGCGGCTCCAGACCGGCTTCGCGGGCGATCTGCGCCTTGGTCCGGCGCTTCGGTTTGAAGGGCAGGTAGATGTCCTCCAGGCGCGCCTTGGTGTCGGCGGCCAGGATGCGGGCCTCCAGGTCCTCCGTCAGCCTGCCCTGCTCGCGGACCGAGTCGAGGACGGCCGACCGGCGGTCCTCCAGTTCGCGCAGGTAGCGCAGCCGCTCCTCCAGGGTGCGCAGCTGCGCGTCGTCGAGCGTCTCGGTCGCTTCCTTGCGGTAGCGCGCGATGAACGGCACGGTCGAACCGCCGTCGAGGAGCTCGACGGCTGCCCTCACCTGTCGCTCGCGTACGCCGAGCTCCTCGGCGATCCTTGCTTCGATGGACGTCGTCACGGTGTCCCGACTCGCCTTCTCGTGCCTCAAGCTTGCGACTGCATTGTGCCGGGTCGGTCACCCGTGCGCGGCAACCGACCCGTCCCGCGCGTCCTTCAGCCCTTGCCGACGAGGTCCTCCGGGAAGGCGCCCGCGGCCGCCGCCGCGAAGACGAAGCCACGGCCCAGCTCGGTGAGGCGCTCGACGCCGGGCGCGCCGAGGTGCTCGTACGGGGCGGAGTCCAGCCGGTCGGTGTGCTCCTCGATCTCGGCGCGCAGGGCCGCCCCGGCCTCGGTCAGCTCGCCCTCGGCGTCGATCAGGCCCCGGTCGCGCAGCCGCTGCACCGCCCCCTCCCAGTCGACGCGCCGCCAGCCCCGGGAGCCGAGGGCCCAGCGCGGAGCCATGCCCCTGCCGGTGGCGGTGTGGGAGGCGAGGGCCTCCACGGGGTCGAGCCCGGCGGAGAGCAGGGCCGCGAGGTGCCCGTCGCCCCGGTGCTCGCGCAGCAGGGTGGTGGCGTGCCAGTAGGCGAGGTGGGGCTCCTCGGGGACCGGCAGGTCGGCGTTGGCCGAGTACAGGGGCCGGGCGTGCCGGGTGCAGGCCTCGGCGGCCCGCAGCGCGAGCTCCGCCGCCTCGGCCATCTCCGGGGAGGCGACGACGTCCTCGCCGAGCAGCCGGCGCAGGGTGCTGTCGACGGCACGCAGCCGCGCGGCCAGGACCTCGGCGGGAGAGGCGGTCTCCCACACGGCGGGCAGGTGCCGGGCCAGCAGCTCATGGTTGTAGTTGTAGAAGGTCGCGGCGACCGTGCCCGCCCCCACCGCGCCGAGCGGGGCGCTCCGGGCGGCGAGCCGCACCGCGCTCTGGTCGGTGATGCCGAGGGCGGAGAGCTCGCGGTCCAGGTCCGGCGAGAAGTACAGCGAGGAGTGCAGCGAGTTCAGGGCGTTGTGGCAGCGGCGTCCGGCGCGCGGCGGCAGGATGTTCGTCATGCCCTGAACGTTACCGACTGGTCGGTACGACGGGAACAGGCGCACCGGCCGCCGGCGGGAACGGAGACGCTCCGCCGTCGGCGGGACCCGGCGCGAAGGCCCCGGCCGAACTCGTCACGAAGTGGCGTCCGAGGGCCGGGAGGATCGTCGGGTGGCTCGCGCGGGGCCGGGCGCCGGGCTCCGGACGGCCGGCCCCGCGCTGGACCGGGCGTGTGCCGCTCACGGAGCGGAACCGGCCACGGAGCCGGAGCGCGTGGCCCCTACGGCGTTCCGAGCCCGTGCGTGAAGCGGGGCGGGCGGCGCTCCAGGAAGGCGGCGACGCCCTCCGCGGTGTCGCCGCTGCCGCGCGCCTGCTCCGTCCAGTGGGCGTCCCGGTCCGTCCGCCCGTCGGCGAACTCCTTGGCCGCGGCCTGGGTGAGCAGCGAACGGGAGGCGAGCACCCGGCAGAACTCGGCCACCCGCTTGTCCAGTTCGCCCACCGGGTGGAGCTCGTCCACGAGCCCCGTCCGCAACGCCCGCTCGGCGTCGATCAGTTCGCCGGAGAACAGCAGGTACTTGGCGGCCGAGGGCCCCACGAGGGCGGCGAGGCGACGGGTCGACGACGCCGGGTAGACGATGCCGAGCTTCGCGGGAGTGACCCCGAAGCGGGCGCCCTCCTCGGCGAACCGCAGGTCGCAGGCGGCGGCGAGCTGGCTGCCGCCTCCGACGCAGAAGCCCCGGACGGCCGCCAGGGTCGGCTTGGGGAAGGCCGCGAGCGCCTCCTCCGCCCGTACCGCCAGGCGCTGCTGCTCGTCCCCGGGCTCCCGCAGCGCCGAGATGTCCGCCCCGGCGCAGAAGGTGTCCCCCTCGCCGGTCAGGACCAGGACCCGGACCGCCGGATCGGCGGCGAGCCGCTCCAGGACGCCCGGCAGGGCGCGCCACATGCCGGCGCTCATCGCGTTGCGCTTGGCCGGGTTGGCGATGACGACGGTGGCGATCCCGTCCGTGACGCTGTCCTGCAGCTGCGGCTCCATGGGCCGGATGCTATCCGGCACACTCGAACGCATGTCTCCGGCCTCCCTGCGGGGCCCGTCGCCGGAGCCCCTTCGGGGACCTTTCCGGAGTCCTCAGAAAGCGTGCGCGACCAGTCGAACAACTGGCATCGGCACGCTCACCCGATCAGAAGGCGGCCGATAAGTGTCGACTTCTGGTCAGTAGGTGAGTCCGCCCCCGCACATTGCCAAGACTCGATCCGTGGCGAGAATCGAGCACGAGGGTGGAAACCGGACGGTGGAGCCCCGCGAAGGTGGCCCCACCCGGCACCCGTCCTACGAAGGAGTCTGGCGCTTCACCGCTGCCGCGGTCGACGTCTCCGTCCCGCAGGCCCGGCACGCCGTGCGCGACCTGCTGGTCCGCCAGGGCGTCCCCCTCCACGACGAGATCATGGACGGCCTGCTGCTGATCGTCTCCGAGCTGGTCACCAACGCCGTGCGGCACGCGGCGCTGCTGTCCCCGGAGATAGCGGTCGAGGTGGCGATCGGCCCCGAGTGGATCCGGGTGTCCGTCGAGGACAACCACCCCTACCGTCCCAAGGCCCTGGAGGCCGACTGGGGTCAGACCGGCGGCCGGGGGCTGCTCCTGGTGCGCGAGATCGCCCAGGAGGCCGGCGGCGCCTGCGACGTCGAGCACACCGCGAGCGGCGGCAAGATCATCTGGGCGGCGCTGCCCCTGGCCCCGGGGGCGCCGGGGCCGGGAGCGGCGCCCCGGGCGCCGGTGGTCACCAGCCCCCGGACGGACCCGTCAGCTCCCTGACGGCCGGACGCGCCGCGTCGAGCACCGTCATGAACCAGGCGGAGAACGGCGCGGCGGCGTGCCGCTCGGCCAGCTCGGCGGGGGTCACGAAGACGGTGTCCTCGATCTCCTCCGGGTCCGGGCGCGGCTCGGCCTGCACCAGGCCGACGAAGAGGTGGTTGAACTCCTGCTCCACCAGGCCCGAGGCCGGGTCCGGGTGGTTGTAGCGGACCGTCCCGGCCTCCGCGAGCAGCGAGGGCGAGACGCCCAGCTCCTCGAAGGTGCGCCGGGCCGCCGCCGCGAACGGGGCCTCGCCCGGGTACGGGTGACCGCAGCAGGTGTTCGACCAGACGCCGGGGGAGTGGTACTTGCCGAGCGCCCGCCGCTGGAGGAGCAGCCGGCCCGACTCGTCGAAGAGGAAGACGGAGAAGGCGCGGTGGAGCAGCCCCGGCGCCTGGTGCGCGGCGAGCTTCTCCGCCGTACCGATGGTCCTCCCGTCCTCGTCGACCAGTTCGAGCATGATCGGGGCCGGGTCTCCGGACGGCTGGACACCGTTCGACGCGATCTCCGGCGCGATCTGAGCCGCGGTGGCTGGTGTGGTCGGCATACCCATCCTTCGCTTCGGTCCTCGGCCCGGTGGGGCCCCCTCAGTCTGCCGTACAAAAGCGGCTTGTCCGCACTTCGACGTCCGGACGCGGCCGCTCCCACCGCACCGGAGTACGACCGGGGCGGCGGGAGCGGGAGGGGTCCGAGGGGGCACTACACCCCGAAAGCGGCGGGATAGGCGAGCGCACCCGCGGGAACGGGAGCGGAGTCGTCCAGGACGAGCGCCCTCATCGCCTCGTCAGGGACCTCGAAACCTGGCCTGATTCCGTACGCGGACGCCCGTTCGAACCCGAACCGGGGGTAGTACTCCGGGTGCCCCAGCACGAGCACCAGGGTCTCGCCCCGCAGCCGGGCCGCGTCGAGGACCGCCCGGACGACGGCCTGCCCGGCCCCCGTCCGCTGGTGCTCCGGCGCCACCGCGACCGGCGCGAGCGCCGCCGCCGGGGCGCCGTCCACCCGGCAGCGGGTGATCAGGGCGTGCGCCGCGACCGTGCCGTCCGCGGCCTCGGCCACGTACGACAGGCCGGGCAGCCAGGCGTCGGGGTCCGCCCGGAGCGCGTCGACCAGATCGGCCTCCGCCTCCGACCCGAAGGCCGCCCTCTCGACCCGCCGGACCTCCGCCTCCTCGCCGGGCGCCTCCGGCCGGGTGCGCCAGCGCGGATCGGCGGGCCGCAGGACGAAACCGGCGTAGCCGTAGTCGGAGCCGTGCGCGCGCCGCAGCGCGATCTCGGCGCGGGCCCCGGCGACCGCCTCGGCCATGCCGGGCACGCCCGTGTCCGCCGCCTCGGCGCGCGCGGCCAGCGGACCGTAGTACTCGTCCCAGTCGCCCTCCGGCTGGAGGAAGGTGCCCAGGACGTGGTAGCCGGCCGCGACCGCCGCCGCCGCGTTCCCGGTGACGGTGCGGAGCGGGTAGTGCTCCTCCCAGAAGGCGCGGGCCGCCGGGCCCGGCTCCCCGGTGGTCCACACGCACTCGGTGAGCACGAGCGTGCCGCCGGGCGCCAGGAGGCGGCGCCACTCGGCGAGGGCCCGGTCGAAACCGAGCACGAAGACCGAGCTCTCGGCCCAGACCAGGTCGAAGGAGCCGTCGGGGAACGGCAGGGCGCCCATGTCGGCGCGGAGGGCCCGGACGGAACCGCCGCCCTCGCGGACCGAACCGCCGTTCTCGTGGACGGAACCGCCGTCCTCACGGGCCGAACCGCTCCCAGGGGTCGAGCCGTCGAGTCCGCGCGCGGCGGCGGACTCCCGCAGCTCGGCGAGGAACGGCTCGTGGGTGTCGACGGCGGTCACCTCGGCGCCCGCCTCGGCGGCCAGGAGCAGCGCGGAGCGGCCGGGGCCGCAGCCCAGGTCGAGCACGCGCGGGCGCGCGGGGAGCGGCCCCGCGAGGGAGAGGAGCCGGCGGGTGGTGGTGTCGGAGCCCGGACCCTGGCGCGGCAGGCCGTGGTGCAGGGCGAAGAAGGAATCGTGCGAAGCGTTGTCGGACAACGTGGGAAACCCTTGGGTGAGAGGGCCCCGGCCGACGACGTGACGTACCGGTGCGAGGACCGGGATCAGGTCAGCCGGAGACCCGGAGGCTGAGGGACGACCGGGCGCTGCCGCAACGGGCAGCCTCCATGGCGACGGTCATCGACCCCAGCTCCTCTCACCACACGTTCGTACGAAAAGACTAACAGGATCCCCGTGCGCTACAGGCAGAGTTTCGCCTCGTGCTCCGCGTGGCCGACCGGCTCCAGCTGGAAGGTGCAGTGCTCCACGTCGAAGTGGGAGCCCAGGCAGCCCTGGAGCGCGTGCAGCATCTTCTCGTGCCCCACGGAGTCGAGCGCTCCCTGGTCGACGACCACGTGCGCCGAGAGGACCGGCATCCCCGAGGTGATCGTCCAGGCGTGCAGGTCGTGCACGTCCTCGACCCCCGGCAGGGCCAGTATGTGCGCCCGCACCTCGGCCATGTCGACGCCCTTGGGGGCCGCCTCCAGGAGCACGTCCAGGGTCTCGCGCAGCAGCTTGACCGTGCGCGGGACGATCATCAGGCCGATCACCAGTGAGGCGATCGGGTCCGCGTACTGCCAGCCCGTGGCCAGGATGATCCCGGACGCGACGATCACGGTGACCGAGCCGAGGGCGTCCGCCAGGACCTCCAGGTACGCGCCGCGCACGTTGAGGCTCTCCTGTCGACCTCTCGTCAGCAGCGACAGCGAGATCACGTTCGCCACCAGGCCGACCGCCGCGAACGCGATGGCGAGGCCGCCCCTGGTCCCGGCCGGCTCCATGAACCGCTGGATCGCCTCGAACAGCACGTAGCCGCCCACGCCGAGCAGCAGCAGGCAGTTGGCGAGCGCCGCCAGGATCTCGGCCCGCGCGTACCCGAAGGTGCGGTTGCCCGAGGGCGGCCGGTTGGCGAAGTGGATCGCCAGGAGCGCCATCGCGAGGCCGACCGCGTCGGTCGCCATGTGGGCCGCGTCCGCGATCAGCGCGAGCGAGTCCGCGACCACGCCGCCGACGATCTCGACCACCATCACGGAGAGCGTGATGCCGAGCGCGATCCGCAGCCGGCTCCGGTACGCGGCCCCCGCGGTGCCCGTGGGCGGCGGGCCTCCGTGGCCGTGCCCGTGATCGTGTCCAGCCCCCATGGCATGGCCTCCCGGTCGTGTCGCCCGTGTGCCCCGATGCGCAAGTCAACTACGGGTGGGGGGTATGTGCAACACGGTACTGAACACCGTTGTCATATGCTCTGACCTGCGGTGATACAACCCGGAGGGGCTGTACGGGGAAGCCCCCGGGGCGCCTCCCGCCGAGGCGCGGGGCAGGAGCCCGCGGGGCGGGCGGACGATCACCCATCGTGACCCCCGGCGGACGGTGCGCACCGGGGCGGACGCGAGCGGGCCCGGAGGGGTCCTGCCCGCGAAGCCTCGGTGAACTCGTCCTTCTGTTCATCGGATAGCCTCAGCCGACGTGTCGCCGCCCGGTGCCGGGCCGCACCGCCGCGCCCGGGGCCGCCATGGGCCCCGCCGGCCCCTCCGTCAGCTCCAAGGAGTGAGTTCGTCTGTCGACCGCCATCCTCACCGGCCCGCCGGCACCCGGATCCTCGCTCGACGGTGATCTGCGGTCGCTCGGCTTCGACGTCCGGATCGCCTCCGGCGCCGAGGAGACCGGCGCCCTGCTGGCCGCCGTCCCGGCGGGCGAGCGCGTCGCGCTCGTCGACCCCCGGTTCGTCGGCCACCTGCACGCGCTGCGCCTCGCCCTCACCGACCCCCGGTTCCCGGCCGCCGGGATCCCCGGCGCGCTCGCCGCGCAGGGCGGGGCCCGCCCCGCCCTGACCCGCGCCCTGAGCGAGGTCTCCGTGCCGTCCGGCGCCCCCGCCGACGACCTCCCCGGCACCCTCGCCGACGCCCTGGACGCCGACGGCGTCGCCGTGCACCGGCCCCCGCTCGGCACCCTCGTCGCCACCGTGCCCACCGACGCCCAGGCCCGGCACGCGGCGCGCGCCGCCGTCGAGGCCGTCGACGACGAGGCCGTACGCCTCCGCTCGGCCGTCAAGGCGCACGACGGCTTCTTCACCACCTTCTTCATCAGCCCGTACTCGCGCCACATCGCCCGCTGGTGCGCGCGCCGCGGACTGACCCCCAACCAGGTCACCACCGCCTCGCTGCTCACCGCCCTGATCGCGGCCGGCTGCGCGGCGACCGGCGAGCGCGGCGGCTACGTCGCCGCCGGCGTCCTCCTCCTCGTCTCCTTCGTCCTGGACTGCACCGACGGGCAGCTCGCCCGCTACGCGCTGAAGTACTCGACGATGGGCGCCTGGCTCGACGCCACCTTCGACCGCGCCAAGGAGTACGCCTTCTACGCGGGCCTCGCCCTCGGCGCCGCCCGCGACGGCGACGACGTCTGGGCCCTCGCGCTCGGCGCCATGGTCCTGATGACCTGCCGGCACGTCGTGGACTTCTCCTTCAACGAGGCCAACGCCGAGAGCACGGGCGCCACCGCGAAGACCAGCCTGGCCCTCTCCAGCCGGCTCGACGGCGTCGGCTGGACCGTCTGGGCCCGCCGGATGATCATCCTGCCGATCGGCGAGCGCTGGGCGATGATCGCCGTCCTCACCGCCGTCACCAGCCCCCGGATCGTCTTCTGGGCGCTGATCGCCGGCTGCGCCTTCGGCGCCTGCTACACCACCGCCGGCCGCGTCCTGCGCTCCCTGACCCGCAAGGCGAAGCGCACCGACCGGGCCGCCCGGGCCCTCGCCGACCTCGCGGACTCCGGCCCGCTCGCCCACATCGCCGGCCGGCTCTTCGGCCGCGCCGGACTCCACCTGCTCCCCGGGGTCGTCGCCGCCCTCGCCGGCACCGGCGCCCTGATCGCCGCCGTCCTCGGCCGCCCCTTCGGGGACGCGGGAACCGTCGTCGCCGCGGGCGTCTACGCGATCTTCGCCGGCGCCGCCGTCGCCCGCCCCCTCAAGGGCGCCCTCGACTGGCTCGTACCCCCGCTCTTCCGCGCCGCCGAGTACACCACCGTCCTCGTCCTGGCCGCCCGCTCCGACTCCCCGGGGGCCCTCCCGGCGGCGTTCGGGCTGGTCGCGGCGGTCGCCTACCATCACTACGACACGGTGTACCGCATCCGCGGCGGCACCGGCGCGCCGCCCGCCTGGCTGGTGCGCGTCACCGGCGGACACGAGGGGCGCACGCTCCTGGTGACCGTCCTCGCCGCCCTCCTCGCGGGCCGCGGCGACGACTTCACCCTGGCACTGACCGCCCTCGCGGTCGCCGTCGCGCTGGTGGTGCTCGTGGAGTCCATCCGCTTCTGGGTCTCCGCCGGAGCACCCGCCGTTCACGACGAAGGAGAAACAGCATGATCGGTCTCGTACTGGCCGCCGGTGCCGGACGGCGTCTGCGCCCCTACACCGACACCCTTCCGAAGGCCCTCGTGCCGGTCGACGGGGACACCACGATCCTCGACCTGACCCTGAAGAACTTCGCCGAGATCGGCCTCACCGAGGTCGCGATCGTCGTCGGCTACCGCAAGGAGGCCGTCTACGACCGCAAGGAGGCCCTGGAGGCGGAGTACGGGCTCAAGATCACCCTCGTCGACAACGACAAGGCCGAGGAGTGGAACAACGCCTACTCCCTGTGGTGCGCCCGTGAGGTCCTCAAGCGCGGCGTGATCCTCGCCAACGGCGACACCGTCCACCCGGTCTCCGTCGAGAAGACCCTCCTCGCCGCCCGCGGCGACGGGCAGAAGATCATCCTCGCCCTCGACACGGTGAAGAGCCTCGCCGACGAGGAGATGAAGGTCATCACCGCCGAGGGCGAGGGCGTCCGGCGCATCACCAAGCTCATGGACCCGGCGACCGCCACCGGCGAGTACATCGGCGTCACCCTGATCGAGGCCGAGGCCGCCGAGGAGCTCGCCGACGCCCTCAAGGCCACCTTCGAGCGCGACCCCGACCTCTACTACGAGGACGGCTACCAGGAGCTGGTCAACCGCGGCTTCACCGTCGACGTGGCCCCCATCGGCGACGTCAAGTGGGTCGAGATCGACAACCACGACGACCTCGCGAAGGGCCGTGAGATCGCGTGCCAGTACTGACCCGGCTGATCCCGTCGCCGGTCGTCGTCGACATCCGCGGAGGAGCGATGGACGACCTGTCCGCGCTCCTCGCGGACCAGCGGATCTCCAGCAACGGCAAGATCGCCGTCGCCATCAGCGGGGGCTCCGGCCTCAAGCTGCGCGACCGCTTCGCCGCCGAGCTGCCCGGCGCCGACTGGTACCCGGTCGCCGGCGGCACCATCGACGAGGCCGTGAAGCTCGCCGACGCCATGCGCGGCAAGCGGTACGACGCGGTGGTGGCCCTCGGCGGCGGCAAGATCATCGACGTGACCAAGTACGCGGCGGCCCGGGTCGGGCTGCCGCTGGTGGCCATCGCCACCAACCTGTCGCACGACGGGATCTGCTCCCCGATCTCCACCCTGGACAACGACAACGGGCGCGGCTCCTACGGCGTGCCGACCCCGATCGCGCTGGTCATCGACCTGGACGTGATCCGGGACGCCCCGGCGCGCTTCGTCCGCTCCGGCATCGGCGACGCGATCTCCAACCTCTCCGCCATCGCGGACTGGGAGCTCTCCCACCGCGAGACCGGCGAGAAGGTCGACGGGCTGGCCGCCGCCATGGCCCGCAGTGCGGGCGAGGCGGTGCTCCGCCACCCCGGCGGCATCGGCGACGACGACTTCCTCGTCACCCTCTCCGAGGGCCTGGTGATGTCCGGCATCGCCATGTCGATCAGCGGCGACAGCCGCCCCTCCTCGGGCGCCTGCCACGAGATCAGCCACGCCTTCGACCTGCTCCACCCGGCCCGCGCCGCCAGCCACGGCGAGCAGTGCGGTCTCGGAGCGGCCTTCGCCATGCACCTGCGCGGGGCCCGCGAGGAGTCCGGGCTGATCGTCGAGACGCTGCGCCGGCACGGCCTGCCCGTCACGCCGGAGGAGATGGGCTTCACCGTGGACGAGCTCGTCCAGGTGGTGTCCTTCGCCCCGCAGACCCGGCCGGGCCGCTTCACCATCCTGGAACACCTCGACCTGTCCGACGACGAGATCAGGGACGCGTACGCCGACTATGCACAAGCCATCGGTAGCTGAACTCCGGCCGGTCGTCCACCCCCCGGGCGTGAAGGACCGGCGGAGCGGCGAGCACTGGGGCGGCCGCCTGTACATGCGGGAGATCTCGCTGCGGATCACCCGGCAGCTGGCGAACACCCGGGTCACGCCCAACCAGCTGACGTACCTGATGACGCTCTTCGGCGTGCTCGCCGCCCCGGCGCTCCTCGTGCCGGGGATCCCGGGTGCCGTCCTCGGCGTGCTCATGGTCCAGCTCTACCTGCTGCTCGACTGCGTCGACGGCGAGCTGGCCCGCTGGAAGAAGCAGTTCTCGCTCGGCGGCGTCTACCTGGACCGGGTCGGCGCCTACCTGTGCGACGCGGCGGTCCTCGTCGGCTTCGGCCTGCGCGCCGCCGACCTCTGGGGCACCGGGCGGATCGACTGGCTGTGGGCCTTCCTGGGCACCCTCGCCGCCCTCGGCGCCATCCTGATCAAGGCCGAGACCGACCTCGTCGGCGTCGCCCGGCACCAGGGCGGCCTCCCGCCGGTCCAGGAGTCCGCCGCCGAGCCGCGCTCCTCCGGCATGGCGCTGGCCCGCCGGGCCGCCGCCGCGCTCAAGTTCCACCGGCTGATCCTCGGGATCGAGGCCTCCCTGCTCGTCCTGGTCCTCGCGATCGCGGACCAGGTCAGGGGCGACCTCTTCTTCTCCCGGCTCGGCGTCGCCGTCCTCGCCGGCATCGCCCTGCTCCAGACCGTGCTGCACCTGGTGTCGATCATGGTCTCCAGCAGGCTGAAGTGAGGCCTGCCGTGAGTACGCCGCTCAAGGTGGGCGCCGTCGTCATCACGATGGGCGACCGCCCCGACGAGCTGCGCGCGCTGATCGACTCGGTCGCCGCGCAGGAGGGCGACCCGGTCGAGATCGTCGTCGTCGGCCAGGGCACCCCGGTCACCGGGGTGCCCGACCGGGTCCGCACCGTGGACCTGCCCGAGAACGTCGGCATCCCCGCCGGCCGGAACGTCGGCATCGAGGCCTTCGGCCCCGGCGGCACCGACGTCGACGTCCTGCTCTTCCTCGACGACGACGGCCGGCTCGCCCACACCGACACCGCCGAGCTGGTCCGCCAGGCCTTCACCGCCGACCCGCGCCTCGGCATCATCGGCTTCCGCATCGCCGACCCGGAGACCGGCGCCACCCAGCGCCGGCACGTGCCGCGCCTGCGCGCCGCCGACCCGGCGCGCTCCTCGCGCGTGACCACCTTCCTCGGCGGCGCCAACGCCGTCCGCACCAAGGTCTTCGCCGAAGTCGGCGGTCTGCCCGACGAGTTCTTCTACGCGCACGAGGAGACCGACCTCGCCTGGCGCGCGCTCGACGCCGACTGGATGATCGACTACCGTGCGGACATGGTGCTGCTGCACCCCACGACAGCACCCTCCCGGCACGCCTCCTACCACTTCAACGTGGCTCGCAACCGCGTGTGGCTGGCCCGTCGCAACCTGCCCGCGCCCCTGGTACCCGTCTACCTCGGCGTCTGGCTGCTGCTCACTCTGGCCCGGCGGCCCCCGCTCTCCGCGCTGAAGGCGTGGTGCGGCGGATTCCGGGCGGGCTGGACCACCCCCTGCGGACCGCGCCGCCCCATGAGGTGGCGTACGGTGTGGCGGCTGACCCGGCTGGGTCGCCCCCCGGTCGTCTGACATCGTGGTACTCGACGTGCCGCGCATCTTGAACACGAAAGTTTCGACTTGTGAGTGACACACACCAGGGCGGGGCGGTCGCGACGAGCGCGCCCCCGTCCGTCGACGAGGGCCTGGCCCCGGCCGACCTCGCGGCGAAGTACGGCCTCTCGGTCAGCGGTGCCCGGCCCGGCCTGTTCGAGTACGTCCGTGAGCTGTGGAGCCGCCGCCACTTCATCATGGCCTTCTCCTCCGCCAAGCTGACCGCCCAGTACAGCCAGGCGAAGCTGGGCCAGGTGTGGCAGGTGGCGACCCCCCTCCTGAACGCCCTGGTCTACTACCTGATCTTCGGGCTGATCCTGGGCGCCAGCCAGGGGATGAGCAAGGACGTCTACATCCCGTTCCTGGTCACCGGCATCTTCGTGTTCACCTTCACCCAGAGCTCGGTCATGGCCGGCGTCCGGGCGATCTCCGGGAACCTCGGCCTGGTCCGGGCCCTGCACTTCCCGCGGGCCTCGCTGCCGATCTCCTTCTCGCTCCAGCAGCTCCAGCAGCTGCTGTTCTCGATGATCGTGCTCGTCGCGATCACGGTCTCGTTCGGCAGCTACCCCTCCCTCCGGTGGCTGCTGGTGATCCCGGGCCTGTTCCTCCAGTTCGTGTTCAACGTCGGCCTCGCGATGATCATGGCCAGGCTGGGCTCCAAGACGCCCGACCTCGCCCAGCTGATGCCGTTCGTGATGCGCACCTGGATGTACGCCTCCGGCGTGATGTTCTCGCTCCGCACCATGCTCGCCGACAAGCCGGCGTGGATCGGCGACGTCCTCATGTACAACCCGGCGGCCGTCTACATGGACCTCATCCGCTTCGCCCTCATCGACGGCTACGGCTCCGAGAACCTGCCCGCCCACGTCTGGCTGACCGCCCTGATCTGGGCCGTCGTCTTCGGCGTCGGCGGCTTCGTCTACTTCTGGAAGGCCGAGGAGAGGTACGGCCGTGGCTGACCCGACCAAGAGCAACGTCCCCACCGTCATCTGCGACGACGTCCACATCGTCTACCGGGTCAACGCCGGCGGCGGGGGCAAGGGCAGCGCCACGGCGGCGCTCAGCCGGATCGTCGGCCGCGGCAAGGCCGAGGTCTCCCGGGGCGTCCGCAAGGTCCACGCGGTCCGCGGCGTCACCTTCACCGCCTACCGGGGCGAGGCCATCGGCCTCATCGGCTCCAACGGCTCCGGCAAGTCCACCCTGCTGCGCGCCGTCGCCGGCCTGCTCCCCACCGAGAGCGGCAAGGTCTACACCGACGGCCAGCCCTCGCTCCTCGGCGTCAACGCGGCCCTGATGAACGACCTCACCGGCGAGCGCAACGTGATCCTCGGCGGCCTCGCCATGGGCATGAGCCGCGAGGAGGTCCGCTCCCGCTACGAGGGCATCGTCGACTTCTCCGGCATCAACGAGAAGGGCGACTTCATCAGCCTGCCCATGCGCACGTACTCCTCCGGCATGGGCGCCCGGCTCCGCTTCGCCATCGCGGCCGCCAAGAACCACGACGTCCTCCTCATCGACGAGGCCCTCGCCACCGGCGACCGCAAGTTCCAGATCCGCTCCGAGGAGCGCATCCGCGAGCTGCGCAAGGAGGCCGGAACGGTCTTCCTGGTGAGCCACAGCAACAAGTCCATCCGGGACACCTGCGACCGGGTGCTCTGGCTGGAGAAGGGTCAGCTCCTCATGGACGGCCCCACGGACGAGGTCCTCAAGGCGTACGAGCGGGAGACCGCCCGCTGAGCGCCCCCGCCCGGGCCGCCGCCCCCGTCGCGTCCCCCGCGCCGGGGGCGGCGCCGTTCCCGCGCTCCGGGCGCCCGCCCGGAATGTTCATGCGGTCAACATCGGGCAGGATGGGCTCATGGCAGCGATCTCGGGGGGAAAGACCTACCACCACGGCGATCTGCGGAACGCGCTGATCTGCGCGGCCGTCGGCCTCGCCACCGAGGGCGGCCCCGAGCGGGTCGTGCTGCGCGAGGCGGCCCGCCGGGTCGGCGTCTCGCCCACCGCCGCCTACCGGCACTTCGACGGCCGGGGCGAGCTCCTGCGTACGGTCGGGGACCGCGCCCGGCGGATGCTCGCCGACTCCATGGAACGCGCCGCCGCCCGCGAGCCCGGCGCCGACGACCCCGTCCTCGCGGCCGAGCGCCGGCTCGCCGCCCTCTGCCGGGGGTACGTCGGCTTCGCCGTGGAGCAGCCGGGGCTGTACCGGGCCGCGTTCTGCCCGCCCCGTCCGGCCGGGACGGGCGGTGGCACGGACGCGGCGGTGCCGGAGCGGCAGCCGCACGAGCCCGAGGTGCGGGCCTTCGCCCTGCTCGCCGACGCCCTCGACGCCCTGGCCCGGAGCAACGCCCCGCAGCGGCCCGTCCGCCCCGCCGCCGGCGCCGCCGCGTGGTCGGCCGTGCACGGACTGTCACTTCTGCTGCTCGAAGGGCCCCTTCGGCGCCTTCCCGCGCAGCGCAGGAACGCCGTCGTCGAGTCCACCCTCGCCATGGTCGTCACCGGGACACGCGCTCCCTGACCTCCGCCCGGCCCGAACTCCCTTGCGGGGAAGGCGGATTGACGACTCGTACGGATGAGGTCGCCGACGCGTGCCACCCCGGAACGGCGACGGTCGTCGTACAACGTAAGCTGGACCGGTCTGTTTCGCGGCAAGTAGGGCGATACCCCACGGCCATCGGGCTCCGGGTGGGGGCCCTACGGGCAGGGGTCGGCGGCGTGTCCGAAATGGGATGGATTGGGTCAGCAGTGTAGAACGGGAGACGTGACGGCCATGACGCAGAATCTCCAGCTCCACGAGGGTGTCGCCGTCCCTTCGTCGGACAGCGACCGGTGACGGACCCCCGGCGGGCGCGCCCCGGCGCCACCTCGCGTGCCACCCTCGGCAAGGCTGCGGACGAGAACTTCCCCGTCGCCCCCTTCTTCCTGCCCCGCGCCTGGCGCGACGACCTCATGGCCGTCTACGGCTACGCCCGGCTCGTCGACGACATCGGCGACGGCGACCTCGCCCCCGGCGGGGCCGACGCCCGGTACCTCGGCGTCGCCCCCGAGCACGCCGACGACCGGCTCGCCCTCCTCGACGCCTTCGAGGCCGACCTCCACCGCGTCTTCGGCTCCACCCCGCGCCACCCCCTGCTGCGCGCCCTCCGGCCGACCGTCGAGCGCCGCGGACTCACCCCCGAGCCCTTCCTCGGCCTGATCGCCGCCAACCGCCAGGACCAGCTGGTCGGCCGCTACGAGACGTACGACGACCTCCTCGCGTACTGCGCGCTCTCCGCCAACCCCGTCGGCCGCCTCGTCCTCGGGATCACCGGCACCGAGACCCCCGAGCGGATCCGGCGCTCCGACGAGATCTGCACCGCCCTCCAGATCGTCGAGCACCTCCAGGACGTCGCCGAGGACCTCGCCCGCGACCGGGTCTACCTGCCCGCCGAGGACCTCAAGCGGTTCCACGTCACCGAGAGCGACCTCGCCCGGCCCACCGCCGGCGCCTCCGTCCGCGCCCTGATCGCCTTCGAGGCCGAGCGGGCCCGCGCGCTGCTCCACGCGGGCGCCCCCCTCGTCGGCAGCGTCCGCGGCCGCCTCCGCCTCCTCCTCGCCGGATTCACCGCCGGGGGACTGGCGGCCCTCGACGCGATCGCCGACGCCGGACACGACGTGCTGGCCGGCCCGCCCAAACCCACCAAGCCGAGCCTGACGCGCCGGGCGGGAGCGGTCCTGCTCCGGGCGCGGAGAGAGGGGTGACCGTGACCGTGGAGGGACAGCACCGGCCGTCCGCACCGGTACAGGCCGCCTACAGCTACTGCGAGGCGGTCACCGGGCAGCAGGCCCGCAACTTCGCCTACGGCATCCGGCTGCTGCCGGCCGAGAAGCGCCAGGCGATGTCCGCGCTCTACGCCTTCTCCCGGCGCGTCGACGACATCGGCGACGGCACCCTCGCCCCCGGCGAGAAGAAGGAGCGCCTGGAGGCCACCCGGGACCTGCTCGACCGGATCCGCTCCGACAAGGTCGACGAGGACGACACCGACCCGGTCGCCGTCGCCCTCGCCGACTCCGCCCGGCGCTTCCCGATCCCGCTCGACGGCCTCGACGAGCTCATCGACGGCGTCCTCATGGACGTCCACGGCGCCACCTACGCGACCTGGGACGACCTCAAGGCCTACTGCCGCTGCGTCGCCGGCGCCATCGGCCGCCTCTCCCTCGGCGTCTTCGGCACCCACCCGGGCGCCCACGGCGCCGACCGCGCCCCCGAGTACGCCGACACCCTGGGGCTCGCGCTCCAACTCACCAACATCCTCAGGGACGTGCGCGAGGACGCGGAGAACGGGCGCACCTACCTGCCCGCCGACGACCTCGCCAAGTTCGGCTGCGGGGACGGCTTCGGCGGCCCCCCGCCCGAGGGCGCCGACTTCGCCGGACTCGTCCACTTCGAAGTGCGGCGCGCCCGCGCCCTGTTCGCCGAGGGCTACCGGCTCCTCCCGATGCTCGACCGGCGCAGCGGCGCCTGCGTCGCCGCCATGGCCGGCATCTACCGGCGTCTGCTCGACCGGATCGAGCGCGACCCGGAGGCGGTCCTGCGCGGCCGCGTCTCGCTGCCGGGCCACGAGAAGGCGTACGTCGCGGTGCGCGGCCTCTCCGGCCTCGACACCCGCCACGTCGCCCGGCGCGACGCCGGGAGGCGCACCCGATGAGCCCGTACGCGCCGGCCCTCCGCGCCGCACCCCGAGCCGTGCTCCGTACGACCGCCGGCACCGGCCTCCGTACGGCCGCCGCCCCCGTGGCAACCCGCGGCGCCGCTCCGGCGTCCCCGATCGGGGACGTCGCGCACGGCCCGCGACCGATCCCGACCCCGCCGGCCCCGTCCGTGACGGGTCCGGGCACGACGAACCGAGCGGAGGCCGCGTGACCCAGGACGCAACCGGGCCGGACGCCCGGCCCCACGCCGTCGTCGTCGGCGGCGGGCTCGCCGGGACCACCACCGCGCTCCGGCTCGCCGACGCGGGCGTCCGCGTCACCCTCCTCGAAGGCCGGCCCCGGCTCGGCGGCCTCGCCTTCTCCTTCCGCCGGGGCGACCTGACCGTCGACAACGGCCAGCACGTCTACCTGCGCTGCTGCACCGCCTACCGCTGGTTCCTCGACCGGATCGGCGGCGCCCACCTCGCCCCCGTCCAGGACCGCCTCGACGTGCCCGTCCTCGACGTCGGCCACCGCCGCGGCCCCCGGCTCGGCCGGATCCGCCGCGACGACCTGCCCGTCCCGTTCCACCTCGCCCGGAGCCTGGCGACCTACCCGCACCTCAGCGCCGTCGAGCGCGTGAGCGTCGGCCGGGCCGCGCTCGCCCTGAGCCGGCTCGACCCCGCCGACCCGGCCCTGGACGGCATCGACTTCGCCACCTGGCTCGGCCGCCACGGACAGTCCCCGCGCGCCGTCGAGGCCCTGTGGGACCTGGTCGGCGTCGCCACCCTCAACGCCGTCGCCCCGCACGCCTCCATGGGCCTGGCCGCCATGGTCTTCAAGACCGGACTCCTCTCCGAGCCCGGCGCCGCCGACATCGGCTGGGCCCGCGTCCCGCTCGGCGAACTCCACGACACCCTGGCCGGAAAGGCCCTCGCCGCCCTCGGGGTGCGCACCGAACTGCGCGCCAGGGCCGAGCGGATCTCCCGCACCGACGACGGGCGCTGGGCCGTGGAGGTGCCGGGCGGGACGATCGACGCCGACGCCGTCGTCCTCGCCGTACCGCAGCACGAGACCCACGCCCTGCTGCCCGACGGCGCCCTCGACGACCCCGACCGGCTCCTGGACATCGGCACCGCCCCCATCATCGACCTGCACGTCGTCTACGACCGCAAGGTGCTGAAGCGGCCCTTCTTCACCGCCCTCGGCTCCCCGGTGCAGTGGGTCTTCGACCGCACCGAATCCTCCGGCCTCAAGGGCGGCGGCCAGTACCTCGCCGTCTCCCAGTCCGCCGCCCAGGACGACATCGACGAGCCCGTCGCCGTCCTGCGCGAGCGCTACCTCCCGGAGCTGGAGCGGCTGCTGCCCGCCGCCCGCGGCGCCGGGGTGCGCGACTTCTTCGTCACCAGGGAGCGGACGGCGACGTTCGCCCCCACCCCGGGCGTCGGCCGGCTCCGCCCCGGAGCCCGCACCCGGGCGCCGGGCCTCCACCTGGCCGGAGCCTGGACCGCCACCGGCTGGCCCGCGACCATGGAGGGAGCCGTCCGCAGTGGTCTCAGCGCCGCGGGCTCGGCGCTCTCCGCCCTCGGCCGCCGCCATGACCATCCGCTGCAGGAGGCGGTATGAGTGTGAGTACCGGAACAAGAGGAGAGACCGTGCCGACAGCGCCGCCGGGACACCCGGCCGTCGACACCGCGGACGTGTCCGCACTGCTGGAGCGGGGACGGACCCTGTCCACCCCCGTACTGCGGGCGGCCGTCGACCGCCTCGCGCCGCCCATGGACACCGTGGCCGCCTACCACTTCGGCTGGATCGACGCGCAGGGCAACCCCGCCGACGGCGACGGCGGCAAGGCCGTCCGCCCCGCGCTCGCCCTGCTGTCGGCCGAGGCCGCGGGCGCCGCGCCCGAGGTCGGGGTCCCCGGCGCCGTGGCCGTGGAGCTCGTCCACAACTTCTCGCTGCTCCACGACGACCTGATGGACGGCGACGAGCAGCGCCGCCACCGCGACACCGTGTGGAAGGTGCACGGCCCCGCGCAGGCCATCCTCGTCGGCGACGCCCTCTTCGCCCTCGCCAACGAGCTGCTCCTCGAACTCGGCACCGTCGAGGCCGGCCGGGCCACCCGCCGGCTCACCACGGCCACCCGCAAGCTCATCGACGGGCAGGCCCAGGACATCTCCTACGAGCACCGCGAGCGGGTCACCGTCGAGGAGTGCCTGGAGATGGAGGGCAACAAGACCGGCGCCCTCCTCGCCTGCGCGGTCTCCATCGGCGCGGTCCTCGGCGGGGCCGACGACCGGACCGCCGACAAGCTGGAGGAGTACGGCTACCACCTCGGCCTCGCCTTCCAGGCCGTGGACGACCTGCTGGGCATCTGGGGCGACCCGGAGTCCACCGGCAAGCAGACCTGGAGCGACCTGCGCCAGCGCAAGAAGTCCCTGCCCGTCGTCGCCGCCCTCGCCGCCGGCGGCCCGGCCTCCGAGCGGCTCGGCGAGCTGCTCGCCGCGGACGCCAAGTCCAGCGACTTCGACTCCTTCTCCGAGGAGGAGTTCGCCGCCCGCGCCGCCCTCATCGAGGAGGCCGGGGGCCGGGAGTGGACCTCCCAGGAGGCCCGCCGCCAGCACGCCGTCGCGATCACGGCCCTGGACGAGGTGGACATGCCCGCCCGGGTGCGGGACCAGCTCGTCGCCCTCGCCGACTTCGTGGTCGTACGGAAGAGATGATCACCATCACCCTGATATGAGTTCGCGGTCGCCGGCCGGTGCCACCCGGCGCCGGCCGACGGCAGACCCGCAGGAGCAGAAGGAAACAGACTGCGCGAAGGGGAAGCCATGACAGCGACGACCGACGGAAACGCCGGGGCCGTGGGCCCCCGGACGGCCGTGGCCGGAGAGCCGACCGACACCGCTCTCCCGGAAGAGACCGCCACCGCCCCGGGGAGAGCCCTCCCGGAAGGGGGCGCCCCGGCCTCGGGAAGAGCCCTCCCCGAGGGGGCCGCCGCGCCCGCCCCGGAAAGCCCCCCGGGACGACTCGACGAGACCGCCGCGCGGGCCGCGGCGCGGGCCGCCGAGCACCTGCTCGCCCGCCAGGACCCGGCGGGCTGGTGGAAGGGCGACCTGGAGACCAACGTCACCATGGACGCCGAGGACCTGCTCCTCCGCCAGTTCCTGGGCATCCTCGACCCCGACACCACCCGGGCCGCGGCCCTCCACATCCGCCGCGAACAGCGTGAGGACGGCGCCTGGGCCACCTTCTACGGCGGGCCCGGCGAACTCTCCGCCACCGTCGAGGCCTATGTGGCCCTCCGCCTCGCCGGGGACCCGCCCGAGGCCCCGCACATGGCGCGCGCCTCCGCGTGGGTCCGCGCCCGCGGCGGCATCGCGGCCGCCCGAGTCTTCACCCGGATCTGGCTCGCCCTCTTCGGCTGGTGGCGCTGGGAGGACCTGCCCGAGCTGCCCCCGGAGCTGCTCTTCCTGCCCAAGTGGTTCCCGCTCAACATCTACGACTTCGGCTGCTGGGCCCGCCAGACGATCGTGCCGCTCACCGTGGTCTCCGCGAAGCGCCCGGTCCGCCCCGCGCCCTTCCCGCTGGACGAGCTGCACACCGACCCGGCCCGCCCGAACCCGCCCCGCCCCCTCGCCCCGGCGACCGGCTGGGACGGGATCTTCCAGCGCCTCGACAAGGCGCTGCACCTCTACCGGCGGGTGGCGCCGCGCCCGGTGCGCGAGGTGGCCATGAACCTCGCCGCGCGGTGGATCGTCGAGCGCCAGGAGAACGACGGCTGCTGGGGCGGCATCCAGCCCCCCGCCGTCTACTCGCTCATCGCCCTCCACCTCCTCGGCTACGACCTCGGCCACCCCGTCATGCGGGCCGGCCTGGAATCGCTCGACCGGTTCGCCGTCCGGGGCGAGGACGGCTCCCGGATGGTCGAGGCCTGCCAGTCGCCCGTCTGGGACACCTGCCTCGCCACCGTCGCCCTCGCCGACGCCGGCCTGCCCCCCGACCACCCCGCCCTGGTCAAGGCCGTCGACTGGATGCTCGACGAGGAGATCACCCGCACCGGGGACTGGGCCGTGCGCCGGCCCGGACTCCCGCCGGGCGGCTGGGCGTTCGAGTTCCACAACGACAACTACCCCGACACCGACGACACCGCCGAGGTCCTGCTCGCCCTGCGCCGGGTCCGGCACCCCGACCCCGCCCGGGTCGAGGCCGCCGCCGCCCGGGGCGCGCGCTGGACGCTCGGCATGCAGTCCCGCAACGGCGCCTGGGGAGCCTTCGACGCCGACAACACCAGCCCCTTCCCCAACAAGCTGCCCTTCTGCGACTTCGGCGAGGTCGTCGACCCGCCCTCCGCCGACGTCACCGCCCACGTGGTGGAGATGCTGGCTTACGAGGGCCTGGCGCAGGACCCCCGCACCCAACGGGGGATCGAGTGGCTGCTCGCCGAACAGGAGCCGCACGGCGGCTGGTTCGGCCGCTGGGGCGTCAACCACGTGTACGGGACGGGCTCGGTGCTCCCCGCCCTCGCCGCCGCCGGGATCCCCGCCTCCCATCCGGCGGTCCGCCGGGCCGTCGCCTGGCTCGGCTCCGTGCAGAACGAGGACGGCGGCTGGGGCGAGGACCTCCGCTCGTACCAGGACGAACAGTGGATCGGGCACGGCGCCTCCACCGCCTCCCAGACCGCGTGGGCGCTGATCGCCCTGCTCGCCGCGGGCGAGCGCGAGTCCGAGCCGGTCCGGCGGGGCATCGCCTGGCTGACCGCGACCCAGCTCCCGGACGGCTCGTGGGACGAGCCGTACTTCACCGGCACCGGCTTCCCCTGGGACTTCTCGATCAACTACCACCTCTACCGCCAGGTCTTCCCCCTCACGGCGCTCGGCCGCTACGTGTACGGGGAGCCGACGCCCCGCAAGGAGGGCTGATGGGCCGCGCGCCGACCCCCGGCGCCGCCGCCCCGCCGCTCCTGATCGCCTGCGCGCTCGGCATCGAGCAGCTCGCCCTGCGCAGCGGCGACCGGGGCGGCGCCCCCGGCCCGGTCACCGTGCTGCGGACGGGCATGGGGCCCGACCGGGCCCGGGAGGCGGTCTCCCGGGCGCTGGGGGAGCGGCACCGGTGGGACGCGGCCGTGATCGCCTCCGGGTTCTGCGCGGGGCTCGCCCCGGGCATGCACCCCGGGGACCTGGTCGTCGCCGACGAGACCCGGGGGCCCGACGGAACGACCGCGTGCACCGGCCCGGAGCTCCTGGTGAAGGCCCTGGTCAGGGCGGTGCCGGGCCGGGCCGTGCACCTCGGCCCGCTGAGCGGCTCCGACCACGTGGTGCGGGGCCCCGAGCGGGCCGCGCTGCGGGGCACCGGCGCGATCGCCGTCGACATGGAGTCCGCCGCGACCCTGCGTACCGCCCGGGCCGCCGGAGCCTTCGGGGAGGGGCCGGGCGCGCGTCCGGTTGCGGCCGTCCGGGTGGTCGTGGACGCTCCAGAGCATGAGCTGGTCCGTATTGGCACGGTGCGCGGGGGAATATCAGCCTTTCGCGTCCTTCGTGCCGTCCTTCCCGCTTTCTTCGAATGGCACCGTTCTTTGCTGCTCCCCAGGAGGTGAGCGAGTTATGGCCATGCCGCTCCGTCAGTCCATCCGGGTCGGGACCTACCTCTTCGAACAGAAGCTCCGCAAGCGTGACAAGTTCCCGCTGATCGTCGAGCTCGAACCGCTCTTCGCCTGCAACCTCAAGTGCGAGGGCTGCGGGAAGATCCAGCACCCGGCGGGTGTCCTCAAGCAGCGCATGCCGGTCGCCCAGGCGGTCGGCGCGGTCCTGGAGTCCGGCGCCCCCATGGTGTCCATCGCGGGCGGCGAGCCCCTGATGCACCCTCAGATCCACGAGATCGTGCGCCAGTTGGTGGCGAAGAGGAAGTACGTCTTCCTCTGTACCAACGCGATGCTGCTCCGCAAGAAGCTGAAGGACTTCACCCCCTCCCCGTACTTCGCCTTCGCCGTGCACATCGACGGGCTGCGCGAGCGGCACGACGAGTCCGTGGCCAAGGAGGGCGTGTTCGACGAGGCTGTCGCGGCGATCGAGGAGGCCAAGCGGCGCGGCTTCCGGGTCACCACCAACTCGACCTTCTTCAACACCGACACCCCGCAGACGATCATCGAGGTGCTCAACTACCTCAACGACGACCTCCAGGTCGACGAGATGATGATCTCGCCCGCCTACGCCTACGAGAAGGCCCCCGACCAGGAGCACTTCCTGGGCGTCGAGCAGACCCGGGAGCTCTTCAGGAAGGCGTTCGCCGGCGGGAACCGGCGCCGCTGGCGCCTGAACCACTCGCCGCTCTTCCTGGACTTCCTGGAGGGCAAGGCGGACTTCCCCTGCACCGCCTGGGCGATCCCCAACTACTCCCTCTTCGGCTGGCAGCGCCCCTGCTACCTGATGAGCGACGGCTACGTCCCCACGTACCGCGAGCTCGTGGAGGAGACCGACTGGGAGAAGTACGGCCGGGGCAAGGACCCGCGCTGCGCCAACTGCATGGCGCACTGCGGCTACGAGCCCACCGCCGTCCTCGCCACCATGGGCTCCCTCAAGGAGTCCCTGCGCGCGGTCCGGGAGACCGCCTCCGGGAACAGCAGGTGAGCGGCGCGTGACCGGCGGGTTCGACCTGCGGGCGCTGCTCGCCGAGCGCGGCGGCGAGCGGTACGAGCTGCACTCCCGGCACCTCAACCCCCAGCTGCCGCGCATGCTCCGCACCATCGGCTTCGACAAGGTGTACGAGCGGGCCGAGGGCGCCCACTTCTGGGACGCCGACGGGAACGACCACCTGGACATGCTCGGCGGGTTCGGCGTGATGGGCCTCGGACGGCACCACCCCGTCGTCCGCAAGGCCCTCCACGACGTCCTGGACGCCGGCCTCGCCGACCTCACCCGCTTCGACTGCCCGCCGCTGCCCGGCCTCCTCGCCGAGCGGCTCCTCGCCCACAGCCCCCACCTCGACCGGGTCTTCTTCGGCAACAGCGGCACCGAGGCCGTGGAGACCGCCCTCAAGTTCGCCCGGTACGCCACCGGGCGGCCCAGGATCGTCTACTGCGCCCACGCCTTCCACGGGCTCACCACCGGCGCCCTCTCCGTCAACGGGGAGCGCGCCTTCCGGGACGGCTTCGCCCCGCTCCTGCCGGACACCGCGATCGCCCTCGGCGACCTCGACGCCCTGGAGCGGGAGCTGCGGAAGGGGGACGTGGCCGGCTTCGTCGTGGAGCCGATCCAGGGCAAGGGCGTCCACGAGGCGCCGCCCGGCTTCCTGCGCGGGGCCCGGGAGCTGCTGCACCTGCACGGCGCCCTGCTGATCGCGGACGAGGTGCAGACCGGCCTCGGCAGGACCGGCGACTTCTACGCGTACCAGCACGAGGAGGGCGTCGAGCCGGACCTGGTCTGCGTCGCCAAGGCGCTCTCCGGCGGCTACGTGCCGGTCGGCGCCACCCTCGGCAAGGACTGGATCTTCAAGAAGGTCTACTCGTCCATGGACCGGGTCCTGGTCCACTCCGCGAGCTTCGGATCGAACGCGCAGGCCATGGCCGCCGGGCTCGCCGTCCTCTCCGTGATGGAGGAGGAGGGTACGGTCGCCCGTGCGCGCCGGATCGGCGACCTGCTCTCCGGCCGCCTGAAGGAGCTGGTGCCCCGTTACGAGCTGCTCCACGAGATCCGCGGGCGCGGCCTGATGATCGGCATCGAGTTCGGCCGGCCGTCCTCGCTCGGCCTGCGCGGCCGCTGGACGATGCTCCAGGCGGCCCGCAAGGGCCTCTTCGCCCAGATGGTCGTCGTCCCGCTGCTCCAGCGGCACAGGATCCTCACCCAGGTCTCCGGGGACCACCTGGAGGTGATCAAGCTGATTCCGCCCCTCGTCCTCGACGAGGCGGACGTGGACCGGTTCGTCACCGCCTTCACGGCGGTCATGGACGAGGCCCACGGCGGGGGCGGGCTGATGTGGGACTTCGGGAAGACGCTGGTGAAGCAGGCGGTCACCCAGCGCTGACGCAGTACGTCCCGCACGGGTTTTGCCTCTGAGGCAAGAAACTTGCCTCAGAGGCATGTTCCTGGCGGAATGGAGGCATGGACCACGTCCCCGGGGACACCTCCCCGGCCCCCGCCACCGACGTCCTGCCGGACGTCGCCCCGCAGCTGCGGGCCCTGCGCCGCCGCCGGGGGCTCACCCTGGAGGCCGCCGCCCGGCGGGCCGGCCTCTCGCCGGCCCACCTCTCGCGCCTGGAGACGGGGAACCGGCAGCCCTCGCTGCCGATGCTGCTCGCCCTGTCCCGCATCTACGGTACGACGGTCTCCGAGCTCCTGGGAGAGGCCCCGCCCGAACGCGATCCCGTCGTCCGGGGCGACCGCTCCGAACCCGTCGAGGCCGACGGCTGGATCTACCGCCAGGCGGGCGGCGCCGGACGCGCCCTCCAGTGCCTGCGGGTCCACGTGCCGTACGCCACCCGGGCCGACATCGTGCGCGTCCACCCCGGCGAGGAGTGGATCCACGTCCTGGAGGGCCGGGTGCGGCTCGCGCTCGGGGAGGCGGTCCACGTCCTCGACCCCGGGGACGGCGCGCACTTCGACTCGCTCACCCCGCACCGGATCGGCGCCGCCACTCCCGGCGGGGCCGAGCTGCTCTTCGTCCACACGCTGTTGCAGAGCCCCGCCGCCGAACTGTGCCTCGGTGACGGGACCCCGCACCGGCGCTGACCGACGCGAGACCCCCGGTAAGGCCGCAAGACCCCCGGTGAGACCGCCGTAACGATTCTTCCGTGACGATTCCCCCGTGATGAATGTTCAGGAAAGGGACGACATGTCCGAGAAGTCCTCAGCCGTCACCGGCGAGGAGCGCGGGGAAGGCAAGTTCCCCAAGGGCCTGGTGCTCCGCCTCTTCGCCTACCTGATCGCCGGTCACCTCTTCGCCGGCTTCCTCTACCTGCTCTTCGCGATGGGCGCGAAGTAGGACCCTCCCGGGGGGCGCCCTCCTACGCCTCGGTGAGCAGGCGCTCCCGCAGCCGCTCGCGGGTCTCCGGGGGCAGCTCCAGGCCCGTGGCGAAGTAGGCGTCCACCGAGCCCCAGGTCGCCTCGATCGTCTCGAAGGCGGCCCGCAGGTACTCCGCCCGCGCGTCGAAGAGCGGGCTCAGCAGCTCCATCACCTCGGGCCCCATGGCGTCCGGGGCGGTGGAGCTGCGGCGCACCTTGTAGCGGCGGTGCGGCTCGTTCGACTTCACGTAGTCGGCCTCGATCGCCGTCCGGTCGACCCCGACGGCGAGCAGGGTGATCGCGACGGCGAGCCCGGCGCGGTCCTTGCCCGCCGCGCAGTGCATTAGGGCCGGGACGCTCTCCTCCGCCATGGAGTGCAGGATCCGGCTGTGCTCGGCGGTGCGCTCCACCACCATCCGGCGGTACGAATCGGACATCCGGGCCGCGGCCCTGCCGTCGCCGAGGATCTCCCGCAGCTGCGCGGTGTCGCCGTCGCGCACCAGCCTCCAGAACTCCTTGCCCTCGGCCGGGTCGTTGAGCGGTATGTTCACGTTCCGCACCCCGGGCAGCTCGACGTCCGGGCCCTCGACCCGCCGGTCGGCCTCGTTGCGGAAGTCGAAGACCGTGTGCAGCCCGAGGCCGGCGAGGAAGGCGGCGTCGCTCTCGGTCGCGTGGGCGAGGTGACCGCTGCGGAAGAGGCGGCCGGGGCGGACCGCGCGCCCGTCCGTCGTCGGCAGGCCGCCCACGTCCCGGAAGTTGCGGACCTCCGCCAGCTCGGGCTCGGCGGCTTCGACGGGCGGGACCTGCGGCAACTGCTGCGTCACGGATGCTCCTGGAAGGTTGGCGTGCGGATGCCCGACGTGACATCGGTTCCTGGGGCAATCATCCGGGTGAGAGGCGCGCGGCGCACCCCCTCGGACGGTAATGAGCGATCTGTCCGAATTGAGGTTTTGGGTATAACGCGCCCTGGTTGCGGGCGAGATGGGATTCGGCGCGTGAGCAGGGTCATAGAGGTGACGGATCGTGGCCGGATCCCCGGCACAATCTCCTTACGGGGCAAGGAAATCGGAGGAGCGTCTTCCACGGAGGGTGACCGGAATCCCGGAGGAACGATCTAGGGCGGAATCCCGGGACAAAACAACGGCTTGTTCGCGCCGACCCCGCTCGTCTAGCGTCACGCTCAATCCGGACGGACCGCCGAATCCTGCCACCGCCCGGAATTCCACCCATCCCATGCGTGGCAGGAGCGGGGGACCCAGGAAGTACGCCGGTCCCGCGATGCAGGACGGCTCGGGGTGAAGCCGCGCGAGAGCGCGGCCGGGCATCTCCAGTCCGAACCCGACAGCTCACCTCGCAGGCGCCGGAGAGGATTCGCCATGCCCGCGAAGGGTAAGCACCGCCGTCCCAAGAACAACCCCCTCACCCGCGGCTTCGCCGTCGCCGGCACGGGAGGCGCCGTCGTCGCCCTCCCGCTCCTCGGCGCCACCGGGGCCCACGCCGCCGAGCAGACCGCCCCGGCCGCCGCCTCCGTCCAGTCCGTCGTCACCGCGCACCCCGTCGCGGCGAAGACCGCCCCCGCGAAGGCCACCGAGGAGACCGCCCCCCGGACATACTCCGTCGTCTCCGGCGACTACCTGTCGAAGATCGCCGACGACCACCACCTCGCGGGCGGCTGGGAGAAGATCTACGAGGACAATCGCCGGACCATCGGCGCCGACCCCTCCCTCATCCTGCCCGGCATGAAGCTCACCATCGGCGCCAAGGGCTCCGCCCCCGCCGCCCCGAAGAGCACCACCGGCGCCCAGGCCTCCGGCAAGAACGGCGACGACGCCCCGCGCGCCTCCCGCGAGAGCCGCCGCGCCGCCGCCCCGGCCGCCGACACCGCGAAGACCTCGGAGAGCTCCACCGGCTCCTCGTCCTCCACCGGCTCCACCGCCTCCTCCTCCGGCTGGGTCGCCCCCGTCGCCGGCGGCGGCTTCTCCACCCCGTACCGCGCCTCCGGCTCCATGTGGTCCTCCGGCTACCACACCGGCGTCGACTTCATCGCCTCCTCCGGCACCACCGTCCGCGCCGTCGGCGCCGGCACGGTCGTCTCCGCCGGTTGGAGCGGCTCGTACGGCAACGAGGTCGTCATCAAGCACGAGGACGGCAACTACTCGCAGTACGCCCACCTCTCCTCCCTCTCGGTCTCGGCCGGGCAGAGCGTCGACGGCGGGCAGCAGATAGGCCTCTCCGGCTCCACCGGCAACTCCACCGGCCCGCACCTGCACTTCGAGATCCGCACCACGCCGAGCTACGGCTCGGACATCGACCCGCTGGCCTACCTGCGCCAGCACGGCGTCTCCGTCTGACGCCCCGAAAGGGACACCCTTTTTCCGACGGCCCGGCGTGCACACGCCGGGCCGTGGGCCTATTCCGACTTGGGGCAATCTTTATCGGTGGCATATGTCACCCGTCGTCAACCCCTCCTTACGGTCGCGTAGGCCACACGCGAAAGGGAAGGATGTGCCCCCGTGGCAGACGATTCGAGATCAAGAGACAAGAACGCATTCGGGTCGTACGCGGCGATCGGTGACAGCTTCACCGAGGGCGTCGGAGACCCCGGCCCCGACGGGACGTACGTCGGCTGGGCGGACCGTTTCGCGGTCCTGCTCGCCGACCAGCTGCCGGAGCACGACGCCTTCCGCTACGCCAACCTGGCCGTACGCGGGCGCCTCCTCGACCAGATCGTGGCGGAACAGGTCCCCCGGGCGAAGGAACTCGCCCCCGACCTGGTGACCTTCTGCGCGGGCGGCAACGACATCATCCGCCCCGGCAGCGACCCGGACGCCGTGGCCGAGCGCTTCGAGCGCGCCGTCGCCGACCTGACCTCCGCCGTCGGGACCGTCATGGTGACCACCGGCTTCGACACCCGCGACGTCCCCGTGCTCCGGCACCTGCGCGGCAAGATCGCCACCTACACCGCGCACGTCCGCGCCGTCGCCGACCGCTACGGCTGCCCGGTCCTCGACCTCTGGTCGCTCAGGTCCGTCCAGGACCGGCGGGCCTGGGACGGCGACCGGCTGCACCTCTCGCCCGAGGGACACACCCGGGTCGCCCTGCGCGCCGCCCAGGTCCTCGGCCTGCCGGTGCCCGCCGACCCCGACCAGGCGTGGCCGCCGATCCCGCCGCGCGGCTCGCTCGAGGTGCGCCGCGACAACATCCAGTGGACGCGGGAGTACCTCGTGCCCTGGATCGGGCGCCGGCTGCGCGGCGAGAGCTCCGGGGACCACGTCGAGGCCAAGCGCCCCGACCTCATGCCCCTCCAGCGGGTCTAGCGGGCGGTACGGCGGCGGGGATCCGCTCCAGGACCCCGCCCGCGAACACGTCGTACAGCGGCAGCGTCTCCAGGTGGACGTAGCCGATGTGGCAGTCGCAGACGGCGAGGGGGCAGGCGCGGGGCCGCAGGGCGGCGCGGTACGAACCGTCGTACAGGTTCCCCAGTTCGGCCTTGACGAAGTGGCAGCGCCGCACCGTCCCCCCGCCGTCCACCGACACCACCGACTCCCCGGTGCGGCAGGGCAGCCCCGCCGAGCGGTGCGGATGCCGGCTGTACGGGAAGAGGGGGTCGAGCCCCGTCCACCCGTCGGCCTCCGCGTCGGTGTACGTGTGCCCCTCGGCCGCGTTCACCCACAGGTACACGTGCGGCGGCAGCGCCTCCCGCAGCCGCAGCGCGTCCTCCCGGTGCCCGGGAAGCCCCACCACCCCGACGCTGAACCGGACGCCCCGCCCCGCCAGGTCGTGGCACTTGGCGAGGAAGCGTTCGTACGGCGTCTGCCCGGGGTGGTACGTGCACCAGAGCGCCACGCTCTCCCGGTCCGCCTCGGCCAGCCAGTCGGTCCGGCAGCTCAGATTGGTCTGGATCGCCACCCGCTCGACGTGCGGCAGCCGTGACAGCTCGACCAGTGCCCGCCGGTACCAGGAGCGCACCAGGCCCTCGCCCCACGGCGTGAACAGGATCCGCAGCCGGTCCCCGGTCTGCGCGGCGGCCCACCCGGTGAACCGTTCGAGCGCCGCCCGGTCCGCGCGCAACTGCTCCCGGCTGTCCCGGCGCTTGGCGAAGGGGCAGTACGGACAGTCGTAGTCGCAGGAGGAGAGCGGCCCCCGGTAGAGCAGCGTCAGGTCCACGGCCGCCCCCTACTTCGGCTCGTACGCGGCCATCGCGGCCCGCACCCCGGGGGAGAACAGCTCCGGGCCGAGCCCGTCCGAGTGCGCGAGCCCCTCGGGCGAGAGCCGCAGCAGCCCCGCCGGCGCCTCCCCGTCCAGCCAGCCCAGCGCCTCGAACCGGCCCAGCTCGTCGGGGAAGTCCGCGAACGGCGAGGACCCGAACCGCTCCTCGTACCCGGCCACCGGCATCCCCCCGGCCTGGAGCAGCGACTGGAGCAGATGGCGGCGCCGGGCCTCCCCGGCGTCGACCCACCGGCCCACCCGGGCGCGCGAGAAGTCGCCGGTCTCCGTGTACGCGTCGACGATCGAGCGGATCTCCCGCATGTCGACGGCGTAGTCGAAGGAGTAGTGCAGGGCCGAGGTGTACGAACGGGCCCCGCAGCCCAGGCCGATCATCCCGTCCGTCTGGCACGCGTGGTCGTCGGGACCGAGCGGCGCCGCGTCCCGCCGCCGGAACATCCGCATCGACACCTGTTCGTAGCCGCGGTCCAGGAGGTGGTCCCGGCCGTGGCGGTAGAGCCGCAGCCGCCGCTCGTCCCACTCCCGGTCGTCCTCCGGGGGCGTGCGGCCCAGACCGGTCAGCGGCCGGACGTACAGCGGGTAGAGGTACAGCTCCTCCGGGCGCCAGGCCAGGGCCGCGTCCAGCGAGTACCGCCAGGACTCCTCGGTCTGCCCGTCGATCCCGTAGATCAGGTCGATGTTGAGCACCGGGACGCCGGTGTCCCGGATCCGGCCGAGCGCCGCCTCGACGTCCGCGCGGCGCTGCGGCCGGACCGCCGCCCGCGCCTCGGCCTCCACGAAGCTCTGCACCCCGATGCTGAGCCGGGTCGCGCCCCGCTCGGCGAGCAGCGCGAGCCGGTCGGCGGTCGCGGTCGCGGGCGAGGTCTCCACCGACAGCGGCACCGCCCGCAGGTCCGCGCCCATGCGCTTCTCCGCGATGTCGCAGAGCCGCTCCAGCTCGGCGGCGGTCAGGAAGGTGGGCGTGCCGCCGCCGAACGCGGCCGTGGCGAACCGCACCGGCTCGGCGTCCCCGAGCGCCTCGCGCACGGCGGTCGCCTGCCGGTCCAGGGCGTCCAGGTAACGGGTGGTCAGATCGCCGGGGGCGCCGATCCGGGTGAAGAGGTTGCAGAAGCCGCAGCGGACCTCGCAGAACGGCACGTGCGCGTAGAGCGAGAGCGCGTCCTTCGGCTCCCCGGCCCAGAGTGCGGCGAGCCCGGGGGGATCGGGCAGCTCCCGGTACGCCGTCTTGTGCGGGTAGGCGTAGACGTAGCTGCGGTACGGGCGGGGGGCGGGGGTTCCGGCGGTCTTCACGCGGCGGCCTCCTCGTCGGGTCCGTCGGGTCCGTCGGGGCCCGGCAGGACGAACTGCGCGTACGGCACCGTCCACACGACCTCGTGGCCGAGCCGGTGACCGGTGAAGCCGTCCTCCCCGTACGCGGTGCCGTGGTCGGAGCAGACGATCGCGAAACAGGGGCGCCGGGAGCCCATCGCGGCGAAGAGGCGCCCGATGTGCCGGTCGACGTACTCCAGGGCCGCCGCGTGCGTCTCCCGGGAGTCGCCCGCCTCGGGGGTCGCCCCCGGCAGGTGGAACCAGTTGGGCTGGTGCAGCGCCGACACGTTGACGAAGAGGAAGAGCCGCTCCTCGTGGGGGAGTCCGGCCACGACCTCCTCGGCGCGCTCGACCTGGGACTCGAACGAGGTCGGGGACGCGACGCCGAAGGAGGGCTCCCAGTGGCTCTCCCGGAAGAGGCCGGGGAGTACGGAGCCGAGCGGCGGCTGTCCGTTGAAGAAGCCCACCCCGCCGACGCAGACCGTCCGGTAGCCCTCGGCCGCGAGGGCGGAGACGAAGTCCGGGGTGTCGTGGACCCAGGTGCCGTCGGCGGTCGACTCGCTCCCCGCGAACCGGGCCGCGAACAGCCGCGGATGGGGCCCCCGCGCGGCGGGCGTCGGCAGGAAGCCGGCGAAGATCGCCTGGTGGGAGGCGTAGGTGAAGCTTCCCGGCGCGTGCCGCCGCTCCCAGACCCCGCCGGGCAGGTGCCGGGCCAGGTTCGGGATGCGGCCCTCGGCCGCCAGCTCGGCGGCCACGTCGTACCGGAGCGTGTCGAGGGTGACCAGGAGCAGGTCGTGGCTGCCGACGATCGCGTTCATGTCGGGCTGGTTCACGCGGGGCTCGTTCCTGTGGTGCGGGTGGTGCGGGTGGTGCTTGTGGGGCTTGAGTCGCGGGGAGTGCGGGGGAACAGCGCGGCCACCTGGGCCGCGTAGGTGTCGAGACCCTCCGCCCCGCCGCCGGGCAGGCCCGTCAGCCGGGGCAGCAGGTCGCCGAAGGCGTTGACCTCGCCCACGGCGAAGCGCCGCCAGCCCGACGCGGGCAGCAGGTCGACGCCCACGCACCGGGTGCCGGGGAACGCGGCGGCGGCCCGCTCGCACACCCCGAGCGCGTCCGTCCAGCGTCCGCCGGCGGCGGCGATCGCGGCCCGGGCCGCGTCCAGGTCGCCCCGGGCCCCGCCCAGGTGCAGATTGGTCATGGGGGAGCGGCCGGTGCGGAGCACCGCGTGGGTGGCCCGCCCGTCGATCACCACCACCCGCAGGTCGGCGGCCCGCCCGTCCTGGGTCGCCTTCGGCAGCCACCGCTCGACGTGCAGGCCGTCGGGGGCCAGGGCGTCCACGATCGCGGCGACCTCCCGCTCGCTCGTGTAGCGGCGTACCCGCAGGGAGTTGAAGAGCCGCCCGTCCGGATCGCGCTCCACCGAGGTGGTCGCCCGGACCCGGCCCGCGCCGTTCGTCTCCACCGCGAGGACCCCCGAGGCGGAGGAGCCGTGCGCGAGTTTCACGAACACCCGGCGCATCCCCGCCCCGGCCGTCAGCGCCCGGACGCCCGCCCAGCCGCGCACGGCCGGCGCGGCGGCGCCGGAGGTCGGCGACTCGGGCACCGGCACGCCGGCCGCCCGCAGCCGGCCGTGGGTCAGCCGCTTGTCGAACAGGACCGGCAGCTCGGCGGGGTCGTCGACGAGGACCGCGCCCGCCTCCCCGACGTTCCGGGCGAGGTCGGCCACGGCCGCGGTGAACCGCGCGTACCAGCGGCCGGTGCCCTCGACCCGGGCCGGATCGTCCATTCCGCGCAGCAGCCGGTCGGTCTCCGGTTCCTCGCCCGGCGAGTCCAGGCGCACGGTCTCGCCCGCCGCGAACCGGGCCCGGCCCCGCAGCACGTCCGGCCAGGACACGACCCGTGCCCCGGGCAGCCCGGCGGACCGCAGCGCGTCCTGGAAGAACGCGACGCGGCGGCCCGCCGGAACGCCGACGACCACGGGGCGCGGGCCGGAGGTCACTCGGCGACCGCGACGTACCGGTGGACCTCGCCGCCGTCGTCCTCTCCCGTCTGGGCGTCGTCCAGGACCACGGTCACGCCGTGCGGGACGAGCGCGGCCCGCACCCGCTCCCGCATCGGCTCCGAGAGGTAGTGGTGCGACAGGTCGAGGCGCGAGAGGTGGGTCAGGGGCTGCCCGTCGAGCAGGGCCGCCGCGCCCTCGTCGGTGAGCACGCCCATGGACAGGTCGAGCCGCTCGATCCGGGCGACGACCGGCGCGTCCGCCACGGCGGCGGCGACCGCGTCCTCGATCACGCTGTTCCGCAGGCCCAGGTGGCGCAGGGCGGGGAAGGACGTGCCCGCGAGCAGCGGGGCCAGGTCCCCGGGGGTGCTGTCGCCGCCGTACTCGTCGGTGCCGAGCCAGAGTTCCAGGTTCTCCAGGGCGGGCAGGTCGCTGCCGGCGATCCCGCGCACGACCTCGGCGCCGAGACCGCCCGTCTCCACCACCAGGGTCTCCAGGGCGGTGTGCCGGACCGGCGGGAAGGCCAGGTCCGTGCCGCCGCGCACCCCCAGCTCGCGCAGCGCCGGATAGGCGGCGAGCAGGGGCGTCACGTCGGACTGGACGATCCAGGAGATCTCGCAGTCCTCGAAGGTCATGTCGCCGAGGAAGACCGCCTCCAGGCCGGTGAGCCTGTTGTTGGCGCCCATCAGGGCGGCGACGACGTCGGCGGACGAGGTCTCGTACGGCTCGTCCCAGCCGCCGACGACGAGCGCGCGCACCCGCGAGGCGTCGACCGTCTTCAGGAACCGCTCGAAGCGCGGGCCCCAGTGCTCGTCCCCGGGGTCGGAGTACGTCGGCGCGGAGATCCGCCAGGCGACCCCGGCCGCGTCGGGCAGTTCGACCGGCGCGGCCGCGTCCGGGAACTCGAGGACGGGAAGGCCGTGGAACTCCTGCAGGTGGTGGCCGATGGTCATGACGGTGCTCCAGAGGACGGACGGCGTGGGTCGCTGAACCCCTGAGTTCTACCAAGCGGCACCGACAGCCCTCCCGCCGGGTGCCGTACGGCCCGGCCCGGACGCCGCACGGGCCCGGGGGCGATCGTCGGTGCCGGCCTCCGGCGCCGTTCCCGGACCGCGGGGGAGGACGCCGTCCGGACCTCCGGCCTCCGCCCGGAGGCGTACGAGCCGCTCGTCCGGACCTGGGCCGGGTGCCCCGGTGGCGGTACCCGGCTGGTACGGACAGGGGTAAGGGGGACGCCGGTCAGGAGTGGCGCGCGGGGCGCGGCGGCGCCGGGTGCTGGGATGTGCCCGCCGGAGCCCCGGCACCCACCCCCGAAGGGACCGCCTGTGACGACCCGCCGGCCACGTGCCGCCCGCACCCCCCGCCTCCTCGCCGCCACCGCCGTGCTCGGCGGTCTCCTCCTCGGCGCCGCCGCTCCCGCTCTGGCCGCCGCACCCGGCAGGACGGCCCTTCCCGCCGCCGTCCGGGAGGCCGCGCCCGCCACGGTCACCGTCGCCGGACACGGACGCGCGTCCGCCGCGCCCGACCTGGCGATCCTGTCCATCGGGGTCGAGGCCGACCGTGCGACGGCGAAGGAGGCGATGGCGGCGCAGAAGACCGCGGCCGAGGCCCTCCTCGTGGTGCTCCACCAGCAGGGGATCGCCGAGCGGGACATCCGTACCGACAGCCTCTCGCTGGCCCCGGTCTACACCCAGAGCACCGAGGGGGAGAGCCGGGTGACCGGCTACCAGGCCGGTCAGGCCTTCTCGGTGAAGGTCCGTGACATCGACAGGACCGGGCAGGTCGTCGGCGCCGTCAACGAGTCCACCCGGGACGCGGGCCGGATCAACGGCGTCGTGTTCGACGTGGCCGACCCGTCGGCGCTGCGGGCCAAGGCGCGGGAGGCCGCCTTCCGGGACGCGTACCACAAGGCGGCGCAGCACGCCCGGCTCAGCGGCCACCGGCTCGGCCGCCTCGTCTCGCTGAGCGAGGGCGAGTCCGTGCGCCCCGGCCCCGGCGGGGCGGCTCCCGCCTTCGCCGCCGAGGAGTCGAGCGTTCCGCTGGCCCCCGGCGAGATCGAGGAGCAGGTCACGGTCTCGGCGGTCTTCGAACTGCTCTGACGGGCCGGGGCCCCACCGGCCCGTTCCGCCGGGTCAGCCCCCTCGGGACCGCTCGTCCGCCCTGGAGCCGGAGCCGACCCCTTCCCCGTTCGGGAGGCCGAGTTCCCGGGCGAGGGCGGTGTCGGCCCAGCGGAGCATCGCGGTGCGGGAGAGGCAACCGGCGTAGGCGGTGGTCTGGACGGCGAGGCCGTCGAGGAGGGCGGTGAGCCGCCAGGCCGCCGCGGCCGGGTCCGGGCAGGAGAACTCCCCGGCGGCGGCCCCCTCCGCGATCACCCGGGTCAGCGCCGCCTTCCACTCCTGGTCGAGGGAGGCGGCGACCCGGCGCAGCTCCGGATCGCGCAGCGACGCGGCCCAGCCCTCGATCCACAGCCGCCAGCCCTTGGCCTGACCGGTCGGGGCGTACCAGCGGACCGCCGCCCGCAGCCGCCGCACCGCCGTGGTGCGCCGGCCGAGCAGCCGCCGCAGCTGGGCGAGGTCGGCCTCGGCGGCGTGCGCGAAGGCGGCCGCGACCAGCTGCTCCTTGGAAGCGAAGTGGTAGAGCACGAGCGCGTTGCTCACGCCGAGCGCCGAGGCCACGTCGGCGATCCGCACCGCCGCGACCCCGCGTGCCTCGATCTGCTCCACCGCGGCCCGCAGCAGCTCCGCCCGCCGCTCGGCCACGCTCAACCGCACTCTCGTCACGCCCGGCAGCCTACACAGCACATGACAAGAGCATGACCAAAAACGGCTCCGACCCGTACGCGCTCCGGCGCGGTCCGTCACCGCAGGCGTCCACCGGCGCCCGCCCCCATGGGATCCGGGGGTCCGGCACCGTCCCTCCGCGCGCGGGCCGCCCATAATGGGACGACCCCCAGAGACCAGGAGGCCCTGTGACCGGTACAGGACCGGATCGTTCACCGCGAGCCCGGCTGCGCGCGCTGCGCCCCGAGTCCTTCGGCGCGGAGCCCGCCGGCGAGCGTCTCGCCCGCATCCGCCGTTCTCCGAACTTCAGGAACGGGATCTTCCAGAACCCCGAGGAGGCGCGGCGGACCCCGTCCGGCTCCGCCGTCGAGTTCGCCAAGGTCTACTTCGAGAAGGAGGGGCGCGCGAGCCGGGCCCCCGCCGGCCGGATCCCCGTCCACCCCACCACCGTGGCCGACCTGGCCCGCCCCCCGGCCACCGGTCTGCGCCTCACCTGGGCGGGACACTCCAGCGTCCTCGCGGAGATCGACGGCCACCGGGTCCTCTTCGACCCGGTCTGGGGCGACCGCTGCTCCCCCTTCCCGTTCGCGGGTCCCAAGCGGCTCCACCCGGTGCCCGCCCCGCTCGCCGCGCTCGGCCCGGTCGACGTGGTGGTGATCTCGCACGACCACTACGACCACCTGGACCTGCCGACGATCAAGGAGCTCGTCGCCACCGACACCCTCTTCGCGGTGCCGCTCGGCGTCGGCGCGCACCTGGAGCGCTGGGGCGTACCGGCCTCCCGGCTGCGGGAGCTGGACTGGAACGAGTCCACCGAGGTCGGCGGCCTGCGCCTGACGGCCACCCCGGCCCGGCACTTCTGCGGCCGGGGCCTGCGCAACAAGCAGCACACGCTCTGGGCCTCCTGGGTCGTGCGGGGCTCCGAGCACCGGATCTTCCACAGCGGCGACACCGGGTACTTCTCCGGCTTCCGCGACATCGGCGCGGAGCACGGCCCCTTCGACGCCACCATGATCCAGCTCGGCGCCTACGCGGACTTCTGGCCCGACATCCACATGACCCCCGCCGAGGGGCTGCGCGCCCACCTCGACCTCCAGGGCGGGCGCCCGCACGGCGTACTGCTGCCGATCCACTGGGGCACCTTCAACCTCGCCCCGCACCCGTGGGCCGAGCCGGCGGAGTGGACGGGGGACGCGGCCGGGGAGGCGGGCCAGGCGGTGGCGTTCCCCCGCCCCGGCGAGCCCTTCGAACCGGCCGGGAAGCTGCCGGAGGAGCCCTGGTGGCGGGCCGTGTCCCGCCCGATCACCCGCCCGTGGGACTCGCCCCGACCGAGCGGGGCCCAGGCCGAGGTCCCCGGGCCCGATCTCGACCTCGCGGGCGACCGATGAGGCCGGCCGCGCCGCCGGAACGGTCCCGGGTGGGCTGACCGGATCTCATCACGGTTCGGCCTGTCGTGCGCCGGGCCCCGGCTCACGACAGGCCGAACGGCACCATCACCGCGCCGCCGCCGTCAGCCGTACACGCGCTTGGTGACCGCCTGGCCCGCGGAGGCCGTCTCGCGGTAGAAGGACCTCATCGCCTCGACGCGCGCGACGAGCCGGTCGACCCTCCAGTCCGGGGCGCCGCCCACGACCCGCAGCTTCGACCTGTTCCGCGCCAGGAGGGCGTCCGTGTCCGCACCGGCGAGGAATCCGGCCGCCGCGCGGACCGAATCGGGCGGCGGGACGAGGAGCACCTCGTGAGGCCCGCCCGTCGTCGCGACGTGTCGTCCACCCAGGACGGGGAGGCACTCGGAGCCTGTTCTCACAGACCCAGCACCGTGGGCGAAACACCGGGAAAGTCCCCGGGCATACCGGGTACGCGGATGGTCCGCCGGTACACGCCGGCCAGGAACTCGACGGCACCGAAGGGAAACTCCGACCAATCACCGTTGTCCCCGCGGACGACCACCGGCCACGCGTCCGGGTCCGAGGGTTCCGTCCTCCAGTAGAAGGAGTCCCCCGAGGTGGAACCCGCCCAGCCCAGCAGACCGCCGGGCCGCGGGTAGGGAACGTAGTCCTCGGTGTCACCCATCTCGTACAGGTCCTGAAGGATCTCGTCGTTCCTGGACTCGGACGCCCACAACGCCTCGGTACCGGACCGAGGGACGGACACCATGAGGAAGTCGTCGATGAACAGGACCGGATACGCCTCCGCCAGAGAGCGGAAGTCCGAAGGCAGCGCCGTCCCGAGGCTCGCCTCCAGGGTGGCCCAGTCCACATGGTGTGCGCCCGGCGCACGCCACCGCGTCATCGACGGGAGCACGGTCTCCAGTTCCTCGATCCCCGACATGTCCTCTCCTCCTCCGTGATGTCGTGCCGTGTCGCCTGGCCCGATCTCGTACGCATCACCGGCCAGAAGCCGGATTTACTTCCTCGATCATGTGGCTCAGGGTCTCGTGGTAAGCGTTTCGCCGGAATTCGGGATGACGTTCGTCGATGCTGCTCAGCGCCTCGACGGAGAATCGGAAGGCCGATTCCAGGAAATCACTTACTGAGCATGAGCCGGGAACGGGATCCCATGACCGCAGGACCGTCAGGCCTTCGCCCGAAGGGAGAAATTCGATCAGAAGGCTGCTCTCTGTGAAGCTGATGCGCCCGGGCTGCCCGTCGGAGACGTTCTGTGCTGCCAGGAGGGCACAGTGAGCGAAGTCGAGCAGGGGGGATTTCAGCCTCTCGGTTTCGAATCCCGTAGCCGCTATGAAGATCCTCGCTTCGAAGTATCCGTAGCGCAGGTTCATCTCGCTCGTCGCTGCCAGGTCGGCAGCCTGCTTCTCGGAAGGCTCCCTGACTGAGTCGTGATCGAACTCAAGGAGAAACATCGCTTGGTGAAACCTTTCGATTCTGTGGCCGGTCGGCCGCCTGTGCCCGGCAGAACCCCGCCGGGCACAGGTATGAGGAGACGATATCAAGCAGAGCGACTACGGAATGGGATGTGCAGTCCGCAGACTTCCGTCGGGATTGAGGATGACCTTGATCCCGTATGCCGTCTTATGGGACATGCCGCGACTCTGCATGTCGCTGAGAATTCCGACACCGTCAGTGCCGGCGTTGACCCGGCCCTCGTACACCCAGCCGTCACGGCCGTCGGTGTTCTTCTGCGCCTCATTGTTCTTCACGACCTGCTGGATCCAAGCCTTGACCTTCTTCTCCTTGCCGATGAAGGCACCCTTGTCCTCGGGGTCGTATTCCTTGCCGCCGATCCGGTGCCTGTCGAGGGTGTGCTGCCAGCCGTCGTAGTCCTTCGTGCTCCATGTGATGTCAGGGTTCTGGGACCCCACCTCGGGTGAAGTGACCCCTCAGGTCCCGACACTTCCGTTTTATGCCGCGAGGTCCAGCCGTTGATGGCAGCGGACCCTCGCCTGGTACGGCGTGAT
>NZ_JBIBBZ010000009.1:0-242557 GCF_042900925.1 Streptomyces sp. NPDC012825 | reverse complement strand
GCCCGGTTACATTCCGAACCCGGAAGCTAAGCCTTTCAGCGCCGATGGTACTGCAGGGGGGACCCTGTGGGAGAGTAGGACACCGCCGAACAATTTTTAGCCTCAACCCCCGGACCTTGTCCGGGGGTTGAGGCATTTTTGCGTTCTGGACGCGTCCTAGGCTTGTGCCATGCGATACGACTTGGTCATCTTCGACAACGACGGTGTGCTGGTGGACAGCGAGCCGATCTCCAACACCCTGTTGGCCGGCTACCTGACGGAGCTCGGACACCCCACCTCGTACGAGGACTCGCTGCGGGACTACATGGGGTCCGCCATGCACCGCGTTCACGACCTGGTCGAGGAGCGGACCGGGCAGCGGCTGCCGGTGGACTTCGACGACGTCTTCCACGCGCGCATCTTCGCCGCGTTCCAGGCCGAGCTGGAGCCCGTGCCCGGGGCCGAGGACGTGCTGAAGCGGCTCGTCGCGGCCGGAGTCCCGTACTGCGTGGCCTCCTCGGGGAGTCATGAGCGGATCAGGGTCGGGCACCGGAAGACCGGGCTCGACACGTGGTTCCGGGACGAGAACGTCTTCAGCTCCGAGGACGTCGGGCGGGGCAAGCCGGCGCCGGACCTGTTCCTGCACGCCGCCGCGCGGATGGGCGTCGAGCCCGCGCGGTGCGTCGTGATCGAGGACAGCCGGCTCGGCGTGCAGGCCGCCCTGGCCGCCCGTATGGACGTGTACGGGTTCACCGCGATGACCCCCGAGGAGAAGCTCGCCGGGGCCCGGGGGTTCTTCCGGAGGATGGACGAACTGCCCGCGATTCTGGGTCTGTGATCCATCTACCCAGGGGTAGTTTCCGGCCGTACGCTGTGCCGCCATGACGGATGTGCGGTTGCGGCGTGGGCGGGGATCCCTGGCGGTCGGTTTCTTCGTTCAGGGGGTCACCTTCGCCCTGCTCGTGACCCGGATACCGGCGATCCAGGACCGGTACGGGATATCCGACGCGCTGCTTCCCGCCTTCCTGGCCGCCGTGCCGGTCCTCGCCGGCGTGGCGAGCGTGACGACCGAGAAGGTCGCCGCCCGGGTCGGGCCGGCCGTGGTGCTGCGGTGGGCGCAGCCCTTCGTCCTCCTGGCCCTGCTCGCCGTGGGGGCCGGTACGGAGCTGTGGCAGGCCGCCGTCGCCCTCGGGCTCTTCGGGATCGCCGTGGGCGCCCTGGACGCCTCCATGAACATGCTGGGCGTGAGCCTCCAGCGGGCGTACGGGCGGAGCATCATGCTCGGCTTCCACGCCTCGTACAGCCTCGGCGGGATCGTCGGGGCCTCGCTCGCCTGGGCGGGGGCGCACTGGCACCTGTCGCTGTTCACGTCCTATCTGCCGGTCGTGGCCGTCCTGTTGCCCGTCGCGCTCGTCGGCAGCCGGTGGTACGCGGCCGGTGGCGACGCCCCCGGGGCCGAAGCGGCCGGCGGGGCGGAGGGGAGGGCGAGCGGAGTCGCGTTCAAGCTGCTGCTGCCGCTCTGTCTCGTCATGACCTTCGCGTACATCGGGGACTCCACGGTCTCCAACTGGAGCGCCAAGTACCTCCAGGACGTGCTGCACAGCTCCGAGGAGCTGGCGACCGTGCCGTACAACGCGTACATGGTGACGACGCTCCTCGGGCGGGCCGTCGGGGACTTCGGGGTGCGCAGGCTCGGGGCCGCGGCGGTCGTGCGCGGCGGGGCCGTGCTCGCGGCGCTCGGGTTCGGGCTGGTCGCGGTGGCGCCGGGCGCCTGGGCGGGGATCGCCGCGTTCACGCTCCTCGGGCTCGGGCTCAGCGTGCTCGTGCCGCAGACCTTCGCCGCCGCCGGGCGGCTCTTCCCGGGGAACAGCGACGCGGCCGTGGCCCGGCTCAACGTCTTCAACTACGTCGGGTTCCTGATCGGGTCGCCGCTCGTGGGGGCGCTCGGGGACGCGTGGAGCTACCGGGGGGCCATGCTGGTGCCGATGGTGCTCGTCCTGGTGACGGTGGTGTACGCCACGTCGTTCGGCTCGCGAGCGGCCCGATACGGTGGCGGGCATGAGCGGCCGCGCACTGTTGATGTGGGATGAAGCTGTCACGCAGTACGACTTCGGGTCCGAGCATCCGATGGACCCGGTACGGCTCGCGCTGACGATGTCGCTGGTGCGGGCCTACGGCCTCGACCGGGCGGTCGACGTGGTCGCGGCGAAGCCGGCCGGGGACTCGACGCTGCGGCTCGTGCACCGCGAGGACTACGTGACGGCCGTGCGGGCGGCCTCGGCCGATCCGCGCCGCGCGGACCAGGCGTACGGACTCGGCACGGTCGACGATCCGGCGTTCGCCGGGATGCACGAGGTGTCGGCGCTGATCGCCGGGCAGTCGGTGGGCGCGGCGGAGGCGGTCTGGCGCGGGGAGGCCGCGCACGCGGTCAACTTCTCCGGCGGGCTGCACCACGCGATGCCCGGGGCGGCGGCGGGCTTCTGCATCTACAACGACGCCTCGCTCGCCGTCGCCCGGCTGCTCGAACTGGGTGCGGAGCGGGTGGCGTACGTGGACGTGGACGTACACCACGGGGACGGGGTGCAGGCGGCGTTCTGGGAGGACCCGCGGGTCCTGACGGTCTCGCTGCACGAGCACCCGAGGACGCTGTTCCCGCAGACCGGGTGGCCGGAGGAGACCGGCGCGCCGGGGGCCGGCGAGGGCGGGGCCGTGAACGTGGCCCTTCCGGCCGGGACGGGTGACGCGGGGTGGCTGCGGGCCTTCCACGCGGTCGTGCCGGAGCTGCTCGCGGACTTCCGGCCGCAGGTCCTGGTGACGCAGCACGGCGCGGACACCCACTTCGAGGACCCGCTCGCCCACCTGGCGGTCTCCCTCGACGCGCAGCGGGCGGTCCAGGAGGCCTGCCACGAGCTGGCGCACGAGCACGCCGGGGGCCGGTGGCTGGCGCTCGGCGGCGGCGGGTACGCGGTGGTCGACGTCGTACCCCGGTCGTGGACGCACCTGGTGGGGATCGCGGCGCACGCGCCCGTCGACCCGGCTTCGGTGATCCCGTCGTCGTGGCGGGACGAGGTGTACGCGCGGACGCGGCAGCTCGGTCCCGCGCGGATGACGGACGGGCGGTGGCCGGTGGACTTCCGGGACTGGTCCGAGGGGTACGACCCGGCGGACCGGCTCGACCAGGCGGTGCTCGCGACCCGCAGGGCCGCCTTCCCGCTGCGGGGGCTGCTGGCCTGAGCCGCCGCCCGCCCGGGGAACGCCCTGCCGGAAGTTACGCCGGTGGTGGGGCGTCCCGGAGGTTCGCGTCCCCGGGCGGCCGTGTTCCGGCAGCATCGGGAGGGTGTTGAGTACCGGGGCGCTGCGGGCGCATCTGTTGGCGGCGGGGTTGGCGGGCGCGGTGGCGACCTCGCGGGAGGAGAACCTGCGGAGCTACCGGCTCTTCGCCGCGCGCGATCCCCGGGTGCTGCTCGGGCTCGACCCGGTGCGGGAGTGGGACGAGGCCGAACTGCTGCGGCTCATGGCCGAGAAGTGCGGGGTGTCGGGGGATCCGGGGCACCGGTCGGGGGCGGACGTCATCGATCCGGAGCGCACGCTGCGGGGGCTCGACGCCTTCGCGGAGCGGCTCGGCGCGGCGGCGGCGCGGCGGGTCCCGGTGCTCCTGGGCACGGGGCACCCGCACCGGCTGCTCGGTTTCTACGCCGCTCTCGCAGACGCCTTGTCGGCGGCGGGATGTCTTGTCCTCACCCCGGCGCAGGGGAGATGTGTCGACATGACGACCCGGTTCGGCGTACGCACGTACCTCCTCGACCACGCGCGGGGGGTGGTGTTCGTACGGGAACCCGGACCGCCCGGGGGCGGGCGCGCACCGGGGGCGCACTCCCATTCGCCGCTACCGGTCAGGGCCGTCCTGGAGAGCGCGGCCGACTCCGGCGGGCCGCTTCCGGAGCTGGTGGTCGGGGACCACGGATGGGTCTGCGGGGCAGGTCAGCTGGGCATCGAGGCCATCGGGCTCGCCGACACGGACGATCCCGCGCCGTTCGTCGGGGAGGCGGAGGGGCAGGTGTCGGCGGTGGTTCCGCTCGACGACGGCGTGCGCTCCGCCTCGTACCTCCCGCTGACGCGCTATGTGCTCAATCGGGCGCGTCTGTCACGGTAAACGGCCGGTGGCAGCTCCTCTTCCCCACTCGTACCACCCGCCCCTACTCTGGATCGTGAGCGCTCGGCGACGAAGAGTCACCGGAGGGGAAGCCGGTGGGCGTCGCGGCGGAAGGTACAGGTGGGTCATGGCTGCTGGCGATCGACCTCTCAACGAGGTCAAGTTTCTGACCGTGGCGGAAGTCGCCTCGGTGATGCGCGTCTCGAAGATGACCGTGTACCGCTTGGTGCACAGCGGTCATCTGCCGGCGATCCGGGTGGGCAGGTCCTTCCGGGTGCCGGAACAGGCGGTGCACGAGTACCTCCGGGAGTCCTTCGTGGGGGTGGGGACCGCGTAGCGGGCGCGCGGCGCGTCGCCGGGAGGGCCCGGGAGGACCCCGGGCGGCTCCCGGGAGAGCCGGACATCGCCCTCGGATTACGACCGGGGTGCTCGGGACGGTAGGCTAGGCCGACGTAGGTCGTGTGGGCCCAGACGCCCCGCACCGATTCCCGCCGAGGCGGGAATGTTCCGAGAAGTGAGCGAGGGTAGTCGTGGGCTCTGTTATCAAGAAGCGGCGCAAGCGGATGGCGAAGAAGAAGCACCGCAAGCTGCTCAAGCGCACGCGCGTTCAGCGTCGCAACAAGAAGTAAGGCGACGGCTGCATCGCAGCATTCAGTGCGTCGGGCGTGGCCCTTCACCGTTCGCGGTGGAGGGCCACGTCTTTTATTGCGCCGAAATCTGGAAGCGCTACGGTGGCGACCTACGGAAGACGGACGGAAGGCGCTGATCTTGGGCAAGGTCGTGCTCGTCACCGGTGCCGCCCGGCACCTCGGCGGCCGCTTCGTGCGGCGGATCCAGCGGGACCCCGAGGTGGAGCGGGTGATCGCGGTGGACGCGGTCGACCCGGCGCACCAGCTCGGCGCCGCCGAGTTCGTACGGGTGGACATCCGCCACCCCGAGATCGCGAAGGTCCTCGTCGAGCACGACGTCGACACGGTGGTCCATCTGGACGTCACCGGGACGGCCCTCGGCGGGGGCGGCCGGACGTCGGTCAAGGAGACCAACGTCATCGGCACCATGCAGCTGCTCGGCGCCTGCCAGAAGTCGCCGCGGATCGCGCGGTTCGTGGTGAAGTCCACCACCAGCGTGTACGGTTCCGCGCCGCGCGACCCGGCCGTCTTCACCGAGACGACGCCCGCGAAGGCGCTGCCGAGCGGGGGCTTCGCGAAGGACGCCGTCGAAGTCGAGGGCTATGTGCGGGGCTTCGCCCGGCGCCGCCCGGACGTGGCCGTGTGCGTGCTGCGGTTCGCGAACATCCTGGGGCCCCGGATCGACTCCCCGCTGACCGAGTACCTGGCGCTGCCGGTCCTGCCGACCGTCCTCGGCTACGACCCGCGGCTGCAGTTCGTCCACGAGGACGACGTGATCGACGTCCTGCGCCTGGCGGCGCACGAGCCGCGCCGGGCCACCCAGAACAGCGGCACCTTCAACGTCGCGGGCGACGGGGTGCTGCTCCTGTCCCAGTGCGCGCGGCGGCTCGGCCGGCCGACGGTGCCGGTGCTGCTCCCGGCGGTCACCTGGGTGGGGACGGCGCTGCGCACGGTCGGGATCACCGACTTCGCGCCCGAGCAGATCCGGCTGCTCACGCACGGCCGGGTCGTCTCGACGGTCCACACGCGCGAGGTCTTCGGCTTCTCGCCCCGGCACACGACGGCGGAGGCCTTCGCGGACTTCGCGCGCGGCCGGGGCCGGGGGCTGCTGCCGCCCGAGGCGCTGGCCGGGGCGGTGGACCGGCTCGCCGGGCGCCTGGCCCCCGCCTCCCCCTCTTCTCCCCCCGGAGTTCCCACAGTTCACGACGGCGCCTGAGGAGGCCCGACTGCGATGGCGGACGCCAAGGTCATTCCCTTCGACGACGACCGCTCACGGGCCCGTCGCCGGCCGTCCCGGACCGACGGCGAGGCGGCGGCCGTACGGGCCCTGCCGGGGCCGCAGGAGCCGGAGATCCCCGCCTCCCGGGCGGCGGAGGAGCCGGCGGCCCCCGCCGCCCCGGAGCGGCCGGCCGCCGCGAGCGGCTGGGAGCGGCGGCTCGCGAGCGGGCTCGCGTTCCTGCGGCGGCGGATCACCGGCGACTACGAGGTCGACGAGTTCGGCTACGACGAGGAGCTCACCGACCAGGTCCTGATGTCGCTGCTGCGCCCGCTGTACGAGAAGTACTTCCGGGTGGAGGTGAAGGGCGTCGAGAACATCCCGGACAAGGGCGGGGCACTGATCGTCGCCAACCACTCGGGGACGCTGCCGCTGGACGGGCTGATGATGCAGGTCGCCGTGCACGACCGGCATCCGGCGGGGCGGCACCTGCGGCTGCTCGCCGCGGACCTGGTCTTCGTGCTGCCGGTCGTCAACGAGCTGGCGCGCAAGGCGGGGCACACCCTGGCGTGCGCGGAGGACGCGGAGCGGCTGCTGCGGGCCGGTGAGATCGTCGGGGTGATGCCGGAGGGCTTCAAGGGGATCGGGAAGCCCTTCGGGGAGCGGTACAAGCTCCAGCGGTTCGGGCGGGGCGGGTTCGTCTCGACGGCGCTGCGGGCCGGGGTGCCGATCGTGCCCTGCTCGATCGTGGGCGCGGAGGAGATATACCCGATGCTCGGGAACGCGAAGACGCCGGCGCGGATCCTGGGCCTGCCGTACTTCCCGCTGACCCCGACCTTCCCGTGGCTGGGCCCGCTGGGGGCGCTGCCGTTGCCGACGAAGTGGACGATCCAGTTCGGGGAGCCGATCCCGACGGACTCGTACGCGCCGGAGGCGGCGGAGGACCCGATGCTGATGTTCAACCTGACGGACCAGGTGCGGGAGCAGATCCAGCACACCCTCTACAAGCTGCTGGTGCAGCGGAGGTCGGTGTTCTTCTGAGCCCGGTCGTGCGGGAGCACATGAAGAAGGGGCGCCCCCCGTCCGTGGGGGCGCCCCTTCTCCTTGCTAGCGAGCGTCCTCGCTGTCGATGCCGAGGCCCGGAAGCAGGCCTGGCAGGATGGGCGGGATGGTGACGTCGGGGACGTCCGGGACCGGCTGGTCCCCCGCCGGCGGGGACGTCGTCGTCCCGGTCGGGGAGGGCTTGAGCAGTCCGCCGTCGCCGCCGCCGATGAGACCGTCGTCCTCCGGCGGGGCGGTGGTGCCGCCGTCCGTGCCCGGGCCGGTGCCCGTGCTCGGGTCCGACGGGCGGGGCGCGGTGGAGGGGCCGGCCGAGGAGGGCGTCTCCCGGCCGGTCGGCGGGGGCTGGGTGCCCGTCTCCCCGGTGCCCTGCGGGGCGCTGGGCGTGCTGCTGCGCGGGCCCTCGGTGCCGACCGTGCCCCGCTCGGGGGGGCGGGGGAGCACGGACTGGAGCGGCTCGACCTCTTCGTCTATGGCGTCGAAGACGTACGTGACCTCGTTGCCGACGTCCGCGAGCTGGACGGGGAGCCGGTCGCGGAGGCCGTCCCAGGTGTCCCGGTGGGCCTGGGCGAAGGAGTTGAGCCGGGCCATCGGGGCGAGGGCGCCGTCCCGCTCGTACGCCTGGCGGAGCAGCCGGTGGCCCTCGGTGGCGTCGTGCTTCATCCCGCCCAGGACGCGGCGGATCTCGGCGAGCGACTCGTGGTCGAGGTCGCCCGCGCGGCCGCGCTCCATGAGGCGGCGGGCCTCGCTGAGGCGGGTGGAGGCCTGGTCGAGGTAGATGCCGCCGCGGTCCGCGTCGTCGTCCGCCATGCCCAGTTTGATGTCCTCCATCCCGCGCTTCAGCCCGTAGAGCGAGTCGCCGGGAAGGGCGTCGGAACTGGCGGCGGCCACTCCGCCGAAGGCTCCCGCGGCCACGCCGACCGTGAGGCCGCCGGCGGCGAGGCCCTTGGTCCAGCGGGACCGGGGGCGCAGTTTCCGGAGCGGGGACGCCCGGTGGGCTCCCTTGCCGGTGGACGTCCGCTGCTCCGGGACGGTGGGGCCGGCGGACGCGCCCCCTTCCATGAGCATCGCTTCCATGGCGGCGACCAGCTGGGCCCGCTGCACCACTTTGACCTCGGGGTCGAGCTGCGGCCGGGGCAGCTCGCCGAGGCCGTTCGCCAGGGCCAGGAGCCGTCCCTGCTCCGCAGGTTCGGCCGGGGTCTCGGCTGGCTCGGCCGCAGCGCCCTCGGACGCCCGGTCCTCCAGGGCCCGGGCGAAGGCGTTCGCCCGCCGGTGCGCCGATACGTTCGCGATCACTGGCGGCACCTCCTCTCGTCATGACGGTCGACTCCCCGGGGTGTCCGGAGGGTTGCACACCTTGAGCGCATCCACACGAAAGAGTGAGTGGCTGCGGGCATGGCGTGACCACGGGGAGCCTGCATCCCGCACAACGAGCGGCGCGGCACTTGGGTTACGCGCGAGAGATGATCGGACCAGTGCGTCATCGGGGCGTCACCGACTGTGAGTTGGGCGGGGTCGTGGGACATGTGGGGGGAGGGGCCGGGCCGGGCGCGCGGGGGCGCCGGCCGGGCGTCCGGTCAGCGGGCGTCGTCGGGGAGGAGGCGGGCCAGGGTGCGGACCGCCCGGTACTGGAGGGTCTTGATCGCCCCCTCGTTCTTCCCCATGACGCGGGCGGTCTCGGCGACCGAGAGGCCCTGGAGGAAGCGCAGGGTCACGCACTCCTGCTGCTGGGGGTTGAGGCGGCGGACCGCGTCGAGGAGGGCGGCGTTGGAGAGGGACTCCAGGACGGAGTCCTCGGGGCTCCGCTCCACCTCGTTGGCGTCGAGCATCTCGCCGGTGGTGACCTCCAGCCGGAAGCGGCTGGACTTGAAGTGGTCGGCCACCAGGTTCCGGGCGATGGTGACGAGCCAGGCGCCGAAGTCGCGGCCCTGCCAGGTGAAGGTGGAGATCCGGCGCAGGGCGCGCAGGAAGGTCTCGCTGGTGAGGTCCTCCGCCGTCGCCTTCCCGCCGACGCGGTAGTAGATGTAGCGGTAGACCGTGTCGCTGTACTGGTCGTACAGGCGGCCGAAGGCCTCGGCCTCGCCCGCCTGGGCGCGCTCGACGAGGTCCATCATGCGGGCGCTGTCGCTGTCCGCGGTGGGACGGCGGGCGGTGGTCGAGGTTCCGGAGCGGGCGCCTCGTCTGCCGACGGCGGCGCCGCCGTCGGCCAGGGCGTAGCAGGGCCCGACGGGTGCCGGTGCGGCGAGGGCGAAGGCGGGGACAGGGCCGGCGTACGCGGTGGGGACGAAGCCGCGCAAGTGGTCGAGGACCGTTGCGCGCAGCGTAGCCAGGCCCGAGGCGTCAACCCCGACGTGTGGGTACACGGGACTCCCAGAGGCAGAGCTTCCATCACGTGCAGTGCGGGACCGTTCACCCGTCGTGGCGACGTGAGGGGTCCTTTGTGCGTCTGAGGAGAATAACGCTTCGTACAGGCGGCGCTACACCCAGTTGCAGAAATCGCCGGTTCCGTCGCATCTGTTACTGCTTGCAGTCGGATCAAGGTCCAGTTGGTGACTGGTTGTTGATCGGTCTGCTTTCGAATCTGATCACGTGCACGTTCTGTTGTGCTCAAGTGAGAGCTGCGGGAGTGATCGGGGCCGCTGCGGGGTAAGGGGCCGGGAATGCCCGGGAGTCGACCTGTGCGGTGCTGTTCGACCACGGACGGGTGAGGGCGCCCGGTCCGGGGTTGTCGCAGATGATCGCAGCCGAAACGTATCGGCAGGCGCGGGCGGCGGGGGCGAGCGGCGGGCGGGGCCCGGGCGTCAGTGGCGGCGGCGGTGCAGGGCGACCGCGGCGGCCGTGCCGCCGGCCAGCGCGCCCAGGCCCGCGGCGGCGGGGATGCCGACCTTGGCGGCCTTGCGCCCGGTCCGGTAGTCGCGCAGCCGCCACTCCCGTTCCCTCGCGTGCTTCCGGAGCTTGGCGTCCGGGTTGATCGCGTACGGGTGCCCGACGAGCGAGAGCATCGGGATGTCGTTGTGGGAGTCGCTGTACGCGGCGCAGCGGCCCAGGTCGAGGCCCTCGGCGGCGGCGAGCGCCCGTACCGCCTCGGCCTTGGCCGGTCCGTGCAGGGGCTCGCCGACCAGCCGGCCGGTGTAGACGCCGTCGACGGACTCGGCGACCGTGCCGAGCGCGCCGGTCAGGCCGAGCCGGCGGGCGATGATCGTGGCCGTCTCGACCGGGGCGGCCGTGACGAGCCACACCTTCTGGCCCGCGTCCAGGTGCGCCTGGGCCAGGCTCCGGGTCCCGGGCCAGATGCGGTCGGCCATGTACTCGTCGTAGATCTCCTCGCCGATGCTCATCAGCTCGGAGACGCGGTGGCCCTTGACGATGGACAGGGCGCTCTCGCGGGCGTCCTGCATGTGCTCGGGGTCCTCGACGCCGGCGAGCCGGAACCAGGCCTGCTGCCAGGCGAAGCGGGCGAGTTCGTGGCGCTGGAAGAACTTCCTCTTGTACAGGCCGCGGCCGAAGTGGAAGATCGCGGCGCCCTGCATCACGGTGTTGTCGAGGTCGAAGAAGGCGGCCGCCCGCACGTCGCCGACGACCGGGAACTCGGGCTCGGCGGGGGGTGCGGCGGAGGCCGCCTCCCGCTCCCGTTCCAGCTGGAGCGAGGTCTTGCGCGCTGCCTCGGCAGCGGCCTCGCCTGCGAGGACGCTGCGCGCGGTGGCGGAGCGCCTACGAGGGGTGAGCCATCCCAGAGCGGCCATGCCGTGAGCATAGCCAGTCTGTTCGGTACTTCCCGAGTTGTGACGATGCCGCGGCGTGAACAGTGGGGTACTCCCTGTCGACCGGGACGCGGCCGGAACCGGTGCGGGCGCGGCGGCGGGACAGAATGGGCGCCATGTTCGGACGGAAGAAGAAGGCGGACGCCGGGGCGCGGACCGTGACCCTCGTCGGCAGGCCGGGATGTCACCTCTGCGACGACGCGAGGGCGGTGGTCGAGGCCGTGTGCGCGGAGACGGGGGCGGCCTGGGAGGAGAAGGACATCACCCGGGACGAGGAGCTGTACCGGGCGTACTGGGAGCAGATCCCCGTCGTCCTGGTCGACGGGGAGCAGCACACCTTCTGGCGCGTGGACGCCGACCGGCTCCGGCGCGCGCTGGGTGCGTGACCGAAACCCGGTTACCATCATGGACGTTTTGATGGGTTTCGGGGGCGACACCGTGAGGAGAGTGTGCGGCTTTGCCCCCTTCGGGTTCTCAACGCGCCGATCTCCCGCGCGGTTCCACGGTGACGGGAACCAGCCGCGTGACCCCGGTCACTTTGGCCGGACAAAACGGACACCATCTTTGTGCACGCGTTCACAAAGACATAGCCTGCATTCGACGGGGCGGTCTTGGGACATACGGCCGCCTGCAGCCCCGCTCATCCCGCAGGAGCACCGTGGCAACTGGCCGAACTCACCGACCGGCGACCCGTAGCCGAGGAATTCCCGAGGCCACCGTCGCCCGGCTTCCGCTGTATCTGCGCGCGCTGACCGCGCTCTCGGAGCGTTCCGTACCCACGGTCTCCTCCGAGGAGCTCGCGGCCGCCGCGGGGGTCAACTCCGCGAAGCTGCGCAAGGACTTCAGCTACCTCGGCTCCTACGGCACCCGCGGGGTCGGCTACGACGTCGAGTACCTCGTCTACCAGATCTCCCGCGAGCTGGGCCTCACCCAGGACTGGCCCGTCGTCATCGTCGGCATCGGCAACCTCGGCGCCGCGCTCGCCGGGTACGGCGGCTTCGCCTCCCGCGGCTTCCGCGTCGCCGCGCTCATCGACGCCGACCCGGCCATGACCGGCAGGCCCGTCGCCGGCATCCCCGTCCAGCACAGCGACGACCTGGAGCGGATCGTCGAGGACGACGGCGTCTCCATCGGCGTCATCGCCACTCCGGCCGGCGTCGCCCAGCAGGTCTGCGACCGCCTCGTGGCCGCCGGCGTCACCTCCATCCTGAACTTCGCCCCGACCGTCCTCTCCGTCCCCGACGGCGTCGACGTGCGCAAGGTCGACCTCTCCATCGAGCTCCAGATCCTCGCCTTCCACGAGCAGCGCAAGGCCGGGGAGGACACCGGGGCCGACGGCGACGCGGAGCACGCCCCCGCCGTCGTACCGCCCGCCCCCCGCGGTGCCACGGGCACCGGCGGACGCAAGGGACCCGACGGGGACGTCCCCGCGGTGATGCCGGCATGAGCCTCCTCGTCGTCGGCCTCAGCCACCGCAGCGCCCCCGTCTCCGTCCTGGAGCGGGCCTCGCTGGCGGCGGACACCCGCGCCAAGCTCCTCCAGGACACCCTCGCCGCCGAACCGGCCACCGAGGGCACCGTCCTGGCCACCTGCAACCGCATCGAGCTCTACGCCGACGTGGACAAGTTCCACGCCGGCGTCGCCGAGCTGTCCACGCTCCTCGCCCAGCACAGCGGCGTCGGCCTGGACGAGCTCACCCCCTACCTCTACGTGCACTACGAGGACCGGGCCGTCCACCACCTCTTCTCGGTGGCCTGCGGCCTGGACTCCATGGTCGTCGGCGAGGGCCAGATCCTCGGCCAGATCAAGGACGCCCTCGCCCTCGGCCAGGAACTGCACACCGCGGGACGCCTCCTCAACGACCTCTTCCAGCAGGCCCTGAGGGTCGGCAAGCGCGCCCACAGCGAGACCGGCATCGACCGTGCCGGGCAGTCGCTCGTCACCTTCGGGCTGGAGCAGCTCGCCGACGGTACGGAGGTCGAGACCTGGGCCAAGGGCAAGAAGGCCCTCGTCATCGGCGCCGGCTCCATGTCCTCCCTGGCCGCCGCCACCCTCGCCCGCTCCGGCGTCTCCGAGATCGTCGTCGCCAACCGCACCCTCGCCCGCGCCGAGCGGCTCGCGCAGATCCTGAACGAGCCCGGCGGAACGGGAGCCGCCGCACGCGCGGCCGAGATGGTTGCCGTCGGCGACGAACTGGGCCGGGCCGACGTCGTCGTCTCCTGCACCGGCGCCACCGGACTCGTCCTCACCGGCGACGACGTCGCCGCCGCCGTACGGGACCGCGAGGCACCCCTCGCCCTCCTCGACCTCGCCATGCCCCGCGACATCGACGCCGCCGCCCACCGCGTCCCCGGCGTCCGGCTCGTCGACATCGAGTCGCTCGCCGAGGCCTCCGCCGACGCGCCCATGGCCGCCGACGTCGACCGGGTCCGGGGCATCGTCTCCGACGAGGTCGCCGCCTTCGGCGCCGCCCAGCGCGCCGCCCACATCACCCCCACCGTCGTCGCCCTGCGCGCCATGGCCGCCGACGTGGTCACCAGCGAGGTCGCGCGCCTCGAAGGCCGCCTCCCCGGCCTCGACGAGAAGCAGCGCGCCGAGATCACCCAGACCGTGCGCCGGGTGGTCGACAAGCTCCTGCACGCGCCGACCGTGCGGGTCAAGCAGCTCGCCAGCGAGCCCGGCGGCGCCGGGTACGCGGACGCGCTGCGGACACTCTTCGACCTCGACCCGGAGACGGTCGCCGCCGTCAGCCGGGCCGACCTGAATGACGCCGACGTCAAGAACCGAGGGCGAGTATGACCGAGAGGGCACTGAGGCTCGGGACCAGGCGCAGCAAGCTCGCCATGGCCCAGTCCGGGCACGTGGCCGACGCCGTACGGCAGCTGACCGGCCGGCCCGTCGAGCTCGTGGAGATCACGACGTACGGGGACACCTCCCGTGAGCACCTCGCGCAGATCGGCGGCACCGGCGTCTTCGTCGCCGCCCTGCGCGACGCGCTGCTCGCCGGTGAGGTGGACTTCGCCGTCCACTCGCTGAAGGACCTGCCGACCACGCCGCACCCCGACCTGGTCGTGGCCGCGATCCCCCGCCGCGAGGACCCCCGCGACGTACTGATCGCCCCCGAGGGCGTCACGCTGGACCGGCTGCCGAAGGGCGCCCGGGTCGGCACCGGCTCGCCGCGCCGCACGGCCCAGCTGCACGCCTACGCGCGCGACCACGGCCTGGACATCACCTGCGTCCCGATCCGCGGCAACGTCGACACCCGCGTCGGCTACGTCCGCAGCGGTGAACTGGACGCGGTGGTCCTCGCCGCGGCCGGACTCAACCGCATCGGCGGCACCGAGGAGCTCACCCGCTCCCTCACCCTCGACCACCTCCCGGTCGACTCCGTGCTGCCCGCCCCCGGCCAGGGGGCCCTCGCCGTCGAGTGTCCGGCGTCCGACGCCGGACTCGTCGCCGCGCTCGCCGCTCTCGACGACCCGCACACGCGGATCGCCGTGACCGCCGAGCGTTCCCTGCTCGCCGCCCTGGAGGCCGGCTGTTCCGCACCCGTGGGTGCGCTCGCCGACCTGCCGGCCGACGACCCCGGTCACGGGCAGGCTGTCACCGAAATGCGCCTGCGCGGCGTCGTCGGCACCACCGACGGCTCGACGCTGGTGCAGCTGTCCACCACCGGACCCGTACCCACCTCGCACGACGAGGCCATGGCGCTCGGACGCGTACTCGCGGACGAGATGCTCGCCAAGGGTGCGGCCGGTCTTATGGGGGAGCGAGCACTTTGAACCCCACCAGCCCGACCACCAGCCCCCTGTCCCCGGCCTTCGCGGGCCACGGACACGTCACGTTCCTCGGCGCGGGACCGGGCGACCCCGGACTCCTGACCCTCCGGGCCGTCGAGGCCCTCGCGGGGGCGGACGTCCTGATCGCCGAACCCGAGGTGCTCGACGTCGTCCGCGGCCATGCGCGTGCGGGGGTGAGCACGCCGGAACTGACGATCGTCGACGAGGCGTCAACAGCCGCCGGAGTCCCCGTGTTGAGGGACGCCACCAATCTTGTCATGGAGGCCGCGAGGGGCGGCAGGCGGGTCGTCCGTGCGGTGACCGGCGACCCCGGCCTCGACGGCGACGCGAGCGCCGAGATGCTCGCCTGCGCCGCCGAGGGCATCCCCTTCGAGGTCGTCCCCGGCGTCGCCACCGCCGTCGGCGTCCCCGCCTACGCCGGCGTGCCGCTGCGCGACGCCCAGGGCACCGACGTGCGCTTCGTCGACGCCCGGACCGCCGACGAGCGGTGCTGGACCGAGGTCGGCGCCTCCGGCGGCACCGTCGTCGTCTCCACCACCCTCGACGCGGTGGCCGCGGCCGCCGGCGAACTGGTCGCGGCCGGCCGCAAGCCGGACACCCCGCTCACCGTCACCGTCGCCGGCACCACGACCCGCCAGCGGACCTGGAACGCCACCCTCGGCACCATCGCCCAGGTCTTCAAGCAGGGCAAGGTCCTCCCCTCGCCCGAGGGCCACCGGCCGGTCATAGCCGTGGTCGGCGAGCGCAGCGCCCCCGCGCAGCGGGACCGGCTGTCGTGGTTCGAGTCCAAGCCGCTCTTCGGCTGGCGGGTCCTCGTGCCGCGCACCAAGGAGCAGGCCGCCTCGCTCTCCGACCAGCTGCGTTCGTACGGCGCCGTGCCGCACGAGGTCCCGACCATCGCCGTCGAGCCGCCGCGCACCCCGCAGCAGATGGAGCGCGCGGTCAAGGGCCTGGTCACCGGCCGCTACGAGTGGATCGCCTTCACCTCCGTCAACGCCGTGAAGGCCGTGCGCGAGAAGTTCGAGGAGTACGGGCTCGACGCCCGCGCCTTCGCCGGGATCAAGGTCGCCGCGGTGGGCGAGCAGACCGCCGCCGCCCTCGTCGACTTCGGCGTCAAGCCCGACCTGGTGCCCAGCGGCGAGCAGTCCGCCGCCGGACTCCTGGAGGACTGGCCGCCGTACGACCCGGTCTTCGACCCGATCGACCGCGTCTTCCTGCCGCGCGCCGACATCGCGACCGAGACCCTGGTCGCGGGCCTCATCGAGCTCGGGTGGGAGGTCGACGACGTCACCGCCTACCGGACCGTACGGGCCTCGCCGCCGCCGGCCGACACCCGCGAGGCGATCAAGGGCGGCGGTTTCGACGCGGTCCTCTTCACCTCGTCGTCCACCGTGCGGAACCTCGTCGGCATCGCCGGCAAGCCGCACAACGTGACGGTCATCGCCTGCATCGGCCCCGCCACCGCCAAGACGGCGGAGGAGCACGGCCTGCGGGTGGACGTCCTGTCGCCCGAGCCGTCCGTCCACAAGCTGGCGGAGGCCCTCGCGGACTTCGGCACGCGCCGGCGGGAGTCCGCCCTGGAGGCGGGCGACCCGGTGACGCGGCCGAGCGAGCGGCGGCCGGGAGCGAGACGGCGCCGGACGACGTAGTCGTTCTCTCGCCGGGGGTGCGGGTCCTGTACGGGGCCCGCACCTTCTGCGTTGCGGGAGGGAGTCGCGGGGTCGCGGTCCCTTTCGCGGCAACACCCTGTCGGCAAGTGCACGGTCCGCGCGGGCGTAGCCTCGGTCGTATGAACTCGTACGGATCCTTTCCCGGGGCGCGGCCGCGGCGGCTGCGGACGACGCCCGCCCTGCGGCGGATGGTGGCCGAGACACGGCTGCATCCCGCCGACCTGATCCTGCCCGCGTTCGTGCGCGAGGGGATCACCGAGCCCGTGCCGATCGAGGCGATGCCCGGGGTCGTGCAGCACACCCGCGACACCCTGCGGAAGGCCGCCGTGGAGGCGCTGGAGGCCGGCGTCTCCGGGATCATGCTCTTCGGCGTGCCCGAGGACGCCAAGAAGGACGCCGCCGGCACGGCGGGCACCGACCCCGACGGGATCCTCCAGGTCGCGATCCGGGACGTGCGGGCCGAGGTCGGCGACGACCTCGTGATCATGTCGGACCTGTGCCTCGACGAGTACACCGACCACGGCCACTGCGGCGTCCTCGACGCCGACGGGCGGGTCGACAACGACGCCACGCTGGAACGTTACGCCGAGATGGCCCAGGTCCAGGCCGACGCCGGCGTCCACGTCGTCGGCCCCTCCGGGATGATGGACGGCCAGGTCGGCGTCGTCCGCGACGCCCTGGACACCATCGGCAAGGAGGACGTGGCGATCCTCGCGTACACCGCGAAGTACTCCTCCGCCTTCTACGGACCCTTCCGCGAGGCCGTCGGCTCCTCGCTCAAGGGCGACCGCAAGACCTACCAGCAGGACCCGGCCAACCTCCGCGAGTCGATGCGCGAGCTGGCGCTCGACCTGGAGGAGGGCGCGGACATGGTGATGGTCAAGCCCGCCGGCCCGTACCTCGACGTCGTCGCCCAGGTCGCCGCCTCCGTGCACGTGCCCGTCGCCGCCTACCAGATCAGCGGCGAGTACGCGATGGTCGAGGCCGCCGCCGAGAAGGGCTGGATCGACCGCGACAGGGCGATCCTGGAGACCCTCACCGGCATCCGGCGGGCCGGCGCGCAGATGATCCTGACGTACTGGGCGACCGAGGTCGCGCAGAAGCTCGGCCGCGCGGTCTGACCGTCCCCGGTTGGTGAGGGCCGCCGCTTCCCGGCTGGTGGGGGGCCGTCGGTCGGCGCACCCTGGAGGGGTGGCCGACAGGTATCCCTACCTCGCCGGAGGTGGTCCTCATGACGCACACGCTGGTCGGATGGCACGTGGAGATGGAGTTCCAGGAGGAGGGCGACCGGACGCGGGCCGCGGCCATGGTCCGGCTCGGCGACGGCACCGAGTTCCGGGCCCACGGCACCGCGAACCGGCACCCCTCCGACCCGGACCAGCTGCGGGTCGGCGAGGAGATCGCCGGCGCACGCGCGCTGATGGACCTCGCCTCGCAGCTCCTCCAGAAGGCCCACACGGAGATCGACGCGGTGTCCGGACGCACCTCGCACACCATCCGGTGACGACGGTGACGACGGCGGCGCGCCGCGGCCCGGGGGACGGGACGCGGCGCGCCGGGGTCGGTCGGCGGCCTCAGAAGGCCAGGGCGTCCTCCATCGAGCTCTGCCAGTAGGTGACCCGGGTGGTGCTGTCCGTGTACGTGCCGGCGGGCAGCTTCAGAACGGCCGGGCCCCCGGCCGAACCCACGTTGTCGCACGGGGCGAACCAGACGGTCAGCTTCTTCGACGTCCGACCGTGCTGCCCGCTGCCGTCGGCCGCCGACAGGATCATCGCCGCGTACGCGCTCTCGCCCGGGAACAGGGTGACGACCGCCTGCGGCTTGGTGCTCCGGTCCACCGCGACCGCCGCCTGCCCGTCGTCGAGACGCAGCACGGGGGCGTGGTAGGCGTTGCACGCGGTGCGGCCGGTGTTGGTGACGGTGAGCAGCGCGTGGTTGAGCGGACGGCTGACCGGGCTGTAGACGACCCGTACGGCCGAGGCGTCGCAGGGGCGGTCCGTCGTGGCGGGGGTGCTCTTTCCGCCCGTCCTGCCGCTGTTCTCGGCGGGGGTGGTGGGGGAAGCCGGGGAGCCCTGGGAGCCCTGAGGCGAGGTGCTTCCGTTGCCGGAGGTGTCCGCGCTCGTCGGTGCGGTGGGCTCCGGTGCGGTGGTGACCGGTGAGGTGGTGGTCGGGGACGAGGCCCGGCCCTCGTCCCGGGTGCCGTTCCCCGATCCCTGGCAGGCGGTGAGGGAGAGGGAGGCGGCGGTGACGGCCGCCGCGGCGGCGATGCGGATGCGGTGCGTACGCATGGTGGTGGAACCCCCGTTGGTGACGTTGCTTTTCGGTCTGTCTCCGGTTGCCGCACCGTCCGTCGACCGGTGCCGTGCGGCATGGCCCCAGGTTGCGGGGCGGCGGATTCCGGCCGCAACGCCGAACGGACCATGGGGGACGCCGGAACGCTCACGGGTACGGTGACCAGCGGGAACGGCCCCTGCCTGGAACGCCGTTCCGGGACGCGAGGACACCGAGTACGGGGGAGGGGCACGGTGGCGACCACACCGGAGGCCCAGGAGCTGGGCGCGCTGCTGCGGCGGCTGAAGGAACGTTCGGGGCGCAGTTACGGGGTGCTCGCCGGGCGGCTGCACGTCAGCACGTCGACCCTGCACCGCTACTGCAACGGGGACGCCGTACCGGCCGAGTTCGCCGCGGTCGAGCGGCTCGCGCGCCTGTGCGGGGCCGAGCGCGAGGAACTGATCGAGCTGCACCGGCGCTGGATCGTCGCGGACGACGCGCGGACACGGGGGCGCTCCACGCCGGGGCTGGTGGCGGAGGTGGTGACAGAGGTAGTGACGGAGGCGGTGGCGGAGCCGGAAGAGGCGTCCGTCACGGACGCGGATACGGGGTCGGGCTCGGAAGGCGTTCCCGGTGCGTCCGATGCGCCGGACGCGGCCGGTGCGTCCGATGTACCCGGTGGTCCGCGGAGTGGCGGTCCGCGCCGTCGTCGTGTGCTCGTCGCGCTCGCCGCCGCCGTGGTCGTCGCGGTGGCCGTGCCGGTCGCCGTGTTCGCGGCCGGTGGCGGCGGCGAAGGGCGGCCGGAGCGGGCCGCGCCGGCGCCCGCCCCGTCGAGTGCGGCGACCGGCGGCACCCTCCCCGTACACCCGGGCCCCGCTTCGTCCCCGGCCGTGACCCCGCTCCCTGCCCCGACCCCGTCCGGGACTTCGGCCGGACCGCCGTCCGGGCTCCCGGACGGCAAGGGCTCCCCGTCCCCCTCGGCCCCTTCTCCGTCCGCGGACCCGGTGCCGACCGCCTCGCGGTCCGGGGCGCCCGCGACCGGCGTCCCGCTGCGCGTCGGCGTCAGCTCCTACAACTGGGACCATCCCTGCGGCCAGTACTACCTGCTCGACCGCGACCCCGGGACGGTCCCCCCGCCGCCCCCGCCCCAGGACCACCGGAGCTGGGCGCGGTCGCTCGGCGCGGTGGACGGCGGCGGGATGCTGCTCGAACTCACCGCCACGGGCCGCACGGCCGACTCCGTGGTGATCAACAGGATCCACGTCCGCGTGGTGGGACGCTCCGCCGCGCTGCCCTGGTCGGCGTTCTCGATGGGCGAGGGCTGCGGCAGCGGCGTCGTCCCGCAGACGTTCGCCGTGGACCTCGACCGCCCCCAGCCCGGCGTCCGCCCGGTCGCCGGACAGAACGGCGACATCGTCGTCCCCGCCAAGGACTTCCCCTACAAGGTCGCCTCCGACGACCCCCAGGTGCTCCGCTTCGACGTGACCACGAAGGCCCACGACGTCAGCTGGTACCTGGAGGTCGAATGGAGCAGCGGCGACCGCAGGGGCACGATCCGGGTCGACGACGGAGGCCGCCCGTTCCGCACCAGCGCGCTCGCCGGGCGTCCTTCGTACGTCTGGTGGGTCGAGCCGGGCGAATGGCGCCCGGACGAAGGGAGCTGAACGCGGAACGGGCGCCCCTCGCACACGCGAGGGGCGCCCGTCGGTGGCGCGGGGATCAGAGCCGCTCGGGCGTCCGGATGCCCAGGAGCGCCATGCCCTGGTGGAGCGTGCGGGCCGTCAGGTCGCAGAGGAACAGCCGGTTCTCCGCGACCTCCCGCGCCGGCTCCGGCTTGAGCACCGGGCACTGGTCGTAGAACGTCGTGTACAGCGAGGCCAGCTGGTACAGGTACGCGGTCAGCTTGTGCGGCGCGTACTCCGCGGCCGCCTCCGCCACCGTCTCCGCGAACCCGTCCAGGTGCAGGCCGAGCGCGCGCTCCGCCGGGGCCAGCTCCAGCTCCGGGTGGGCGACCGGGGTGCGGTCGCCCGCCTTGCCGAAGATCGACCTGACCCGCGCGTACGCGTACTGGAGGTACACCGACGTGTCGCCGTTCAGCGACACCATCTGGTCCAGGTCGAACTTGTAGTCCCGCGCGGCCGACGTCGACAGGTCGGCGTACTTCACCGCGCCGATGCCCACGTGCTGTCCGTTCTCGACGATCTCCGCCTCGGTCAGGAGCGACTGCCCGGTCCTCTCCCGGTAGGCCTCCTCCTTCTCGCGGACGACCTCCGTCGCCCGCTCCACGGCCTCGTCCAGCAGGTCCACCAGCCGGACCGTCTCGCCCTCACGGGTCTTGAACGGCTTGCCGTCCTTGCCCAGGACCGTGCCGAACGCCAGCTGGTGCGCCTTCACCTCGTCGTTCAGCCAGCCCGCCCGGCGGGCCGTCTCGAAGACCATCTTGAAGTGCAGCGACTGCCGCGCGTCCACCACGTACAGCAGGGACGACGCCTTCAGGTTCCCCACCCGGTCCCGGATCGCCGACAGGTCCGTCGCCGCGTACCCGAAACCGCCGTCGGACTTCTGCACGATCAGCGGCACCGGGTTGCCGTCCGGACCCTTCACGTCGTCGAAGAACACGCACAGCGCGCCCTCGGAGCGGACCGCGACGCCCGTCTCCTCCAGGATCCGGCAGGTCTCCGCCAGCATGTCGTTGTAACCGGACTCGCCGACCACGTCGGTGTCCCGGATGTCCATGTCCAGCTTGTCGAAGACCGAGTAGAAGTAGATCTTCGACTCGTCCACGAACCGCTGCCACAGGGCGAGCGTCTCCTCGTCACCGGCCTGGAGGTCCACCACGCGCGCGCGGGCCCGCGTCTTGAACTCCTCGTCGGAGTCGAACAGGGCGCGCGACGCCTTGTACAGCCGGTTCAGGTTGGACATCGCCTCCTCGCCCGACACCTCGGACTCCGAGGAGTGGTCCAGCTCGTGCGGGTGCTCGATCAGGTACTGGATGAGCATGCCGAACTGGGTGCCCCAGTCGCCGATGTGGTGCCGCCGGACCACCGTCTCGCCGGTGAACTCCAGGATCTCGACCATCGCCGCGCCGATCACCGCGGACCGCAGGTGGCCGACGTGCATCTCCTTCGCCACGTTCGGCTGCGCGTAGTCGATCACCGTCGTGCCGGCCGACTCGTTGAACGGCACGCCGAGCCGCGCGTCGGCGGCACGGGCCGCCAGGGTCTCCACGATCGCCCGGTCGGTGACCGTGATGTTCAGGAAGCCGGGGCCCGAGACCTCGACCTCCTTCAGGACGTCGTTCGCCGGAATCGCCTCGACGACCTTCGTCGCCAGCTCGCGCGGATTGCCCTTCAGCCGCTTGGCGAGCGCCAGGATGCCGTTGGCCTGGAAGTCGGCCCGGTCGCTACGTCGCAGCAGCGGATCGGCGGACGCGGCCTCCGGCAGGGCTGCCGAGAGTCCGTCCGCGAGGCGCTGCTGCACGGTCGAAGCGAGGGAAGGGACCGAGGCCATGAGCTTCCGTTCCGTTGAGAGGTGTTCCGGTGGTCTATTTCGCTTGTCAAGTGTCCCACGGGGGAGCAACGTGTTTTCTCCCGCCTGTGGACGACCACGGACCCGTGGGCGGCTCACGGCTGTGGACGACCCGCACCTGTGGACAACCCCGGGGCCCGTCGTTCCGTCTGGGACAATGGCAGGCGTGAGGCCCGACGCAGGGCACCGAGGATTTACGGAAAGAAGGACGTACCGACCGTGGCTCAGAGCAGCACCGAGACCGACTGGGTCTCCCGTTTCGCGGACGAGGTCATCGCCGAGTCGGAGCGACGTGCGCCTGGCAAACCGGTCGTCGTCGCCTCCGGCCTCTCCCCCTCCGGCCCGATCCACCTCGGCAACCTCCGCGAGGTCATGACCCCGCACCTGGTCGCCGACGAGATCCGCCGCCGCGGACACACCGTCCGCCACCTCGTCTCCTGGGACGACTACGACCGCTACCGCAAGGTCCCCAACGGCGTCGAGGGCGTCGACGGGACCTGGGCCGAGCACATCGGCAAGCCCCTGACCTCCGTCCCGGCCCCCGCCGGCTCGCCCCACCCCAACTGGGCCGAGCACTTCAAGGCCGCCATGGTCGAGTCCCTGGCCGAGCTCGGCGTCGAGTACGACCCGATCAGCCAGACCGAGCGGTACACCGCCGGCACCTACCGCGAGCAGATCCTGCACGCCATGAGGCACCGCGCCGACATCGACGCCATCCTCGACCAGTACCGCACCAAGAAGGCGCCCAAGAAGCAGAACCAGAAGCCCGTCGACGAGGCCGAGCTGGAAGCCGAGGAGGGCTCCGGCGCGGCCGCCGAGGACGACGGCTCCGGCGGCGGCTCCGGCTACTTCCCGTACAAGCCCTTCTGCGGCCGGTGCGAGAAGGACCTCACCACCGTCACCTCCTACGACGACGACACCACCGAACTCGCCTACACCTGCACCGCCTGCGGCTTCTCCGAGACCGTCGCGCTCAGCGAGTTCAACCGCGGCAAGCTCGTCTGGAAGGTCGACTGGCCCATGCGCTGGGCCTACGAGGGCGTGATCTTCGAGCCCTCCGGCGTCGACCACTCCTCGCCCGGCTCCTCCTTCGTCGTCGGCGGCCAGATCGTCCGCGAGATCTTCGACGGCGTCCAGCCCATCGGCCCCATGTACGCCTTCGTCGGCATCAGCGGCATGGCCAAGATGTCCTCCTCCCGCGGCGGCGTCCCCACCCCCGCCGACGCCCTGAAGATCATGGAAGCGCCCCTGCTGCGCTGGCTCTACGCCCGCCGCAGGCCCAACCAGTCCTTCAAGATCGCCTTCGACCAGGAGATCCAGCGCCTCTACGACGAGTGGGACAAGCTGGAGGCCAAGGTCGCCGACGGCACCGTCCTGCCCGCCGACGCCGCCGCCCACTCCCGCGCCGCCCGCACCGCCGCCGGCGAACTGCCCCGGACCCCGCGCCCCCTCCCGTACCGGACCCTGGCCTCGGTCATGGACATCACCGCCGGACACGACGAGCAGACCCTGCGGATCCTGACCGAACTCGACCCCGACAACCCCGTCACCTCCCTCGACGAGGTCCGGCCGCGCCTCGACCGCGCCGAGAACTGGATCACCAACCAGGTCCCGGCCGACCAGCGCACCATCGTCCGCGACGAGCCCGACACCGAGCTCCTCGGCTCCCTCGACGACGAGGGCCGCGAGTCGCTCCGCCTCCTCCTGGACGGCCTCGACACCCACTGGTCGCTCGACGGGCTCACCACCCTCGTCTACGGCGTCCCGAAGGTCATGGCCGGACTCGACCCCGAGGCCAAGCCGACGCCCGAACTCAAGCTCGCCCAGCGCGCCTTCTTCGCCCTGCTCTACAAGCTCCTCGTGAGCCGCGAGACCGGCCCGCGCCTCCCCACCCTCCTCCTCGCCGTCGGCGCGGAGCGGGTGCGCAAGCTCCTCGGCGCGTGACGGACGCGCAGGACGCAGGACGCAGGACACGGGAGACACGACGAAGGGCCGCCGCCCGGAAACCTCCGGGCGGCGGCCCTTCGCCGTGCCGCTGTACGGATCAGGTGGTGTGGCGCGCGGCCATCGCCTGCCGGATGTCCTCCTGCGTCTCGAAGACCACCCGCTCGACCAGCTCGGGGTCGTAGTACTCCTGACCGCCGTGCTCCTCGGCCACCAGGCGCGCCACCTCCGACTCGTCCGGGAGACGGTCCTGCTGCCGGGCGTACTCCCACATCAGGTCCTGGACGACCTTGCGGAGCCGGCCGTCGCGCGGGTCCGGCTCCCCGGCGTGCTCCTGGTACTCGGCGTCCCCCTCGGCACCCGGCGCGGGAAAGCCCTCCGGTACGGGAAAGCCCTCCGGTGCCTGTGGGCCCCGGGGGGCGGGCGCCTGCTCCGGCCCCTCGACGCCCTGGAGGTTGTACGTGCCCGTGTACGCCGTCGGGGAGACCTCCGGCGTGTCGAACCACGGGCTCTCGTGGTTCACCGGCAGCACGACCGGGACGTCCGTCCGCGGCAGCTCCGCCTGCTGCGCGAGCTGCTGCGGCCCCGGGGACGCCTGCGCGTTCCCGGGGTGCTGGAACTGCTGCGGCACCGGCGACGGCTGAAGCTGCTCGTACGCCTGCTCCTGCCGCGCGGGCAGCACCGCCGGCTCGATGCCCGCCGCCGCGAGCCCCTCCGCCGCCGTCTCCGCGAGCGGCACCCCGTACCGCGCCAGACGCAGCGGCATCAGCGCCTCCACCGGCGCCTTCCGCCGCCAGTTCCGGCCGAACCGGGCCTGGAGCCGGGCCTGGTAGATCATCCGCTCCTGCTCCAGCTTGATGACCTGCTCGTACGAGCGCAGCTCCCACAGCTTCATCCGCCGCCACAGCCGGAAGGTCGGGATCGGCGACAGCAGCCACCGGGTCAGCCGCACGCCCTCCATGTGCTTGTCGGCCGTGATGTCCGCGATCCGGCCCACCGCGTGACGCGCCGCCTCCACGGCCACCACGAACAGCACCGGGATCACCGCGTGCATGCCCACGCCCAGCGGATCCGGCCAGGCCGCCGCGCCGTTGAAGGCGATGGTCGCCGCCGTGAGCACCCACGCCGTCTGCCGCAGCAGCGGGAACGGGATCCGCAGCCACGTCAGCAGCAGGTCGAGCGCGAGCAGCACACAGATGCCCGCGTCGATGCCGATCGGGAAGAAGTACGAGAAGGTGCCGAAACCTTTTTGCACAGCGAGTTCGCGCACGGCGGCGTACGAACCCGCGAAACCGATCCCCGCGATGATCAGCGCACCGGCGATGACGAGGCCGATGAGAACCCGGTGTGTGCGTGTCAGCTGCATCGCGGCCACCCGCGACCCTCCCGTCGATCGACATCTCGCGCGCACAGAGTGGCACATGTGAACGAAGCCCGCCCCCGGGGGAGGGGCGGGCTCCGTACCGACGCAACCGTTCCGCGCTGCTTTGTTCCTACTTGTCCACGAACACCCGCGCGACTACTTGTTGGCCGCCGCCACCGACGCCACGGCCTCCTTCGCCGCCCTCACCGCACCGTCCGTGATCGTCTTCTCCGACGGGGTGGGCGCGCCCGCGTAACCGGCGCCGTTGTACGACAGCAGCACCAGCACGTTCCCCGTACGCGCCACGACCGAGGTGTACACGAAGTCCTCGCCCGTCTTGCTCTCCTGGTACGTCACGGCCTTCGCCTCGTCACCGATGCCCGTCGCCACCGTGGTCCGCAGCTTCTTCGCCCCCGCGGTCCCCTGGATCTTGGCGACCTCCTTCGCGAGGTTCTCCCGCGCCCGCTCCTGACCGCTGCCGAGCGAGACGTCCGACTCGTACCGGTAGACCGACACGTCCAGCCAGCGGTACTGCGAACCCTTCACGCCCTTGTCCTCCAGACCGTTCCACGAACAGCCGCCCCGGCTGCTCAGGTCGCTGGAGACGCCCGGCGTCCCGTCCTTGGTCTTCGCCTTCGGCACCAGGGACGCCGTCGTCCTCGCCGAGACCGAACGGCAGACCTGGGGCAGCTTCGCGAACTTCGCCGGCTCGACCGTCTTCGTCGTCTGCACGGGCGACGGGGTCGCGGACGCGCTCGCCTCCTCCCGCGCCTCCGACTTCCCGGAGTCACCGGAGTCGGAGGAGCAGCCGGCGACGACGAGCATCACCGGGACGGCTGCGCAGGCGAGTATGCGGGTGAGTCGCGGAGCTGATCGCTGCATGGTTCCTTCAGTCGCTTGTCGTACGGTCGGACACTTGTCGTACGGTCCGTTCGCCGTACGGTCCGGCTCGGTCCGGCTCTGGTCCGGCGACCGCGACCACCGGTACGGCCACGGGCCACGGCGACACGTTACGTGGTCGCCGTCCGCTCACGGAGCGGCACCGGACGGCTACTCCTCCAGGCGGTCGGCCAGCAGGCGGGCCAGCTTCCGGGCCCTTTCCTGCAGTTCCGCGCTGTCCGGGGCCTCGGGGGAGCCGCTCGTCTCCTCCCGGTAGGACACCGTCACGATCACGTTGGATGTGCGGAACACCACGCTGACCGACCGCTGACGGCTGTTCGCACCGGCGTTGCCGAGGACGTCGTCGAGGTACGCGACGTCCCCGAGACCCTCCAGGACGCGGGACTCCAGACCGGTGGAGGAGGGAGTGCCGGACGGGGTCGACCCGGCGGGCGCGGAGCCGGTGGACGTGGGCGCGGACCCGGTGGGAGTGGGCGCGGACCCGGTCGGGGTCGGACCGGTCGACGGCGGCTTGTGCGCCGGAGGGGCGGTCGCCGGGGAGGTGGTCGCCGACTGCGAGGGGCCGGCCGTACCGCCGGGGGAGCCGGTGGCCCCGGGCGGCGTGGTCGGCGCGGGCGGAGCGGTCGGCGGCAGGGGGATGTCCGCCGCGAGCTGCTTGCGGACGTACACCTCCTGCGCCCGGTCGTCGTCGCTGACGGCGGTGTCGTACGAGACCACCCGCTCGATGTCGAGCGAGAGCCGGTGCGAGGTCTCCGGGGTGTCGGCCCGCCACGAGCAGCCGACGCGCCGGTCGGTGTCGTACGTGACGGCGGCCTTGCCCCGGTAGGCCCGGTCGCGCTCGGCGTCGCCCAGGGCGGCGGCGCCCGGGAGCATCTCCTTGAGGACGGCCTGCGGGACGGTGCCGCAGGGCTCGAAGAGGGTGCGGTACCGGCCGGGCGGCGCGGCCGCGGCGGCGAGACCGGCCTTGGCGTCGACGGTGACGTCGTCGGCGGGGGCGCCGGAGGAGCAGCCGGCGAGACCCGCGCCGAGGCCGAGGCCGAGGACGAGGGCGACGGCGGTACGGGCCGTGGGCCCGGTGCGGGCCGTGGACCCCGTGCGGGCCGTGGACCCCGTGCGACCGGGGGCGTACCTCTTTCCCTGCACGGTCCCAGGCTCCCTTCTCCCGAAGACTTTCCCGAAAACTGTTTGCCGCGCGAACCCGGCCGATGGACACAATGTCTATCGCACACGCTGCCGTTGATGCCGGTCCCCTGTCACCTGTACGGGCTTTGGCTCCGGTTTTTGCGTTATCAGTCTTTTCGGGGGAATCGAGGAAGTATGTCGTACGTAGAGGTGCCCGGAGCGAAAGTACCGATCCGGATGTGGGCCGACCCCTCCACGGTGGAGGGCGGCGCCATGCAGCAGTTGCAGAACGTGGCGACGCTCCCCTGGATCAAGGGCCTGGCCGTGATGCCGGACGTGCACTACGGCAAGGGCGCGACGGTCGGCTCGGTGATCGCGATGCAGGGCGCGGTGTGCCCGGCGGCGGTCGGCGTGGACATCGGCTGCGGCATGTCGGCGGTCAAGACCTCCCTGACGGCCAACGACCTGCCGGGCGACCTCTCCCGCCTGCGCTCCAGGATCGAACAGGCCATCCCGGTCGGCCGCGGCCTCCACCACGAGGCGGTGGACCCGAAGCGGCTGTACCAGTTCCCGACGGCGGGGTGGGACGACTTCTGGTCGCGGTTCGACGGGGTCGCGGACGCGGTGAAGTTCCGGCGGGAGCGGGCGGGGCGGCAGATGGGGACGCTCGGGTCAGGGAATCACTATGCAGAAGTCTGCATAGATACGCATGGCTTGGTGTGGCTCGTGCTGCACTCCGGTTCTCGGAACATCGGCAAGGAACTCGCTGAGCACCACATCGGTGAGGCGCAGAAATTGCCTCACAACAAGGGCCTTGTCGACCGCGACCTGGCGGTGTTCGTCTCGGACACCCCGCAGATGGCCGCCTACCGGAACGACCTCTTCTGGGCGCAAGAATATGCGAAGTACAACCGCGCGGTCATGATGGCCCTCTTCCAGGAGGTCCTCCGCCGGGAGTTCCGCAAGGCCCGGGTGACCTTCGAGCCGGTGATCTCCTGCCACCACAACTACGTGGCGGAGGAGCGGTACGAGGGCATGGACCTGCTGGTCACGCGGAAGGGCGCGATCCGGGCCGGCTCCGGGGAGTTCGGGATCATCCCGGGCTCGATGGGCACCAGCTCGTACATCGTGAAGGGGCTCGGCAACGAGAAGGCGTTCAACTCCGCCTCGCACGGCGCGGGCCGCCGGATGAGCCGGAGCGCGGCGAAGCGGCGCTTCACGGTGCGGGACCTGGAGGAGCAGACGCGGGGCGTGGAGTGCCGCAAGGACTCCGGCGTCGTGGACGAGATCCCGGGCGCGTACAAGCCGATCGAGCAGGTGATGGATCAGCAGCGGGACCTGGTGGAGGTCGTCGCGAAGCTGAAGCAGGTCGTCTGTGTGAAGGGCTGAGAAGTAAGCGGGAACGGGGTGCCGCCGACGCGGCACCCCGTTTCGGGCTTTCTACGGGAACTGCGGCTCAGGGCATCGGCACCTGCCCGCCGCGGAGGCGTCCCGGGCGCATGGAGCAGCTCTGTTCCGTCCGGTCGCCGTGCGGGTGAGCGGATCGGTGCACCCGTTCGTGCGGTGGGCCGTGGTCAGAGTTCCCGGTGGACCTTGGTGTTGGAGGCCTGGGCGCGGGGGCGGACGACCAGGAGGTCGATGTTGACGTGCGGGGGGCGGGTGCAGGCCCAGGTGATGGTCTCGGCGACGTCGTCGGCCGTGAGGGGGTCGGGTACGCCGGCGTAGACCTTGGCGGCCTTGTCGGTGTCGCCGCGGAAGCGGGTGGTGGCGAACTCGTCGGTCTTGACCATGCCGGGGGCGATCTCGATGACGCGGACGGGGGTGCCGACGATCTCCAGGCGGAGGGTTTCGGCGAGGACGCGGGCGCCGTTCTTGGCGGCGACGTAGCCGCCGCCGCCCTCGTAGGTGCTGTGGCCGGCGGTGGAGGAGAGGACGACGACCGTGCCGTCGCCGCTCGCGGTGAGGGCGGGGAGCAGGGCCTGGGTCACGTGGAGGGTGCCGAGGACGTTGACCTCGTACATGCGGCGCCAGTCCTCGGGGTCGCCGGTGGCGACGGGGTCGGCGCCGAGGGCGCCGCCCGCGTTGTTGACGAGGACGGCGAGGCTGCGGAAGGCGGTGGCGAACTCGTCGACGGCGGCGCGGTCGGTGACGTCGAGGGCGTAGGCGGTGGCCTGGTGGCCGGCGTCGTTGATCTCGGCGGCGAGGGCCTCGATGCGGTCCTTGCGGCGGGCGGTGAGGACCACGCGGTAGCCGGCGGCGGCCAGCTGCCTGGCCGTGGCGGCGCCGATTCCGCTGCTCGCGCCGGTGACGACGGCGATGGGGGTACCGGGGGCGGTCATGGCGTGCTCCTCGCGCAGGTGATCGACGGTGGTGATCGCCCGGTCAGGATAGGCGGGGCGGGACGAGGGGTGGCGGGGCGGTCGTGGTGTGGACACGCGGGCCGGGGTGCGGGGGGACGGGGGTTTTCGTGGTTATTTTGTGCTTATGTGTGGATTGCGTCGGGGTGTGCTCGGGGTCGCTCTCGCGGTCGCCGTGGTGGTGGGCGCGGGGGCCGGGGCCGGGGCGGTGGGGGCCGAGGCGGATCTGTCCCACCACGGGCATCTCCTCCTCCGGGACGGGCGGCTCGGCGTCCGGCTGGTCAGTGAGAACCACGGGCCCGCCCCCTTCTCCCGGGCGACGGTCCGGATCGCCTTCTCGGTGCCGATGGCCGGCGGGTACGAGCTGCCGCCGGCCTGTCTGTGGAGCAGCGACCGGGTGGTGTCCTGCCGGACGGGGGAGCTTCCGGTGGGCGGGAGGGACGGGGAGCTGGCGCTCGACCTGTGGACCGCGGGGTTCCCGGAGGAGCTGACGGCGGAGATCAGTACGCCCTGGCGGGACGGGGCGGTCGACCCGAACCCGGGGAACGACCGGCATCGCGTCCTGGCGCTCGACACCGGTGACCCGTACGTCTTCTGATTCCGGGGCGGGACCCGTCCGCCCGGGCCTCAGCGGGCCGCCGCCCCGCCGAACTCCCGCACCGCGTCGGAGACGATCGCCTCCAGGCGCGCGTGGTGGGCGCCGCGCCAGTAGACCCGGTCGCACTCCACGCACTGGGCGAACACGTCGTACGTCTTCTCGGTGCCCTGTTCCAGCCGCTCGCGCACCGCGTCCTTGTCGGCGCCGCTCAGCTCGCCGTTGCAGGCGGTGCAGCGGGTCCAGGGCGCGAGCGGCGGCGCGAACCGTTCGAGCACGTCCCGGAGCTGCTCCTCCGGCCGGTCGCTGTAGACGTAGGCGCCCGCCCACAGTTCGCGCCGGCGCAGCAGGCCTCGGTCCCGGGAGAGCATGACGCGCCGCTCCCGTGCGGAGAGCGCGGCCAGGGCGGGGTCGCCGATGTCCTCGCTCTCGTACGCGGCGTCCACACCGAGGAGGCGCAGGCGCCGGGCCAGGGTGCCGAGGTGCACGTCGAGCAGGAAGCGGAGGGGTGCGCCGGGGACCTGCTGCGGGCGGGTGACGTCCTCGACCTCGACCGTCTCGCCCGCGCCCGGGACGTGCGCGGCCTCGACGGGCCGTCCGTCGACCAGCAGCCGTCCGGCCTCGGTGAGGGGCACGCCCAGCGATTCCACGACGTGGCCGAGGGACGAGGTGCCGTCGGTGGTCACGGGGGTGGGGCCGGTGCGCCGCTCCGCCGAGACGAAGAGCCGCAGGCCGGGGGCGAAACTGATCTGGATCTCCGGTCCGTTCACGGGGACAGGATGGCACCGGGGGCGGACGGGCGGCCAGGGAATTCGGTCCGGGGGCGGTCGGAGACGGCCGGGCGGGTGGTCGGTCCGGGCCGACCGGGGCGACGGGGGCCGACCGGGGCTGCCCCCGGTCGGCCCCCGTCACCCCCGTCCCTCCCCGCAAGCCCTGAGGTACCGTCCCGGCATGAAGATCACCGATCTCGAACCGGGCGATCCCCGCCTGGAGGGCGACCTCCTGCCGGTCCTCTCCGAACTCCGCCCCCACCTCACCCCGGAGCTCTTCCGCGAGGTGTACGGGGCCGGGCACCCCCAGGGGCTGCGGTTCAGCGCCGCCTACGCCGACGACGGGCGCTGCGTCGGGGCGGCCGGCTGGCGGATCGTCGTCAACACCAGCTCCCTGCGCCACCTCTACGTCGACGACCTGGTGACGGCGGCGGCCGAGCGTTCCACCGGTGTCGGGCGCGCGCTGATCGCCCATCTGGAGGGGCACGCCCGCACGGCCGGCTGCCACGAGCTCACTCTGGACTCCGGCACCCACCGCACCGGAGCCCACCGCTTCTACCTGCGGGAGCGGTTCGACATCGTGGCCTTCCACTTCTCCCGGCCGCTCACCGCGCCCGGTCAGGCCTCCTGAAGCGGGACCCCCAGGTCGAGCCGCCAGTCGTTGCACCGCATCGGGCGGCCCGGCGGGTACTCGAAGTCCCGCTCGCCGCGCGGTTCGAACCCCGCCTTGCGGCACACCGCGTTCGAGGCGGCGTTGTCCGACGACGGGAAGGCGTGCAGATGCCGACGGAGGCCCGTGGCCCGGGCCTCCGCGATCACCGCGCGCGTGGCGGACGTCGCCACGCCCCGGCCCTGGAAGCCGGGCAGCACGGTCCACCCGGTCTCGTAGACGGGTTCACCGTCCCAGGTCTGCGCCCAGAAGCCGATGCCGCCCACCGCGGTCTCCTCCGGGAGCAGCACGATCCGGAACATTCTGCCCGCGCCCGGGTCGGCGGCGCTCATCGCCACGTACCGCCGATGGCGCCGCGCGAGTTGTTCCCCGGTCTCCGGGCCGCCGAGGTGGGCGGTCAGTTCCGGTGCGTTCAGGGCGCGCAGGAGTCCGGCGTCCTCCTCGGACCAGGGTTCCAGGCGTACGCGTGAGGTGTCGTCGTCCATTCCCGCACCGTAGGTCACGGCACTGACGGGCCGCGGGCGTACGCCGTCGGCGGCACTCCGATCGTCGCCGTGAAGTCCCGTACGAGGTGGGCCTGGTCGCTGTAGCCCAGTTCGGCCGCGAGGGCGGCCCAGTCGAGGGTGCTCGCGGTCCCGGCGCGTTCCAGGGCCTCGTGGATGCGGTAGCGCAGGATCACCCACTTCGGGCCGACCCCGACGCGGCTCGCGAAGAGGCGCTGGAGGGAGCGGGGCGACAGGCCCGAGGCGGTGGCGAGCCGGGACGTCCTGCGGACCGTGCGGTCCGAACGGACCAGCTCCACCAGCTCCACGGCGAGGTCGGCGGCCGGATCGGGGGCCGGTCCGTGCGCGAGGAGGAAGGCGTCGAGCGCCGCCACGCGCGCGTGGTCCTCGTCGGGGGAGAGGACGGCGGCCGAGAGGCCGGGGCCGGTGTCCGTGTCCGTGTCCGGGAAGACCCCGGTCAGCGGGACGCGGCGGCCCGTCCACGCCGACACCGGCCACGCGGGCGCGAAGGGCCGGAAGCCGCCGGGGCGGAACTGGATCCCGCAGACCCGGCCCGTCCCCGTCAGCTCGTGGGCGAACAGGCCGAGCCCGATCCCGGAGACCTCGGCCGACGTCGTCCCCCCGTCCGCCGGGGCGCCCGGCGGGCCGTACCGCTGGAAGACGACGTTCACCGAGGGGTGCGGGACGACGTGGCCCGCGTACGGCTCCGGCAGCTCCCAGTCGATCAGCCAGTAGTGCTCCAGGTAGGGCCGCAGCTCCGGGGCCGGGAGGTGCCGGCGGAAGCGGACGCGGGAGAGCAGCCCGGCGGGGTCGACGATGCCCCGGGTGTCCCGGCGGGGAGCGGAGGCGGACATGTTCCGCATGCTAGGTGTCTTTCCGGCCGTGCCCGTCGTGCTCTCTTCGAGCCGGGCCGGGCCCGACGGCCCGGAGAGCCGGCGTCTTCGGGGACGCCGGCGCCTTCGCGCGCCTGCTCGCCACGACCGGCCGCGACCCGCGCGCGTGGTGGAGCGCGTGTCCCGGGTGGTTCAGCGCGGGCGGCCCGTCGGGCCGGAGGAGAGGCGGGAGACGACCTGGCCGAAGGCGTGTTCCTCGGCGGGCGTCAGCGGGACCGACTCCTGCGGGTGCCAGACGCGCTCCAGCGGGGCGCCCGCCCGGTCGCGGCGGGCGCGGGCGCGCAGGCCCAGGGCCAGGCACGTCGCCGTCGAGACGGCGAGCAGGCCGAAGAGCGTGATCGCACGGGGGTCGGAGAACCGGCCGGGCAAGGGCATGGCTCACTCCAGGGCGTGAGAGCCGCCCGTACGGGGTGCGCCCCGGCGGGTGGGGCGCCCGCACGACGGCGTGGCGATTCCTGCTGCTTCCTCCCGACGCGTTCAGTCAACACCCCGTGGCGCCCTTCCGGCAGGGGGGAGCCGGGGCCGGATCCCGGCCGGGGCGGCGGGCGCGGGGCCGCAGGCCCTCTTGTGCGGGCCGGACAACCGTTCCAAGGTGGCGGAACAGGGAGATTCGGACCGGGGAGGGAGCAGCCGCATGTCCGAAACGCAGGCGTGGGGGTTCACCGACGACAGGGGCGCGCGGCCGGGGGCGGACCGGGTGCCGAGGCGGGTGGTCGCGTACGTAAGGGCCGGGGCCGCCCTGTACGACCTGGGGGTGACGCCGGTCGCGGTGTACGGATCCGGGCACGACGGCGACGTGTACGACCCGGCGAAGGCGGGGGTCCTGGAGGCGGTCGGGGTGCCGTACCTCGGGCCGGGCCGGGACCTGGACGAGGCGGTGCTGCGGGAGCTGCGGCCGGATCTCGTCGTCGACGTGACGTACGACGGGAAGAGCCCGTACGCGCTGGACGCGGCGCTCGTCGAGCGGCTCGGGGTGCCGCTCGTCGTCCTCTCCGTCGGCGGCGGGCCGGACCTGCCGGGCCTCCTCGACCGGTTCGCCGCGCTGGCCGCCGGTCTGCGGGTGGTGGGCCCGGCGGCCGCGGGGGCGGGCCCTGCTCCGGAGGCCGTGCGCCCCGTGGTCGTGGGCTCGGAGGCGGTGGGGCCGGAGATCGTGACCCCGGTGACCGTGAGTCCGGCCGTCGGGCCCGGTCAGGGCGCCGCCCTCGCGGAGTTCGAGGCCGCCGAGGCCGCGCTCCGGGAGGCGGCGGCCCGCAGCGGGCTCGGCGTGCTCGCGCTCTCCGGGGCCGGGCCCGACCAGGTGCACCTGGCGCGCCCGCGGGCCTGGCCCGAACTGGCGTGGCTCGCCGGGCTCGGCGTCCGGTTGCTCGACCCGGGTCCCGGGCCGGGCGCCAACTGGCTCACCACCGGCTGGGAGCACGCCGCCGGGCTCCGTCCCGACCTGGTCCTCTTCGACAACCGGGACCACGCCACGCCCCCGTACGCCCTTCCCGGCGGGGTGCGGCTCGCCCCCTGGAATCCGGAGACGCCGCCCAGCGCCGCCGCGTACGCCCGCTTCTTCCGCGACCTCGCGGAGGCGCTGGCGCCCTGAGACGCGTCCTTCGGTTCAGGCCGGGGCCGCCGTCAGGCGGGTGCGCAGGGACTGGGCGAACTCCTCCGCGCGGGTGAGCTGCGCCCGCAGTTCGGCGACCCGCTCGGCGGCGGCCTGCTCGTAGCGGCGGACGCGGGACACCAGCGCGGCCCGCTCGTCCGGGGTGAGCTCGGTGTCGGTGCCCGGGCGGTCGGCGGCGAGCCGGTCCATGGCCGTGAGGAGTTCGCGGGTCTCGTCCAGGGTGAAGCCGAGCGGCTTCATCCGGCGGACCACCATGAGCCGGGACACGTCCTCGTCCGTGTAGAGGGGGAAGCCGCCCGGGGAGGCCGCCGAGGGGACGACCAGGCCGCTGTCCTCGTACTGCCGGATGGTGCGCAGGGACAGTTCGGTCCGTGCGGCGACCTCACCGATCTGCATGGGTTCGCCGGCCATTCGTACTCCGCTCACGCGACGGGTCCCTCCTCGTACGGGCGCTTCCACAGGGCGTCGGGCCCTCCCCTGGAACGCGACATCCGCGCATTCCATCCCATTCGTCCTAATTTCAGCACTTATGGGGATCGGAAGGACGGCGAAACGCCTGCCCGTAAGCCGTACGCCGGAGCCGGAGGCCCCGTCGCGTCAGCGCGTCACCGGGTCCTCACGGCCACACCAGGCAGTACGGCTGGTGTCCCGCCTCGTGGAGGCGCACCGAGAAGTCCTGCCACTCGTGGAGGAGCCGGTAGACGTCGAAGGCGTCGCGGGGGCCGCCGCGGTCCGGGACCGTGGACCAGATGAAGGCGGCGGCACCGACCGACTCCTCGCCGATCGCGCGCAGCGGGTCGACGACGGTCATCGGCAGCTTCACCACCGCGTAGTCGGGGTGCAGGACCACCAGCTCCAGCGGAGGCACCTTGTGCAGGGGCATGCCCTGGATGCCGGTGAGGACCATGGCCGCTATGGTCTCCGGCTTGATCTTGGTGAACATGCCGCCCATGCCGAGCTCGTCGCCGCCGAGTTCCTCGGGACGCATCGAGATCGGCACCCGGGCCGCCGTGGCGCCGTCGGGCGCGCCGAAGTACTTGTACGTCACCCCCAACCGGCCCCTCCCGCCCCCGGCGTCCCGCCCGCTGTGGGCGTCCGGGGCTCCTTGCCTTCCCGGAGATTCCGGGGCCGGGTCTTCGGTCCGCCGGCGCCGGTGCCTTCCCCGCCGGGCAGACTCCGGACCCAGGTCGTCCGTCCCCTCGCCCGGTCCGCCACCGCGATGCATATCTCCACCCGACTGCTTTTTCTCGGAAACACGACCCCGCCGCGCAACCCGATCATCGTGACAGTGACCTCCCCCGCGCTCGTACGGCGAAACACCCGTCCGCGAGAACGCCGTGGCCTCTGACACCATGGATTCCGTGAGCCATCCCTATGACGCCCCAGTTTCGCAGACGCGGAGGGCGTACGCCCCGGCGTAATACCCGGGATGCCCACGCCGTCCCCCCGTTCCCGATGTCGTGCCCTCAGTCGTTCTCGCAGGTCAGGATCACAGTGCCGTATTCATACGAAGCCCCAGTCTCACAGACGCTTTTCGACCGCGCTTCCCTCGTGACGCCCGGCGGCGTGAACTCACCGGTGCGTGCCTTCCGGGCCGTGGGCGGAACGCCCCGGTTCATGGTGTCCGGTTCCGGTCCGTACCTCACCGACGCGGACGGGCGGGAGTACGTCGACCTGGTCTGCTCGTGGGGACCGATGATCCTCGGCCACGCGCACCCGGAGGTCACCGCCGCCGTGCAGGCCGCCGTGGCGCGCGGCACCTCGTTCGGCACCCCCGGCGAGGGCGAGGTGGCGCTCGCGGAGGAGATCGTCGCGCGCGTGGAGCCGGTCGAGCAGGTGCGCCTGGTCTCCTCGGGCACCGAGGCGACGATGTCCGCGATCCGGCTCGCCCGCGGGTTCACCGGACGCGCGAAGGTCGTCAAGTTCGCGGGCTGCTACCACGGTCACGTGGACGCGCTGCTCGCCTCGGCCGGTTCCGGCCTGGCCACCTTCGCGCTGCCGGACACGCCGGGAGTGACCGGCGCGCAGGCCGGCGACACGATCGTGCTGCCGTACAACGACCTGGAGGCGGTGCGGGCCGCGTTCGCCGCGCACCCGGGCGAGATCGCCTGCGTCATCACCGAGGCCTCGCCGGGCAACATGGGCGTCGTCCCGCCGGCCGAGGGCTTCAACCAGGGCCTGGCGGACCTGTGCCGGGAGAACGGCGCGCTGTACGTCTCGGACGAGGTGATGACCGGTTTCCGCACCTCGAAGGCCGGCTGGTACGGGGTCGACGGCGTGCGGCCCGACCTGCTGACCTTCGGCAAGGTCATGGGCGGCGGCTTCCCGGCCGCCGCGTTCGGCGGCCGCGCCGACGTCATGGGGCACCTGGCCCCGGCGGGCCCGGTCTACCAGGCGGGCACGCTCTCCGGGAACCCGGTCGCGACCGCCGCCGGACTCGCGCAGCTGCGGCTGCTCGACGACGCCGCGTACGCGAAGGTGGACGCGGTCTCGCGGGAGATCCGGGGCCTGGTCACGGACGCGCTGGCCAAGGAGGGCGTGGCGCACCGGCTGCAGACCGCCTCCAACATGTTCTCGGTGTTCTTCACCGCCGACGAGGTGCGGAACTACGACGAGGCGAAGAAGCAGGAGGCCTTCCGCTTCAACGCCTTCTTCCACTCGATGCTGGCCGACGGGGTGTACCTGCCGCCGTCCGCGTTCGAGTCCTGGTTCGTGTCGACCGCCCACGACGAGCGGGCGGTCGAGCGGATCGCCGCCGCCCTGCCGGCCGCCGCCCGCGCCGCCGCGGAGGCCACGGCGTGAGCGACCCGGCGAACGACCGCACCGAGGAGAAGAACGTGAGCGAGACCGGGCGCCCCAGCGGCACCGAGGTCGCGACCGGCTCCGCCACCACGCCCGAGGACCGGGTGCAGGCGCGGGCGAAGGGCGACGACGACATCACCGTGGTGCACCTGATGCGCCACGGCGAGGTGCACAACCCCGACGGCGTCCTCTACGGGCGCCGCGCCGGCTACCACCTCTCCGACCTGGGCCGGCGGATGGCGGACCGGGTCGCGGAGCACCTGGCCGAGCGGGACGTCACGTACGTCGTCGCCTCCCCGCTGGAGCGGGCGCAGGAGACGGCGGAGCCGATCGCCAAGTCCCACGGTCTCGACCTGGCCAGTGACCCGCGTCTCATCGAGGCGGCGAACGTCTTCGAGGGCAAGACCTTCGGCGTCGGCGACGGGGCGCTGCGCAAGCCGGCGAACTGGAGGCACCTGACCAACCCGTTCCAGCCGTCCTGGGGCGAGCCGTACGTCGAGCAGGTCGTCCGCATGATGGGCGCGCTCGACGCGGCGAAGGACGCGGCCCGGGGGCACGAGGCGGTCTGCGTCAGCCACCAGCTGCCGATCTGGATCGTCCGCAGCTTCGTGGAGAAGCGGCGGCTGTGGCACGACCCGCGGCGGCGGCAGTGCACGCTCGCGTCGCTGACCTCGTTCACGTACCGGGGCGACAGGATCGTGTCGGTGGGGTACAGCGAGCCGGCCCGGGACCTGGTCCCGGCGCACCTGCTCGCGGGCGCGAAGCCGGCCAAGGGGAAGTCGAAGGCCTTCGGGGCGTAGGCGGACCGGGGTTTCAGGTCACGCGGACCGGAGCCTCAGGTCACCCCGGCTGGACAGTCCGCTCTTGACGGGCCATGGTTCAGGGCGTTCGGATGATGTTCATGTCATCCGAACGCCCTTAAATTTTTGTGCTATTCCACGGGAACCCCCGTGTTCCTCCCTGCATCTCACTGTTTGTCGGTTTGGATGACATTCAGGTCATACGTCAGTGTGAATGGGGACGGCATGCGCGAGATCAGCGGAATCACCCGAAGGGGGCTGCTCGGGGCGGGAGTCGGGGCCGCCGCGGCGATGGGCGTCGCGGCGTGCAGCACCTCGAACCAGAACAAGTCGGGACATCCCGGACCCGACCGGCCCGGCAAGGGCGGTGACGCCACGGCGGATCCGGGCACCCCCGGCCCGACCGCGGACCCCGTGCGGCTCATCGGCGACGGCTCCACCGCCGACACCGGCAAGCAGCCCCACCAGCCCGGCGCCCCCGTCCCCCTCGAACCCGGCCAGACCCCGCCCCAGTTCGTGATCTTCTCCTGGGACGGTGCCGGCGAGGTCGGCAACGGGCTCTTCCCGCGCTTCCTCGAACTCGCGAAGAACCACGACGCGGCGATGACCTTCTTCCTCTCCGGGATCTACCTCCTGCCCGAGTCGAAGAAGAACCTCTACCGCCCGCCGAACAACCGCGTCGGCGCCTCCGACATCGGCTACCTCACCGACGACCACGTCAAGGACACCCTGAAGTACGTCCGGCAGGCCTGGCTGGAGGGCCACGAGATCGGCACCCACTTCAACGGGCACTTCTGCGGCGGCTCCGGCTCCGTCGGCAACTGGACCCCGGCCCAGTGGCAGAGCGAGATCGACCAGGCCGTGAAGTTCGTCACGGAGTGGAAGACCAACAGCGGCTGGACCGAACTCGACCCGCTGCCCTTCGACTACTCCAAGGAGCTCGTCGGCGGCCGCACCCCCTGCCTCCTCGGCCAGGACAACCTGCTGCCCACCGCCGAGCGGCTCGGCTGGCGCTACGACGCCAGCTCGCCCGGCGGCCGCCAGACCTGGCCCGACAAGCGGCGGGGGATCTGGGACCTCCCCCTCCAGGCCGTGCCCTTCCCCGGGCACTCCTTCGAAGTCCTCTCCATGGACTACAACATGCTCGCCAACCAGTCGGGGAACTCCACGAAGGGCATGCCCTCGCGCTATCCGGGCTGGCGCAGGCAGGCGGCCGAGGCGTATCTCTCCGGCTTCACGCGCGCGTACGAGACGAATCGCGCGCCTTTCTTCGTCGGCAACCACTTCGAGCAGTGGAACGGCGGGATCTACATGGACGCCGTCGAAGAGGCGCTCAAGGGAATGGCCGGAAAGAAGGACGTCCGGCTCGTCTCCTTCCGGCAGTTCGTGGACTGGCTCGACGTCCAGGATCCGAGGATTCTCGCGAAACTGCGCGGCCTGGGCGTGGGGGAGAAGCCCACCGGCGGCTGGAAGGCCTTTCTCGGGGCCGCCTGATCGTTTTCCGCGAGTTCCCGCGGGGCCTCCGGACACCCCCCTCGCTTAGCCATCCTTGACAAGGTGCTTTACGGGCACGTAGGGGGGTGCCCAAGATCCCCCAAACGCCCATGCGAAACTTTTCACATGAGCCTTAGCCGTGCCCCTCGACGCACCCTGTTCGCCGTCGGAGTGCTGACCGCCGCCCTCGCGCTCTCGGCCTGCGGCGGCGGCGAGAGCGACGGCACGTCCGGCGGCGGCACCAACTTCGTCACCACCAAGGGCGGCATCTCCACCGCCCCCAAGGGCAAGCGCGCGACCCCGGGCGAACTCGCCGGCGAGACCCTCGAAGGCGAGCGGCTCGACGTCGCCGACCTCAAGGGCAAGGTCGTCGTCCTCAACGCCTGGGGCTCCTGGTGCGGCCCCTGCCGCGCCGAGGCCCCCCACTTCGCCAAGGTCGCGAACGACCTCGAGGGCCAGGACGTCGCGTTCGTCGGCCTCAACACCCGCGACTCCAACAAGCAGCAGGCGCTCACCTTCGAAGAGGACTACGAGGTCCCCTACCCGAGCCTCTACGACCCCGCCGGCAAGCTGATCCTCTTCGGCTTCCCCAAGGGCACCCTCAGCCTCCAGGGCATCCCCTCCACCGTCGTCCTCGACAAGGAGGGCAAGATCGCCGCCCGCGCCCTCATGGCCCTCGACGACAAGAAGCTCCGCTCGATGATCGACCCGCTCCTCAGGGAGAAGTGAGCCGGTGAACGAGACGGTCACCAGCGGAGCCCTGCTGCTCGCCCTGCCCCTCGCGGTCCTCGGCGGCCTCGTCTCCTTCTTCTCGCCGTGCGTCCTCCCGCTCGTCCCCGGCTACCTCAGCTACGTGACCGGGGTCACCGGCACCGACCTCGCCGAGAGCCGCCGCGGCCGGATGACCACCGGCGCCGTCCTCTTCGTCCTCGGCTTCACCGCCGTGTTCGTCTCCGGCGGCGCCCTCTTCGGCTACTTCGGGGCGACCCTCCAGGAGTACCGCGAGACGCTCACCACGGTCCTCGGCGTCCTCATGATCCTCATGGGCGTCTTCTTCCTCGGCCTGATGCCCTGGCTGACCCAGCGCGAGTTCCGCTTCCACCGGAAGCCCGCCGCCGGCCTGGTCGGCGCCCCGCTGCTCGGCGCCCTCTTCGGCATCGGCTGGACCCCCTGCATCGGCCCGACCCTCGCCTCCGTCAACGCGCTCGCCCTGGAGCAGGCCAGCGCCGGACGCGGGGCGATACTCGCCTTCGCGTACTGCCTCGGTCTCGGCGTACCGTTCGTGCTCGCCGCCCTCGCCTTCCGCAAGGCGCTGGGCGCGTTCGGCTGGGTCAAGCGGCACTACGTCTGGGTCATGCGGATCGGCGGCGGCATGATGATCGTCACCGGCGTCCTGCTCCTCACGGGGGCGTGGGACAGCATGGTCGCCACGATGCAGGGCTGGTCCGACGGTTTCACGGTGGGGATCTGAGTTCCATGAGCAAGACCGACACGACGGAGAGCACCGCCGCCGACGAGGCCGCCGGGGCCGCGCTGTCCACCGCCCCCCGGGAGGACCGGGAGGACCCGCCGGGCCGGGGGGACGCCGCCCCCGGCGGCCCCGTCCTCGGGGTCGTCGGCTGGATCCGCTGGTTCTGGCGCCAGCTGACCTCCATGCGGGTCGCCCTGATCCTCCTCTTCATGCTCTCCCTCGGCGCCGTCCCCGGCTCCCTCGTCCCGCAGAACGGCGCGGACGAGATGAAGGTGCAGGCCTTCAAGGACGCCCACCCCGCGCTCACGCCGCTCTACGAGAAGCTCCAGTTCTTCGACGTCTACAGCTCGGTGTGGTTCTCCGCGATCTACATCCTGCTGTTCGTCTCCCTCATCGGCTGCATCGTCCCGCGCACCCTGCAGTTCGTCGGCCAGCTCCGGGGCCGTCCGCCGGGCGCCCCCCGCCGCCTCGACCGGCTCCCCGCGTACACCACCTGGCGCACCGGGGCCGAGCCCGAGCAGGCCCGCGAGGCCGCGCTCGCCCTCCTGGGGAAGCGCCGCTTCCGCACCCACCGGGCGGGGGACGCGGTCGCCGCCGAGAAGGGCTACCTGCGCGAGGCCGGGAACCTGGTCTTCCACGTCGCCCTGATCGTGATGCTCGTCGCCTTCGCCTGGGGCCAGCTCCTCAAGTCCGAGGGCGGCAAGCTGATCGTCGAGGGCGACGGCTTCTCCAACACGCTCACCCAGTACGACGACTTCAAGTCGGGCTCCTGGTTCGGCACCGACGAGCTGGAGCCGTTCAGCTTCACGCTGGACTCCTTCACCGGCACGTACGAGAAGAGCGGACCGCAGCGCGGCACCCCCCGCACCTTCGAGGCGGCCGTCACCTACTCGCGGGGCGGCGCCGACCGGAAGGCGGTCATCCGGGTCAACGAGCCGCTGAAGGTGGGCGACTCCAAGGTCTATCTGATCGCCCACGGCTACGCGCCCGTCGTCACCGTCAGGGACGGACGCGGCAAGGCCGTCTTCCACGGCGCCGTGCCCCTGCTCCCGATCGACAACAACATCACGTCGACCGGCGCGATCAAGGTCATGGACGGCTACCGCGACAAGGGCGGCAAGAAGCAGCAGCTGGGCTTCCAGGCGTTCTTCGTGCCGACCTTCGCGGGCGCCGGCCAGGGCACGATGTTCTCGCAGTTCCCGGCGCTCGACTTCCCCGTCATGGCGCTCACCGGCTTCCACGGCGACCTGCGCGTGGACTCCGGTCTGCCGCAGAACGTGTACCAGCTCGACAAGTCCAAGATGACCCAGTTCAAGGACGCGTCCGGCGGCAAGCTCGCCGAGCGCCTGCTGCCCGGCGAGACCATGACGCTCCCCGACGGCGCCGGCTCGATCACCTTCGAGAAGGAGATCAAGGAGTGGGCGAGCTTCCAGGTCTCGCAGCAGCCGGGCAACGGCCTCGCCCTCGCGGGCGCCATCGCCGCCATCGCCGGCCTGACCGGCTCGCTCTTCATCCAGCGGCGCCGGGTCTGGGTCCGGGCCGTACGGGGCGAGGACGGCGTCACCGTCGTCGAGATGGCCGGTCTCGGCCGCAGCGAGTCCGCGAAGCTCCCCGAGGAGCTGGCGGACCTCGCGGTCGCGCTCACGGCCCAGGCCCCGCCCACCGCGGAGACCCCGCGCGCCGATCCGGAGGCCGTACCGGAAACCGCCGTACCGGACACCGCCGCACCGGACACCACGGAACCAGCGGACGCACCCGCGGAAGACCCCGCCCCTTCTGGAGAGGCTGACAAGTGATCCTCGCCGCCACGACCGACGAGAGCCTGGCGCGGATGAGCGACGTGCTCATCTACTCCTCGATGGCCGTCTACACCCTGGCCTTCTTCGCCCACATCGCCGAGTGGGTCTTCGGCAGCCGCAGCAAGGTCGGCCGCACCGCCGCCGCCCTCACCCCCCGGGCCGGGCAGGCCCCGGCCGCCACCGTGACCGTCCGGGGCAAGCAGGCCGGCTCCACCGCCGTGCTCGACCGGCCGAAAGTCGTCACCCGGAGCGCGGCCGGCACCCGCGACGTGCCGGACGGCCCCGGCGCGGCCGGCGGCACGGTCAAGGGCGACCTCTACGGCCGGATCGCCGTCTCGCTCACCGTCCTCGCCTTCCTGGTCGAGGCCTCGGGCGTGATCACCCGGGCGCTCTCCGTGCAGCGGGCCCCCTGGGGCAACATGTACGAGTTCTCCACCACCTTCTCCACGGTGGCGGTCGGCGCGTACCTCGGCTTCCTCCTCGCCAAGAAGAACGTGCGCTGGATCGGCCTGCCGCTGGTCACCACCGTCCTGCTCGACCTGGGCATGGCCGTCACCTGGCTGAAGACCCCCAGCGACCAGCTGGTGCCCGCGCTCGACTCGTACTGGCTGTGGATCCACGTCTCCACCGCGATCTTCTGCGGCGCGGTCTTCTACCTCGGCGCGGTCGCCACCCTGCTGTACCTCTTCCGCGACTCGTACGAGAACAAGCTGGCGACCGGCGGCAACCCCGGCGCCTTCGCCCGTTCGGTCCTGGAGCGGCTGCCCGCCGCGGCCTCGCTCGACAAGTTCTCCTACCGGGTGAACGCGGCGGTCTTCCCGCTGTGGACCTTCACGATCATCGCGGGCGCGATCTGGGCCGGCGACGCGTGGGGCCGCTACTGGGGGTGGGACGCCAAGGAGGTCTGGTCGTTCATCACGTGGGTCGGGTACGCCGCCTACCTGCACGCGCGCGCGACGGCCGGCTGGAAGGGCCGGAAGGCCGCGTACATCGCGCTCGTCGCCTTCGCCTGTTTCCTCTTCAACTACTACGGCGTGAACATCTTCGTGAGCAGCAAGCACTCCTACGCCGGAGTCTGAGGTCCGGCCTCCGGGCTGGCACCGGGCCCGCCCCGGGGTGACGCTGGAACCATGAGCGAGATCTCCCGGGGCAGGAGCGAGACCCACGACGGCGACACGCACGTGCTGCGCTTCACCGTCGAGCTGCCGCACCCGCCGTCCGAGGTCTGGGCGGCGGTCACCACCCCCGAGGGCCTGGCGCGCTGGCTGTGCGCGGCGGACCCGCTGGAGCCCCGGCTCGGCGGCCGGGTCGTCCTCCACCGGCTGACCAGCGGCGACACCGAGGACCCGGGGCGGGTGACCGCCTGGGACCCCGGGAGCGTGGCCGAGTACACGGTCGATCCGACGCACGGCCGGATCCGGTTCCACCTGGAGCCGGGGCCCGGTCCCGGCGACGGGTCGACCGTGCTGCGTTTCACCAACGAGCTGCGGGGCCCGCCGGAGCACCGCCTCGACCGGCTCGCCGCCTGGCACGACCACTTCGAGTGGCTCGCCCGCGCCCTGGACGGACACCCCGCCGACTGGCGGGAGCGGACCTCCGAGCGCTGGCTGCACCTGCGCGAGCTGTACGAGCGGGACGCGGCGCGCTGGCCGAAGTGGGAGCCGTAGTCCCGCTCGTACCGACCGCTCAGCCCCGCTTCGGCGGCAGGCAGGGAGCCGTCGGCGGGTGCCCCTCCGGCCAGGCGATCCGGACGAAGCGCTGGGAGCCGTTCGGGGCCAGCTCCACGATCGGGACGGCCTTGTTGTACGGGTTGCCGTAGTTGTCCAGGCAGATCCAGCCGCTCGCCCCCTCCACCCGCAGCGAGCCCTTCACCTGCGGCCACTGGGTGGCCACGTCCGCCGCCGCCGGGTGGCGGGCGCCCTGCGGGGTGGCCTGGCGGATCGCGTGGACGGCCGTCGCCATCGCGTCGTACGCGACGATCGCCTGCCCGTCCGCGAGCGGCGGCGGCTCCTTCGCGTCCCGCGTGACGTCCTTCAGGAAGGTCTCGTACGCCTGGGGGGAGCCGCCCGTGGCCGGGACCTTCCGCCCCTCCGCCGGCACCCAGGCGTCCGGGTGGGCGAGCGCCGCGTACCGCACGGTCAGCTTCGACCGCAGGGCCCCGCGGTCGAGCTTCGCGTCCGCGCCCAGGTACGAGCCCTCGTCCCCGGTCAGGACGGTGAAGGCCCGGTCGGTGCAGCCGCGCGACCCGAGCGCGTTGATGAACTGGCGGAGCTGGGTGTGGCGGCCCGCGAAGAAGACGGTCTCGGCGCGGGTGTCGCAGATCAGGTGGGTGATCTGGCGGAAGGTGTTGGCGGTGGTGCCCTCCTCGTTGGGGTCGGCGGGCGAGGTGAACAGCTCGGGGTCGTGCGGGGCGCCCTTGAGGGTCGCGGCGAAGGCGGCCTTCAGGGTGTCCGTGTAGTGGTCGCCGCTGCGGGTGTCCTGGACGAGGAGCGCCCTGGCGGCGTCCACCTCTCCGAAGTGGGCCAGCGCCTTCGCCTCGTCGCCGTTGGTGGGCGAGACGCGGGCGAGGCCGGGGAAGCGCTCGTTCCCGGGGGCGTTGGCGATGTCGTCGGCGGTGATGGTGGTGCCGACGACGGCGATCCCGGCCCCGGTGAGGGTGGTCACCGCCTCCCGCACCTCGGTGGAGGAGGTGGCGACGCCGGAGACGGCCCGGAGCCGGTCGGCGGAGTCCTTCATGGCGATCAGCCGGTCGACGGTGGCGCGCCAGTGGGCGTTGCCCTTGCCGGTGTTGGCGAGGACGAGCCGGATCTTGGGCAGTTCCTCGTTGGACTCGTGGTTGGCGCGGTACTGGAAGGCGTGGGCGCCCCGCAGCTCGTTCAGCATCTTGATCCGCATGCCGCCGTCGGTGGAGGTCAGCGGCAGCAGCAGGGCCACGGTGACGTAGTCGTCGGGTGCGAGGGAGGCGTTCTCGGTGCCGATGGCACGGGCGATCCCGCCCAGCTCGCCGACCCCGAAGTCGTGGCCGTCGCCGTTGACGCCGACGCACTCCTCGCTGCCGGCGGGGCGCTCGACGCCCGCCGCGCAGGAACGGTCCTCCGGGGTGGTGAGGCGGACGACGCCGTACCCGCCGAGGCCGAGGACGACGGCGGCCGCGACGAGGGAGGCGAAGAACTTCTGGCGGGGGGTGCGGACGCGGCGGCGCAGCCGGTCGAGCGGGCGGGCGGCCGAGGGGTCGGTCACGCGGTCGGGCATGGCGTCAGACTCCGTCCTCGCGGCCCGGCGGCAGCGAGGGCTCCCGCCAGGCGCGGATGTCGCGCGGCCAGTGGGTGGCAGCGTCCCAGAGCGAACCGCTGCCCGACAGATGGCGGCCGGAGAGCCGGCGCAGCTCGTGCGCGAGCCGGTCGGCGACCTCGTCGTCGGGCAGGGCGAGCGGATCGGTGAGCAGCCATACGGCGTGCAGCAGCCGCCGCAGGGCGAGGTGCAGTTCGACGCCGTCGGCGTCGAGTCCGGCGGGGATCTCGCCCGTGGGGGCCTGCCCGAGGGCGACGGCCCGGCGCGGATCGGGCCCGGTCGCGCCGCGCTCGCGCGGGTACGGGGCGGAGGCGACGAACCGCAGCCGCCCGAGCCAGCCGAGGACGTCCGGCTCGGGGAAGGTGGCCCGCAGGTGGGTGACGGCGTCCTCGGTACGGCCGAGCGCGAGGTCGTGGTGGAGCCGGTACGGGCCGGGTTCGGGCCCGTAGTGCCGGCGCAGGGTCTCGTGGACGGCGTGCCAGGCGGCGTAGCGCGGGTGGTCGCCGTCCTCGAAGCGCAGCCGGTGCAGGAGCAGGGCGCGCAGCAGCGGGTCGGCGACGAAGTGCCGGGAGCCGGGCGCGGACGCGGCCCAGTCCTCGGCGCGCAGCCGGTCGCGGACGCGCAGGGCCACGTCCCCGTCACGGGACTCGGAGGGGAGCCGGGCGTGGGCCAGCATCCGGGCGGACTCCTCGTCGTGGGCGGCGGCGAGCACGGCGTACGGGCCGGGCCGGGGCACGGGCAGCAGCTCGGCGAGGAGGGCGGGGGCGACGGGCACCGGCGGGGCGTCCTCGCGCAGCTCCACGGTCAGGTCGAGCAGCCCGCCGGGGGTGAGGCCGGGCTTCAGGTGCGCGGGGGCCTCCCCGGCGGCCCGCCCGAGCAGCGCCACGCCGAGGGGCCGGCCGCCGGTCAGGCGGTGGACGGCGCGGGGGAGTTCGGCGTGGGTGCGGCCGGCCGGGTCGTACCGGTCGAAGGCGCCGCGGGTCTGGGCGGGGGAGAGCGGGGTCAGCTCGACGGCGAGGATGCCGGAGCCGACGCTCGTCCCGCGCGGGCAGGGCGCCCGGTGCGCGGTCTCGGGCAGGCGGAGCCGGGTGGCCTGGCGCAGTGCCTCGTGGTCGCGGATCCGGGAGGCGCCGAGCACGACGACCCGGTCCCGGCGCCCCTCGGCGCGGGCGCGCAGGACCGGTTCGACCAGCTGCCGGCCGAGCGGCTCGTGGGCGTTGTCGAGGAGCAGCAGGGGCCGGCCGATGCGGCTGCCGCGCCGGAGCCCGGTGTAGGCGTGGAGGAGGTCCTCGGTCAGCGCCCCGACGAGGAAGGCCTCGGCCTCGCCGCGGCGCCGGCCGCCCTGCTCGAAGTCGTTGGCGAGCTGCTGGAGCCCGGCCTTCCCCCGTCCTCCGGCATTCCGGTATCCGCCGTACCAGCCCTCGGCGGACCGCTGCATCCGCCCGAAGACCTCCTCCATGACGGTCTCCACGGTCGCCTCCGCCAGCAGCCCGGCGAGCGGGGCGGCGGTCTCCGCGAAGGTGGCGGCGAGCTTGGCGAGGACCTTGCCGACCCAGTTGGCGGCGGCGCCCCGGGTCGCGTCGACGGTCGCGAGGAGCGGCCCGAGCCGCTGGAGGTCGCGCCGGGCCCGCTCGTCGTCCTCCCGGGACCAGCCGAGCGCGGCGACGGCCACGAGCCCGAGCGAGAGCCGCGGGAACCGCACGGGCCGCGCCCCGAGCACCTTGGGCGAGAACTGCACGGCCAGCTCGGCCAGCGCCCCGGTGAGCGGGGTCCAGCCGGGCCCGTGGTCGGCGGGCGGCTCGACGTGGGCGCAGTCGAGCAGCGCGAGCGGGGTGTACCCCCGGTACCGGTTCCGCACCTCTTTGAGCAGCGCGGTCTTCCCCGTCCCGCGCCCACCGGTGAAGACGGTGACCGGCGGATCGTCCCCGTGCTCGTACGCCACCCGCGCCACCCCGTGCCGGGTGAGCCCGCAGAGCCGCGCGACCAGCCCGCCGTCGTCCAGGACCGCTTCACGGCCGTACAGCTCCCTGTCCAAGCCCCGCCACCCCCGTAACAGTCAACTCAAGGATATCGACGCTCTGTTGGGAAAGCGGTCGTCTTTTCGAGTCTGTTGTGAGGGCGTTGCGGGTCTGTGGCGGAAGGGGGGTTCGGGGGCCGGTCCTCACCCCTCCCCGATGTCCTCGTTCCACAGCTCGGGGCGCGCGGCGACGAACTCCCTCATGAGCGCGACGCATTCGGGGTCGTCGAGCACGACGACCTCGACGCCGTGCTCGGCCAGCCACTCGTGCCCGCCGTGGAAGGTCTCGGCCTCCCCGACGACGACCCGCGAGATCCCGAACTGCCGGACGAGGCCGGAGCAGTACCAGCAGGGCGAGAGGGTGGTGACCATGGTGGTCCCCCGGTACGAGCGCTGCCGCCCGGCGTCCCGGAACGCGGCGGTCTCCGCGTGCGCGGAGGGGTCCCCGTCCTGCACGCGCCGGTTGTGCCCGCGCCCGAGGAGGGCGCCGTCGGGCCCGTGGAGAGCGGCCCCGATCGGAATCCCACCCTCACGGAGCCCGGCACGGGCCTCGTGGAGAGCGGTGGCGAGCCATGAGCGGGCCTGGTCCTTGTCCATGGGGGGAGCCTTCCCCGGGGGGCGTCCGCGTCACGCGCCGGAGGGCGGGTCCCCTCCCCGGTCGTCCGGCAGCGGGTCGGCGACGAAGGTCCCCTCACCCGCCCGCCCGTGGGGCCGGTCGTGGGCGGGAGGCTGTGCGGCCGGGCTTCGGGCGACGCCGACGGGGCTGTGATCAAGTTGCGTGAAGTGTACACTTCTGCGCATGAATGACATTCTGCCGATCACCGAAGCGCGGGCGAAGTTCGGATCGCTGGTCCGTCGCGCGTCCCACGCCCGTGAACGCATCACGATCACCGATCACGGTCAGCCCGCGGCCGTGCTCATCAACCCGCAGGAACTGGCCGACCTGGAAGACGCCCTGGCCCTGGCCCGATACCGCGAGCGTCAGGCTGCCGGGGACGCGGCCACCGTGTCCCACGACGACGCCCGTGCCCGGCTCGGCCTGGAGCGCGGGTGACCTACGGGATCGTCTGGAGCGAGTCCGCCCTCGATGCGGCCGCCCGCTTCCTCAAGGACGACCCGGAGGGGCTGCGTCAGGTGATGGACGCCGTCGACCTGCTCGCCGACCGGCCTCGGCCCGAGGGCAGTACCCCCTACGGCTCCCCGGACCTGCGCCGGATGCACGTCGGGTTCTACCGGGTCATGTACGAGATCGCCGAGGCCACCGTCACCATCGTGGTCATCCACGTCGGCCGCCTCGGCTGACGCCCCGCGTCGAGGCCGTGCCGACGCGGTGAGCGTGACCCCGATGCCGCGCCCCCCGCGTTCCTTTCGCCGTTCAACTCCCCTTCCAGCCAAGCCCTTTCGTCCCGCCCCCGGGTTTCTCCAAGCAGCGTCCGGAGGGCCCGGCGCGGCGGTACGCTCGGGGCGCTCCCGTGGTCGTGCGGGGGTGGGGTGGGAAACCGCGGGGGTGGATGAGTTGCCGCTGGATCACCGCTACGCCCTCACCGTGAAGTGCCGGGTGGGCGTGGAGAACACGGTCGGCGCGACGACGGTGACCTGGAGCGTCGCCCGGCTGTCGTCGCCGGAGATGCGCCGGCCGCCGGAGAAGGAGGCGCAGGTCGCCTTCGAGTGTCCGCGGTGCGGGAAGTCCTTCGTGGCCACCGTGGAGAGCGTGGCCAGGGCCCGGCGCAAGCAACGGGTCTGTCTGGCGGTCGGCCTGCTGCTGTTGCTCTCGCTGCTCGTCACGCTCCCCATGGCCTTCTTCCTCGGGGGCCAGGTCCGGGAGGAGGACGACCCCTCGATGAACCCCTTGGCCGTCCTCGTCCCCCTCGTCGCCCTGGGACTCGTCACCGGGCTGCCCTTCTTCATGGCCGGCCGCCATTACGAGGGCGTCAGGAAGCACCGCCTGGTCCTGCCGAACGGGAAGCGGACGATGCTGGTCCAGGGGCATCGGTTCGACTGATCCGTCGGGAGTCGTCCGGGGCCCCCGGGGCCGTGCCCTTATGCCACCGCCACCGCCCCCTCCTTCTCGTACGGGAACAGCGCCGGCGGCGTCTCCCCCTGGAAGAAGGTCTTCGCGCGGATCAGGGCCTGTTCGTCGGCGCGGACGCGGCCCGGGCGGGAGCCCGTGCCCGTCAGGACGCCGCCGAAGCGCATCCGGAGGTAGGCGGCCGTGTGGTTCAGGGCGGTGACCAGGCCCTCGGCGACGACGTGCTCGTCGTGGGCCAGGGCCGTCACGCCCCACAGGGTGCCGCCCGCCATGCGCTCCTTGAAGTCCGAGCCGGGGACGTTCAGCCAGCCCGACCAGTAGTCGAGGTAGCGCTTGACCTGGGCGGAGAGGGTGTACCAGTACAGGGGCGAGACGATGACCACGTCGGTGGCCCCCACCGTCGCCTCCAGGAGCATCTTCTCCGTCTCGTGCGTCGGCGGGCCCGTGACCTCGTGCCGCCCGTCCTGGAAGTCCGGCAGCGACAGCCCGTTCAGGTCCACCCAGCGCTGCGGGACGCCGGCCGGCAGGTGCGCCGCCGCCTCCCGGGCCAGGATCTCCGAGTTGCCGTCCGGGCGGGAGCTGCCCAGGACGAAGAGGAACGAGCGGTTCGAGAAGTCCGGGGACCCGGGAGAGGCGGGGAACTCGGGGGAATCCGGGGCGTGCGGGGTGTCCAAGGGCATGGCTGCTGCTCCGTCTCGTGAGGTGTCCGGTGCCAACTCCGGTCCCCGCGGAGGTATTCCGTCCGCCCGAGGCCACCTTCCGTGCCGGATCCTCCGCCCCCGGCCCCTGCCGCCGATCGGCTGAGACTCCGCGTCCGCACCGGCCCGGTGCGCGGATCACCGGCGCGGAGGGCCCTAGCTTGCGGAGTGCCCGCCCCCGCGCGGCGCACCCCGTCGTTCTACCGAGAGGTCCTCCATGCGTTCCCTGCTGACCGCCCTCGCCGTCGGTGCCATCGTCCTCGGCACCGCCGGTGCCGCCAGCGCCGACGTGTACGTCGACTACGAGCCGGAGCCCTCGTACACCCTCGTCTTCGGCGACTGGCTCCAGTTCGCGGAGGGCGACGTCTTCAACGCCGGTCACGACAACACCGTCGGCTCCGACGACTGATCCACCCGGCGCGGCCGGGGCCCCTCGGGGCCCCGGCCCGTCAGCCCTCGGTCTCCTCGCCGCGCTCGCGGCGCTTCAGCTCCTCCTCGCGGCGGCGCAGGTCCGCCTCCCACTCCTCCAGGAGGGCGTCGTCGTCGGGCTTCGCACCGGCCCCGTCGTCCTTGAGCGACTTCAGGAACTCCGGGTTGTCGTCCGGCGCGACCCAGCCGCCCGCGCCGCCCGTGCCGCGCGCCCCGCGCCGGCTCCCCGGCCCGCGCTCCTTGCCCGCGGCGATCCAGCCGATCGCGCCGACGATCGAGAACAGCAGGATCACGATGGCCCACACCGGCTTCGGAAGGTGCTTGACCTCCTCCTCCGGCGTGTTCAGGCAGTCGATGAAGGCGTAGATCATCAGCGCCAGCGGCAGGATGAACAGCAGCGCCCTGAGCATGTGGGACAGCCCCCTGGAAGCGGTGGCGGGGGCGCGCTTCGGCGGCCCCGGTGACAGGTCAAGGGTAGCCGGTGACCGATACTTGCCCCTATGGCTCACGACGATCTCCGCTCGCTGCTCAGGGCCCTCGAGCGCGAAGGCGACCTCAAGCGCATCAAGGCCGAAGTCGACCCGTACCTGGAGGTCGGGGAGATCGTCGACCGCGTGAACAAGGCGGGAGGGCCGGCGCTCCTCTTCGAGAACGTCAAGGGCTCCTCCATGCCGCTCGCGATGAACGTCTTCGGGACGGACCGCCGGCTGCTCAAGGCGCTCGGCCTGAAGTCGTACGGCGAGATCAGCGAGAAGATCGGCGGCCTCCTCAAGCCGGAGCTGCCGCAGGGCTTCGTCGGGGTCCGCGAGGCCTTCGGCAAGCTCGGCTCGATGGTCCACGTGCCGCCGAAGAAGGTGAAGTCCGGCGACGCCCCCGTGCAGGAGGTCGTCCTCACCGGCGACGACGTCGACCTGGACGCGCTGCCCGCGCTCTTCACCTGGCCCAAGGACGGCGGCTCCTTCTTCAACCTGGGGCTCACCCACACCAAGCACCCCGAGACCGGCGTGCGGAACCTCGGCCTCTACCGGCTCCAGCGGCACGACAAGCGCACCATCGGCATGCACTGGCAGATCCACAAGGACAGCCGGAACCACTACGCGGTCGCGGCCGAACGCGGCGAGCGGCTGCCGGTCGCCATCGCCTTCGGCTGCCCGCCGGCCGTGACGTACGCCTCGACGGCCCCGCTGCCGGGCGACATCGACGAGTACCTCTTCGCCGGCTTCGTGCAGGGCAGGCGGATCGAGATGGTCGACTGCAAGACCGTGCCGCTCCAGGTCCCCGCGCAGGCCGAGGTCGTCATCGAGGGCTGGCTGGAGCCGGGCGAGATGCTCCCCGAGGGCCCCTTCGGCGACCACACCGGCTTCTACACGCCGCAGGAGCCCTTCCCCGCCCTGACGATCGACTGCGTCACGATGCGGAAGCGCCCGCTGCTCCAGTCGATCGTGGTCGGCCGGCCGCCGACCGAGGACGGGCCGCTCGGGCGGGCCACGGAGCGCTTCTTCCTGCCCCTGCTCAAGATCATCGTGCCGGACATCGTGGACTACCACCTGCCGGAGTCCGGCGGCTTCCACAACTGCGCGATCGTCTCGATCGACAAGAAGTACCCGAAGCACGCGCAGAAGGTCATGCACGCCATCTGGGGCGCGCACATGATGTCGCTGACCAAGCTGATCGTCGTGGTCGACAAGGACTGCGACGTGCACGACCTGCACGAGGTCGCCTGGCGGGCCCTCGGGAACACCGACTACGCCCGTGACCTCACCGTCGTCGAGGGCCCGGTCGACCACCTCGACCACGCCTCCTACCAGCAGTTCTGGGGTGGCAAGGCGGGCATCGACGCCACGAAGAAGCTCCCCGAGGAGGGCTACACCCGGGACGGCGGCTGGCCGGACATGGTCGAGTCGGACCCGGCGACGGCCGCCCTGGTGGACCGGCGCTGGAAGGAGTACGGGCTGTGACCACCGCCGCCGTGCCCGGCGCGCAGCCGGGACGTACGAAGGCGTTCCTCAGGCTCGTGATGATCGAGCACTCGGTCTTCGCGCTGCCCTTCGCGTACATCGCCTCGCTCACCGCGATGTTCCAGACGGACCGGCGCGTCCACTGGTGGACGCTGCTGCTCGTCACCGTCTGCATGGTGGGACTCCGGACCTTCGCCATGGCGTGCAACCGGATCATCGACCGCGAGATCGACGCGCGCAATCCCCGCACCGCCGACCGGGAGCTGGTCACCGGCGCGGTGTCCGTGCGGTCCGCGTGGACCGGGGCCGGGATCGCCGTCGTGGTGTTCCTGGGCGCCGCCGCCCTGCTGAACCCGCTCTGCCTGGCGCTCGCGCCGCTCGCCGTCGTGCCGATGGTGGTCTACCCGTACGGGAAGAGGTTCACGAACTTCCCGCACGCGATCCTGGGGCTCGCCCAGGCGATCGGGCCGATCGGGGCCTGGATCGCGGTGACCGGGGAGTGGTCCTGGGACGCGGTGATCCTGGGGCTCGCGGTGGGCGTGTGGATCGGCGGCTTCGACCTGATCTTCGCCTGCCAGGACGTGCGGGCGGACCGGGCGCACGGCGTGAAGTCGGTCCCGGCCCGCTTCGGGATCCCGGCCGCCCTGTGGGGCGCGCGGGGCTCGGCGGTCGTGACGACCGGACTGCTCGTCTGGTACGCGCTGGCCACCGGCGCCGGGCTCTTCTTCTGGATCGGCCTGGCGGTCGTCGTGGTGGCGTTCTGCTACGAGCACACGATCGTGAAGCCGCACGACCTGTCCCGGCTGAACCGCGCGTTCTTCACGACGAACGGCTTCATCGGGATCAGCCTGTTCGTCTGCGCGCTCCTCGACCTGCTGGTCCGCGGGCTCACCCCGTGACCCCGACCTCCCGGACCGCCCCGGACCGCTCCGGCCCCGTCCCGGACCGCCCCGGGTCGTCCCGGACCCCTCACGGATAGGCTCGACGGCATGAACGACGGCAAGCGCACCCCCTGGATCGTGGGGGTTTCCGGGGCGTCGGGCACGCCGTACGCCGCCGCCGTCCTGAGGGGGCTGCTCGCCGCCGGGGAGAGCGTCGACCTGGTGGTGTCCCGGGCCTCGCGGCTCACGCTGCTCGACGAGACCGGGATCTCCTTCCGGGACGCGCACTGGCGCGAGGACCTGGCGGCCTGGCTGGCGCGCGGCGCCGACGGGAAGCCCGACACGTTCGACGCGGACCTGGCGGACGTGCGGTACTGGCCGGCCGGGGACCTGGGCGCGGGCCCGTCCTCGGGGTCGTACCCGGCGAAGGGGATGCTGGTGGTGCCGGCCTCGACCGCCGCGGTGGCGGGAGTGGCCCTGGGGCTCTCGAAGGACCTGCTCCAGCGGGTCGCGAGCGTGACGCTGAAGGAGCGGCGGCCGCTGGTGGCCGCCGTGCGGGAGACCCCGCTGAACGGGCAGACCCTCCGGCACATGGTGGCGCTGGACGAGGCGGGCGCCGTGGTGCTGCCCGCCTCTCCGGCGTTCTACGCGGGGGCGACGCACATCCAGGACCTGGTGGACTTCGTCGCCGGACGGGTACTGGACGCGGCGAAGGTGCCGCACCGGTTGTACCGCCGCTGGGAAGGAGAGCTGGGTGCGGCTCTCCGGTCCGACTAGCGCTTCTTCGCGCGCTTCTGCGGGGCGCGCTCCGCGGCGGGGACGGGCCGGTGGGCACGCGAGCGGTCGGCCAGGTCCTGCAGCTCGCGCATGCGGGCGTGGGCCATCTCGATCGTGTACACGGTGAACACCACTCCTGGGGTCGTGGAAGATCGTCTGTGATCTGTTGAAAGATTCACAGGGTGTCGCCCCTGTGTACCTTAGATTCTATACCTAAACTCGCGGTATCGCTGGACAATGGAAGGCCTCATACCTATGGACGCCGTGGACAGGCAGCTCATCCAGGCCCTGCGCGAGAACGGACGCGCCTCCTACGCCGAACTCGGCCGGCTCGTCGGGCTCTCCGGCCCCTCCGTCACCGACCGCATCAACCGCCTGGAGGCGGCCGGGGTCATCACCGGCTACCGCGCCACCGTCGACGCCGCCTCGCTCGGCCTCGGCGTCACCGCCCTCATCGGCATCTCCCTCTCCGACGCCGCCGACCACGAGGACGTGGCCCGCCGGCTCAAGGACCTCGCCGAGATCGAGGACTGCTGGTTCATCGCCGGCGACGACTCCTTCATGCTCAAGGTGCGCGCGAACGACGTCGACGGCCTGGAGAAGACGATCCGCCGCCTCAGCGGCACCCGGGGCGTCTCCCGCACCCGTACGACGATCGTGCTCTCCACCAAGTGGGAGAACCGCGTCGGGGAGCTGCCCGAGGAGGGCTGAGCGCGGGCCTGAGAGTACGGTGAACGGCGAAGCACGGATATCGGATACCGGAGAAAAAGGGAGGCGGCCGCATGGACGCGGGGCTCAAGCGTGAGCTGGAGCAGAAGGTCCGGGACGGTGAGCGGCTGAGCCGTGAGGACGGCATCGCCCTGTACGAGTCCGACGACCTCGCCTGGCTCGGCGGTCTGGCCCACGAGGTCCGGACCCGCAAGAACGGCGACGTGGTCCACTTCAATGTCAACCGGCATCTGAACATGACCAACGTCTGCACCGCCTCCTGCGCCTACTGCTCCTTCCAGCGCAAGCCGGGCGAGAAGGACGCGTACACCATGCGCATCGAGGAGGCCGTGCGCCTCGCGAAGGCGATGGAGAACGAGAACCTCACCGAACTCCACATCGTCAACGGGCTGCACCCCAACCTGCCCTGGCGGTACTACCCGCGCTCGCTCTCCGAGCTGAAGAAGGCCCTGCCGAACGTCTCCCTCAAGGCGTTCACGGCCACCGAGATCCACCACTTCGAGACGATCTCCGGGCTCTCCGCCTCCGAGATCCTCGACGAGCTGATCGAGGCCGGTCTGGAGTCGCTGACCGGCGGCGGCGCCGAGATCTTCGACTGGGAGGTCCGGCAGCACATCGTGGACCACCGCACCCACTGGGAGGACTGGTCCCGGATCCACCGGCTCGCCCACGAGAAGGGGCTCAAGACCCCGGCGACCATGCTGTACGGGCACATCGAGGAGCCCCGGCACCGCGTCGACCACGTGCTGCGGCTGCGCGAGCTCCAGGACGAGACGAACGGCTTCCAGGTCTTCATCCCGCTGCGCTACCAGCACGACTTCGTGGACATGAAGGACGGCAAGATCCGCAACAGGCTCCAGGCGCGCACCACCATGGCGACCGGCGCCGAGGCCCTGAAGACCTTCGCGGTCTCCCGGCTGCTCTTCGACAACGTGCCGCACGTCAAGGTCTTCTGGGTCATGCACGGCGTCCAGACCGCGCAGCTCGCGCTCCAGCACGGCGCCGACGACATGGACGGCTCGGTCGTCGAGTACAAGATCACGCACGACGCCGACAACTACGGCACGCCGAACAAGCTGGGCCGTGAGGACCTGCTCGAACTGATCCGGGACGCCGGCTTCCGGCCGGTCGAGCGGAACACGCGGTACGAGATCATCCGCGAGTACCCGGGCCCGGACGCGGAGCGGCGCGAGTCGCCGCAGCCGATGCGGGTCTGAACGCTTCCGTGAGGTGGGCCGGTGGGGGACCCCCACCGGCCCTCTCTCATGCCTCCGTGCGCTCCACCGGGATCCACAGCTCCGCCCGCGCCGTCGTCCGGTCCTCCGAGGGCCGTACGGAGAGCAGCTCGGGGCCCGGCCTGCTCGCGTACGGGTTGGACGGGAACCACTGGGTGAAGACGTCCCGCCAGAGGTACTGGAGGGCCTTCGGGTAGGGGCCCTCGTTCTCGAAGACGGCCCAGGTGCCGGCGGCCACGTCGAGCGCGTCGAACTCCTCCGGCACGTCGGCGCCGCTCACCGCCCCGTGCCAGTAGTCCAGCTCGGCGCCCTCCTCGCGGCCGTCCGAGAGGTGGGTGACCGCCGACAGGACGCCTGCGGGCTCCCCGTCCGACAGGCGGGCGAGCCGGTCCAGGGCCTCCCGGCCGATGGACCGGACGTGGGCGGCGATCGCCGGGTTCTCCCCCTCGTGGACCAGGGGGACCCGGGCCCCGCGCCCGACGATCCGGAAGGCGTCCTTCTCCACGATCCTGTACCGCATGCTGCTGTTCCCTTCGACGACGAGGCGGAAGGACATGCGCGGCTGGGAGCGCAGGGCGGCCCCGGTGCGGCGGGCCTCGCCGGGGCCGACGCCGTGCACCGCGCGGAACGCGCGGGCGAAGGCCTCCCCGGAGCCGTAGCCGTACCGCACGGCGACCTCCAGGAGCGTCCGCTCGCCGGCGAGCACCTCGGCGCCCGCGACGGTGAGCCGCCTGCGCCGCACGTACTCCGACAGCGGCATCCCCGCGAGCGCCGAGAACAGGCGCCGGAAGTGGTACTCCGAGGTCGTCGCGATCCGGGCGAGCCCGGCCGGGTCGAGGTCGCCGCGGAGGTGCTCCTCGATGTGGTCGAGTGCCTGGTTCAGCCGCTCCAGCACGTGGTCCGTCCTTCCTTTTCCGTGTTCTCACCGTAGGAGGGGGGCGGGGTGCCGGACCCGACATCCCGTGCCCGGTCCGGTCGGGTGGGCCGACGGGCCGGGCGGGGGATCAGGCGAGGGGCAGCAGCATGATGATGTCGTCGCGGTCGTCGCCGGGGGCGACCCGGATCGCGTCGGGGACGCGGCCGACCTCCTTGTAGCCGGACTTGGCGTAGAAGCCGTCGACGCCGGTGCCGCCCCGGCAGGTCAGCCGGATCGCCTCGACCGCCTCGAAGCCGGGGGCGGTGCGGGCGGTGCGCTCGACCGCCGCCATGAGGTCGCGGCCGTACCCCCGGCCCTGGTGCCGGGGGTGGACCATCACGGTGTAGAGCCACACCCAGTGCGTCATCAGGCGGTGGCTGTTGAAGGTGAAGAAGGCGGTGGCGGCGACCTCGCCGTCCCCGTCGCGGCCGACGAGCAGACGGGTGGTGCCGCGCTCCATGGCGACGAGGTGCTGGAGCAGGGCGGGGCGGATCTCGTCGGGGGTCACGGGCGGGACGAAGCCGACGGCGCCGCCGGCGTTGGAGACGTCGGCCCAGAGGGCGAGGACGCCGTCGCGCAGGGCGGCGTCGACCGCCGGGTCCACCTCGAACGTAAGGGTCATGGGCTGAGGTTATCCATTACGCGACGGGTGCTCAAGAGGCCCGGTACCGGAGGGGGTGCGGTCCCGTGTTTCACTGGGGAGGACGTTCGTCCCGTAGGGGATCTTTTCGGAACGGAAGAGTGGACTGACATGCTCCGTTACACGGTGCTGCGGCTCGGCATCTTCGCCGGGTGCTTCCTCGCCCTGTGGGGCCTCGTCTACGTCGGCGCGCTGCCGCGCGGCCTCGGCGACTCCAACCTGCTCTGGGTGCTCGTCCTCGCCATCGTCGTCTCCGCTCCGCTCAGCTTCGTCCTCCTGCGCGGGGAGCGCGACCGGATGAGCGTCGAGATCGTGGAGAAGGTCGACCGTGCGAAGGGGCGCCTGGACGCGAACCGGTCCCAGGAGGACGCGCTGTAGGCGACTCCTCCCGTCCGCCCTCCGCCGTGGGGGCGGCGTAAGGATTTCGTAAGTTTCCTCACACATCCCACCCCGGGCGAGAGCTTCCAAGGCTCCGGCCTGGGGTTTTCTGTGTTTCGGAGGCGGAGGGGTGTTCCTCTACCCCAAAGAAGAGCTTTGAGGTTCTCAAAGTTCAAGTGTTAACGTGTTCGACATGAAGACCGCAGCGCGCCTCACCGACGCCGCGAGCAACCCGCTCGTGGCGCGCCTGCACGTCGACCTTTGCCGCTGTGTGTCCGCGGCCTGTTGTCGCCGCGAGCTCTGACCTCCCCGGCAGCATGCAGCGGCCTCCGCGCACGAGCGCGCGTGTGCGCCGCACCCCCGTTCCCGTATTCCCCCGATACGCCCTGTGGAGTGTGTCTCTGTGTCCGCGTCCGTTTCCGAGGCCCCCCAGGCCTCCGAGGCCAAGCCCTCGTCCCGGATACCCAAGGTCCCCTTCTGGGCCCAGATCATCGTCGGTCTGGTCCTCGGCGCCCTGCTCGGCTGGATCGCCCGCAGCCAGGACGTCTCCTGGCTGAAGGAGACCCTCGGCCAGGTCGGCGACATCTTCGTGCAGCTGCTCAAGCTGGCCGTCGCCCCGCTCGTCTTCTTCGCGATCCTGGTGTCGATCACCAACCTGCGGAAGGTGAACAACGCCGCCCGGCTCGCCTCCCGCACCCTGCTCTGGTTCATGATCACCTCCCTGATCGCGGTCGCCATCGGCCTCGCGATCGGCCTGATCACCAACCCCGGCGCCGGCACCGGCCTCACCCCGCAGGACGGCAAGCTGCCGAAGCGCGAGGGCTCCTGGATCGACTTCCTCACCGGCATCGTCCCGACGGACGTCATCACGCCCTTCACCGAGCTGAACGTCCTCCAGATCGTCTTCATGGCCGCCGTCGCCGGCATCGCCGCCCTGAAGCTCGGCGACCGCGCCAAGCCGATCCTCGCCCTCTCCGAGTCGGTCCTCGAACTGCTCCAGAAGGCCCTGTGGTGGGTCATCCGCCTCGCCCCGATCGGCACCGTCGGCCTCATCGGCTTCGCCATCGCGGACTACGGCTGGGACCTGATCGGCAAGTACGCCACCTTCACCGCCGACGTCTACGTCGGCTGCGCGATCGTCCTCTTCGGCGTCTACCCGCTGCTGCTCGCCACGGTCGCCAAGGTCAGCCCGCTCCAGTTCTTCAAGGGCGCCTGGCCGGCCATCCAGCTGGCCTTCGTCTCCCGCTCCTCGGTCGGCACCATGCCGCTCACCCAGAAGGTCACCGAGCGCCTCGGCGTCCCTAAGGAGTACGCCTCCTTCGCCGTCCCGTTCGGCGCCACCACCAAGATGGACGGCTGCGCCGCGATCTACCCGGCGCTCGCCGCGATCTTCATCGCGCAGATCTTCGACGTGCAGCTCGGCATCCAGGACTACCTGCTGATCGCCTTCGTCTCGGTGGTCGGCTCGGCGGCCACGGCCGGCCTGACCGGCGCGACCGTCATGCTGACCCTGACCCTCTCCACCCTGGGCCTGCCCCTGGAGGGCGTCGGCCTGCTCATGGCGATCGACCCGATCATCGACATGATGAGGACGGCGACGAACGTCGCGGGCCAGGCCCTGATCCCGGTGATCGTCGCCGCCCGAGAGAAGATCCTCGACCACACCGCGTACGAGAACGCCTCGTCGTCCCCGATCGACGACCCGACCGCCGAGGCGCGCACGGAGAACGAGAAGGTCCTGGTCGCGGCCTGACCGGCACGCTCCCGCCGTCCTGGTGCCCCCGCCCCTTCCGGGCGGGGGCACTAGGCTTCTCCGGGGGCGGTCGGGCGATCTTGTGAGCGGCGGGAAGCAGGGGTGGGCACCATGGCCGACGGTGCGAGGGCGCGGCGGCTGCCGCGTGCCGTGCGGGAGCGGCAGATGCTCGACGCGGCCGTGCGGAGCTTCGCGCGGCACGGATACCAGACGGCCTCCATGGACGAGATCGCCGAGCTCGCGGGGGTCTCCAAGCCGCTGGTGTACCTGTACCTGAACTCCAAGGAGGAGCTCTTCACCGCCTGCATCCGGCGGGAGGCCGGGGCGCTGCTCGCCGCGGTGGCCGCCGGGGTCGAGGAGCGGGAGCTGCCGCCCGACGAGCGGCTGTGGGCGGGGCTGCTCGCCTTCTTCACGTACGCCGCCGAGCACCCCGACTCCTGGGTGGTGCTGAGCCGGCAGGCCCGGACGCAGGGGGAGCCGTTCGCGACCGAGGCGTCCCGGATGCGGGAGGAGATCGCGGTCTTCGTCGCCGGGCTCATCGGCGAGGCGGCGCGCGGGGCGCACGGGGCCGCCGGGATCACCGAGCGGGACGTGACCGCGCTCGCGCAGGCCCTGGTCGGCTCGGCCGAATCGCTGGCGACCTGGGCGAACGGGACGCCGGGGGTGACGGCGAAGGAGGCGGCCGCGACGCTGATGAACTTCGCCTGGGCCGGACTCGGGAACCTCATGAAAAGCGAGCGCTGGTCTCCCCGTTGAGCCTTACCGCACAGTAAGGTTACTGACTGGTTCAAGTGGTGCGGGCCTCAACTCGCCTGTGGAGCCGGTCGGTTCGGCTCCGTACGTACCGGCGCGCCCTCAGCACGTCCCAGCACGTCTCCGTTCGTCGCGAAGACCGAGGAGCCGCACGTGTCCGTCGCCAACGCCGCAGCCGGGACCGGGCCGGTCGAACCGCACAAGCTCCTGGTGGACGGACGGGTGCGGGAGGTCTCCGTCCCCGCCCTCGCGCCCCGGATCGCCCGCGGCTCCCTCGCCGACCTGCCGTACGACAACGCCCGCCAGGCACCCGACGCCCCCCTCTTCTCCCGCAAGGGACCGGAGGGCGCGTGGTACGACGTCCCGGCCCGCGTCTTCGCCGCCGAGGTGCACGCCGTCGCCAAGGGCCTCGTCGCCCACGGACTCCGGCCCGGCGACCGGCTCGCCCTCATGGCCCGCACCACCTACGAGTGGACCCTGCTCGACTTCGCCGCCTGGGCCGCCGGACTCGTCACCGTCCCCGTGCACCCGACCTCCTCCGCCTTCCAGACCCGCTGGATCCTCCAGGACTCCGGCGCCGCCGCCTGCGTCGTCGAGGACCCCGCCCAGGCCCGGCTCGTCGCCGCCGAACGCACCCGACTGCCCGGCCTCGCCCACCTCTGGACCCTCGACGCCGGGGCCGTCGACCTGCTCCGCCGGGCGGGACGGCGGATCTCCGACGAGGCCGTCACCGCCCGCCGGGGCCTGCTCACCCCCGAGACCCTCGCCACCCTCGTCTACACCTCCGGCACCACCGGCCGCCCCAAGGGCTGCGCCCTCACCCACGCCAACTTCTTCGCCGAGGTCGACAACGCCGTCCGGCTCCTCCACCCCGTCTTCGTCCCGGAGGGCGAGGAGCCCGCCGCCACCCTGCTCTTCCTGCCGCTCTCCCACGTCTTCGGACGGATGGTCTCCGTCGGCTGCGTGCGCGCCCGGGTGCGGGTCGGGCACGCGCCCTCCGTCGAGGGCGGGGAACTCCTCACCGACCTGGCCGCCTTCCGGCCCACCTTCCTCCTCGCCGTCCCGTACGTCCTGGAGAAGGTCTTCCACACCGCCCGCGCCACCGCCGAACGCGGTGGGAGGGCCGCCTCCTTCGACCGGGCCGCCCGGGTCGCCCGCCGCTACGGCCGGGAGGCCTCGCCCTCACTGCCGCTGCGCGCCGCCCGCGCGCTGTACGACCCGCTGGTCTACCGGCGGATACGGAACGCGCTCGGCGGGCGCGTGAGGTACGTGATCTGCGGGGGCTCCCCGCTCGGCGCCCGGCTCGCGGAGTTCTTCGCGGGCGCGGGCGTCGAGGTCTTCGAGGGGTACGGCCTGACGGAGACCACGGCCGCCTCCACGGTCACCCCGCCGCGCCGGCCGCGCACCGGGACCGTCGGATGGCCGCTGCCGGGCACCGCCGTCCGCATCGCCGACGACGACGAGGTCTGGCTCAGGGGCGGTCACGTCTTCGCCGGATACTGGGACGCGCAGCGCGGCGCCGCCGTGCCGCACACCGACGACGGCTGGTTCCCCACCGGTGACCTGGGCTCGCTCGACGAGGACGGCCACCTGCGGATCACCGGCCGCAAGAAGGACCTCATCGTCACCTCGGCCGGCAAGAACGTGGCCCCCGCCCCGCTGGAGGACTGGCTGCGGGCCCACCCCCTGGTCGCCCAGTGCATGGTGCTCGGCGACGGCCGCCCGTACGTCACGGCCCTGATCACCCTGGACCACGAGGGCCTGTCGCACTGGCGGCGGATGCGGGGCAAGGAGCACCTGGCGCTCTGGGAGCTGACCCGCGACGAGGAGCTGCTCGCCGCCCTCCGGCGGGGCGTGGACGACGCCAACCGGCTCGTCTCCCGCGCCGAGTCCATCCGCGCCTTCCGCGTCCTGACCACCGACTTCTCGGAGACCTCGGGCCATCTGACCCCGTCCCTGAAGCTCCGGCGGGGCGCGGTGCTCCGGGACTTCGCGCGGGAGGTCGAGGAGATGTACCCGGCGGGGAGCGAGTAGGGCCCGGTCGGCGGGCGCCACGGCCGGGGGAGTGCGCGGGCCCGGTCGGCGGGCGTCACGGCCAGAGGAGTTCGCGGGTCCAGCCGTCGGGCGCCGCCGGGTCGCGGCGGTAGCGCAGGCGCACGTGGCGGCGGCGTCCGTCGCCCTGGAAGAACTCGACCTCGGCCGGTTCGACCGTGTACGGGGTCCAGGTGGGGGCCGGGGCGTCCGGCTCCGCCTCCGCCCGGCGCCAGGCCGCCGCGCTCGCCTCCGCGAGGGTCTCCGGGGAGTCCAGGACCTCGCTCTGCCGGCCGACCAGGGCCGCCGCGAGGGCGCCGGTGGTGCGGGCGTGGAGGTCCGCGTACGCCTCCTCGGGGGTGCCGGTGGCGACGTGGCCCCTGACCCGGACCTGGCGGCCCTGGACCGGCCAGTAGAAGCCGAGCGCGGCCTCCGGGCGGGCGGCGAGCTGGCGGCCCTTGGCGCTGGTGGAGTGCGTGGCGAAGTGCCAGCCGCGCGCGTCGGCGCCGTGCAGCATCACCACCCGCACGTCGGGGCGGCCGTCCTCGTCCACGGTGGCCAGGGAGGGGGTGTGCGGCTCGGTCTGGCCGGCCGCGACCGCCGCCGTGAACCACTCGTGGAAGAGGGCGAGCGGCCCGGGCGGGGCGCCCGCCGGGTCGAAGGCGGGCAGCTCGGTGTCCCAGACCCGCAGGGAGCGCAGGGCGCGGTCGAAGTCGGTCGTCATGGGGCCACGGTAGGGGTCGGGGGCCGGAAGGGGCCGGGAGGGCCCCGGAGACGGCGACGCCGGCGGCGGTCCGCAGGTCGTGCGGGCCGCCGCCGGCGTCGGCGACAGGACGGGTGGAGGAGGGGGACGCGCCTATCTGGTCGGTTTCTTGCCGGTGATGCCCAGGTGCACCAACAGGGCCAGGTTCGGCTTCAGTTCGGCCTGCTTCACGCCCCAGGTCTGGAAGCCCTTCTGGTGCCCCGCGACCGCGGCGAGCATCGTCACCAGGGAGCCGGCCATCGCGGCGGGGCTGACGTCCTTGTCGACCTTGCCCTTGGTCTGGAGCTCCTTCACCGCGTCCGTCAGGGAGGTGGTGACCGAGTTCAGGGTCTTCATGCGGATCTTGTAGAACCGCTTGTCGCCCTCGGCCGCGCCGAGGTCCACGACCCGGAGGATCGCGTCGTGCTTGCGCCAGAAGTCCAGGAATCCCTCGACGAGTTCCTCGGAGGACTGCCAACCGGCCTTGCCGACCCAGGAACGGCCGGAGGCCAGGTCGGCCAACCCGGCGCCCTCCTTGGCCATTTCCTCCGCGATCTCCAGAACCGCCCCCTCGACGTCCGGGAAGTACTGATAGAACGTCGCGGGTGAAGTACCCGCCTTCCGGGCGACGTCGATGACCTTGACGTCCCGGTAGGGCGAGGAGCTGAGCATCTCACCGAGGCAGTCGAGCAGCTTCTGCCGCGTCGCCTGACCGCGTCGACCGGCCACGCGGCCGTCGACGGTGCGTACTTGTCCTGTCATGCCGTCAGCTTACCGACGGGGCCTCGGGGCGCGATTCGGCCGACTGCAAATGGGGTGCGACCCCGTGCATCCGTGTTCTGCGAGGTGGATGCGGGTGCGGGGCGGAAGGCGGGAGGAGGGGCAGCGTCGGTATTGAGCCAATGTCGGCCGCGGTTCCCGCGTCGGCGGCACCGGGGGAGCGGGGCCGGGCGGGGGCCGGGAGGGTCCGGGCGGGGCCGAACGGGGGAGCCCGTACCCGAACAGAGTTATGAACAGTCTGTGGACAACTTCGGTGGACAACCCAGGCATCCCAAGGGTTCCACCCCGCCGGACCGCCCCGCCGCCCGCCCGCCGGGGCTGCGCGGCCGGCACCGCCGCCCTAGCGTGGAGCCATGGCCGTACGTACTGAGGGCACCCCGTGCTGGGTGGACGCGCAGCTCCCCGACCTGGAGGCGGGCAAGCGCTTCTACGGCGAGCTCTTCGGCTGGACCTTCGACCCCGACCGCGACGAGGCCCTCCTGCGCGGGCGCCGCGTCGCCGGGCTCGTCCCGAAGCGGGACGGCCGCATGCCCACCACCTGGACCGTCTACCTAGCCACCGAGAACGCCGGCACCCTCGCCGCCCGGATCAGGGCCGCCGGCGGCCGGATGGTCATGGACCCGTACCCCGTCGGCCCCTTCGGCGTCCTGGCGCTCGCCGCCGATCCCGGCGGCGCCGTCTTCGGCCTCCGCCAGTCGGGCGACGACGACGGCTTCGCCGCGGTGAACGAGCCGGGCGCCTTCTGCTGGATGGAGGTGTACACGCGCCGGCCCGACGCCGTCGACACCTTCTACGCCACCGTCTTCGGCTACCTCGGCCGCCAGGCCGACCCCGGGAAGGAGGGCGCGGGCCCCGGTCCCGACCACCGGATCTGGTCGCCTCCCGGCTCCCGGCCCGGCGACGACAGCGCCTTCGGCGGCCGGGCCGTCATCACCGACGACTTCCCCGCCGAGCTGCCCGGCCACGTCCTCGCCTACTTCCGCGTCGACGACTGCGACGGGGCCTGCGCCACCACCGTCCGGCTCGGCGGCCGAGTCGTCTCCCCGGCCCGCGACATCCCGCGCGGCCGCGTCGCCGTCCTCCGCGACAACCAGGGCGCCCTCTTCGCGGTCCTCGCGGAACCGGAGGCCGGGTCCGGCGCCGGACGGGAGAACGGACCCCGAGCCGAGCCGGAGAACGGACCCCGCGCCGAGCCGGAGAACCGCCCCCGCCCCGCACCGTAATCGGACGGTACGGCCCGATAGGTCCGCCCCCGTTCCGCCCGGCCCGCCCCGTACCGGCCCGCCCCCCGTAGCAGGCGACACCCCGATCCGCCCCCGGGTTCGCCACCGGGCCCCCGGACAGGAAGAATCAGGGCCACGGGGCCGTACCCTCATGGCCCGTACGGGGAGGTGGCAGGCAAGTGGAGCAGCTGACGCAGCACGACCCGAGACGCATCGGGCCCTTCGAGGTGCTGGGCCGGCTCGGCGCGGGCGGAATGGGCCTGGTCTATCTCGCGCGCTCGGCCTCGGGCCGGCGCGTGGCGATCAAGACCGTGCGCACGGAGCTCGCGGAGGACCAGCTGTTCCGGGTCCGCTTCACCCGGGAGGTGGAGGCCGCCCGGGCCGTCTCGGGCTTCTACACGGCCGCCGTCGTCGACGCCGACCCGCGCGCCGCCGTGCCCTGGCTGGCCACCGCCTACGTGCCGGCGCCCTCGCTCGAGGAGATAGTGAACGAGTGCGGGCCGCTCCCGGCCCAGGCCGTGCGCTGGCTGGCGGCCGGTGTCGCCGAGGCCCTCCAGTCCATCCACGGGGCGGGCCTGGTCCACCGCGACCTCAAGCCCTCCAACGTCCTCGTCGTCGAGGACGGCCCCCGGGTGATCGACTTCGGCATCGCGTCGGGCGTCTCCAACACGCGCCTGACCATGACCAACGTCGCCGTCGGCACCCCCGCCTACATGTCGCCCGAGCAGGCCCGCGACTCGCGCAGCGTCACCGGCGCCAGCGACATCTTCTCGCTCGGCTCGATGCTGGTCTTCGCCGCCACCGGCCACGCGCCCTACCACGGCGCCAACCCGGTCGAGACCGTCTTCATGCTGCTCCGCGAGGGCCCCGACCTGGAGGGCCTGCCCGACGAGCTGCGGCCCCTCATCGACTCCTGCATGCAGATGGACGTCTCCCGGCGGCCCAGCCCGGCCGACCTCCAGGCCCAGCTCGCTCCGCACCTCTTCGGCCCCGGCAGCGACGACAGCGGCACGGCCTCGGCCTGGCTGCCGCTGAGCGCCACCGCCATGATCGAGCGCCGGCGCGGCGGCGGCCGCGCCCCCGCCGCGCCGCCCGTCCCGGCCGTGCCCCCGCCCCCGCCGCCGTCGGATCCGCCGGGCCGGTTCCCCGACCCGTACGGGCCGGAGCGCGGGTCCGGGAACGGCGGCGGGCCCGAGCCCGCCCCCGTCGGCGGCCGGCACGCCGGTCCCGCCGAGAGCACGGGCGGCCCCGTGCGCCTCGGCGGCGGGACCGTGGCCATCGGCCCCGGCCCCCGGGTCGCCGACACCCGGGCGGCGCTCGCCCTCGGCCGGGGCGCCGACGCGGGCCCCGCGACCGGCTGGATCCGGCCGCCCGGCGGCGGCCCGCACGGCGTCGAGCCCGGCCCGCCGCCCGGCTCACGGCCGCTGAACGTGCCCGCGCAGGGCGGCGCCGACCCGGCCCCGCCCCCGCCGGAGCCCGGCCACTGGCGGCCCTGGCGCTTCCGCATGTCCAACGACGTCTGGGGCACCCCGGTCGTCGACGACGACCTGCTGTACGTCACCTCCTTCGAGGTGCACGCCCTGGACACGGGCAGCGGCCGGCGCCAGTTCAAGACCCGGGACGTGGCCTGGTCCATGGCCGTCGCCGGGGGCCGCATCCACGCCTCCGACGGGCCCACCCTGTACGCCCTCGACGCCACCGACGGCGGGGAGCGCTGGCGGCTGCGCACCGACGCCTGGGTGTACGCGCTGAAGGTCGACCGGGGCACGGTCGTCACCGGGACGCGCGGTGGCGGGGTGCAGGGCTGGGAGGCATCCAACGGCGCCAAGCTGTGGGAGGTCACCGGCGCGCAGACCGACTTCGAGACCCCGGAGGCGGGGCCCGCCGTGCACGGCGACACCGTGTACGTGTGGCGGGACGCCCGGCTCCAGGCCCTCGACGCGCGGACCGGGGCGGAGCGCTGGTCGTACCCGGTCGGGGACGCCGCCTCCTGCGGGGGAGTACCCGTACGGGTGGCCCCGGCCGAGGACGGCCACGTGTACGTGTCGGCGGGGACCCGGGTCCTGTCGATCGACATCGCGGCCGGGCGCGTCCGCTGGCACTTCGAGGCGCCCGCCGTCTTCCTCTCCCCGCCGGCCTTCGCGCCGGGACCTGCCGTCACCGGCGGCGGGGTGTACCTCGCCGACCACCTCGGCACGGTGTACGCGCTCGACGCCACCACCGGGCAGGACCGCTGGCGGATCGCGACCGAGCAGCGCCAGTCGACCGAGCCGGTGCTCGTCGCGGACGGCAACGTGCACGTGGGCAGCGGCAGCGCGCTCTACACGCTCGACGCGGTCACCGGCACGCCCCGCTGGCGGTTCGCGGCGGGCGGCGAGCTGGTCGGCTCCCCGGTGGTCGCGGACGGCCGGATCCACTTCGGCTCGGCCGACCACGTCCTCTACACCCTGGACGCGACCGGCGGGCAGCTGCGCTGGAAGCTCGCGACCGGCGGCGAGATCACCGGCTCGCCGGTGGCGAAGGGCGGGGTCGTGTACGCGTGCAGCAAGGACCGCTGCGTGTACGCGCTCGACGCGGTGAAGGGGACGGCGACGGGCCGGGGCCCGTCGTCGGCCCGCTGACGGGCCCCGGCGCCTCAGCGGGGCTCGGGCCCGTCCGGGTCCCGGCCCCGATCCGGGCCCTGGTCCCGTCCCTGATCCCGCCCCCGGTCCTGGCCGGGCACCTCGAAGGTCCGGGTCGGCTCGGACCCGTGGGGATCGTAGGAGCCGTAAGGGTCGTAGGGGTCGTACGGGCCCTGGGCGGAGGATTCCCGGGGGTCGCCCGCCGGCGCCCCGTAAGGGTCGGCGACGGGGGCCTCACGGGGATCGGGGGCGCCGGGCGGGGGCGCGTACGGCCGGGGCTCCTCGACGCCCCCCGGCCCCTCCCGCCGCTCCGCACCCCTGCGGACCCGCCGTCTCCGCCCGGACATCACGAGCGCGCCGAGCAGCAGCAGGATTCCGCCGCCGAGGGCGTTCGCGACCCCGTCGCCGAGGCCCGTGCCGTCGCCGTCGACGGTGAGACCGCCCTGGTACTGCCCGACCCGCACCATCCAGAAGACGGTGAAGCCGAGGACGACGAGCCCGGCGAGGGCGACGAGCGGGCGGGAGCGGAGCACCACGCCGACCAGGGCGAGGAGGGCGGCGAGGGCGAAGGGCAGCAGGAGCGACCACCAGAGGTCGGCCCTCGCGTCGGTGATGCCGGTGAACAGCTCGTCGAGGGCGTAGTCGCGCCCGTGACGGCCGTCGTACCAGGCACGGAAGGGGCTCAGGACGGCGGCCGTCGCTCCGGCGAGAGCCAGGACGGCGCCGGCGACGTTACGGATCATCGAAGCGGCCTCCTGGGTGGTCCGGCTCTCGCTCCCGACGCTACGCCGGGTCGGAGGGGCCCGCCACGCGGCGCGGGACGGCCGTTAGGGTGGCGCGGACACGACAGCCAGGAGGGGGACGGCGATGGTACGGACACGGGTGAAGCTCGCGGCGACGCTCACGGTGGTGATGCTCGCGCTGACCGGGTTCCACACCGGGAAGGGCGGCCACGGCAGCAGCAGCGGGGGCGGCAGCGGGAAGAGCAAGAGCAGGAGCCACTCCTCTTCTTCCGATTCCGACGACGACGACGATTCCGGCGGCGGCTGCTCCAGTTCCGAGAAGGGCAACGACGACTACGGGTCGAACGACGCCACGGCGACCCCGTCCCCCCTCCCCACGGCGACCGGGGCCGCGGTCGAGGTCGTCGTGGTCGACTGCGTGAAGCCGGCCCGCAAGAAGGGCAAGGGCCGCCCGGCCCGCGGGGCGGACACCACGGCGACCCTGGAGATCACCTCGCACACCGGGGTCGAGAAGACGTACCGGGTCACCCTGGAGTTCAAGGGCGCGGCGGGCGACGCGGTCGACTCGGCCGAGGCGCTCGTCACCGTCGGCGCCCACGAGGAGAAGACCTTCGAGGTCGCGATGAAGCACCCGAAGACGGTCGACCGGGTGCGGGACTGCTGGGTGTACGACGTGCGCGAGCGGTAGACGGGACCCGGAGGCCCGGCAGCCTGCCGATATCCAGCCGTTCCGGCGGCGGAGGCTGTGCGTCCGCGCGCCCGCCGACGAGGACGGCCCGATGCGCCCCCTCACCCGACCGGCGGCCCTCGCCTGTCTCGCGAGCGTCCTCCTGCTGTCCGGCTGCTCCCCGGTCACCGCACCGGAGGCGGACCGCCGGGTCCCGCCCGTCACCCCCGGCCCCACGGCGACCGCCACCGCCGCGCCCGACGAGGCGGCCCGGACGGCCGAGCGCCACCGCCGGTCCGGCGGAACGGAGGACGTGTACGGGATCCTGCGGGGCTCCGGTCCCGGGGGCGTTCCCGCCCTGACGGTGTGGACGCGCGACCCGGACGCGGACGCCGGACGGTTCGACGCGCTCAAGGCGTCGGTCACCGGCTACCTGGAGCGCGAGGAGGGCCTCTCCTTCGAACGGGGCTACCTGACGGACGTCTTCGGCCCGGACGGCTCGCTCCTGCACCGCCTCGACGCGCGCCGGTAGCCGGGCACGCCGAAGGGGCCGGGCAGGTGCCCGGCCCCTCCTGTGCGGTTGTCCGACCGCGTCGCGCACGGGCCGCGTCCGGACGGCTCCCCCCGGTGCCGCCGGACGTCCCCCGAACCCGTGTGCTCCCCCGTCGACCGGACCCGCCCGGACCCCGGCGGCTTCCCCCGAAACCGCCGCGGCCCCTTCCCCCGGGGAGCGGTCTAGTTGGCCGGCTCCGACGTGGCGTGCATGTTGTCGGTCGTGGCCGTGACGACATTGCCGTCGACGGGCTCCGTGGTGGCGTGCATGTTGCCGTTGATGCCGAGCTTCGCGGCCACGGAGCCGGCGAGCGGTGCGTCGGTCGCGTGCATGTTCTTGCTGACGATCTCCTCGCCGGCGGCGCTCGGCTCGGTGGGGTCCAGGTCGGCCATGCTGATCATCTCCCGTTGTTACTTCGGATGGGGCGGGTGGGACCGTCCGGCTGTTCCCCCGTGGACTGCAGGGCGGCCCCACCCGGAGCCGTTCACCCTAGTGCGACGGTGTGACGGCCTTACCGGTGACCCGTCTGCCCCCCGACGCGACGGATCGTGGGAAGAACATTGCCCCATGCCCATAAACGAACGATGAACGGGCAGTTCAGCGGCTACGCGGCGGCGGTCTCCAACAGCAGGGCCCGTACGTCCGCTTCCTCCGCCGAACCGAGTTCGGTGAAGATGTCCAGCGCCTCCTGCCAGCAGACCCGCGCCCGGCCGTGCTGCCCTATGCCCGACAGAGCACGGCCGAGGACGACGAGGACCTGTCCGCGACGCCATTCACCGCCGACTCCGCGGAGGACGACCAGCGCCAGTTCGGAGTTCGAGGCGGCCTGGGCGTATCGGCGGGCCGCGATGTCCACCTCGGCGATCCGGAAGAGCGACATGCCTTCCCAGAGGCGCTGCCGGCTGTCCCGGAAGACGTCGAGTGCCTCGGTGAGCCGGGTCGTGGCCTCATCGAGCCGCCCACTCGCGGTCAGCGCGAGTCCCAGCGCGTAGCGGCCGTTGGCGCCCTTGAGGGCGTGCCCCAGCGTGTCGTACATCCCGGTCCCGCGCTGGGCGAGCTCGACCGCGACCTCCGTCTGGCCCATGGCCAGGTGGATGCGGGAGAGGTTGCACAGGGCGCTGGCCTCACCGGCTTCGTCGTCACAGGCCTGGAACGCCGCGGTGGCCCGGGTCAGGAAGCGTTCCCCGTCCTCGGTGCGCCCCTGGTAGAGCGCCATGATCCCGAGGGCGTTGGCGGCCCAGCACAGGGGAAGGGCGTCCCCGGTCGAGGACGCCAGGTCCATCGCCTCGCGGGCCTCGCCGTCCGCCTCGTCGAACCGGCCCGTCACGTGCTGGACGTACGCCAGGGTCAGCGCCGCACGGCCCTTCGCCCGCGTATCGCCCCGCCGCCCCGCCGCCTCCCGCAGCACCGTCGCCACCGCCTCGTACTCCCGGGAGTTCGCGCCCGACTCCGCGAGGTCCAGCGACGCCCACAGCAGGTCCACCCCCCGCCGCAGGGTCGCCGGGGAGGTGGCGGAGCGGCGGACCGTGGCCAGGAGGCAGTTCGCCTCGGCGTAGAGCCAGTCCTGGGCCTCGTGGCGGTCGGTGAAGGCCAGGCCGTCGTAGTCGGTGGGTTCCAGGTGGTCCACGAGCCGGTCGCCGGGGCGTTCGATGGCGTACACGCGGGCGGCGGTCGACAGGTAGAAGTCGAGGAGGCGGGAGAGCGCCGCCTCCCGCTCCGACGGGGGCTGCTCGTCCCTCTCCGCGCACGCGCGCGCGTAGAGCCTGACCAGGTCGTGGTACCGGTAGCGGCCCGGGGCCGCCGATTCGAGGAGGGACGTGTCGACCAGGGCTTCCAGGAGGTCCTCCGTGTCCTGGAGCGGCAGGTCGAGGACGGCCGCCGCCGCCGCGAGCGAGACGTCCGGCCCGTCGGCCAGGCCGAGCAGGCGGAAGGCGCGGGCCTGGGCCGGCTCCAGCTGCCCGTAGCCCAGCTCGAACGTCGCCTCGACCGCCAGGTCGCCCGCCTGGAGCTCGTCGAGCCGCCGCCGCTCGTCCGCCAGCTTGGCCGCCAGGACCGACACCGTCCAGGTGCGGCGGGCCGCCAGCCGGGACGCGGCGATGCGGATGGCCAGCGGCAGGAAGCCGCAGGCCGCGACCACGTCGAGCGCGGCCTCCCGCTCGGCCCGCACCCGCTCCTCGCCCACGATCCGGGTGAAGAGCCGGAGCGCCTCCTCCGGGGACATCACGTCCAGGTCGACCAGGTGCGCCCCCGCCAGGTCGACCATCCGGATCCGGCTGGTGACCAGGGCCGCGCAGCCCGCCGTACCGGGCAGGAGCGGGCGGATCTGGGCCGCGTCGCGGGCGTTGTCCAGGAGGACCAGGACCCGGCGGCCGTCGAGCGTGGAGCGGTAGAGCGCGGCCCGGTCGTCCAGCGAGTCGGGAATGGCCGAGTCCGGGGTGCCGAGGGCGCGCAGGAAGGAGCCGAGGACGGTCTCGGGCGCGGCGGCGCGGGACCCCGCGCCCTGGAGGTCCACGTAGAGCTGCCCGTCCGGGAAGTGCGGCCGGGCCTCGTGGGCCACGTGCACGGCGAGGGTCGTCTTGCCGACGCCGCCGATGCCCGCGAGCGCCGAGACCGCCATGACGTGCCCCTCGGCGGCGGCGAGCCGGGCGCCCAGCTCCCGTACGAAGGAGGCGCGGCCGGTGAAGTCCGGCACGGTCGCCGGGAGCTGCGCCGGGCGCGCGACGGGCGCGGCGGCCGGGGCGGGCTCCTCGACGGGCCGGGCCAGCTCGGCGTCGGCCCGGAGGATGCGCTGCTGGAGCCGGGACAGCTCGGGGTTCGGGTCGACGCCCAGCTCGTCGGCGAGGAGCCGGCGCGTGTCGGCGTACACGGCGAGCGCCTCGGCCTGCCGTCCGCCGCGGTAGAGCGCCAGCATGAGCAGTTCGCGCAGGCGCTCGCGCAGCGGGTGCGCGGCGGTGAGCGCGGTCAGCTCGGAGACGGCCTCGGCGTGCGCGCCGACCTCCAGGTCGATGTCGAGCCGGGTCTCCAGGAGGGTGAGCCGCCACTCCTCCAGGCGGGTGCGCTGGGCCTCGGCGTACGGGCCCGGCACGGAGGCGAGGACCTCGCCGTCCCACAGGTCGAGGGCCCCGGCGAGCCGCGCCCGGGCGCCCGCCCGGTCCCCGCCCGCCCGCAGCTTCTCGGCCTCGGCGGCCAGCTCCCGGGCGGCGGTGAGGTCGAGCGCGGCGGCGGCGGCGCGCAGGGCGTAGCCGCCGGACTCGCTCACCAGGACCTCGGGGCCGAGGGCCTTGCGGAGCCGGGAGGCGTAGGTGCGGACCGCCGCGAGGGCCTGGGAGGGCGGTTCCTCGCCCCAGAGGGCGTCGATCAGCTCGGCGGCGGTGGCGGTGCGGCCGCCGCGCAGGAGGAGGGCGGCGAGGAGGGCCCGCTGCTGCGGCGACCCGGTGGGCACGGCCTCGTCGCCCCGCCAGGCCCGTACGGGCCCGAGCACTCCGAAGCGGAGCGCCGCGCCACCCGTGCCCGCCGCCCCGGGACCGGCGTCCGCGCCCTTGTCCGTACCGGCGCCCGGGCCCCCACCCGTACCGGCGTACGCACCCCCGCCCGTACCGGCGCCCCCGCCCCCGCCCGTACCGGCCGGGGTCCCCGGGCCCGTCGGGCCCTCCGTGGCGTTCCCGCCCGTTTCCGCAGTCCGCTGCGCCGGGACTCGCGGCCCGTCCTCACGGTCCATAGCTCCCCCTGCCGTACCGCTGGTTTCGCCCAAGACAGTCTGCCTTGTCCGGAGGGGGTCCGTCAGCATCGGGCCGGACGGAGCGGAGCCGTTGCCGGACCGTTGCACGGGGCCCGGCCGACGGCCCGGGGGAGCCGTCCGGGGAGGCCCCGGCGACCGCCCGGAAAATTCCTCGGGAAAATTTCGAAACGGACATTTCGGGCCACGCTGCGGTTCCCGCATATCGGACGCCGTACGGCGGACCTACCGGTTGGTCGGGTAGTCCGGTTGGTCGATCTTTCAATCATTGGCGATCGGCCGCTTCGACCCGCCCAATGCAAGGCGATGATCGATCACGCGAGAGGATTGCGATCTTCCGGATGTGGAAACCGCAGCATTTAACGTCCTGTTCATGACTCAGGTGGAAGCACGGCCGCTGGCCGGAGACACGGTAAGGGGCGTCGACGCCCCGGGCGACACGCACGGCGTGCGCACCAAAGGCCTCGGCGGCAATTCCGTCGGCCTCCTCGGCAGCGCCGTCATCGGCGTCTCCACCGTCGCCCCCGTCTACTGTCTGACCTCCACGCTCGGCTCCACCGCCGGCGAGGTCGGACTCCAGATGCCCGCCGTCTTCCTCGCGGGCTTCCTCCCGATGCTCCTCGTCGCCTTCGCGTACCGGGAGCTCAACAAGGCCATGCCGGACTGCGGCACCTCCTTCACCTGGACCGTGAAGGCCTTCGGGCCCAAGATCGGCTGGATGTGCGGCTGGGGCCTCGTGATCGCGACGATCATCGTGCTCTCCAACCTGGCCGGCGTCGCGACCTCCTACTTCTGGCTCCTCGCGGGCGAGATCACCGGCAGCGAGTCCGTCGCCGCCCTGGACGGCAACAAGGCCGTCCACATCGTCACCTGCCTCACGCTCATCGCCGCCGCCACCGCCATCAGCTACCGCGGCATGACCGCCACCAAGGGCGTCCAGTACACCCTCGTCGGCCTCCAGCTCGTCGTCCTCGCCGTCTTCGTCGGCATGGCCCTCTCGAAGGCCGGCTCCTTCGAGACCTCGGTCGACTTCTCCTGGTCCTGGATGAACCCCTTCGCGGTGCAGTCCTTCGCCGCCTTCACGGCCGGACTCTCGCTCTCGATCTTCATGTACTGGGGCTGGGACGCCTGCATGGCGACCAACGAGGAGACCACCGGCAGCGAGAAGACCCCCGGCCGCGCCGCCCTCATCGCGATGGTCGTCCTGGTCGGCTCCTACCTGGCCACCGGCATCGCCGCGCAGATGGTCGTCGGCTCCGGCGAGAAGGGCCTCGGCCTCGCCAACCCGGAGACCTCCGACAACGTCTTCGCCGCCCTCGCCGGCCCCGTCATGGGCCCCACGCTCGGCATCCTGCTCTTCGTCGCGGTCCTGGCCTCCGCCGCCGCGAGCCTCCAGACGACCTTCATCCCGGTCGCCCGCACGGTCCTCGCGATGGCCACGTACGAGGCGCTGCCGAAGTCCTTCACCGAGGTCCACCCGGTCTTCAAGACCCCCGGCCGGGCCACCGTCGTGGCGGGCGTCGCCACCGGGGTCTTCTACACCGTGATGACCCTGGTCAGCGAGCACGTCCTGGTCGACACCATCTACGCCCTCGGCCTGATGATCTGCTTCTACTACGCGCTCACGGCCTTCGCCTGCGTCCGCTACTTCCGCAAGGAGCTGTTCCGCTCCTTCCGCGACTTCGCCTTCAAGGGCCTGATGCCGCTGCTCGGCGGCCTCATGCTCACCGCCGTCTTCGGCAAGACCCTGTACGACATGTGGGACCCGGCGTACGGCTCCGGCTCCGCCGTCCTCGGCATGGGCTCGGTCTTCGTGATCGGCGTCGGTCTGCTGCTCCTCGGCGTGGTGATCATGCTGGTCATGCAGCGCCGCAGCCCGGCCTTCTTCCGCGGCGAGGTCCTGACCAAGGAGACTCCGTCCCTGGTGGTGGCGGACTGACCGGACGCTCCTGAGTCACGAGAGACGCGAAGGCGGCGGGCCCGTGGGGGGTCCCGCCGCCTTCGTCCGTCCGGGGCGCCGGTCGCGGCCCCGCCCAGGATGCGCCCATGAGAACCGCGGGGGAGACGACCGACCGGACGCTGCGCCCCGGCCGGGCGACGGACGTCGAGTCCGTCGCCGAGCTGCGGGCCGAGGTGATGCGGGACGACCTGGTGCGGTCGAACCCCGTACCACCGGGCCCCGTACCACCGGGCCCCGTGCGGTCAGAGGGCCACGCCCGCCGGCTGCCGGACGGTGACGTTCAGCCGGTTGAAGAAGTTCGTCAGGCCGATCATCAGCACGATCGAGGCGAGCTGCTTCTCGTCGAAGTGGTCGGCCGCCGCGTCCCACACCGGGTCCGGCACGGCGTCTGTGCTGTCGGCGATGCGGGTCGCGTGCTCGGCGAGCGAGAGCGCCGCCCGCTCCTCGTCCGAGAAGTGCGGGGACTCGCGCCACGCGGCGACCGCGAACAGCTTGTCGTCGCTCACGCCCTCCTTCCGGGCGTTCTTCACGCCGTAGTCCACGCAGAAGCCGCAGCCGTTGATCTGGCTGGCCCGCAGGTGCACGAGCTCCAGGATCTCCTCGGAGACCCCGCCCTGGCGGGCGGCCTTCACGAGGCCCTGGATCGCGGCGCCCGCGTCGGGCAGGACGTAGGCGGGGTTGGTCATGCGGGCCTCGGGGGTGTGCGCCATGGTGATCGCTCCTCGGCGTCTCGTTCGGGACGTGCTGTCACCGCGATGACGGAACGGAGGCCGGGGATGTGACACGACGGCGGCACCCTCCCCGAAATTTCTTCCCGGTCCCTACGCCTCCGCGATGAGGGCGGTCGCGACCGTGCGGAAGCCGAGCCGGCCGTAGAGCCGGGCCACGTCCGCGTCCGAGGCCGACAGGAACACCAGCTCCGCGCCCCGGGCCCGGGCGTCCGCGACCAGGGCGGCCGTGACCGCGAGGCCGAGCCCCCGGCGCCGGGCCGCCGGGACGGTGCCCACGCCGACGACCTCGGCGACGTCCCCCACGGGCTGGTACTGCCCGGCCGCGAGGGCGACACTCCTTCTCGTACCGCCCTCCGTGTCGTCGAAGGCCGCCGCCAGCCGGGTCAGGCCGGCCGTGATCCGCTCGGCGGTCCGCCCGGCGACGCCGGGCTCCGGCGGGAAGCCGAAGGCGGCGTACGGGGCGGCGACGGCGCTCTCCAGACCCGGGTCGCCCGCGTCCACCATCCGTACGGTGGCGCCCCCGGGCTCCGGCACGGCGAGCCCCGGGCCCTCCAGGACCATCAGCGGGTGCTCGTGCACGGCGAGCCCGCTCGCCTCCACGGCCGCCCGCAGCCCCGGAGCCGTCTCCGCGACCCACTCGAAGGCCTCGGGCGCCCCCAACTCCCGCTGCCGGGCCCGCACCCGCTCCACGGCCGCGACCGGGACCTCCCCCTCGTGCCCGGGCGCGGGCCGCGCGTAGAAGGGCCAGCCCTCCCCCTCCCGTACGAACAGGGTCAGCGGCCCGAACTCCTCGGCGCGGGCGGAGGACCGGGGGACGGTGTCGTAGTACGTCTCGATTCGCTTCAGCACCGGGCCACGGTAGGGGGAGGGGAGCCGGACGCGGGAGGGCCGGGCGCGGAAGGGCCGGATGCGGGCGGGCCGGGTACAGGGGGAGCCGGGCGCGGAAGGGCCGGACGCGGGCGGGCCGGGTGCGGGGTCCCGGTCCCCTCCCCGTACCCGCTCGTATGCTCGGGGCATGACGGATCACCAGGCAGCACGTCCGACCGAGAACGCCATGCGCCGGGCCCTGAGGCGGGCCAGGGACGGGGTCGCGCTCGACGTCACCGAGGCCGCCGTGCTGCTGCGGGCGCGCGGGGACGATCTGACGGATCTGGTGGCGTCCGCCGGGCGCGTGCGGGACGCCGGTCTGGAGGCGGCCGGGCGGCCGGGGGTCATCACGTACTCCAAGAGCGTGTTCGTTCCGCTCACCCGCCTCTGCCGCGACAAGTGCCACTACTGCACCTTCGTCACCGTCCCCGGCAAGCTGCGCCGGGACGGGCACGGGATGTTCATGTCGCCCGACGAGGTCCTCGACATCGCCCGGCGCGGCGCCGCGCTCGGCTGCAAGGAAGCCCTGATCACGCTCGGGGACAAGCCCGAGGACCGCTGGCCGGAGGCGCGCGAGTGGCTCGACGCGCACGGCTACGACGACACGATCGCGTACGTGCGGGCCATGGCGATCCGCATCCTGGAGGAGACCGGGCTGCTCCCGCACCTCAACCCCGGGGTCCTGTCCTGGACCGACTTCCAGCGGCTCAAGCCCGTCGCGCCCTCGATGGGGATGATGCTGGAGACGACCGCGACCCGGCTGTGGTCCGAGCCCGGCGGCCCCCACCACGGGTCCCCCGACAAGGAACCGGCCGTGCGGCTCAGGGTCCTGGAGGACGCAGGCCGCTCCTCCGTGCCCTTCACCTCGGGGCTGCTGCTCGGCATCGGGGAGACCCCGGAGGAGCGGGCCGAGTCGCTGTTCGCGCTGCGCCGGATCGCGCGCGCCCACCACTCGATCCAGGAGCTGATCATCCAGAACTTCCGCGCCAAGCCGGACACGGCGATGCGCGGGATGCCGGACGCCGAGCTGGACGACCTGGTCGCCACCGTGGCCGTCGCCCGCCTGATCATGGGCCCCTCCGCCTGCCTCCAGGCCCCGCCGAACCTGGTCGACGCCGAGTACGAGCGGCTCATCGCGGCCGGCGTCGACGACTGGGGCGGGGTCTCGCCGCTCACCATCGACCACGTCAACCCCGAGCGGCCCTGGCCGAAGATCGAGGAACTGGCCGCCCGGTCCGCCGCCGCCGGCTTCGAGCTGCGCGAACGCCTCTGCGTCTACCCCGAGTTCGTCACCCGGGGAGAACCCTGGCTCGACCCCCGGCTCCTCCCGCACGTCCGCGCCCTCGCCGACCCGGAGACGGGCCTGGCGAACCCCGACGCACCCGTGCGCGGCCTGCCCTGGCAGGAGCCCGACGAGGCCTTCACCGCCACCGGCCGCACCGACCTGCACCGCACCGTCGACACCGAGGGCCGCACCGGCGACCGGCGCGAGGACTTCGACGAGGTGTACGGCGACTGGGAGGCGCTGCGCGAGGCCGCCGCCCCCGGGATGGTCCCGCAGCGCATCGACACCGACGTCCGCGAGGCGCTCGCCGTCGCCGCCGACGACCCCACCCGGCTCACCGACCCGCAGGCCCTGGCCCTCCTCCACGCCGACGGCCCCGCCCTGGACGCCCTGACCCGGATCGCCGACGACCTCAGGAAGTCGGTGGCCGGCGACGACGTCACGTACGTCGTCACCCGGAACATCAACTTCACCAACGTCTGCTACACCGGCTGCCGCTTCTGCGCCTTCGCCCAGCGCCGCACCGACGCCGACGCGTACACCCTCTCCCTCGACCAGGTCGCCGACCGTGCCGAACAGGCCTGGGAGGTCGGCGCGGTGGAGGTCTGCATGCAGGGCGGCATCCACCCCGACCTGCCCGGCACCGCCTACTTCGACGTCGCCCGCGCTGTGAAGGAACGCGTCCCCGGCATCCACGTGCACGCCTTCTCCCCGATGGAGGTCGTCAACGGCGCCTCCCGCACGGGCCTCTCGATCCGCGAGTGGCTGACGGCCGCGAAGGAGGCCGGGCTCGACTCGATCCCCGGCACGGCCGCCGAGATCCTCGACGACGAGGTCCGCTGGATCCTCACCAAGGGCAAGCTGCCCACCGCCACCTGGATCGAGGTGATCACCACCGCCCACGAACTGGGCCTGCGCTCCTCCTCCACGATGATGTACGGACACGTGGACCAGCCCCGGCACTGGCTCGGCCACCTCCGCACCCTGGCCGGCATCCAGCAGGAGACGGGCGGCTTCACCGAGTTCGTGACGCTCCCCTTCATCCACACCAACGCCCCCGTCTATCTCGCCGGCATCGCCCGCCCCGGTCCCACCGTCCGCGACAACCGCGCGGTCACCGCCATGGCCCGCCTCCTCCTCCACCCCCACATCCCCAACATCCAGACCAGCTGGGTGAAGCTGGGCGCGGAGGGCGCCGCCGAGATGCTCCGCTCGGGCGCCAACGACCTGGGCGGCACCCTCATGGAGGAGACCATCTCCCGCATGGCGGGATCGAGTTACGGCTCGTACCGCTCCATCGGGGACCTGGAGGCCATCGCGGAGGCGGCGGGCCGCCCGGCGAAGCCCCGCACGACCCTCTACGGGGAGGTGCCGGAGGAGCGGCGGCGCACGGCCGAGGCCTCCGACGGGCACCTGCCGGAACTCCTCCCCGTGCTCCCGGCGGAGTGAGGACGCATCCCCCGGACTGTGGTCGGAACGGGCCCCGGGGACGTCGGAACACATAACGTTCCGGGCCCGCGAAGGCCCGTATCCGGTCCATTACAGTGCGGCCAGGGAACCGACAGCGAACCGCCGACCGGGGGAGGGCAGGTCGTGACCACCACAGCCGCGGCCGTGTGGGGCCGTGCCGAGCAGCAGGACTTCCGGGCCCGGGTACGGGGCTGTCTGCTCGGCGGGGCGCTCGGCGACGCGCTGGGGGCGGGCGCCGACGGATCCTCCCTCGCGGAACTGCGCGAGGCCCACGGACCTGACGGACTCACCGACCCCGTCCCCGCCTTCGGCCGCCGGGGCGCCGTCACCGCCGCCACCCAGACGGCCCTCTTCACCGTCGACGGCCTGATCCGCGCCCAGGTCCGCCGCGACACCGGCGCCTGGCACCCGCCCACCGACGTCCACCGGGCCCAGCTGCGCTGGGCCGCCACCCAGCGCGACTGGGGACCCGACGAGCGCCGCAAGGACAACGGCTGGCTCGCCAACGAGGAGTGGCTCTACGCCCGCCGCAACCCGCCCCGCGCCTGCCTCACCGGCCTCGGCGACGAACGCCTCGGCACCCCCGGCAAGCCCAAGAACCCGGAGGCCGGCGACTCCGGCGCCCTCGCCCGCTCGGCCCCCTTCGGACTGCTCGTCGGCTGGGAGCCGCAGCTCGTCTGCCGGCTCGCCGTGGAGTGCGCCGCCCAGACGCACGGCGCCCCGGCCGCCCTCCTCGCGGCGGGCGCCCTCGCCGTCACCGTCCACGGCCTGGCCCGCGGCGGCTCCGTGGAGGCGGCGGTGGCCGGAGCCCTGGAGCAGCTCGCGACGCGCCCCGGCCACGAGCCGGTCACCGAGGCGCTCGGCCGTGCCCTCGGAGCCGTACGGGAGGGAGTCCCGGACGCGGAGCGGGTGACCGCCCTCGGGGCGGACGGGGACCGGGCCGAGGGGCAGCTCGCGGCGGCCGTCTACTGCGCCTTGGTCGGCGAGGACGTACGGCACGGGCTGCGGCTCGCCGTGAACCACGACGGGCCCTCGTCGGTGACCGGCGCGCTCACCGGGGCCCTACTCGGCGCCCTGCACGGCGAGACGGCCCTCCCGCCGGCCTGGCTGGCTGATCTGGAGGGCCGCGGGACGGTCCTGGAGCTGGCGGACGACTTCTCGATGGAGATGACCCAGGGCGCCGCCCTGCACACCCCCGAGGAGTCCGCGCCGGGCTGGCTGGCGCGCTACCCGAGGGGCTGACGCGCGGGCGGGCCGTTCCGGAAAAGGACCGAGCCCCCTCGGCCAGGACGGCGGACCGGACGAGAGGGCTCTTTCGCACTGCGTACCACTGGTGACCGCGCACGGGCACCGGGGGCCGGACGGCCCCGGGGGACTAGAGGGCCCCGGTGCTCACCTCGCCGACGAAGGCGTTCCAGGAACCCGGTCCGAACGCGAGGGACGGGCCCTCGGGGGCCTTCGAGTCCCGCACCGCGATCGCGGCCGCGACGGGGGACTTCACCTCGACGCAGGCCCCGTTCCCACCCGAGTAGGAGGACTTCGTCCAGGTGTCCGTACCACCCTGAATAATCGCCATGCTGCTCAGCTCCGGTTCTGCCAGTCTCTGCCAGGGATGTGTCGCGCCAACGTTCTTGACGACGTGATCGACGCTACTCGCCGGTCCCGGGCGACGTGACCGGCGTTCACACGTCCGAGTGGCATATTCCAACCGGGCTTCCGTGGGAGCGATGACCGGGTGTACCGTGCCTGCCCACCCGGTCCGGGCCTCAGCCCTGGGCGTGCTTCTTGGCCATCTTCGAGATGAACTCCCTGGTCTGGTCGACGTTCAGCGCCTGCGCCCTGAGGTGCTCGTACATGACGCTGTACTTGCCGACGTCCTGGGTCTTCTCCAGGTACAGGTCGCTCGTGACGCCCTCGATGTAGACGACGCTGGAGTCCGAGGTGTCCGGGAACTCCAGGATCGAGTACTGCCCGCTGATCCCCGGGTGCGCGCCCATGTCGAACGGCATCACCTGCACGGTGACGTGCGGCAGCTGCGACTGTTCGAGCAGGTGCTCCAGCTGCTGCACCATCAACTGCCTGCTGCCGACGATCCGGTGCAGCGCGCCCTCGTCGATGACGGCCCAGAGACGCAGCGGACGCTCCTCGTCCCGGATCCGCTCCTGGCGGCGGGTGCGGACCTGGACCCGCTTCTCGATGTCCGCGGGCGTCGACTCCGGCAGCGCGCCGGCGATCACGGCCTCGGCGTACTCGTGGGTCTGGAGCAGTCCGGGGATGATCTGCGGCTCGTACATCCGCAGGCTCTCCGCGTCCGTCTCCAGACCGATGTAGACGCTGTACGGGATGTCGCCGAAGGCGTGCCACCAGCCCTGCTGGCGCGAGTCCTTGGCCATCTGCATGAGGGACTCGACCATGCGCTCGTCCTCGACCTCGTACACGCCGCACAGGTCGCGGACGTCACGCTGGCTGATGGAACGACGGCCGTTCTCCAGGCGGCTGATCTTGGACTGGGAGACGAGCAGGCGCTCGGCGACCTGCTCGGCCGTCATGTTCTTCGCCTCCCGGAGCTTGCGCAGCTCCTGGCCCAATCGGCGTCGCCTGACGGTGGGGTTGACGTTGGACGCCACGGAAACTGCACCTCCGGCTGTCTGCTGCGTAGCTCTGCGTACCTACCGCTTGGCAGACTGCCACCAAAGGCCGTGCGTGCGCTGGGAAACGGGGACAACGCACATGTGCGGGGCGGTCGTCCAGACCGCCCCGCACTGCTGTGCGGCTCCCGTGATGGTTCGTGCGGCGCCTCGGTGCCGTGGTGCTCGGTGGTGCTTCGTGCGCCGTGGTGCTCAGTGCGCCGCCGCGCGGGCCATGCCGCCGCGTGGCTGCGCCGGAACGCCCTGGGCGCTTCGGCGCGGTTGCGCCCCCGCGCCGTTCTGGACGTCCATCACGGCGTGCGCCACGAGACCGCCCATCGGGTCGTGCCGGATCAGGTCGCGCAGCCGGGACCGCGACGACCGTCCTTCGTTGCCGGGGTAGAGGTGCTTCCCGAGACCGACCGCATGGGCCAGCGCGGCAAGCGCCGCGGTCCGCGGGTCCGGCGGTACGCCGGTGCGGATCGCACTGTCCAGCCGGGAACGGATCTCCCGACTGATCGCCGTGTCCGTCGCCTGGTAGCGAGTCGTCGGCAACACCCCGCACATCTGGCCCTCCACGGCATGCACCATGCCGCATCGCTCCAGATGCGAGAGATACGTCTGACGGAGCCCCAGTCGGGGCCCGCCTATCCAGTGGACGGCCCGAACCGGGCTGCCGCGCCTGCGCAGCAGTTCCAGCGCGGAGTCCAGTGTCGGATCTCCGGTCGGCCGTGGCATCACCACGGCGATACGATCCCCGTCAGGGGCTATCCGGCCTGCCAGCGCCAGCTCCACTAGCTGTGCTCCGGCCAGGCCGAGGTCGAGCGACTGCGGCTGCGCTGTGGTACCCGTGGTCGGGTCCAGAGCGAGCAGCAGAAGCTCCTCCGGAATGGTTCTGCGGCTCCTGCCCATCCATGCCTCCCCGCGTGGATGAATGACAGGGTGACCCCTCTCACATTCATCTGTCGAGAGCACCCGGGTGGTTCATCCGGGAACCGGTAGGTATGTCGTTCTCGTCTAGCACGGGGGCCAAGGGGTTCACACAGGACACTGGTAGACGGTTCGGACGTACGCATGACGCATGGAGGAGGCACGGTGGCGGGCGAGTCCCCCGACAGGGCGGAGCAGCAGGGGTCGTCGCGGGAGACGGCGGCGGCCTCGGGCGGCGGCGGCCGGGATCCCCGGCTTTCCGCGCTCCGGGAGTCAGAGCCTTCGTCGGCCGAGTCGATCGCGTCGTCCTCGGCGGAGGCCTCGGCGTCCTCGTCCGAGGCTCCGGACTCCCCGGTGCGGGTGGACCGGCCGACCGCCGTGTTCAAGAACCTGACGCCGCGTACGTCCGGCGACGACGCCCCGAAGGGGGACGCCGAGCCGGAGGAGCCGGACTCGGACTCCGAGGCGGACTCGGAGTCGCCGGAGTCGTCGGAGGAGGCGCCGGAGCCGGAGAGCGAGCGGCTCAAGGCGGCCGTGGCGGCGTGGGTCGCCACCACGGACGAGCCCGAGGACCCGGTGAAGCCCGCCGGGGAGCCCACCGCGTCCGAGGAGACCCCGGAGCCCGCCGAGGCCGTGGACGGGGCGGAGACGGACGAGGACGGGACGGCTGCCGCGCCCGTGGACGCCGACACCGACTCCGACGGTGCCGACTCCGACGACGAGGCCCCCGCCGAGGACAAGGCGTCCGCCGACTCCTGGTTCGCCGCCCGGAAGCCGGACGCCGACGCGAGGCCCGGGGCGACGAAGGCCCCGGAGCCCGCCGAGGAGGCCGACGACGCGGAAGACGCCGAGGTCTCCGAAGACGCCGACGACGCCGAGGACTCTCAGGACGTCGACGACGAGAAGCCCGTCGACCAGCCGACGGCCATGTTCAAGATGGTCCGTCCGCCCGTGGACCAGCCGACGACCGCCCTGAAGCTTCCGGCCGGTTCCGTGGGCACGGGTACGGGCACGGCCGCAGGCACGGACACCGACAGCGACAGCGAGCGCACCAGCACCTTCCTGCCGCTGCGGCCCGACATCCCGGCCGAGCGGAAGGCACCGGAGGCCGAGACCGCCCCCAGGGAATCCAAGGAAGCCAAGGCCTCCGACGCCCCCGTGCCGGCGGCGCTCACCGAGCCGGAGCGGACCCGGCAGCAGCCGCTGCCCCCGCTCCCCCCGCTCGACCTGCTCGCGGAGCTGACGAACACCCCGCCCCCGCCGCCGAGCCCGCTGCGGACGACCCTCCGCCGGGTCCGGATCTGGACCCCCCTGGTCCTGCTCCTCCTGATCGTCTTCGCGATCGCGCAGATGGTCCGCCCGCTGCCCGCGCCCGCCCTGAAGCTCTCCGCCGCACCGACCTTCACCTTCGAGGGCGGCGAGCTGAAGATGCCGTGGCCCGGCGAGGGCCAGGGCGCCGTCGAGGTCGAGGGCGTCGGCTCCATGGGCGCGTACGGGCCGCAGAAGCCGGCTCCGATCGCGTCCGTCACCAAGACGATGACGGCGTACGTGATCCTCCGCGACCACCCCCTCAAGGGGAAGCAGAACGGTCCCGAGATCGCGATCGACAAGAAGGCCGCCGACCAGGGGAAGGCGGCGCACGAGTCGAAGGCGCCCGTCCAGGAGGGCCAGACCTTCTCGCAGAAGGAGCTGCTCCAGCTCCTGATGATCCCCTCCGCCAACAACGTGGCCCGGCTGCTCGCCCGCTGGGACGCCGGTTCCGAGGCCGCGTTCGTCGAGAAGATGAACGCCGCCGCCAAGGAGCTGGGCATGACCCAGTCCACGTACACGGACCCGTCCGGCCTGCTGGACAGCACGGTCTCGACCCCGAAGGACCAGCTCAAGCTGGCGAAGGCGGTCATGCAGTACGAGGTGTTCCGCGACATCGTGAACCTGCCGGAGGTCACCATCGACGGCATCCCCGGGACGATCTACAACAACAACAGCATCCTGCTGAAGCCCGGCGTCAGCGGCATCAAGACCGGCTCCTCCACCCCGGCCGGCGGCAACCTGCTCTGGTCGGCGAACACGATCGTCGACGGCCAGAACCGCCGCATCCTCGGCATCGTGATGGGGGCCAAGAACGCCCGGATCCTCGACGACAAGCTCAAGCTCTCCATCGACTACAGCTACGAGCTGATCAAGCAGGCGCAGGAGGACGTCACCTCGGCGGCCGTGGTCCGCAAGGGCCAGGTCCTCGGCTACGTCGACGACGGACTCGGCGGAAAGACCCCGGTCGTCGCCACCAAGGAGCTCAAGGCGGTCGGCTGGCCGGGCCTGAAGGTGACGCTGGACCTCACCGACGGCGGGAAGAGCGTCCCGCACAGCGGCAGGGCGGGCGACGTCGTCGGCCAGGTCTCGATCGGCACGGGCGCGGGCAGGGTCAGCTCCCCGGTGGCCCTCCAGGCCGACCTGGCGGAGCCGGGCTTCGACAAGAAGCTCACCCGCGTGGGCTGACCGGGCGGGTCGACCGACCGGCAGGACGCCCCGGTTCTCCGGGGCGTCCTGCTGTTAGCGTTTCCGGGGGACGAGAAGCGCGCGTGGACCTCCGCGCGGAGTGAGACGGGACGTACGGGAAAGGGCCGCAGTGACCACCGCCGAGCCGACACGCGCCGACCGCGCGGACCTCCCCCCGGATCCCTCGGGCCCCTCGGACCGGTCGGTCCCGTCCGATCCGTCCGACGGCACCCCCCTCGCGTCCGGGGGCGCCGCCGTCCCCGGCACCCTCACCGGAACCGTCGCCGCCCCCGCGGTCCCTTCGCTCTCGCGAATACCGCTTCCGGCGCAGCGGCCCGCCCCGGAGACGATCGCTCCGGCCCGGCGGCGCAAGCGCCGCCACACCGTCCTGGTGGCCACGGGACTCGCCGCCCTCACCCACGTCCTCTGGTTCTTCCTCTTCGCCAACAGCGGCGGGGACCTGGCCGCGCAGGACGCGTGGGCCGAGTTCGTCGGACGGCACCCGGACTCCGCGTACAACCTCGCCTGGTACGGCGGGATGCACCCGGTCTCGTACAGCGTCGTCTCGCCGTACCTGATGTCGGTGCTCGGCGTCCGCACCACGATGATGGTCGCGGGGACCCTGTCGGCCGCGCTGACCGCGCTGATCCTGGTGCGGGTGCGGGCCGTCCGCAATTCGATGGCCTGCGCGGTCGCGGGCGTCTTCGCCTTCCTCTGCAACGCCCTGTCCGGCCGGGTGACCTTCGGCCTCGGCATGATGTTCGCGGTCGGCGCGGTCGCCGCCGTCTTCTGCTGGCCGCACCGCTGGCGCCGCAAGCGCTGGGCCAAAGCGGTGGTCGCCGCCCCGCTCGCCGGGCTCGCGACCGCGTGCAGCCCGGTCGCCGGCCTCTTCCTCGGGGTGGCGGCGGCGGCGCTCTTCCTCAACAAGCGGCGCCCCGGCGCGTACGCCCTCGGCCTCGCCCCCGTGGTCGTGGTCGCCCTCTCCTCCTGGCTCTTCCCCTTCTCGGGCACGCAGCCGATGGCCTTCGGCTCGGCCGCGCTGCCGATGGTCTTCGGGGCCCTGATCGTCCTCCTCGTGCCGAAGGACTGGCGGACGGTCCGCGTCGCCGCCGCCGTGTACGTGGTGGGCACCTTCCTCACCTGGGCGATCGACTCCCAGATCGGCTCGAACATCTCCCGGCTGCCGATGCTCTTCGCCGGGGTCGTGCTGCTCGCCGCCCTGCCGTACACCGCGCCGCGCTCGCGCCGCTGGTACGCGCTGCTGCTCGCCTTCGCGGGCCTGAACTTCTGGATCGGCTTCAAGGGCGTCGACGACGTCATCCGCACCGCCCCGGACGCCTCCTGGGCGCGCGAGCTGGCCCCGCTGGTCCACCAGCTCCAGGTGCGGGGCGCGGGCAAGGCGCGGGTCGAGGTCGTGCCGGCCTCCAGCCACCGCGAGTCCTCCGCGCTCAGCCCGTACATCAACCTGGCGCGGGGCTGGAACCGGCAGGCCGACATGGAGCGCAACCCGCTCTTCTACGACGACACCCTCAACGCCGTGAACTACCAGGACTGGCTCGACCGCTGGGCCGTCCACTTCGTGGTCCTGCCGACCGGCGCCCCCGACTCGGGCGCCGAGCGGGAGGCGGAGCTGGTCGACGAGGGACTGCCGTACCTGAAGCAGGTCTGGTCGGACGCGAACTGGCGCCTGTACGAGGTCGCGGACCCGACCCCGCTGGCGGAGCCGCCCGCCCGGGTCGAGAGCGTGGCGGCGAACGAGGTCGTCATCCGGGTCGACAGCCCCGGCCGGGTCCTCATCCGCGTGCCGTACTCGCCGTGGCTCGCCCTCATGGACGAGCACGGCGGCAAGATCGAGCCGCCGCAGGAGACCGAGGAGTCGAAGCTGGCCCGCGAGGAGTCGGAGACCGAGCTTCCCAAGGTCTTCGCCAACGAGGAGGGCTGCCTGTTCCGGACGGAGGCGGACGCGGAGGGCGACGAGTGGACGGAGCTCCTCGCGCCGAAGGCGGGCGTCTACCGCCTCGGCTCCCCGTACAAGCTCTCCCGGGGCACGGCCTGCCCGGAGGAACTGCGCTGAGCCGCCGCCCTTAGGAGACCTCCGCAGGGTCCCCGTGCGCCTCCACCGAGTCGCGAAAACGGACATTCCGGACAAGGATGTCGGTGCGTGGACCGTGGTGCCCCGCACGGCGCCTTCTGGAGGTGGACAGGGATGTCCGAGCTCATCGTCATCGGCTACGACGACCCCGCCGAGGCCGAGCGGGCCCTCGGCACGGTGCAGGACCTGCAACGGGACCACGTCGTGCGCCTGAACGGGCTCGCGACGGTCTCGGTCGACGCCGAAGGGCGCACCCACGTCGACACCTCCGCCCGGGTCGTCGCCGCCACCGCCGCCACGGGCGCCCTGTGGGGAGCGATCTTCGGGATCCTGTTCCTGCTGCCCGGCGTCGGCCTCGTGACGGGCGCGGCCCTGGGCGGCCTGGTCGGCGGACTCGCCAAGTCGGGCGTCGACGACCGCTTCCGCGAGCAGGTGGGCGACCTGCTGAAGCCGGGCTCGGCGGCGGTCGTGCTCATGGCGTCGAAGCTCACGGACGACAAGTTCACGGCGGCGATGCGGCCGCACGGCGGCACGGTCCTGAAGACCTCGCTCAGCGACGAGGACGAACGGGAACTGACCGAACGGCTCACGGGCCGCCCGGACGCCCCGGGCCCGGTCCACGTCTCCGCCACGACTCCCTAGGCCCCCCGCCTCCGCCACCACGGCCCCGCGGGCCGGGACCCGGGACCCGGGACCCGCCCGTGCGTGCACGGGAGTCCGCCCCGTACGCGCGCGGGAGCCCGTACCGCCGCACGCACGCGGCCCCGCCCCCTCCCTCCCCCACCCGAAAGGCCTCCCATGCACCCCGCGCTCAGTGCCGACGCGCTCGCCGAGCTGCGCCGGCCCCGCCCGTACCCCGCCGTGTCGCTCGTGATGCCGACCCACCGCCGCGAGCCGGACAGCGCCCAGGACCCCGTACGGCTGCGCAACCTCCTCGCGCGGGCCGAGAAGGCCCTGGACGAGGACCCGGGAGTGACGCGGGAGCGGCGCGCGGACGTGCTCGACCAGCTGGAGCGGGCCGCCGCCGAGATCGACCTCGTGCACGCGGAGGACGGCCTGGTGGTCTTCGTGGCGCCCGGCGAGCACCAGGTGTGGACGGTGGCCCGGGAGGTGCCGGAGCGGGTGGTCCTCGCGGACACCTTCCTCACCCGCAACCTCGTCGCCGCGCAGGCGGCCGAACGCCCGTACTGGGCGCTGACCGTGGCCGCCGACCGGGTCTCGCTGTGGAGCGGCGGTCCGGAGCGGACCGTCGAGCACACGGGGGACGGCTTCCCGTTCACGCGGAGCCTGGAGCCCCAGGACGTGGAGCGGGAGGAGCGGGTCGGGGAGGTGCCGAGCACGTTCCAGGACGAGGACACCCGCACCTTCCTCCGGGACGCGCACCAGGCGCTGCGGACCGTCCTCGCGTCCGAGCCGCGTCCGCTGTACGTGCTCGGCGAGGCGCCCGCCGTCTCGCTCCTGGAGGAGACCGGGTCCCTGCCGCAGGGGACGGTCCCGGTCCACCAGGGCGGCCTGGGGCACGGGCCGGCCGAGGCCGTGCGGAAGGCGCTCGAGCCCCTGACGGAGGCCCACGAGGCGGCCCTGACGACCACCGTCCTGGCCGAACTGGACGCGGCCCGGGGCCGGCGGGAGTACGCCGGCGGCCTCGACGAGGTGTGGCGGGCGGCGCGGGAGGGCCGGATCCACCTGCTCGCGGTCGAGGAGCACTACCGGGCGGCCGTACGGGACCACGGGGACCACCTCGAACCGGCGGAGGCCTCCGACCTGGACGCCCGCGACGACATCGTGGACGAGATCGTCGAACAGGCCCTGGAGACCGGTGCCGAGGTGCGGTTCGTCCGGGACGACTCCCTGTCCGACGTCGCCCGCATCGCCGCCGTACTGCGCTACTGACTCCCGGAGACCCTCATGAACACCACCCCCTCCCGCACCACCGCCGGAAAACGGCTCCGCACCCGGGCGGCGGGCGCCGCCGTCGCCGTCGTCGTCACCGCGCTCGGCGCGGCCGGCCTGGTCTCCTGCGACTCGGGGGGCGACGAGGGCGGCGCCCCGACGTTCAGCGGCGCCCCCACGCCGCCCGACACCGCCTCCTTCTCCGGCGGGGCCCCCTCCGGCCTCGCCTCGGCGGCGTCCTCGGCGGCCTCCGCCGCGCGCGAGTCGGCGTCGTCCGCGGCGGCCTCGGCCTCCGCGCGGGAGTCGGAGCGCGCGGCGTCGATCGGCGCCGAGACGGAACGTTCCCGCAAGCAGGCCCAGGACGCCCTGAAGGGCGTGGAGGGCCGGGGGAACGCCCTGGGCGAGATCGCGCTGACGGGCAAGCCGAGAGCCGACGCGAACGGCCTGCTCGCCGTGGTCGTCACCATCACCAACAAGACGGACGAGAAGGCCTCGTACGCGGCCCAGGTCGACTTCCTGGACCCGTCGGGCAAGGTCGTCGAGACCCGGTACGCGGGCGCCGAGGAGCTGGCACCGGGCGACCGGAAACAGCCCCTGGTCGTCAGCCGGCAGCCGGCCGAACCGGTGCTGACGGCGAGGCTGACCAAGGCGCAGAGGTACTGAACCGCTGTCGCACCCCTCCACAGAGGAGACCCCCATGTCCGAACTCATCGTCATCGGCTACGACGACCACGCCGTGGCCCGCAAGGCGTTCAAGACGGTCCAGAAGCTGCGCGACGACCATGTCGTCGAACTGAAGGGCCTGGCGGTCGTCCGGGTCGACGAGGACGGCGAGACCCATGTGGACACCCCCGCGAAGACGGAGGAGATCGCCCTCTCGGCCACGGCCGGAGCACTCTGGGGCCTGGTCCTCGGCATGATCGTCCTGACCCCCGGCATCGGAGTGGTCGGCGCGGCCCTCGGCGGCCTCATCGGCAAGCTGAACCAGATGGGCGTCGACCGGGGCTTCCGCCAGAAGGTGAGCGACCTCCTCGCCCCCGGCTCGGCAGCGCTCGTCGTCATGGCCACCAAGATCACCGAAGACCGTTTCGCCACGGCCGTGGAACCCTTCGGCGGCACCGTCCTCAAGACCTCCCTCCCGGAGGAGAGCGAACGGGAACTCGCGGAGCAGCTGACGGGATCCACCGGGGCGGCCTGACACGACGCCGCCCACGGGCCTCCGGCACGTGGGCGGCCGGGCCTTCCGCGATCGCCGGTCGGCGTCCTGCCCGGCCGGTGGCCCGTGCCGACCGGCCGCGCCGGAGCCACTGCGGGGCGTCCGGCGTTCAGGCCCTGTGCCTCTCGCCGCACCGGGGGAACGCGGCCCGGCTCCTGGAACGAGGTGGGAGATCCCCCAGGGGGAGGACGAGCCCGGGCAGGACGATCTCCGGAACCGGTCCGCCGATCACGCGGGCATTGCGGCGCCTGTGGAACCACGCGCGGACGCCTGCTCGGACGCAGGCCCGGCGGGCGACCCTGGCGCGTCGATTCCCGTCACGGCGTCGGGCCTTGAACTGCCGGTGCCGTATGCGGTCGGCCTGCATCCGGACGGCATCCGCGGAGTCGCCGGGATGCACGGCCTTGAGCACGACGGCGATGCCGGCGGCCAAGGTGCGGATGAGCACGATCAGTGACATGAGCAGCAGCAGGGGAAGGACGACGTACCAGGACGCGCCCTGAGCGAGAAGTTCCGCGATCAAGCCGTTCATCGTTTCCTCGGTGCCGATGGTGCAGGCTCGCCGGCCTCGGTACCTCCTTTCAGCACGAGGAAGGGCCCCCGATCACCGGAGGCCCTTCCTTCGTCGCGGCGGGTCTCCCCGTGTGACGCGCCGCGAGCGTTGCCGCGCAGGTGGTTCCTTACAGCCGCACCACCTGCCGGGGCAGGTTCGTACGAACCGTCTCCTCGCTGTCGGGGGCGAGGACGAGCCGGGGCAGGGTGACGGCGCACTTCGGTGTGACGAGCCCGAACCACCATGACACGAAGCCGCTCCACGCGGCCCCGAGTGTCGCGATCGAGTTGATTACTGTGGTTAGCATCCTTTGCGCTCCTATGCCGTTTCCGCTCAACCTCCGGGTCGGGAAACCGCGGGGCCGAGCCGGGACGGGTCCCGCGCACCTGCCGGTGGGACGCGGGACCCGCTTCTCGGACGGGGGTGCTGGTTCCCCCCGCCCCCGAACGGACCGGAGTCGCCGGGCCGTACGGGAGCGGGGTGCTCCAGCCCTCCCTCAGGCGTGCGGAGGTTCGTAACCGAGGTGCCGGAACCTGCCCTGCCGGTAGGCCTTGTTCACCTTTCGCACCGCCCTGTACTTCGCCTGCGCGACCGCCTTGACGGTGGTCGGCGGGTCGACCCACTCGGCCACGACGGCGTTGTCCTCGCCCAGGACCTGGGCCAGAACGTAGACCTGGGCCTCCTGAGGGGTGAGGACACCGGATTCGATGACCCCGCGCGCGGCTTCGAACAGCTCGGTGTTGTGCAGCAGCACGCTGTCGAGCTGCTCGTCGCCGTGCTGCCGCTGACGCAGCGCGTCGAGCGTCTCGTCGCCCACCAGAACCTCGATCGTGGTCCGTAACCTGCTCAGCGCCTTGGTCACGCAGCTGTTGAGATAGGGGTCGAGTTCCTCGACCGGGCCGCGCCTCAGCAACCTGCGCTCGAGGCCGACGAGGATCTGCTGCCACATGTCCTCGGCCATCGGCCGGCCGGCCTTCTTCGCCATGCGCGCGATGTGCATGCCGGACTGCTCGACGGCACGTGCCAACTGCTCGCGCGTCTCGTCCGAGTGTTCACGCGGCGCGTCGGCCGAGGTCTCGTCCCCGGACGCGGTGAGCTCATCGCCTTCGGACGTCGTCCGCACCGGCGGTTCGAGGGATGCCGAGCTCGCGCCGCGCATCTCTTCAGGCATCGGGTGCTCCTGAGTCGGATTGAATCGGTCTTCAACCCTCAGGCGCGGCAGACCGTCCCGGTCACCGAAACCTCCGACTTTCCTCCCGGCGACCACCGAGGCCGTGGACATCACGCGCCACGACCTCGGCACGTCCGCCACTGCCGAAACCCGTACCGGTTCCTCCGCCCGACGCGCGTTGACACTGTCCGGATCGCGACGAATTGCTCGGACTGGCCGGCCTGTGCCTCGGACACACCGCTCGACGCTTCGGGCGACTCAGCGATGAAGCCCTCGCGCCGGCGCAGTCGCCGGCGACGCGGGCCGAGGCCGACCCGACGGACGTGGACGGTCGGGCCGTCGACGGCTACGACGACGCCCGGAGCTTCCTGCACCTGTGGTGACGGCCGTCGTCGCCGTGATCGGTCAGGCTGCGTTCACCCTGCTCACCAGGGCTCTGAGGCGCTTGTCGGCGGCGTGCTTGTTCCGCCAGATGATGTAGAGGCGGATCATGCCGTCCTGGGCCTTGTGGCTGGGGTGGTCGGTCCCGTCGAGGGTGAAGTAGCGCAGGGCGGTGAACCGGGCCTCGATCCGGTCGAGCCATGAGCTGTTGGTGGGGGTGTAGGCGATCTCGACGTTGTTCGCCGCGGCCCGGGTCCCGACCCGCTGGCATCATTTGGTCGTCGGATGGGGTGAGCAGTCGTCGCAGATGATCGCGATGCGCGTGCTGACCGGATGGGGCGAGCGCAGGTAGCGACAGAACTCCAGGAACTTCGACCTGTTCTTTGTCTTCTCGATGTGCCCGTAGAGCTGGTCCTTGCGCAGGTCGTAGACGGCAACCAGGTGCCGGACCCCGGGCGGGCGGGTGCAGGCCGCGCGGCGGCGCGGACGCGGTTCACGGTCGGGGTTCTGCCCCGCGTTGTGATGGAGATCCTCGGACACAGTCAGATCAGCATCACCACGGACATCTGCACGCACGTCGTCCAAGACATGCAGTGTGAGGAGATCAGCCACATGGACCGGCTGCTCACGCATCGCGCACGCACGTCAGGCCGGTCGGGAGTCCAGTTGCCGGGAGCTCGGCCATACACCGAACAGCTGAGGCTTGCCGCCGCGGGCTCGCTCGTAGCAACACCTGTCATTGGAGCGGATGGCAGCCCGGCACGGCCGGGCGACCCCCAGTAGTAACCCCGATGACAGCTACTTTCCGCTGGGGTTCCGAACGTGTCGACGTATGGAGGTCATGGAGCGCATAGCGCCGTTGCGAGGCCCCGCGGCGTGTCACCGGCACTGCTCGGCAAGCTCGTCAGCGGCCAGTGCGCCGCCTCCGCCCGGCTCCCGTGGGCCATCTTCGAGGAACTGGTCGTCATCACCTTCCCGAGCCCGTCGAGCAGGTTGCGACGTACAGAGATTTACGGCAGCATCGCCGGACGGGCCGGATAGGCGGCCTGTTCCGGCACTGCGCTGCCCCGCCCGCAGTGCCAACAGAGGGACGAAGAAGCCAGCGCTGCACCTGTCGTGGTTGAAACCTGCTCTTGCGCGCCCAAACTCGGGCGTACCGATCAGTTTTCGAGTGTTCAGGGGCGGCAGCGCTCGAGGACGGATCGCACCATGGCCGCCGGTGGTCGCCTCACCCGCCTTGCCCGCACCCGAAGCTGCTACTCCGGGGAGCCGTTCCAATACGCGTCGGAAGCCCTTCGAGCCCATCGCCATGCTCCATTGCTTCCGGACGCTCGCGGCGGACAAGCACTCCTCGAAGCTCAGGTGATGAAGGAACTTGGCCGCGGAGGGGAGTGGTGGGCACATCCGGTCGGAATCGCCGGCATGCGTCTGACGCCTGGACAATCCGTGGTGGTCCTCGACAGTCACAGTGGGTCCCGCCCCGGCCGGAAGTTCCCGATGGCCGACTATGCGCTGGCGCATCTGCTTCCGTCTGCAGAACCCGGCGTCCAGGTCAGTGGTGTGATGCGGCTGCGTGTCGTTGCAGTACGCAACGCGGATCTTCATCTCGAATTGGTCGGCACCGAAAGTCGATTGGTCCTGAGGGGAGCCCCGGGTACCCGCTGGCGTCCCTTGCTCGCACAACGAAGGCGCGACCTGGAAGAGGGCGGTCTCGTGCCCTTGTGGGGTGTAACCGGGCCGTCGCCCTACGAGCTGGAGGACGAGCATCAGTTCGCCTCACTCACGCAAACGGATCGGGATCTGGCGTGGCTCGGCTCAGAACTCCTTCGCCGCATCGCGATCTTTCAGAACTTCAGCACCGCTTACTCGACTCGCGCCTGGATCACCGGGGACGAGTGGATCTTCGAGCTGGATACGCATCGCGACGCATCCCTCGAACACGACGCGTTTCTCGACCGCCTTATGGACGATATCTGGGGTCTGCCACTGAGGATCAGGCGCCGCTACTGCGACTGCAGTCTGCAGGGGACGGCACGCGGCTATCAGTGCACGTTCTACCTGGAGCACCAGAGCCCCGGCGTGCGAGGGGTGATGCAGATCCGCTTCAGGTGGGGGGACACTGTCTACGGCGACGATGTTCGGCGGAGGCTGGAAGACCTCAACGCCAATCGAGACTGGCTCGACAGAGTGCTGCCCCGCCGAACCGCCCAGGCCAGTGGCCCGGCCGTCCGGAAGGGCGGAGCCCGATGAACTGGGACAGCCTTGCCCTGCTGATCCTGGCTCTGTCGGGTGCCTTGAGCCTGTTGCTGTCGCAGGCCCGCGATGTCTTGGCGAAGACAGCAGAGGTCATCCACGCCTGGCGTGAAATTCGGCAGAGCCTGCGGGCAGAGGACAGGCCGCCGAGCCGACAGGACCTGCCGCGCGACGGAGGCGACTGATCGCCGGCGAGCCGAGGTGGCCTTGTCGATGCCCATCTGAAGAACGCCGTCGACAAGGCTCATCGCGCGGACGGAGCCCGTGCCCTGGGGCTATTGCGTGCCTTCGGCGCACGTGGCGACTGCCTTCGGCAGACCGGTGAAGTCGGTCTTCAGCGGGCTGAGGCGCTGGAGGCTGGAGAGCCTGATGGTTTTCTGGGTCGGGCACTGTTCGTCCAGGACCTGAGTGGCCAGAACGTAAAAGGTCCACTGGTCGAGGTTCAGGGGTTCGAGGGTCTGCTTGTCCCGGTGGTGCAGCAGGCAGAAGACGTACACGTCTGAGCGCCGCAGTACGTCGGCAGAGGCTGTGCCGGTCTGGGCGTCCCAGCCGGAGGCCGGCCTGATGGAGAACGAGATCTCCGACGGCTGTGACTGCGCCCATGACTGCAGGTACGCCGCTGACTTCACCTCGACGCGCCACTTTTCGGGCGTACGGATATCCACGGTGTCCCATTCGGCGCGGGTGCCAGTGGTGGCGTCGAGCGCTGTGGCCACGAGGTACTCAGCCAGAACACCCCGCATGGTGTTGTTGGCCAGGTCAGAACACGCCCAGCTCCAAAAGTCACCCAGCCTTCCCACCGTTTCACCGCTGGCCCGTATGGGCTCTGCGCCACTGCGGCGCGTGATGACCAGCGGACCGAGATCGGCACTCATGTTGTCCTCCACACGGCGATGCAGGGCGACGCTGAGCCTGACAGCAGGCACTGACAACAGCGGCGGGCTCGCCGGAGGAAGACTTATCACGGGCCTGACCGAGGTGGCTCGGACCCGTCGGACGTTCGCTGGGAGCTGTCTGGGCTCTCAACGGATTCGCCGCTTGTCCAAGGTGCTCGGCCACTCCTTGATCACCATCACGGCCGACATGTACACGAGTCTGTTTACCGAGACGGGCCTGGCGATCGCCGAGGCCGCAGCCCGGCTCGTACCGCGCCCGCACGACCTTCGGGAACATCGCTCCCGCACTGGCGCCCGAGCGAGACCGGGCGGAAGGGTCCGTGCCGGACGGTGCTGATCCGGCGGGCGATGTTCGGAAGAACAACTCGTCGTCCGCTCCCGCACCGTTCAGGCGAACAGCCCCGGACGACGAGTCCGAGGCCGAATGAACCCCTCCCTGGGGATGAACCCCAGGTCGGAGCGGTACCGCATGGTGCCCCCGGCAGGATTCGAACCTGCGACACCCGCTTTAGGAGAGCGGTGCTCTATCCCCTGAGCTACGAAGGCGGGGAGTCGTCGTGTCTTCCGGGCTGGGCCCGGAGGTCGACCGACCGCTGACAGCGTAGCGGATGGGGCTTGTGGAGGTCGCACCCCTTCGGGTGGGTGTGGGTGGGAGGTCGGGTCCGTGGGGTGGGACGGGGGGCCCCGGGGTGTCGTTCCCGGTTGACCTCCCGGAGCGGGGGCGCCTAGCGTCGGCCGTTCGGCGGGGTGAGTGTGTGGGAGGTGGGCCGGTGGGTGGTGGGGTCGAGAGGCTGACGGCCGACGGGGCGCCCTTCGCCGTCGAGGGCGGGGTGTACGCGAGCGGGCCCCGGACCCTGCGGGAGTTCGTGGAGGTGACCTGGGGGTACGGGGAGCGGACGTTCCTCGTGCACGAGGGAGTGCGGACGGGGTATCGGGAGTTCTTCGACGAGGCCTGCGGGCTCGCCCGGCGGTTGCTCGGGGAGTACGGGCTCGTGCCCGGGGACCGGGTCGTCGTCGCCATGCGGAACCTGCCCGAGTGGCAGGTCGCCTTCTGGGCCGCCCAGCTCGCCGGGCTCGTCGCCGTACCCCTCAACGCCTGGTGGACCGAGGCCGAGTTCGCGTACGCGCTCGACGACTGCGCGCCCCGCGTGCTGCTCGTCGACGGGGAGCGGGTCGGACGGGTGCGGGCGTGGGCCCGTGAGCGGCGGGTGCCCGGGATCGTCTTCCGCGGGGCCGGCGAGGAGGGGTTCGACGCCCACGTGCCCGACCGCGATCCGTACCTCGGGCCGCCCCCCGTCGACGTGCTTCCCGAGCACGACTCCACGATCGTCTACACCTCCGGCACCACCGGCCGCCCCAAGGGTGCCGTCGCCACCCACCTCGCGCAGGCCGGGGCCGCCATGAACCCCCGGTACTTCGCCGCCGCCGCGGCCCTCGCGCGCGGGGACGTGCCCGGCACCGGGCCCGCGCCCGTGTCCCTGACCACGTTCCCCTTCTTCCACGTCGCCGCCTTCACCTCGTTCTACGGCGTCATGGCGGCCGGCGGGACCCTCGTGACGATGCGGAGGTGGGACGCCGGGGAGGCACTCCGGCTGATCCGGGAGCACCGCGTCACCCACTACGCCGGGGTGCCCACCACCGCGCTCCAGCTCCTCGACCGCGCCCGGAGCGACGGCGACCCGCTGGAGAGCCTCACCCTGCTCAGCACCGGCGGCGCCCCCGCCCCGCCCGGGATCGTCGCCGGGCTCGCGGAGGCGTACGGGGAGCGCGTCGAGCCCCGCAACGGCTACGGGCTCACCGAGACCTGCGGCGGGGTCCTGGCGCACTTCGGCGCCGAGTACCGCGCCCACCCCGGCGCCGCCGGCCGGCCCTCGCCCGTCACCGAGGTGCGGATCGACCGGCCCGACGCGGACGGCACGGGGGAGCTGTGGCTGCGCGGGCAGTCCCTGGTCCGGGGGTACTGGGGGGACGAGGCCGCCACCCGGGCCGCCTTCACCGACGACGGCTGGTTCCGGACCGGGGACCTCGCCCGGATCGACGCGGACGGGCGGGTCGCCGTCGTCGACCGGCTCACCGACATGGTGATCCGAGGCGGCGAGAACGTGTACTGCGTCGAGGTCGAGGCCGCCCTGCACGCGCACCCGGACGTCCTCGACGCCGCCGTCCTCGGCGTCCCCCACCCGCTCCTCGGCGAGGAGGTCGTGGCCGTCGTGCGGCTGCGTCCCGGGGCCGCACCGGACGCGGAGGCGCTGCGGGCCCACGCCGGCGGGCGCCTCGCCGCCTTCAAGGTGCCCGCCCGCGTCCTCGTACGGGAGGAGGAGCTGCCCCGGAACGCGACCGGGAAGATCCTCAAGCGGGAGCTGCGGGGGCTGTTCGAAGGCAGGGAGGCGGTCAGTTCCGGGTGACGCGGATGCGGTACGTGCCGTCCGCCTCCTCGCCCAGGACCGTGATCCGGATGCCGTTCGCACGGTCCGTGAAGCTCTCGCCCGGACCGTACGGCGCGTCCGACAGCTCCGCGTGGACGTTGGCGCGGCGCGTGCAGCCGCCGCTCGCCCGCTCGCTGTCGGCGACGGTCACCGGGCCGTGGCCGGTGTCGACGTCGGACTCGACCCGGTAGACGAGGACGCCCGTGTCGCACACGGCCTCGTCGTTGCCGCCCGGGCCGCGGACCTCGATCGCGTACCCGGAGGTGCCGGAGAGGGGGACGAAGGCGAGTTTGTGACCGCCGGGGTCGGCGAGCGGGGTGAGGGCGTACTCGGTGGTGCCGGTGGCCGAGGCGCAGCTCACCTGCTCGTTGTCGAGCCAGCCCAGCTTCCACTTGTGCCAGGCGAGCAGGTCGTTGTTGGCCCCCCAGTCCTCGGACATGATGTCCCAGTGCCCGACGGAGCCGCCGCCGTCGGCGGTGTAGAGGTCGGGCAGGCCGAAGACGTGCCCGTTCTCGTGCGGCAGGACCCGGTAGCCGGTCTCCGCGAAGCTGCCGGAGCCGTCGTCCTGGCGGCTGTAGACGAAGGACGTGTTGGCGAGCGGCACGCCGTCGGCGTACGGGGCGTCGTCGTTGCCGGAGAAGGTCACGGACAGGACGGTGTCGAGGGCCGAGGGCCCGGCGTTCGGCGTCACCAGGACGTTGACCAGGTCGTACGCACTGAAGTCCACGCGCTCGTCGGCCGCCTTCACGATGTCCTCGACCAGGGAGCGGTAGCCCGGCTCGTACGGGGAGCCGCGCTCGATCCCGTACGCGGAGAACGCCCGGGGCATCCGCAGCCAGTCGGGTATCGGGGCCTCGGCCCGGTAGTGCAGGCGGCCGTACGAGCTGACGCGGAACCAGTCGGCCGTCTGCGGGAAGAACTCGCGGAAGCGGCTCATCGCCGTGCCGTCACCGACGGCGTCCGGGAAGTCGACCATCAGGTTGAGGGCCCTGACGAGACCCGTGGAGCGCACGTACCCCGGGGCGGTGGGCAGTCCCTCCGACATCTGCACGCCCAGCGTCGTGGCGATGCGGCACGGCGCCAGCTGCGCGCTGCTCGACGCGGCGGCCACCGGCCCCGCCGAGGCCCGTACGGGCTCGGGGAGGGTGGTGCTGGCGGAGGCGAGCAGGGTCAGGGAGAGCGTCGTGGTCGCCGCCAGGGCGACGGGTCTGCGTATCCGTCGGCGGGGGTGCTGCATGCGTCGCCTCTCCGGTGGGGGCAGGTCGGCGGACGGATCCGTCTCCGCGTGCGGGCGGGATCCGCGCTGTGCGATCAGCCTGGGACGGACGGTCCGGGCGCGCGCGCCGGGTGGCCCGATCGTGGGTATTCCGTGAAACGAGGCGTATGTGACCGGGGTCACAGAACTGGCCGGAAATAACCGGGGAGCGTGTCCCCGTTTACGCCTGTGTCGAGAGAAGTGGGGAACCTTTCCCCGGATGGGCTCGACCAGCGGAACCCGTCGTAGCCCGACGGGCCCCGTGGATCCCATGACCCCGTGATCCCGTAGTTCCGAGGAGGACGTGACGTGACCAGTGACACCGGCGCCGCGCCCGCCCGCCGCGCACCCCGGCCGCGGGCCGACGCCCTGCGCAACCGCGAGCGGATCGTGACGGCGGCCCGCGAGATGTTCGTCGAGTTCGGCGCCCAGGTGCCGTACGACGAGATCGCCCGCCGCGCCGGCGTCGGGAACGCCACGCTCTACCGGAACTTCCCCGAACGCGACGACCTCGTCCGCGAGGTCGTCCTCTCGCTCCTGGCCCGCGTCACCGAGCTCGCCGAGCGGGCCGCCGCCGAGGAGGACGACACCTTCGCCGCCCTCCGGCGCTTCGTCCACGGCGCCGCCGACGAGCGCGTCGGCGCCCTCTGCCCGATGCTCGACGGCGGCTTCGACCAGGACCACCCCGACCTGGTGGCCGAGCGCGGCCGGCTCGAAGAGGTCGTCCAGGACCTCGTCGACCGGGCGCAGCGGGCCGGCCGGCTCCGCGCCGACGTCGGCGTCGGCGACCTGATGGTGGCGGTCTCCCAGCTCACCCGCCCGCTGCCGGGCACCGCCTGCGCCGCCTTCACCCCCTTCGTGCGCCGCCACCTGCAGCTGTTCCTCGACGGCCTGGAGGCGCCCGCCCGCTCCGAGCTGCCCGGGGCGGCCGTCACCCTGGAGGACCTGAGACGCGACTCCTGCCCGTCGTGACCCTTCCGTAGGCCCCCGTCACGGGCCGCCCTCCTGCCCGGGCGCCCGCACAGACTTACGTCCCTTTTCCGTCAGTACGCACCAAGAGGTGGCTCCACCCATGCCGAAAATCGCCGACAACCCCGCGCGCGCCGCGCTCGTGCCCGACCCCGGGCGCTGGAAGGCCCTCGTCTTCATCGCCCTCGCCCAGCTGATGGTCGTCCTCGACGCGACGATCGTGAACATCGCCCTGCCCTCCGCCCAGCAGGACCTCGGGATCTCGGACGGCAACCGGCAGTGGGTCATCACCGCCTACGCCCTCGCCTTCGGCGGACTGCTCCTCTTCGGCGGCCGCATCGCCGACCTGTGGGGCCGCAAGCGCACCTTCATCGTCGGCCTGGCCGGCTTCGCCGCCGCCTCCGCGCTCGGCGGGGCCGCGACCGGCGAGGCCATGATGCTCGGCGCCCGCGCGCTCCAGGGCGCCTTCGGCGCGCTCCTCGCGCCCGCCGCGCTCTCGCTGCTCGCCGTGACCTTCACCGACGCCAAGGAGCGCGCCAAGGCCTTCGGCATCTACGGCGCGATCGCCGGTGGCGGCGGCGCCGTGGGCCTGATCCTCGGCGGCTTCCTCACCGAGTACCTGAACTGGCGCTGGACCTTCTTCGTCAACATCCCGTTCGCCGTGGTCGCCGCCGTCGGCGCGTACCTCGTCGTCCGCGAGCCGGCGGACGGCCGCAACCGCTCCCCGCTCGACGTCCCCGGCGTCATCCTGTCCACCCTGGGCCTGGTCGCCCTCGTGTACGGCTTCACCCGCGCCGAGTCCGAGGGCTGGAGCGACGCCGGCACGATCGGCCTCTTCGTCGGCTCCGCCGTGCTGCTCCTGGCCTTCGTGGCCACCGAGGCGCGCGTGAAGTCCCCGCTGCTCCCGCTGCGCGTCCTGGCCGACCGCAACCGCGGCGGCGTCTACCTGTCGCTCGGCCTCGCCGTCATCGCGATGTTCGGCCTGTTCCTCTTCCTGACGTACTACCTCCAGGTCGTGAAGGGGTACTCGCCGGTCAGGACGGGCTTCGCGTTCCTCCCGATGATCGTGGGGATGATCACGGGCTCGACCCAGATCGGCGCGCGCCTGATGACCCGCGTCCCGCCGCGCCTGCTGATGGCCCCGGGCTTCCTGACCGCCGCCGTCGGCATGCTGCTCCTGACGCAGCTGGAGATCGGCACCTCGTACGCCGGTCTGATCCTGCCCGCGCAGCTGCTGCTCGGCCTGGGCATGGGCACCGCGTTCATGCCGGCGATGTCGCTCGCGACGCACGGCGTGGACCCGCGCGACGCCGGTGTGGCCTCCGCGATGGTCAACACCTCGCAGCAGGTCGGCGGCGCCATCGGCACCGCCCTCCTGAACACGATCGCGGCCTCGGCCACCACCGCCTACCTGACCGGCCACGCGGCCGGCGCCACCACCCCGGCCGCCCGGAAGCTGCTCCAGCTCCAGGGCATGGTCGAGGGGTACGCGGCGGCCATCTGGTGGGCGGTCGGCATCCTGGCCGTCTCGGCCGCGATCGCCTTCGCGTTCATCAACACCGGGAAGCCGGGGAGCGGCGTGGTCGCCGGGTCCGGCACGGACGTGGACGACGAGGTGAGGATCCCGGTCGTCGCCCACTGACCGCCGGAAACCCCCGCGTCACTGCCCCGGCCCCGCGTGTACGTGCGTACTCGGCGGAGCCGGGGCAGGTCCGCATCCGGGTCGGTCGGTCTCGGCGGAGCCGGGGCAGGTCCGCGTCCGGATCGGTCGGTCTCAGCGGAGCCAGGGCAGGTCCGCGTCCGGGTCCGTCGGTTCGAGGCCCTCGGCCATCACCCGCATGATCTCGCCGAGCTGCTTCACCTGCTCCGCCGAGAGCCGGTCGAACAGGGCCTGGCGCACGGCCGCCACGTGGCCGGGCGCGTTCCGCCGGAGGACCTCCATGCCCTCGTCCGTGAGCCGGGCGAACTGGCCGCGCCGGTCGGAGGCGCAGTTCTCGCGCCGCACCCAGCCGTTCTTCTCCAGGCGGGCCACGGCGTGGGAGAGCCGGGAGCGGGTGATCTTGACGTCCTTGGCGAGTTCGGTCATCCGCATGCGGCGCCGGGGCGCCTGGGAGAGCTGGACGAGCAGACCGTAGTAGAGGTGCGGCATCCCGGCGTCGCGCTGCAACTGGCGGTCGAGATGGTCCTCCAGGAGCGTGGTGGCGTGGAGGTAGGCGCGCCAGACGTGGTGTTCCCCGTCGGTGAGCCAGCGCGGTTCGGTCATGTCTCCCATGGTTCCCATCGTACGACTCGTTCTTGAATGTTGAACTAATTCGGCCTATGCTGCTGTCCAGTGAGCTTGAAGTTTCAAGAACATTGGTTCGCGAAGGAAGCCGGAGGTGGCCGCCATGGACCCCGTGCAGGCACGGATGCCCGCCCTCTACCTGTCCCACGGGGCCCCGCCGCTCGCCGACGACCCCGTCTGGCCCGGCGAGCTGGCCGCCTGGTCCGCCGGCCTCCCGCGCCCGAGGGCGATCCTCATGGTCTCCGCCCACTGGGAGGAGGCCCCGCTCGCCCTCGGCGCCACCGAGACCGTCCCCCTCGTGCACGACTTCTGGGGCTTTCCCGAGCACTACTACCGGGTCGCGTACGCGGCCCCCGGCGCGCCCGCGCTCGCCGAGAGCGTCCGCAAGCTGCTCCGCGCCCCCGGCACGCCCGTGCAGGACATCCCGGACCGGGGGCTCGACCACGGCGCGTACGTGCCGCTCGTCGAGATGTTCCCGGACGCCGACGTCCCCGTGCTCCAGATCTCCCTGCCCACCCTCGACCCGCGCCGCCTCATGGACGTCGGGCGCCGGCTCGCCCCGCTGCGCGACGAGGGCGTCCTGATCGTCGGCAGCGGCTTCTTCACCCACAACCTGGCCGCGCTCCGGCACCCCGGGGGCGGCGTGCCCGGCTGGTCCGCCGAGTTCGACGCCTGGGGCCACGAGGCCCTCGCCGCGCGGGACGTCGACGCCCTGCTCGACTTCGCGCACGCGTCGCCCGCCGGGCGCCTCGCCCATCCCCGTACCGAACACTTCGCCCCCCTCTTCGTCACCCTGGGCGCGGCGGACGCGGCCGGGGACCTGGACACGGAGCGGTCGGTCATCGACGGCTTCTGGATGGGCCTGGCCAAGCGGTCCGTGCAGTTCGGCTAGTCAGCGGAACGCGGGCGCGTTCAGCTCGACCGAGCGGACGGCGGCCGCGAGCGCGAGCGGACCGCCCACGTCGAGCGCCGTGTCCGTGAACTTGATCGTGTGGTCGTCGCCGTGCGCCGCCGCCCGCGCGAAGACCTCCTCGGGGGTCAGGGAGGTCGCCTCGTACGGGGCGGCCTCCACCGGGGTGTACGCGGCGGTCACCGCGGCCGACGCCGCCCAGGCCGCCGACAGGCTCGGCGCCCACAGCGCGCGGGGGAGCGCGGGCAGGGCGCGCAGGACCGCGTTCGGCGCGGTCGCCGCGTGCACCAGCATCACCGGTTCGCCGTAGCCGTGGGTCGCGTACCGGTGCGCCGCCGCCGCCACCAGCTCCGTGAGCCGCGCCTTCGCCGTGTCCGGGTCCGGCGCGTCGCCCCACACGGGGAAGGCCGTGAGCTGCGCGAGCCGGTGCCGGATCCCACCGTCCTGCTCCGGGACCGGCGGTACGGCGTCGAGCGCGGCCGCCGCCGTCGGCGCGGCGGCCAGCGGGGCGAGCGGCGGGAGCGGCTGGTGGCGGGCCGCCCAGTAGCCGAGGGCGTGCGCCAGCTCGGCCAGGCGTGGGGCCGTCGCGCCTTCGGGGGACGCCAGCAGGGTCCGTACGGCGTGGCCCGTGCGGATCACCGGGTGCGTCGCCCCGGCCGCGATCCCGGGGAGCAGTCGGGCCCACCACTCGGCCAGGACCGCCCGCCAGGGGTGCTCCGCGAGCTCCCGGGCGAAGAACCGGGTCCAGTCGGTGCTCCGGGCCGGGTCGCCGAGCGCCTCGCGCCAGCCGTCCGCCGTGACGGGGGCGTACGGGGGCGGCGGCTCCTCCAGCTTGTCCGCGTAGTGATCCAGCCAGCGGTGCACGGCGGCGGCCTGCCCGTGGCGGACCAGCGCCTCGACGGCCATCGGGGCGTGGTTGCTGAGCCGGCCGTCGCGCTCGGGCCCGGAGGCGTGGAGCCGTTCGAGGGCCTCGTCCAGGGTGCCGGTGGTGTCGGTCATGGACCGACGGTAGGGCGGGGGAGGAGGACGGCGGAACGGGCGCGGGGCCTAGGTCGGGGGGCTCCGGAGACCTAGGTCCCGTCCGGCGCGCCGCGCCCGGGCCCCGCTTCCCGGCCGGGCAACCACCCGCCCCCGCCCCGCGTCTGAAGGGGTGGCGCCGCATGTGATCGCGGTCTCACCGACAGTGCGGTCGAGGGCCCCGCGAGAGGCGCCGCTCCACCCCCCGCGTCCGGCCTGACCTGCGCCTCCGCAGGTCTCCACGGCATGTCCGCAGGGGCGGAAGCCGCGCAGGATACTGCATGATCGCGAAAATCCATGTGCCGGGTGGGAATTCTGTCCTGATTCCAGTCGTTGTTTCCGTCGGATGCAGGGCACCCGAAAGGGTGTCGTGACCTACTCAGCAAGGGAGCACGCATGGCAACCCGTGCCGTCGCCCGCCGTCAGACCTCCGCCCGCAGCGGGGCACAGCGGGCGAGCAGCGTTCGCGCCGTGGGCGGGGAGATCGCCGACCGCGACCTGGTCGGCATGTACCTCGACGAGATCGCGCGCACGCCCCTGCTCGACGCCGCCAAGGAGGTCGAGCTCTCCCAGACGATCGAGGCCGGGGTCTACGCCCGGCAGATCCTCGACGGCGCTGTGACATCAACCGCTACCGCGGCGGGGGAGACCGAGGCGGGCGGCGCGTCCCGCGAGGAGCTCGAAGCGCTGGTCGCCGAGGGCGAGCGTGCCAAGGACCTCTTCATCAAGTCCAACCTGCGGCTCGTGGTGGCCGTCGCCCGGCGCTACCCGCGCAGCGGGCTCCCCCTGCTCGACCTGATCCAGGAGGGGAACGCGGGCCTGGTGCGCGCGGTCGAGAAGTTCGACTACGCGAAGGGCTTCAAGTTCTCCACGTACGCCACGTGGTGGATCCGGCAGGCCATCACCCGCTCCATCGCCGACCAGTCCCGCACCATCCGGCTCCCCGTCCACCTGGTGGAGGAGCTCGGCCGGATCCGGCGCGTGCAGCGCGAGTTCAACCGGGAGCACGGGCGCGAGCCCGAGCCCGCGGAGATCGCCACCGAGCTGGGCTCCACGCCCGAGCGGGTCGTGGACGTCATGGACTGGGCGCGCGACCCCGTCTCGCTGAACATGTCGGTGGACGACGAGGGCGAGACCCAGTTCGGCGACCTGTTGGAGGACACCTCCGCGATCTCGCCCGAGCAGTCGGTGCTCACGCTGCTGCGCAGCGAGGAGCTGGACGACCTCATCGACAAGCTGGACCACCGCACGGCCTCGATCATCCGCATGCGGTACGGCATCGAGGACGGGCGCGAGCGGACGCTGACGGAGGTCGGCAAGGAGCACGGCCTGACCCGCGAGCGGATCCGCCAGATCGAGAAGCACGCGCTCCTGGAGCTGAAGAAGATGGCCCGCGACACGGGCTTCGACGCGGTGGCCTAGAGCTTTTCCGCGATCGGCCGGGGCCCGGGGACGGTTGCGTCCCCGGGCCCCGGCCGCCGTGTCTATCCCCGCACCGACGCCGCCAGGCGTCCCGCCAGGTCCTCCACGTACGCCCGCAGGGGTTCCGGGCCGTGGACGGTGAAGGGGGCGTCGACCAGGGCCAGGCGGAGCGCCAGCCACTCGACCGAGTCGGCGGCGCGGGCGCGCAGGCGGCAGGCGGCGGGGCCCGTCGCGGCCGGGACCAGGTGGGACGGGAGCCGGGCCGTCACGAAGTCGGCCGGGGCCTCGAAGGAGACGTCCAGGTCCAGCTCCGGCTGCGACCGGGCCATCGAGCGGGTGAGCATCTGCGCCGCGTCGCCCGCCGGCAGCTCGCGCGGGGTGAAGCGGGCCCCGGTGGCCAGCGGGTCGCTGACCCGGTCGACCCGGAAGGTGCGCCAGTCCTCGCGCCCCAGGTCGTACGCGACGAGGTACCAGCGGTACCCGGTGGAGACCAGCCGGCAGGGCTCGACCAGGCGCTTCGTCTCGGCGCCGTCGCCCGCCCGGTAGCCGAAGCGCAGCTTCTCCCGCCCGGTGACCGCGCCCGCGAGCGCGGTCAGGGTGGCGGGCGCGACCGTGGCGCCGTCGCCCCTGGTCAGCGGGATCGTCGCGTTCTGGAGGGTGGAGACCCGGTGCCGCAGCCGGGCGGGAAGCACCTGCTCCAGCTTCGCCAGGGCCCGTACGGACGCCTCCTCGACGCCCTCGATGGCGTGCCCGGCCCCGGCGCGCAGGCCGACCGCGATGGCGACGGCCTCCTCGTCGTCGAGGAGCAGCGGCGGCAGGGCCGTACCGGCGACGAGGCGGTAGCCGCCCTCCGCGCCCAGGGTCGCCTCGACCGGATAGCCGAGGTCACGGAGCCGGTCGATGTCACGGCGGATGGTGCGCGGGGAGACCGAGAGGCGCTCGGCGAGTTCGCTTCCGGGCCACTCGCGCGGGGTCTGGAGGAGCGAGAGCAGATTCAGGAGTCGTGCCGGGGTGTCCGTCATGCCGTCCAGGATGCGGCCGATCTAGGACACCACCTGACCTAGATGACTCCTATCTTTCTTCGTATGAGTTCACACGACGCCGTCACGGACGCGGCGAACCCGGCCGGGCCCGGCGCCCGCCCCGCCACCGGTCCCGTCTCCGACCCCGGTACCGACCCCGGCGACAAGCGGCGCTGGATCGCCCTCGCCATCGTCATGACCGCCGCCTTCATGGACCTGGTCGACGCCACGATCGTCAACATCGCGATCCCCAGCATCGAGCGGGACCTCGGCGCCTCCTTCGGGGCCATCCAGTGGATCACCGCCGGGTACGCGCTCGCGTTCGCCGCCGGGCTGATCACCGGCGGGCGGCTCGGCGACATCTACGGCCGCAAGCGCCTCTTCCTCCTCGGCACCGCCGGCTTCACGCTCGCCTCGGCGCTCTGCGGCCTCGCCGCCAACCAGGAGATGCTGGTCGGCTCCCGCCTCCTCCAGGGCGCGGCGGCCGCGATGATGGTGCCGCAGGTCCTGTCGATCGTCCACGCCACCTTCCCCGCCCACGAGCGCGGCAAGGTGTTCGGTCTCTTCGGCGCGATCGTCGGCCTGGGCGCGGTCTCCGGGCCGCTGCTCGGCGCCCTGCTCACGCAGTGGAACATCGCGGGCCTGGAGTGGCGCCCGATCTTCCTCATCAACCTGCCGGTCGGCGTCGCGGGCCTGCTCCTGGGCCGGAAGTTCATCACCGAGTCCAAGGCGCCGAAGGCGCTCCGGCTCGACCTGGTCGGCGTGCTCCTGGTGACGGCCGCGCTCCTCATGCTGATCTACCCGCTGACGCGCGGCCGCGAACTGGACTGGCCGCTGTGGGGCCACCTGATGATGGCCGGCAGCCTGCCCGTCTTCGGCGCCCTCGTCGCGTACGAGAAGTACAAGACGCGCAAGGACGGTTCGCCGCTCGTCGAGCTGTCCCTGTTCAAGGTGAAGAGCTTCGCGGCCGGCATCGCGGTCCAGCTCACCTTCGGCGTCGTGATGGGCATCTTCTTCCTGGTCTGGACGCTCTACATGCAGATCGGGCTCGGCTGGAGCGCGCTGCGGGCGGGCCTCACCGGCGTGCCGTTCTCGATCGCGGTCTCGGTGGCCGCCGGCCTCTCGGTGCAGAAGCTGGTGCCGCGCTTCGGCCGCAAGGTGCTCCAGGCGGGGGCCCTGACGATGACGGCGGGCGTCCTGCTCTACCTCTTCGAGGCGGGCCGGTACGGGACGGGGATCGCGTCCTGGCAGATGATCCCGCCGCTGGTCGTCATGGGTCTCGGCATGGGCCTGATCGTGGCGCCGCTGACGGACGCGGTCCTCTCCGAGGTGCCGCGCGAGCACGCCGGTTCGGCCTCGGGCCTGATCAACACGACCACCCAGATGGGCAACGCGCTCGGCCTCGGCCTGGTGTCGGTGGTCTTCTTCGGCGTCATCGACGACGAGCGCCTCGCCAAGGCCCCGGCGGAGACGGGCGCGGCCTTCACGGACGCCTTCCAGAACGCCATGGGCTGGGTGGCGGGCGTGCTCGCCGTGATCTTCCTGGTGATGTTCGCGCTGCCCGCGAAGCCGAAGCAGCACCTGGAGGGCGGCGGCGACGAGCCCGCCCCGGCGCCCGGCGTCGAGAAGGAGCCGGCGCTCACGCACTGAGCACGGCCCCGGAGAAGGGCCCTCGCTCCGGAACGGTCTTCCGGGGCGGGGGCCCTTCCGCGCGCCCGGTCGTACGGGCCGGGGGTCAGCGCACCCGGGCGCGGGCGTCCATCGCCCTGCGGGCCGTGTCCTCGTCCTCGTACACCTCGCACATGTGGCGCCCGTCGGGGGTCGCCGTGTGCTCCACCTCCCAGAGGCTGACCTCGCTGCCGTCGAGCAGCAGGAACTGGTGCTCGTAGAGGGTGAAACCGGCGTCCCGGCCGCCTCCCACGGGGCAGTGGCGGCCGAAGGCCTGCGTGATGTGGTGCGCGAAGGCGAGCCGGAGGCGGCGGGCCGTCGCCCCGCCCGGCCGGTCCGCGTTCTCCGCGCGGCGCAGGACGCGGCGCGCGTGGTCGGCGGAGTTGTCCGGCACGTACATCCGGGGCTGGACGGGTATCGGGCGGGCGAGCAGGGCGCTCAGCAGCTCGAAGTCGTCGTCCTCGTCGAGGACGCGCCCCTCGGCGTGCCCGGAGTGTCCGGACTGCCCGGCGGTCCGGCCCGTCGACGGCCCGGAGGACAGGCGGGAGGCGGCGAGCCGGGCCTCCGCCTCCTCCGCGTACAGCTCGTGCCGCTCGGCGCCGCCCCGGCCGGCGTCGTGCACCAGCTCCCACAGGCTGAGGGCGCTGCCGTCGGCGAGCAGATAGGTGTGGCGGTGGGTCGTGCGGTGCAGCGACGCGCTGTGGTGCGAGGAGTGCAGCGCGCTGGAGTGCGCGAGCGCCGTGGAGAGGCGCTCGACGGTCGAGTCGGGCAGGTCGAAGGAGTTGAGCGCCCGGCCGAGGAGCCGTTCGACGTGCGCCTCGGTCGTCTCGTACGGATCGGGGTGATCCTGCGGATCGTTCAAGGGGATCTCCAGGCCGTCGCCGCATGTCACTTGATGCTTGCTTAACGTAGTCCCTGGGTCTGACATCGTGTCCAATGTTCCGGCAAAACGAAGGGTCCACGGCGGAAGTTCCCACCGTTTCCCCCCAACTCCCCTCCTCTTACCGGGAGTACGGGTCCGCCTGCGACCCGTACAGCTCGCGGTACGAGGGGAAGTCCCCGCCGGGGCCGCGCAGTCCGCCGGGGGCCGCGAGCAGCGCGCGGACGATCGCCCGGGTCACCAGGTCCGCGCCCGCCGCCAGGACCTCGTTCAGGGCGAGCGGACCCTCCGGCAGCTCCCGGGCCCCGGTGGCGAGGGCGAAGACCGTGTCCCCGTCGTTCATCAGGTGCACCGGCCGCACGGCGCGCGCGATGCCGTCGTGCGCCGTGCCCGCCACCTTCCGCGCCTGTGCGCGGGTCAGCGCCGCGTCCGTCGCGACCACGGCGAGCGTGGTGTTCAGCGGGGGTGGGGCGGCCGTCGCCCGCGCCTCCGCGAGCCGCCGCAGCGCCGCCCCGTGGACCTCGGGGTCGGGGAAGGCGGGCCGGCCGTCCTCGAAGTAGGCGCCGTACGGGACGCCCGTCGTCGGGTCCACGGCCGAACCCACCGCGTTCACCACCACCAGTGCCCCGACCGTGATCCCCGACGCCAGGACCGCGCTCGCCGTCCCGACGCCGCCCCGCAGGCCGCCGACCACGGCCCCCGTGCCCGCGCCGACCGCGCCCGTCCCCACGCGCGCGTGGTCGCCGCCCGCGTGGGCCGCCTCCACCGCCGCCCGCCCCGTCGCCGCGTCCGGCCGGGCGGTGAAGTCGCCGCCCCGGCCCAGGTCGAAGACGCACGCGGCGGGCACCACCGGCACCACGTGGGACGGGTCGGGGCCGACCCGGACGCCCCGGTGCCGCTCCGCCAGCCAGACCGTCACGCCCGAGGCGGAGTCGAGGCCGTACGCGCTGCCGCCGGTCAGGACGACCGCGTCGATCCGCTCCACCACGTTCCTCGGGTCCAGGGCGTCCGTCTCCCGCGTGCCAGGCCCCCCGCCCCGTACGTCCACGGCGGCGACCGCGCCGCCCTCCGGGGCGAGCACCACCGTGGTGCCGCTCAGCGCCCCCGGCCCGGCCACGCGCGCGTGGCCCACGCGCAGCCCGCCCACATCGGTGATCCCGTCCCGTGCGTCGGTGGTCCCGTCCCGTGCGTCGGTGGTCCCGTCCTGTGCGTCGGTGGTCCCGTCCTGTGCGTCGGTGATTCCGTCCTGGCCGTCCGCCGTCTTCCCGGGCTCCGTCATGCGCCCTGCCTACCACGCGGCCCGGCGCGGAGGTCAGGCCCCGGCGCCCCGCGTCGCCGGGTTCCGGGCGGTCAGGGTGACGCCGGTCGTGACGGCCGCCGCCGCGACGAGACCGGCCGCGAGGACGGCCCAGCGGCCCGCGAAGGAGCACATCAGGATCGCGAGCGCCGCGACCGGCAGGACGAGCTGCTGGGCGGTGCCGACCTTGAAGTAGCGGGCGTGCAGCAGCCACACGAGGAGCAGGAAGAGGGCCGACGGGATCGTCACGGCGGCGGAGGCGGCGAGCGTGGAGAGGTGGGCCTCGCCCACGGCCTGCTCGACGGCGATCTCCAGGCCCGCCCCGATGGCGGCGGCCGACATGAGGATCACGTAGTGCCCGTACCCCCACAGGAAGGCCTGGCGGCCGGAGGTCAGCCGGTCGTGGGCGGGCACGACGAAGTAGACCCACCAGGCGGCGAAGACGAGGAGCAGACCGCCGGCGGCGATCGGCAGCAGCTCGTCCAGGGCGTCGTTCTCGACGATGCCGGACTTCACGGCGACGGTCGCGGCGGCGACGGTCTCGCCGAGGACGATGAGGGTGAACAGGCCGTACCGCTCGGCGATGTGGTGCGCGTGCCAGGCGCTGGTGACGGCCCGCTCCGCGTACAGCGGCACGGCCAGTTCGGCCAGCGCCATGACGAGGAAGACCCACGGGCGGGCGGGCTCGGGCGCGAGGACCAGGCCGAGCCAGCCGACCTGGCAGAGGAGGACCCCGCCCGCGTACCGGCGGCACATCGTCCGCTCGGCCGGGTCGGTCGCGTGGCGGGCGGCGCGCAGCCACTGGAAGACGAGGGCGAGCCGCATCACGACGTAGCCGAGGTAGACGACGAGGAAGTCGTGCTCCTCGAAGGCCCGCGAGACGCCGGCGGCGAGGATCAGGACGCCGGCGATCTGCACGAGGGTGACGACCCGGTAGAGGACGTCGTCGTTGTCGTACGCGGAGGCGAACCAGGTGAAGTTCATCCAGGCCCACCAGATCGCGAAGAAGACCATCGCGTAGTTCGCGATGCCCGTGCCGGCGTGCCCCTCGGCGACCGCGTGGACGAGCTCGGCGCCGGCCTGGGCGACGGCGACGACGAAACACAGGTCGAAGAAGAGCTCCAGGGGCGTGGCGGCCCGGTGGGACTCCTTGCGGGAGCGGGACGTGAGCGGCAGGAAGGGTCTGGTCATGAGCACAGCACACCAGGGACCGGTCCCTTTCGGCCACGAGCCACGCGTGACGACGACCGGGGCCCGGCGGTCCCGGGGCCTGGCGTCCTGTTCCCGGCCCGGTGGCCCGGGGCCTGGCCTCTTGTTCCCGGCTCGACGACCCGGGGCCTGGCCTCCTGTCCCTGGTCCGGTCATCCGGGACCCGGCCTCCTGCCCTCGGCCCGGTGACCCAGCTCCCGGTCCCCGTCCCGCCCCGGCGGTCCCCCGTCCCCGCCGCCTGAACGCCGTCCGAGCGACGTCCGCACCGCACCGCCCCACCAAAAGGGGTGAAACGGACCATTCGGCCTTACCGTGGCCGCGTGACCGAGCCACCGCAGACCGCCGAGCCGACCCCTCCGCCGGGCGGGCCCGCCCCCGCCCCCGGCGCCGCCGACCCGGCCGCGGCCGGCCCCCCGCCGCAGAGCCCCGGTGCCGTACGCCGCTGCGCCTCCCTGGTCGGCGCGGTCGTCTCCGCCCTGCTCGTCGTCGCGATCGTCCTCGGCAGTCGCCTGCTCCGCGACTTCGACTCGGCGCTCCTGCCCTACGCCGTCGCCACCGTCTTCCTCGCCTTCGGCGTCGCCTACCGCTACACCGTCTGGATCTCCGCCCCCGGCGCCCGCCGACTCTTCCGCAAGGGCTGGGGCTCCTTCTTCTCCGTCGCGAACTTCCGCGCCGCGCCCACCGCCCTGCCGAGGATGATCGCCACCTACCTCGGCTTCCAGAAGTTCCTCGGCGCCCGCTCCCACGCCCGCTGGGCCGCCCACCAGCTCGTCTTCTGGGGCTGCCTGCTCGCCGCCGCGATCACCTTCCCGCTCACCTGGGGCTGGTTCACCTTCACCTCCTCCACCGGCTCGGGACCCGGCTACGAGATGCGGATCTGGGGCTTCGAGATCCTCGGCTTCGACTCCCTGAACATCGTCGGCTGGCTCATGTTCCACGGTCTCGACATCGCCGCCGTCCTCGTCATCCCCGGCGCCGGCTACTTCCTCTGGCGCCGCATGAAGGACCGGGGCGCCGTCACCGGCCAGCGCTTCGCCTACGACCTGGTGCCCCTGCTCGCCCTGATCGTCATCTCCGTGACCGGGCTGCTGCTGACCTTCTCGTCGATCTTCCTGCACGGCGGCGGCTACCAGTTCCTCGCCGTCCTCCACATGGTGTCCGTCGTCTTCACCCTGATCTACATCCCCTTCGGGAAGTTCTTCCACATCGTGCAGCGGCCCGCCGCCGTCGGCATGCAGCTCTTCAAGTACACCTCCCGCCGCGAGGACGAGGGGGGCGAGGTCTTCGCCTGCCGCCGCTGCGGACAGCCCATCGACACCGCCCCGTACGTGGAGAACCTCCGGGGCACCATGCGCGACCTCGACCTCGGCTTCGACGACTGGACCGAGTACTGCCCCCGCTGCAAGCGCGTCCTGCGCGGCACCGCCTACCTCGACCACGTGAAGAAGGGCTTCAAGTGAGCGCCACCGACCCCGCGGCCGCCCCCGGCGCCCTTCCCGGTGCCGCGCCCCGGCGGCCCCCGTCGCTCGACCCCTCGCTCGCCCCGCCCGGCTCCCGCGCCTTCCGCGACGCCGGGGGCATCCCCGCCGACCGCTGGCACGCCGACCAGAACGCGGAGACCCTCGTCCCCACCCACTGCTGCTTCTGCGGCGTGCAGTGCGGCATGTACCTGCGCGTCGACCACCACGGCAGGGTCTTCGGCGTCGAACCCCGCAACCACGACATCAACCGGATGCGGCTCTGCCCCAAGGGCATCAACGCCTACCAGCAGGTCAACCACCCCGACCGGCTCACCGCGCCCCTCATGCGCCGCAACCGCGACGAGGAGTTCCGCGAGGTGAGCTGGGACGAGGCCCTCGACCACACCGTCGCCGAGATCCGCCGCATCCAGGCCGAGTACGGCGACGACGCCTTCGGCCTCCTCGGCGGCGCCAGCCTCTTCTCCGAGAAGACCTACCTCGTCGGCAAGTTCGCCCGGGTCGCCCTCAAGACCAAGCACGTCGACTACAACGGACGCCTCTGCATGGTCTCCGCCGCCGGGGCCAACAAGCTCGCCTTCGGCATCGACCGCGCCGGCAACCCCTTCTCCGACATCCTCCTCACCGACTGCCTCCTCATCGCCGGCTCCAACGTCGGCGAGTGCTTCCCCGTCATGACCCAGTACGTGTGGGGAGCCCGCGACCGGGGCGCCACCCTGATCGTGATCGACCCCCGCGAGACCGCGATCGCCCGCACCGCCGACGTCCACGTCGCCCTCAAGCCCGGCACCGACGCCGCCTTCTTCAACGCCGTCCTGAACGTCGTCGTCGCCGAGGGCCTCACCGACGAGGCCCACCTCGCCGCCCACGCCACCGGCTGGGACGAGGTGAAGCGGACCGTCGCCGACTACCCGCCGTCCCGCGCCGCGCGGATCTGCGGCGTCCCCGAGGAGCAGATCGTCCAGGTGGCGCGCATGTTCGCCGGCGCCGGCCGGGCCATGGCCTGGCACGCCCGGGGCATCGAACACCACTCCCAGGGCGTCGAGAACTGCCTCACCGTCATCAACCTCTGCGTCGCCACCGGCAACATCGGAAAGCCCGGCGCCGGATACGGCACCATCACCGGCCAGGGCAACGGCCAGGGCGGCCGCGAGCACGGCCAGAAGTCCGACCTCCTGCCCGGCGGGCGCTCCATCACCAACCCCGAGCACCGCCGCCAGATCTGCGAGATCTGGGGCATCGACGAGACCGAACTCCCCTCCGCCGGAACCTCCATGATGGAGATGGTCTGGCAGATGCAGCGCGAGGAGATCCGCGGCCTCATCGGCGTCTGCAACAACCCCTTCGTCTCCCTCCCGAACTACGCCACCGTCAAGAACGGCTACGACACCCTCCAGTTCCACGCCCAGTTCGACTTCTTCCTCTCCGAGACCGCCGCCAACGCCCACGTCGTCCTCCCCGTCACCGTCTGGGCCGAGGACGAGGGCGTCATGGCCAACGCCGAGGCCCGCGTCGTCAAGCACAACAAGGCCCAGGAACCCCCCGCCGGCGTCCGCACCGACACCTGGGTCATGTGCGAACTCGCCCGCCGCCTCGGCGCCGGCGACAAGTTCGACTTCCCCGACTCCCGCTCCGTCTTCGAGGAGCTCCGCGTCGCCTCCGCCGGAACCGTCAACGACTACTACGGCATCACGTACGAGCGCCTGGAGGAGACCGGCGGCATCGCCTGGCCCTGCCCCACCACCGACCATCCCGGCACCCCCCGCCTCTTCGAGGACGGCCGCTCCTACCACCCCGACGGCATGATCCACCTCCAGGCCGTCGAGTGGCACCCGCCCATGGACCCGTACAGCGAGGAGTTCCCCCTCTCGCTCACCACCGGCCGCACCGTCGCCCACTTCCTCTCCGGCAACCAGACCCGCCGCCTCGCCGGACTCGTCGAGCAGACCCCCCGGCCCTGGGTCGAGGTCCACCCCTCCCACGGCTTCCGCAACGGCGACCCCGTCCGCGTCGTCACCCGCCGCGGCAGCGAGGTCTTCCCCGCCCTCGTCACCGACGCCATCCGCCCCGACACCGTCTTCGTGCCCTACCACTGGCCCGTCCCCACCGCGGCCAACGCCCTCACGATCGACGCCCTCGACCCGCGCTCCAAGATCCCCGAGTACAAGGTGTGCGCCGCCCGCGTCGAGGCCGCCGAACGCGTCGACGAGGTCCCCGCCCCGCCCACGCCCCCCGGCCGGCCGGCCTACCCCGAGGCCCAGGTCTCCCGCACCGACCCGCTGCCCCCCACCTCCCCCCAGGGCCGCGGCACCGCCGAGAGGAGCTGACCCGCACATGATGGGCCGCACGATCTTCATCGACCCCGGCCGCTGCATCGGCTGCCAGGCCTGCGTCTCCGCCTGCCGTGAATGCGACTCCCACCGCGGCAAGTCGATGATCCACCTCGACTACCCCGACGAGGGCCACTCCGTCGCCTCCCTCCCCACCGTCTGCATGCACTGCGAGGACCCCGTCGCCCCCTGCGCCGAGGTCTGCCCCGCCGACGCGATCCTCGTCACCCCCGACGGCGTCGTGCAGCAGGCCGACACCACCCGCTGCATCGGCTGCGCCAACTGCGTCAACGCCTGCCCCTTCGGCGTGCCCAAGATCGACCTCCAGGCCAAGCTCCAGCTGAAGTGCAACCTCTGCTACGACCGCACCGCCTACGGCCTCGCCCCCATGTGCGCCACCGTCTGCCCCACCGGCGCCCTCTTCTACGGCACCCTCGACGAACTGCGGGCCGAACGCCCCGGCGTCCAGGTGGCCGACTCCTTCACCTTCGGCACCACCACCGTCTCCACCGGGGTCGCGATGGTCGTCCCCGCCGACAAGGTCCAGTGGCCGGTGCCCGGCGGGCTCCCCGTCGTGGAGATCAACGGAAGGGACGTCCGTTGAGCGTCACCGACCCCCAGCCACCCGCCCCGGGCCCCCGCACCGACGCCGCCCAGGAAGCGCTCCACGACCGGATCGCCGCCGACTCCCTCACCAGCCGGCGCGACTACCTGCGGATCGTCACCACCGTCTCCGGCGGCCTCGCCGTCGGCGGCATCGGCGTCGCCGCCGGCATCCTGCACCGGCACGGCGACAGCGAAGGCGCCCCCGAACCGAAGAGGATCGCCGACCGGATCCCGCCCGGCGGCTCCCTCGCCTTCCGCTACCCCGGCGCCGACGACCGCGCGGTCGCCGTCCGCCTGGAGGACGGCACCCTCGCCGGCTACTCCGCCGTCTGCACCCACCTCGCCTGCGCCGTCCTCTGGCGCAAGGACCGGGGGAGCGAGGGCGAGCTGTACTGCCCCTGCCACGAGGGCGTCTTCGACGCGCGCACGGGAGAGGTCACGGCCGGCCCGCCACCCCGGGGACTCCCCAAGGTGCTCCTCGTCGAGGAGACCGACGGCAGCGTCTGGGCGGTCGGCACCGCCCGCTCGGGCGAGAGCGCCCGCGAGGGCCTCTGCCGCGAACTCGGCCCGGACCGCCCGGACCTCGCCACCCGCCTGGGCTGCCCCGGAGCCACCGCCGAGAGCGGGGGTACGGGTACGGGCGCAGGTGTGGGTACGGGGACGGGCGCGCGGGTGCCGGAGCGGAGCGAGCGGAGCGAGCGGACATGAGCGAGAGCGCCTTCCCCCGCGACCCGGAGGCCCCGGGACCGGCGGAGCCGCCCCGGCCCCCCGGGTACACCCCGGGCAGTGTCCAGCCGCGCCTGAACCGCCCCCTGCACGAGCGCTACCCGCAGGTCCGGCCCACCAGCGGCTACGGCGACCCCCGGATCCGGCACACCGGGCCGGGACCGGGCGCCGGCACGGAGCAGGAGCCCGAGCGCTCCTCGAAGCTGACCGCCCGTCTCGTCCTCGCGCTCTCGGTCGTCGTCGGCCAGCTCTGGGGCCTGACGATCGTGGTGGACGAGTGGATGTCCGGCGACACCGGCACCGCCTGGTGGGGTGCGGGCTTCCTCGTCCTGTCGTTCCTCGTGGTGCTCGGCCTCTGGCTGCTCGACCCGAAGGACCGCTGAGCGGGAATCCGCCGCGCGTGAGTCCACTGCGCGTGAGTCCACTGTGCGTAAGTCCACTGCGCGGGAATCCGCTGATCAGGAGCCCGCGCGGCGGACGGGCGCGGAACGGGCAGGCGCGGAGCGGGGCGGCGGGCGTACCCTGAGGGGATGAGCACCGCCCCCGCCCACGGCCCGCGAGACACGGAGCGACCCGGCACGCCCGCCCGCCCCGAAGGCAGGCCCCGGCCGGTCATCGTCTTCGACGATCCGCTGGACCGCCGGTCCGCGGACGACACGGACCGCGGGTGGGGCGAGCGGCCTCCTACCGGTGGCGACAGCGCCGCCGACCTCGCGCGCTTCCTCGACGAGAAGCCGCCGCACCACCTCTGAACCCGGCGTACGACGCCGGTCAGGAGGTGGGGTGTGCCCCCGTGCCACCGCCGGAACCCGGACCGGAGCCCGGACCGGATCCGGGACCCGAAACAGGACCCGTTCCCGTGCCCGTCCCCGCCGAGGGGCCGCGCTGGGCGACCAGGTGGTCGCGGATCTCCTTGAGCACCTCCAGCTCGCTGACCTCCATCGTCTCCTGGACGCCCTCCTTCGCCCTGTCGTGCGCGGCGCGCTTCGCGAGGATCTTCGCCATCGGCAGGACCATCAGGAAGTAGACGACGGCCGCGGTGATCAGGAAGCTCAGCACCGCGCTGAGGACCAGGCCCCACTGGAGCTGGATGCCCTGCACCTCGCCGTCCACCACTTCGCAGGTGCCCTTGATGCAGGACGAGTAGCTCTCCAGGTCCTTCGTGCCGAAGGCGCCCACGATCGGGTTGATGATGCCCTTGACCACCGAGTTCACGATGTTCGTGAACGCGGCGCCGATGACGACCGCCACCGCCAGGTCGATCACATTGCCGCGCATCAGGAAGGCCTTGAAGCCTCCCAGCACGGTTTCCTTCTTCGCCACCGAGGTGCCTTTCGTCTCCGTCACTCGTGCTGCGTGCCGTGCCATTACGCCGGGCACGGCGCGAGGGCGTCCAATCCGTACACACGGGACGGTTACTTGACAGCCTGTGCGTGCGAATCAACACAGCGTCACCGCCAGGTGGGACGTGACACCGGCACCCGCCAGGACCGCGGCCGTCGCCCGGGGCACGGAGAGGACGACGAGCGCCCCCGCGTCCGGGTGCTCCCCGTCCGCCCGCGGGACCTCGGCGACCCGGGCGCCCGACGCGACCACCCGGGCCTCACCCCCACCGCCCGGGGACCCGTGGGGCGCGGCGATCACGTCGACCCGGTCCCCGGGCCGCAGCAGCCGCACGGTCGCGGCGTCGGCGATCCGCACCGGAGCGGACACCAGGGGGACGGCCGGCGCGGGGCGTGCGGGAGCAGCGGTGGCGGCCTTCGTACCCCCCGGAGAAGGCCCGCCGCCCGAGACCGCCCCCGCCACGGCGAGCGCCGCCGCCATCAGCGCCAGGAGCACCAGCGGCACCCGCCGCCCCCGGCGCAGCACCCCGCGCAGTCGCGGTCGGGCGCCCCGTACCCGTACGGGCTCGAAGGGCGGCACCGCGCACGGCGCCGGCACGGAGGCGGGGGAGACGGGAGCGAGGGAGGCGAGGAGCGGGTCGTTCGTGGTCGTCACGGGAGACCGCCTGTCCTGGTGGGAGGGGAGGAAGGGAAGCGGCTCCCACTCTTCCCGTCCCGTCCCCGTCCCGCTCCGGCCTGGGGATCACCCGGCGCCTGTGGAAAACTCCCTCACCCGACCGGGGGACCTGCCCTCAAGGGCTCCGGACACGTCCGAGGCCCCCGGACACGCCCGAAGCACTCGGACACGTCCGAGGCCCCCGGACACGCCCGAAGCACTCGGACACGCCGGAGACCCCCGGACACGCCTGAGGCCTCCGGACATGCCCGAGGGCCCCGTCGCACGCGACGGGGCCCTCGGAGAAGAACAGAGGTCAGGCGGCCGAGCTTCCGGTGCTCGACGAGGACGCCGAGGAGGAGGAAGAAGACGACGAAGAGGACGACGACGCGGCCGAGGCGGTCGGCTTCGCGTCCGACGAACCCGACGAGGACGAAGACGTCGAGGACTTCGACGCGGACGACGCCGGCGAGCTGCTGGACGACGAGCCGCGGCTGTCGTTCCGGTAGAAGCCGGATCCCTTGAAGACGATGCCGACGGCCGAGAACACCTTCTTCAGGCGGCCCTTGCAGCTGGGGCACTCGGTCAGCGCGTCATCGGTGAACTTCTGCACCGCCTCGAGGCCTTCGCCGCACTCGGTGCACTGGTACTGGTAGGTCGGCACTTGACTTCCTCCTGGCACTCACACTCATCGAGTGCTAACGACGATCCATAGTGACGCATTCCCCCGTCTCAGTCCACCGTCACCGGCACGCGGTGACCGACACCACGCGCCGCGACCCGGCCCGCCTCGCGGGGCTTCAGCCGCGATCGCAGCAGCACCAGCGTGGTCAGGGCCAGGACCGTGCCCGCCATCGGCACCAGGAATCCGGTGCTCGCGCCGTGCGCGTCGGCGAGGCGGCCGGCGACCGTGACGGCCGCCGCCTGGCCGAGCGCGACCGCGCCGGTGAGCCAGGTGAAGGCCTCCGTGCGGGCCGAGGCCGGGATCAGGGCCTCGACGAGGGTGTAACCGGTGATCAGGGCGGGGGCGATGCACAGGCCCACGACCAGGCCCAGGGCGCCGAGGAGCAGCACCGAGTGCGCGGACCACAGCAGGGACGCGGCGACGGTGAGGCCCGCGTAGCCCAGGAACAGGCGGCGGAGGGGGCCGGTCTTCCAGGCGACGGCGCCCATGGCGATGCCCGCGAGCATGTTGCCGGCGGCGAAGACCCCGTACAGCAGGCCGTTGACGCCCGGGTTGCCGATCTCCTCGCTGAAGGCGGTGAGGGAGACCTGCATGCCGCCGAAGACGGAGCCGATGCCGAGGAAGGCGACGATCAGGACGCGGACGCCGGGCACGGAGAGCGCCGAGCGGTGGGGCTCGGCGGCGTGGGCGGCGGTCAGGCCGTACGCGGGCTGGGTGGCGCGCTGCGCGGCGAAGAACAGGCCGCCGACGAGGGTGAGGCCGGCCTCGGCGATCAGACCGGCGGCCGGGTGGACGCCGGTGCACAGGGCGGTGGCGAGGACGGGTCCGACGACGAAGGTGAACTCGTCGGTGACGGACTCGAAGGCCGCGGCCGTCGGCATCAGCGGCGTCCGGTCCAGCTTGGCCGCCCAGCGGGCCCGGACCATCGGCCCGACCTGCGGCACGGAGGCGCCGGCGGGCACGGCCGCCAGGAACAGCGCCCAGAGCGGGGCGCCGGCCAGGGCGAGGGCCACGAGCAGCGAGACGGACGCGGTGTGGACGAGGACGCCGGGGACCAGGACGGCACGCTGGCCGAAGCGGTCGGCGAGCTTGCCGCTCTGCGGCGCGAAGAGCGCCATGGAGACGCCGGTGGCGGCGGCGACCGCGCCGGCGCTGCCGAAGGAGCCGGTGGTGTGCTGGACGAGCAGGACGATGCCGATGGTCAGCATCGCGAAGGGCTGCCGGGCGGCGAACCCGGGGAGCAGGAAGGACAGCGCGCCGGGAGTGCGCAACAGCTGTCCGTAACCGGGACGCCCGCCCCCCTCGGACGGCTTGCCCGTGCCGGGACGCCCGCCCCCCTCGGGTCGCTCGCCCGTGCCGGGACGCTCGTTCGCGCGGATCTCGTCCGTGTCGACCGTGCCCGTGTTGACCGTGGACACCACGGTCCTTGCCTTTCCGCCGCCTGGTAGCGCCCCCGTGCACGGTGGTGCGGGTGTCGCCGAGAGCTGTCCTCATGCGCGGAACTGCGGTAGATACCGGGCCGGCCCCACTGCGGAGGGGCGCCACGGCCGCCATACGGTCGCGCCAGCTCTGCATCAGGCAGAGTTGGTTCGATCAGGTGTGCCTTCATGGTACAGGGAAGGAGCATCCTCCCGCCTGGGAAACGCTCCCTCCCCTCAATCGATTCCTGCGATCACGGGGATCGTGTGTGCGCCACGTCTCAGTCGGCGGTCTTCTTCTGCCGGTGGCCGGCTCCGGCCCGGTGGAACCGCGTCTCCGTGCCCGTCGGCGGCCCGAGCGCCGTCGAGCCGCCTCCCGTGCCGAGCCAGCCGGCGAGCTTGCCGCCCTGGCCGACCGCCCGCAGGCGCCGCTCGGTGGCGTCCCGCACCGGGTCGGTGGCGACGACCAGGAGTTCGTCGCCGTGCCGCAGGACGGTCGCGGGCCCCGGTACGAAGCTCTTCTCGTCCCGTACGACGAGGGTGACCGCGGCGCCGGCCGGGAGGCGCAGCTCGGCGACCTCCACGCCGTGCATCCGGGAGCCGTCCGGGATGGCGACGGAGAGCAGGTGGCCGCGCAGCCGCTCCAGGGGGGCGGACTCGACGCCGAGGTCGGAGGCGTCCGTGGAGGCGCCCAGCTTGAGCGCCTTCGCCAGCCAGGGCAGCGTCGGCCCCTGGATGAGGGTGTAGACGACGACCAGGACGAAGACGATGTTGAAGATCCGCTCGCTGCCCTCGACCTTCGACACCATCGGGATGGTGGCCAGGATGATGGGGACGGCTCCGCGCAGGCCGGCCCAGGACATGAGGGCCTGCTCCTGCCAGGGGATGCGGAAGGGCAACAGGCTGACCAGGATCTCCATGGGCCGCGCGACCATGGTCAGGACCAGGCCGATGACGACGGCGGGCCAGAAGTCGTTGACGAGGTCGTGCGGGGTGACGAGCAGGCCGAGCAGGACGAACATGCCGATCTGCGCGATCCAGCCGAGCCCCTCGGCGAAGCCGCGGTTCGCGGGCGCGTGCGGCAGCTTGGCGTTGCCGAGGATCATCGAGGCCAGGTAGACGGCGAGGAAGCCGGAGCCGTGGGCCAGGGCGCCGGCGGCGTACGCGACGACGGCGATGGCCATGACGGCGATCGGGTAGAGGCCGGAGGCGGGCAGGGCGACGTGCCGCAGCCCGTAGGCGCCGAGGAAGCCGACCGCGATGCCGACGGCCGCGCCGATGGCCAGTTCCAGGGCGATCTCGCCGAGGAGCACGTACCAGTGGTCGATCGGTCCGGCGGTCGAGAAGGCGACGACGAGGATGACGACGGGGGCGTCGTTGAAGCCGGACTCGGCCTCCAGGACGCCGGTGACCCGCGAGGGCAGGGGCACCTTGCGCAGCACGGAGAAGACCGCGGCGGCGTCGGTGGAGGAGACGACGGCGCCGATGATCAGGGCCTGCCGCCATTCCAGGCCGACGAGGTAGTGCGCACCGGCGGCGGTGACCCCGACGCTGACCGCGACGCCGACGGTGGAGAGGACGGCGGCGGCCGGGAGGGCGGGCCTGACCTCCTTCCACTTCGTGCCGAGGCCGCCCTCGGCGAGGATCACGACGAGGGCCGCGTAGCCGATGACCTGCGTCAGTTCGGCGTTGTCGAAGGCGATGTTGCCGATGCCGTCCTGCCCGATGGCGACGCCGATCCCCAGGTACAGCAGGAGGCTGGGGAGGCCGCTCCGGGAGGAGATCCGTACGGCCGCCACGGCGATCAGCAGCACGAGCGAGCTGACGAGCAGGAGTTCGTTGAGCTGGTGGACAGTCAGTGGCCGGTCCTTCCCCTCATATGCGGCTGGATCGTTCCTCCAGCGGACGACACTTCGTTACCTTACCTAATCTTTAACGTTTTCTTGACGCCTTCCCGGTGGCTCACCCGCTCACCAGTACGGTTCTCTTCCTGACACCGCGTCCGAGCCCTCCGGACGCTGCGCCTAAGGTGGCTCCCGTACTCCAGGACCACCCTGCCCCTCGAAGGACAGCGATGCCCTCCAACACGTCCGCGCCCCCCGCCAAGAAGAAAGGGCGGCGTGCCCGCCTGCTCCTCGTCCTCCTGGTCCTCGTGCTGGTCGCGGGCGTCGGGGCCGGCGGTTACTGGGGTGTCAGCACCGTCCGGGGCTCGTTCCCGCAGACGACCGGCGAGATCCGCCTCGACAGCCTCTCGGGTCAGGTGGAGGTGAAGCGGGACGCCCAGGGGGTCCCGCAGATCTACGCCGACAACGAGACGGACCTCTTCCGCGCGCAGGGCTACGTCCAGGCGCAGGACCGGTTCTACGAGATGGACGTCCGCCGGCACGTGACCGCGGGCCGGCTCTCCGAGATGTTCGGCGAGGGCCAGGTCGAGACGGACTCCTTCCTGCGCACGCTCGGCTGGCGCCGGGTCGCGCAGGAGGAGTACGACAAGGTCCTGTCGGCGGAGACCAAGAAGTACCTCCAGGCGTACGCGGAGGGCGTGAACGCCTACCTGAAGGACCGGGAGCCGGGTGACGTCTCCGTCGAGTACGCGGCCCTGGCCCTCACCAACGACTACGCGATCGAGCCGTGGACCCCGGTCGACTCGGTGGCCTGGCTGAAGGCCATGGCCTGGGACCTGCGCGGCAACATGCAGGACGAGATCGACCGCTCGCTGCTCACCAGCCGGCTGACCCCGGCGCAGATCGAGCAGCTCTACCCGGAGTACCCGTACGCGCTCCACCAGCCGATCCTGGACGGCGGGAAGGTGGACGACTCCACCGGGAAGTTCGACCCCGAGGGCAAGGGCGGGGACGAGGGCGAGGGCGACGGTTCGGGCACCGGCTCCGACGGCTCGGGAAGCTCCGGCGGTTCCACCGGCTCCGAGGGCTCCACCGGCTCGGGCACCGGATCCGGCGACTCCGCCCAGGGCATGGCGTCCCAGCTCGGCGCCCTCTCCGAGGTCCTCGACAACGTCCCGGCCCTGCTCGGCCCCAACGGCAACGGCATCGGCTCGAACTCCTGGGTCGTCGCCGGGAAGTACACGACCTCCGGCAAGCCGCTGCTCGCCAACGACCCGCACCTCGCGCCGCAGCTGCCGTCCCTCTGGTACCAGATGGGCCTGCACTGCCGCTCGGTCTCGGCCACCTGCCGCTACGACGTCTCGGGCTACACCTTCTCCGGCATGCCCGGTGTGATCATCGGACACAACGACAGGATCGCCTGGGGCCTCACCAACCTCGGCGCCGACGTCACCGACCTCTACCTGGAGAAGATCGGCCCCGACGGCTACCTGGTCGACGGCAAGGTCAAGCCCTTCACCACCCGCGAGGAGACCATCAAGGTCGCCGGCGGCGCCGACCGGAAGATCACCGTCCGCTCCACCGAGCACGGTCCGCTGGTCTCCGACCGCTCCGCCGAGCTGGAGACGGTCGGCCAGAAGGCCCCCGTCGGCAACGCCGCCCCCGACCGGGGCACCGGCTACGGCGTCTCCCTCCAGTGGACCGCCCTCCAGCCGGGCAAGTCGATGGACGCGATCTTCGCCCTCGACCGCGCCAAGGACTTCGACTCCTTCCGGGCCGCCGCCAAGGACTTCGAGGTCCCCTCCCAGAACCTGATCTACGCCGACACCGAGGGCAGCATCGGCTACCAGTCGCCGGGCAGGATCCCGCAGCGCGCCACCGGCGACGGAACCCTCCCGGCGCCCGGCTGGGACTCGAAGTACAAGTGGAAGGGCTACATCCCCTTCGAGCGGCTGCCCTACGAGCTGAACCCGGAGCGCGGCTACATCGTCACCGCCAACCAGGCCGTGATCGACCCGGAGAAGTACTCCGAGCTGCTCACCGAGGACTGGGGCTACGGCTCGCGCAGCCAGCGGATCAACGACCTCATCGAGTCGAAGATCAAGGACGGCGGCAAGATCTCGCCGGACGACATGCAGACCATGCAGACGGACAACCGCAGCGAGATCGCGACCCTGCTCAACCCGCTCCTGCTCAAGATCGACATCGCCGATCCGCACGTCCGCGAGGCGCAGAAGCTCCTGGAGGGCTGGGACTACACCCAGGAGCCCGACTCGGCCGCCGCCGCCTACTTCAACGCGGTCTGGCGCAACGTCCTCAAGCTCGGCTTCGGCGACAAGCTGCCCAAGGAGGTGCGCGCCGAGGGCGACTGCGTCAACGTGCGCCCGGCCGACGCCACCGGCCCGGTCGACGAGCAGAACAAGCTCGTCCGCGAGTGCGGCCAGCGCGACCCCGACTCGGCGCAGCCGGACGGCGGCGACCGCTGGTACGAGGTCGTCCGCCCGCTCCTCAAGCAGGAGAAGAGCGAGTGGTGGACCACCCCCGGCACCCGCACCGACCAGGCCACCGAGACCCGTGACCAGCTGCTCGCCCGCGCCATGAAGGACGCGCGCTGGGAGCTGACCGCCAAGCTCGGCAAGGACGTCTCCACCTGGAGCTGGGGCCGGCTGCACCAGCTGACCCTGAAGAACCAGACCCTCGGCACCGCCGGCCCCGGCGTCGTGCAGCAGCTCCTCAACCGCGGCCCGTGGAACCTGGGCGGCGGCGAGGCGGCCGTCGACGCCACCGGCTGGAACGCGGCCGGCGGCTACGAGGTCATCTGGGTCCCGTCGATGCGGATGGTCGCCAACGTCGGCGACTGGGACAAGTCCCGGTGGGTCAACCTGACCGGCGCCTCCGGCCACGCCTTCCACACGCACTACACCGACCAGACGGACACGTGGGCGAAGGGCGGGCTGTACGACTGGGCCTACGGCGGGGCGGCGGTCGACGCGGCGACGAAGGACACGCTGGTCCTCAAGCCGTAGGCGCGGGGGCCGCCGGACCGCAGGGGCACGCCGGTCCTCAGGCCGTGGGCGCGGGGGCCGCCCGGAAGCGGATCACGGCCTCCGGGGTCACCACCGCGTGCACGGGGTGGTCGTGCGGTTCCTCCGGGACCCGCACGACCACCTCGTCCGCGTAGAGGAGGACCACCAGGGCCGGGTCACGGCCGGTCCGCACGAGCCGGGCGAGGACCCGGTCGTACGAGCCGCCGCCCCGCCCGAGCCGCATCCCGCGCGCGTCCACCGCGAGTCCCGGCAGCAGCACGGCGTCCGCCGCGCACACCGCCTCCGGGCCGAGCCGGGGCCCGACCGGTTCGAGCAGCCCCCGGCCCGCCCGCGCGAGCCGGTCCGGGCCCTCGTACGCGGCCCAGTCCAGGTCGTTGTCCGGGAGCAGCACCGGCAGCAGGACCCGCACCCCGCGCGCGTGGAGCGCGTCGAGCAACGCGCGCGTGCCCGGCTCGCGGCCCACGGACACGTACGCGGCGACGGTGGACGCCCCGGCCAGCTCGGCCAGCTCCGCCCCCTGCCGGGCGAAGGACTCCGCCGATTCCACGAGGAATTCGGGTGTCAGCGCGGCACGTGCGCCCAGAAGTCGGCTGCGCAGCACGGTCTTTTCGGACATCTCCGACGTCATGAGGGCCCCCTGTGCATTCGCGAAACTCTTGTAACTGCCTTTATGCGGAGGAAGTTAATCCGAACCACATCTTCCTCTCATTCCACGCGGTTTCCGAGCCGTTAAGGTGCACCGTATGACTCAGTCCCCTCCCAGGCTCGGCCGGATCAGCAAGGCCGTCATCCCGGCCGCCGGCCTCGGCACCCGCTTCCTCCCGGCGACCAAGGCGACGCCGAAGGAGATGCTGCCGGTCGTCGACAAGCCGGCCATCCAGTACGTCGTCGAGGAGGCCGTCGCGGCCGGCCTCTCCGACGTCCTGATGATCACCGGCCGGAACAAGCGTCCCCTGGAGGACCACTTCGACCGGAACTACGAGCTGGAGGAGACCCTGAGCCGGAAGGGCGACGACGAGCGCCTCTCCCGGGTCCAGGAGTCCAGCGACCTGGCCACCATGCACTACGTGCGCCAGGGCGCCCCGCGCGGCCTCGGACACGCCGTCCTGTGCGCCGCGCCGCACGTCGGCGACCAGCCCTTCGCGGTGCTCCTCGGCGACGACCTGATCGACCCGCGCGACCCGCTCCTCGCGCGGATGGTGGAGGTCCAGGAGCGGGAGGGCGGCAGCGTGATCGCCCTGATGGAGGTCGAGCCCTCGCAGATCCACCTGTACGGCTGCGCGGCGGTCGAGGCCACCGCCGACGGGGACGTCGTCAAGGTGACGGACCTGGTCGAGAAGCCCGAACCGGGCGAGGCGCCCAGCAGTTACGCGATCATCGGCCGCTACGTCCTGGACCCGGCCGTCTTCGGCACGCTGCGGGAGACCGAGCCGGGCCGCGGCGGGGAGATCCAGCTCACCGACGCCCTGCAGAAGCTCGCCTCGGACGAGAAGATCGGCGGCCCGGTCCACGGCGTCGTGTTCAAGGGACGCCGCTATGACACCGGCGACCGCGGGGACTACCTGCGTGCCATTGTCAGACTCGCGTGCGAACGTGAAGATCTGGGACCGGACTTCCGGGCCTGGCTCCGGAGATACGTCAGCGAGGAGATGTAGGCCTTGAGCAGCAGCACGGCACCGTCGCCGTCCCACGACGACCACGACGCGGACCGGGAGAAGGGCGCGCCCGACCCCTGCGCGGGCCCGGCCCGCGACCTGTGGACGGTCGACGAGCACCTGGCCGACGTCCTCGCGTCCGTGAGCCCGCTCGAACCCATCGAGCTGCAACTCCTCGACGCCCAGGGCTGCGTCCTCGTCGAGGACGTGACGGTGCCCGTCGCGCTGCCCCCCTTCGACAACAGCTCCATGGACGGGTACGCGGTCCGGGTCGCCGACGTCGCCGGGGCCACCGAGGAGTTCCCCGCCGTCCTCACGGTGATCGGCGACGTCGCGGCCGGCGCGGACGGCCTGCCCGAGGTCGGCCCCGGCCAGGCCGCCCGGATCATGACCGGCGCCCCGCTGCCGCCCGGCGCCGAGGCCGTCGTCCCCGTCGAGTGGACCGACGGCGGTACGGGCGGGGGAGCGGCCACCGGCATGAGCGCCGCGAGCGCCGACCCCGAGGGCGCGGCCGGCGAGGTCCGGGTGCACCGCGCCGCCGAGGCCCGCGCCCACGTGCGCGCGCGGGGCAGCGACGTCCGCGCGGGCGAGCTCGCCCTGGCGGCCGGCACGGTCCTCGGGCCGCCGCAGATCGGGCTGCTCGCCGCGATCGGGCGCGGCACGGTCCGGGTGCGGCCCCGCCCCCGGGTCGTCGTCCTCTCCACCGGCAGCGAGCTGGTCCAGCCGGGCGAGCAGCTGGGCCCGGGGCAGATCCACGACTCCAACAGCTTCGCGCTCGCCGCCGCCGCGCGGGACGCCGGAGCCCTCGCCTACCGGGTGGGGGCCGTCGCCGACGACGCCGAGTCGCTGCGCTCCACCATCGAGGACCAGCTCATCCGGGCGGACCTGATCGTGACCACGGGCGGGGTGAGCGTCGGCGCGTACGACGTGGTGAAGGAGGCGCTGACCGCCGACGGCGAGGTCGACTTCCGCAGGCTGGCCATGCAGCCGGGCAAGCCGCAGGGCTTCGGCGCGATCGGCGCCGAGCGGATCCCGCTGCTCGCCCTGCCGGGCAATCCGGTCTCCTCGTACGTCTCCTTCGAGCTGTTCGTCCGCCCCGCGATCCGCGCCCTGATGGGCGTGGAGGACCTGCACCGCCCCCGGGTGCGGGCGGTCCTCGACGCGGACGCCCCCCTGAGGTCCCCGGCGGGCCGCCGCCAGTTCCTGCGCGGGGTGTACGACCGGGAGACCGGCGCCGTCACTCCCGTGGGCGGTGCCGGCTCCCACCTGATCGCGGCCCTCGCGCACGCGGACTGCCTGCTCGTGGTCCCGGAGGAGACGGAGAGCGTGGCCCCGGGCGCCGAGCTGGAAGTGGTCCTCCTCGGCTGAGGGGGCGAGGGTGGGGGTACGGTGTCGTCCCACACAGCGACCGGGAGTGTCACGGCGATGAGCACGCAGCAAGGTCTCACCCACATCGACGAGGCGGGGGCGGCCCGCATGGTCGACGTCTCCGCGAAGGACGTCACGGCCCGCACGGCGCGCGCCAGCGGACGGGTCCTCGTCTCGCCGCGCGTGATCGAGCTGCTGCGCGGCGAGGGCGTCCCGAAGGGCGACGCGCTCGCGACCGCCCGGATCGCCGGGATCATGGGCGCGAAGAGGACCCCGGACCTCATCCCGCTCTGCCACCCGCTGGCCGTCTCGGGCGTCACCCTCGACCTGTCCGTCGCGGACGACGCGGTCGAGATCCTGGCGACGGTGAAGACCACGGACCGGACGGGCGTCGAGATGGAGGCCCTGACGGCGGTCTCGGTGGCGGCCCTGACGGTCGTCGACATGGTGAAGGCGGTCGACAAGGGCGCGGTCATCTCCGACGTGCGGGTGGAGGAGAAGACGGGCGGCAAGTCGGGCCGCTGGACGCGGGGCGAGTCGTGACGCGCGCCGGACGGGTGGCGGGGACCCACGAGCACCCGGAGCCCGCCGCGCCCGCGGAGACCCCGGCGGACGCCTACTCGGCCCTGGTCGTCACCGCCTCCAACCGGGCGGCGGCCGGGGTGTACGAGGACAAGGGCGGCCCGCTGATCGCCGAGGCCCTGACCGCCCTGCGGTTCGCGGTGGAGGGCCCGCAGGTCGTCCCGGACGGGGAGCCCGTCGAGGCGGCGCTCCGGGCGGCCGTGGCCGCCGGGTACGACCTGGTGGTCACCACCGGCGGCACGGGCATCTCGCCCACCGACCTGACCCCCGAGGCGACCCGCCGGGTCCTGGAGCGGGAGATCCCCGGCATCCCGGAGGCCGTCCGCGCGTACGGCCGGGAGAAGGTGCCGACGGCGGCGCTCTCCCGGGGCCTCGCCGGGGTCGCGGGCCGCACCCTGATCGTGAACCTGCCGGGCTCGACGGGCGGGGTGCGGGACGGCCTGGCCGTCCTGGAGCCGCTCCTGAGGCACGCCGTCGACCAGATCCGCGGCGGCGATCATCCGCGGCCGTCGTGATCCCGTCCTGGCCCGCGGTCCTCGTCGACGGCGAGGTGGTCCTGCGACCGATAAGGATGCGGGACCACGCGGTCTGGCGCGAGGTGAACCGGCGCAACCGCGAGTGGCTGCGGCCCTGGGAGGCGACGGTCCCGCCGCCGCCCCCGGGCGCCCCGGCCGCCCAGCGCCCGACCTACCGTCAGATGGTGCGCCACCTGCGGGCTGAGGCGAACGCGGGCCGGATGCTTCCCTTCGTGATCGAGTACCAGGGGCGGCTGGCCGGCCAGTTGACGGTGGCCGGGATCACCTGGGGCTCGATGTGCTCGGGCCACGTGGGCTACTGGGTGGACGGCGCGGTGGCCGGGCGCGGGGTGATGCCGACGGCGGTCGCGCTCGCCGTGGACCACTGCTTCCGCACGGTCGGCCTGCACCGCGTGGAGGTGTGCATCCGCCCGGAGAACGGGCCCTCGCGCCGGGTCGTGGAGAAGCTGGGCTTCCGCGAGGAGGGGCTGCGGCCCCGCTACCTCCACATCGATGGGGCGTGGCGGGACCACCTGGTGTTCGCGCTCACGGCGGAAGAGGTGCCGGAAGGGCTGCTGAAACGCTGGCGTCGAACCAGAATGAAATAAGTGTTCGAATTCAATCGCCAGTTGACGGTCAATCGGTCGGAACAATCACAAAAAATTTCAGTGATATCAGCCAGATCGTGCGACACACCGGGCCAATTGGCCTATGCCCTCCCGCGAACCCCTCTACCGTGTGAAGCGTGAGCAGCAGCGGCCTCATCTACGCAGTCATCGTCGGGGCCTGGGCCGCCTACTTGGTACCGATGTGGCTCCGCAGGCAGGACGAGCTGAACGAAGCCCGTCCGACGGAACGCTTCAGCACCGCCATCCGGCTGCTTTCCGGACGGGCGGGCATGGAACGCCGTTATGCCAAGGAGCTGAAGGAGCGGGACCGTACGGCGCAGGGCCCGACGCCCGACGTGGACCCGGACGCGGCGACCGAGCACCTCAGCTCGGTCGACGTCCGGGCCTTCTCCGCGCCCGCGGCCAGGACGGAGGCGCGCCTGGAGCTCCCGGACCGCCACCCCGACCGCACGCCGGACCACGCACCGGACCGCCACTCGGACCGCACGCCGGAGCACGGACCTGACCGCGAGCCGGACCGTGCGTCCGAACCCGCGTCCGCCCCGGCCCGTTCCGCCCCGGGCGCCGCCGAGCGCGCCCGCCGCGGCAAGGCCCTCGCCCGCCGCCGCCGCACCACGATCGTCCTCTTCCTCGCCTTCACCCTCGGCGCGGTCGTCGCGGCCGTCGGCGGCGTCGCCTTCCTGTGGGCGCCGGCCGCCCCCGCCCTGCTCCTCAGCGCGTACATCGTCCACCTGCGGATCCAGGAGCGGCGCCGCTTCGTGTACGTGATGGACCGGCGCCGCGCCGAGGCGGCGGCCGCCCGGCTGCGCGAGAGCCGCCGCCCCGTCCCCACGCCCGAACCGGAGGCCGACCCGGCGCCCGCGACGGCCTCCGCGGTCTCCCCGCAGGAGGCCGACCGGCGCGCCCTGGTCGAACAGACCGACCACGCGGAGTGGGTGGACCAGCAGCGCGAGCGCGGCCCGGCCCGCGGCGACAGCTGGGACCCGGTCCCGGTCCCGCTCCCCACGTACGTCACCGCGCCGGTCGCCCCGCGCGCGTCGAGCGGCGTCGACATCACGGACCCGGAGACCTGGAGCGCGGCCCGCTCCTCCACGGCGGCCGACCCGACCCCCGCCCCGGCCCCCCGCCGGCGCCCCGCCGGCCCGCGCCGCGACCGCGACCAGGGCCGCACCCCCCTCTTCGACCAGTACGCGGACGACGACCGCCCCCGGGCCGCCAACGAGTGACCCGGCGGGCGGGCCCTACGCTCCCGCCCATGGACGGACACGAGCACCCGACGGCCCGGATCGAGAAGGCCTGGCGGGAATTCGAGGACCCGGCCACGCCCCACCGGGACTTCCGCCTCGACGAGATCAACGACCTCCTGGAGGCGGGCCTCCTGCCCCGGGAGGACGCCGAGCGGACCGTCGGACGCCTGGCCGCGGTCGCCCTGTCCGACGACGAGGACCGGACGGTCCTGGAGTCCGCCCTGCACGCGGTCTGCACGGCGGGCACGCGCTACGTGCTCCCCCTCCCGCCGGTGGCCCCGCTCGCCGCCGCGGCGGCCCGCTTCGACCCCCCGCTCCTCACCTACGTCCTGTCGGCCCTCGGCTCCACGCACGACAGGGCGGCGATACCGCTCGCCAGACGTTTTCTCGACCACCCCCACCCCGAGATCCGCCGGCAGGCGGAGGACGCCCTGACCGAGATCCGGTGGCGGCACCGGGACGGGGCGATCCGGGGGGCCGCCCCCGACGCCCTCGGCTGACCTGCGGCGGAAGCGATTTTTGTTCTCGCCGATCGGGGTGCTAATGTTTCACACGTCGCAAGGGCCTGTGGCGCAGTCTGGTAGCGCACCTCGTTCGCATCGAGGGGGTCTGGGGTTCAAATCCCCACAGGTCCACAGACGACTGTTCTTGAGTCAGCTCAGGAGCGTTGACGAGATCCCGTCCGATCGCAAGATCGGGCGGGATCTTCGTCGTTTCGGGGGCATGTACACCCGGTCGCGACCTGGGGCAGCTGGAACCGCCACGTCTGCCGTCCACCGGGGGCGGCGGTCAGCGGATCCGTACGGTGGCGCAGGTGAACGTCGTGTCCTGGAGCAGTGCGGGGGTGAGGGCGACGCCGGTCAGGTGCTCGGCCGGGGCGAACGCCGCGGGTGAGGACAGATCCCTCTCCGGATCGTCGTCGTCGAAGCGGAAGCCGATCCGTCGCATGACGTCGAGGAGTCCGTCGGGCGCTGTGCCCCAGCGGTCCTCCGGGAACACGGGGTCGAAGCACGGGCGCAGGACCCGGTCCTCCGCCCGGAGGAACGTGCCGACGCCGTTGATGTCGACGAAGTGCGAGACCCGGCTCGCCCCGGCGGATCAGACCAGCGCCTTCGCGTAGCAGCGGCTGTTCTCGTAGTCGCGGTAGTGGCCGAACTTGACGCACGGGGCGTAGCCGCTGGAGGTGTAGAGGGCGATGGCCTCCGGCTGGGCGGTGCCCGTCTCCAGGACCATGCGGGTGCGGCCCGCGGTGCGGGCGTCGGCTTCGAGGGCCGCGAGGATGCGGCGGGCCAGGCCCAGGCCGCGGGCCTCGGGGATCACGTACATGCGCTTGAGCTCGGCGTCGCCGTCCGCGTACCCCTGGTCGTTGGCGTCCTGGGTGCGCCAGCCGCCGGTGGCGAGGGGGTGGCCCTCGGGGTGGTAGGCGAGCAGGTAGAGGCCGCGGGGCGGGACGAACATGCCGGCGTCCAGCGGGGTGACGTCGCCCTCGTCGCCGTAGCGGACGGCGTACTCCGCCTGGACCTCGTCGTTGAGCTTGACGGCGTCGGGGTGGTCGTAGGGGGTGGGACGGATGTTCATGCGGTTCATCGTACGTGTGTGCGGGTGGCGGGTGTCTGTATTCTCCCGGGATGCTCACTGTCACGACCGCCAATGTCAATGGACTCCGCGCCGCCGCCAGGAAGGGCTTCGTCGAGTGGCTGGCCGGGACCTCCGCCGACGTCCTCTGCCTCCAGGAGGTGCGCGCCGAGGAGGCGCAGCTGCCCCCGGAGGTGCGGGCGCCCGAGGGCTGGTTCGCCGTGCACGCCCCCGCCGCCGCCAAGGGGCGGGCCGGCGTCTCCCTCTACACCCGGCGCGAGCCGGAAGCGGTCCGCGTCGGGTTCGGGTGCCTGGAGTTCGCCGACAGCGGCCGGTACGTCGAGGCCGACCTGCCCGGCGTGACCGTCGCCAGCCTCTACCTGCCCTCCGGCGAGGTCGGCACCGAGCGGCAGGACGAGAAGTACCGCTTCATGGGCGAGTTCCTGCCGTATCTGAAGGACCTCCGCGTCCGGGCCGCCGCCGAGGGGCGGGAGGTCGTCGTCTGCGGCGACTGGAACATCGCCCACCGCGAGGCCGACCTCAAGAACTGGAAGGCCAACCAGAAGAAGGCCGGCTTCCTGCCCGACGAGAGGCAGTGGCTGAGCCGGGTCCTCGACGCGGAGGACGGCGGGTACGTGGACGTCGTGCGCGGGCTCCACCCCGGCCAGGAGGGGCCCTACTCCTGGTGGTCCTACCGCGGGCGCGCCTTCGACAACGACAGCGGCTGGCGGATCGACTACCAGATCGCCACGCCGGGGCTCGCCGCCCGGGCCGTGAAGGCGTACGTCGAGCGGGCCGCCACCCACGACGAGCGGTGGAGCGACCACGCGCCCGTCACCGCCGTCTACGAGCTGTAGGGGCCGGGGCTCAGGGCTCGTCGCGCAGGCGGCGGTCCAGGGCCATCGACAGCTCCGCCTCCACCACGCTCTTGGCGAGCGGGCGCAGCCGCCACAGGTCCTCCTCGGCCGCGTGGGCGCGGAGCAGCTCGGTGAAGAGATCCGCGAGCGCCTCGGCGTGCTCGCGGACCCGGGACCCCGCCTTGAGGACCTCCGCGAGCGGCACGCCCTCGCGGACGAGGGCGGCGGAGACGTCGAGCAGCCGGCGGCTGATGTGGACGATCTCCTCGCCGTCGGTGGCGAGGTAGCCGAGGTCGAGGGCGGCGGCCAGGTTCTCGGGCGTGACCTCGCCCGCGAAGTGGTCCGCCAGTTCCTCGGGGGTCAGCCGGACCGGCTCCTCCTCGCCGGGGGCGTCGATGGCGAGGACCTCGCGGACGTTCCGGCCGCTCTCGAAGGCGGTGGTGAGGTCGGCGATGCCGTTGAGGGTGTGGCCGCGCTCCAGGAGGGCGGCGATGGTCCGCAGCCGGGCCAGGTGCTGCTCGTCGTACCAGGCGATCCGGCCCTCGCGGCGGGGCGGCGGGATCAGGCCGCGCTCGCGGTAGAAGCGCAGGGTGCGCACGGTGATGCCGGCCGCCGCCGCCAGCTCCTCCACGCGGTACTCGCGCACGCCGCCCTCCGCCGGGGGCACGGCGGCGTGCGCGCCCGCCGCACCGCCCGAGCCTCCGCCCGCCGCACCGCCCGTGCCCGCCGTGCGCTCGCCCGTCCCGGGACCCGATCCTTCTGCCACGTCCGCCAGCCTATGTTGTACCGCCGGTAACTTTCCCTCGTCGTACCCCTACCGCTCGGTATGGAGCTGCTCTACAGTCCCCACCATGCCAGTGATTGCTGGCGGAATCGGGCCGGGCGCACGGGAGGCGGCATGGCGAAGCACGAGCACGTACGGGTGGCGGTGATCGGATCGGGATTCGGCGGCCTGGGGGCCGCCGTCCGGCTGCGCCGCGAGGGGATCACCGACTTCGTGGTCCTGGAGCGGGCCGACTCCGTGGGCGGCACCTGGCGCGACAACAGCTACCCCGGCTGCGCCTGCGACGTCCCCTCCCACCTCTACTCCTTCTCCTTCGCGCCCAACCCGGACTGGCCCCGCACCTTCTCCGGGCAGCGGCACATCCGCGCCTACCTGGAGCACGTCACCGACACCTTCGGGATCCGGCCCCACCTGCGCCTGAACCACGAGGTGCTGCGGATGGAGTGGGACGCCGACGCGCTGCGGTGGGAGATCGAGACCTCCTCCGGGTCCTTCAGCGCCGAGGTCGTCGTCTCCGCGACCGGCCCGCTCTCCGACCCCAGGATCCCCGACGTCCCGGGGCTCGACGGCTTCCCCGGCAAGGTCTTCCACTCGGCCCGCTGGGACCACGACTACGACCTCACCGGCAAACGCGTCGCCATGATCGGCACCGGGGCCTCCGCCATCCAGATCGTGCCCGCGATCCAGCCGCAGGTCCGCAGCCTCACGCTCTTCCAGCGCACGCCCCCGTGGGTCATGCCCCGCATGGACCGGAACATCACCGGGGCCGAGCGCCGGCTGCACCGGGCCCTGCCCTTCACCGCCACCCTGCGCCGCGGCCTGCTCTGGGGCATCCGCGAGCTCCAGGTCGGCGCCTTCACCAAGCACCCCGGCGAGCTGGGCCTCGTCGAGAAGCTGGCGAAGGCCAACATCGCCAGGGCGGTCAAGGACCCGGCGCTGCGGGCCAAGCTGACCCCCTCGTACCGCATCGGCTGCAAGCGCATCCTGCTGTCGAACACGTACTACCCGGCGGTCGCGCAGCCCAACGTCGACGTCGTCGCCTCCGGTCTGCGCGAGGTCCGCGGCTCGACCCTGGTCGGCGCCGACGGGAGCGAGACCGAGGTCGACGCGATCGTCTTCGGCACCGGCTTCCACGTCACCGACATGCCGATCGCCGAGCGCGTCTTCGGCGCCGACGGGCACTCGCTCGCCGACGCCTGGAAGGACGGCATGGAGTCGCTGCGCGGCGCCACCGCCGCCGGCTTCCCCAACTGGATGACGATCATCGGCCCCAACACCGGCCTCGGGAACTCCTCGATGATCCTGATGATCGAGTCCCAGCTGAACTACCTGGCCGACTACCTGCGCCAGTTGAACGTCCTCGGCGGGCGCGCCGCCCTCGCCGCCCGGCCCTCCGCCGTCCACGCCTGGAACCGCAAGGTCCAGACCCGCATGGAGCGGACCGTCTGGAAGTCCGGCGGCTGCGACAGCTGGTACCTCGACGCCAACGGCCGCAACACCACCCTCTGGCCGGGCACCACCGGCGAGTTCCGGCGCGAGACCCGGCAGGTCGACCTCTCCGAGTACGAGGTGCTCCGCGCGCCCCGCACGGCGTCCACCACCACGTCCCGTCCCCCGCGCACGAAGGAGACCGCCCAGTGAGCCGGCACCTGACCCCGATTCCCGGGGCCCGCGAACTCACCGTCACCTCCGCCGACGGATCCCGGATCCACGTCGAGGTGTACGGCCCCGAGGGCGCCCCCGCCGTCGTCCTGGCCCACGGCTGGACCTGCTCCATCGCCTTCTGGGCCGAACAGATCCGGGCGCTCGCCACCGACCACCGGGTCATCGCCTACGACCAGCGCGGCCACGGCCGTTCCCCGGCCCCCGGCCCCGGCGGCTACTCCACGACCGCGCTCGCCGACGACCTGGAGGCGGTGCTCTCCGCCACCCTCGCCACCGGCGAACGCGCGGTCCTCGCCGGCCACTCCATGGGCGGCATGACGATCATGGCCGCCGCCGAGCGCCACCGGCTGCGCGACCACGCCGCCGCCGTCCTGCTCTGCTCCACCGGCCCCTCGCGGCTGACCGCCGAGGCCACCGTCGTGCCGCTCGGCCCGAGCGGGCTGCGCACCCGGCTGACCGCCGCCGTCCTCGGCTCCAAGGCGCCGCTCGGGCCGGTCAACGCCGTCTCGAAGCGGATCCTCAAGTACGCCACCATGGGGCCGGGGTCGGCCCCCGAGAAGGTCGACGCCTGCGCCCGGATCGTGCACGCCTGCCCGCGCGTCCCGCGCCACGGCTGGTCGCAGGTCCTGGCCGGACTCGACCTCGAACGGGACGTGCGGGCGCTGCGGCTGCCGGTCGCCGTGCTCGTCGGCACCGCCGACCGGCTCACCCCGGCCGTCCACTCCCGCGCCCTCGCGGAGGCGCTGCCGCACTGCACGGCCTTCGTCGAGCTGCCCGGCATGGGCCACATGACCCCGGTGGAGGCCCCCGAGGCCGTCACCGCGCAGATCCGCGAACTGACCCTCACGTACCTGGGCGTGAAGGACACCGCGAACGTGACGAACGTGAAGGAGGACGCATGAGCAGGGTGAGTCTCGAAGGACAGGTCGCGGTCGTCACCGGAGGGGCCCGCGGCGTCGGCGAACTCCTCGCCCGCAAGCTCTCCGCGCGCGGCGCGAAGATCGCGCTCGTCGGCCTGGAGCCGGAGCAGCTCAAGGAGGTCGCCGGGCGCCTGCACACCGAGGCCGACTGGTGGCACGCCGACGTCACCGACCACGAGGCGATGGCCCGGGTCGCGGCCGAGGTGAAGGAGCGGTTCGGGAAGGTCGACATCGTCGTCGCCAACGCCGGTGTCGCCTCGGGCGGTCCGTTCGTCGACTCCGACCCGGTCGCCTGGCGGCGGGTCATCGAGGTCAACCTGATCGGCGGCGCCGTGACCGGCCGGGCGTTCCTGCCCGTCCTCATGGAGTCCCGCGGGTACTTCCTCCAGATCGCCTCGCTCGCCGCGATCACCCCGGCCCCGATGATGACGGCGTACTGCGCCTCCAAGTCGGGCGTCGAGGCCTTCGCGCACAGTCTGCGCGCCGAGGTCGCGTACAAGGGCGTGAAGGTCGGCGTCGGCTACCTCTCCTGGACCGACACGGACATGGTGCGGGGCGCCGACCAGGACGACGTCATGCGCGAGCTGCGGCAGCGGCTGCCGTGGCCGTCGAACCGCACGTACCCCCTCGGCCCGGCCGTCGACCGGATCGTGGCGGGCATCGAGCGGCGCGCGCCGCACGTCTACGCCCAGTGGTGGCTGCGCGGGATGCAGTCGATCCGCGGCTACCTGCCCGGGGTGATCGCGACCGTGGGGCAGCGCGAGATGAAGCGCTTCGAGCCGCGCCTCGGGTCGGTCTCCCGGGGGCTCGTGGGCGCGGGCGGCGCGGCCGACGAGCAGGAGCGGACGGAGCGGGTCTGAGCGGAGGTCCGGGGGCGGCTTCGGAGAAGGGCCGACCCCCGGACCTCACTGTCCGTGACTGATCGAAATGCGTGGAATGTCCGCTCGTGCGAGGCTGATCGAGGCCGGGGACACGACGTCCCCCCACCTCGCTAGGAGTGAACTTCGATGGGTATGAAGGACCAGTTCAAGGGCAAGGCCGAGCAGCTCAAGAACCAGGCCAACGAGGCCATGGGCAAGGCCAAGGACGAGGCGTCCGAGCGCGCCTCCCAGGGCCGCGAGCGCTCCGGTGACGAGGCGCGCGACCCCCGCCGACAGGTGCAGGACCGCGCCGAGCAGGCCCGTAACCGCCAGGCCTGACCAGGCTGTTCCACGCGGAGGGCGCACCCGGTACGCCGGGTGCGCCCTTCCGCGCGTCCGCCCGCGCACACCGCCCCCCTCCGCGCGCCCGCCCGCGAGGGCCGCCCCCTCCGCGCGCGCCCGTGGTCCGGCGCGAAACCGCTCGTCCCGCGCCCCGGTTCTCCGTACGGTGGCGCCCATGGCCGCACTCGAACGACTCCGACCCGACCACGCCCCCGCCCTGCTCGCGTTCGAGCGGGAGAACCGGGCCCACTTCGCCGCGTCCGTGCCCGACCGGGGCGACGCGTACTTCACCGACTTCGACGCACGGCACCGGGCGCTGCTCGACGAGCAGGAGGCCGGGACCGTCCACTTCCACGTGCTCGTGGGGGAGGGCGGGGAGGTCCTCGGACGGTTCAACCTGGTCGACGTCGCCGACGGGAGCGCCGAGCTGGGCTACCGGGTCGCCGAACGGGCCGCCGGGCGCGGGGTGGCGACGGCCGGGGTCCGCGAGGTGTGCCGACTGGCCCGCGAGGAGTACGGCCTGAGCCGGCTGACCGCCGTCACGACCCTCGACAACGCGGGGTCGGGGGCCGTCCTCCGACGGGTCGGCTTCGGCGCGGTCGGCAGCGTGGTCCTGGACGGCCGACCGGGCACCTCGTACGAACTGGACCTGGGGTACGGGGCCGGGTAGGGGTCATCCCTCCCCCCGCGGCGGCAGTTTCGGGCGGGAGCGGTTCGGGAGGGACTCGTATGCCGGGGGGCTCGACGCCGGGGTCTCCTCCAGGAGGGCGAGGGCGACGTGGACGGCGTCGTCGAGCTGGGCGTGGCGGCCCTCCGCCCAGTCCAGGGGGGTGCGCAGGACCGCGAGGTCGGGTTCGACGCCGTGGTTCTCCAGGGACCAGCCGTACTCGGGGAACCAGGCCGCGTTCATCGGCACCGTGATCTGCGTGCCGTCCCCGAGCCGGTGGCGGCCGGTCATGCCGACGACCCCGCCCCAGGTGCGCTGGCCGACGACCGGGCCGAGGCCGAGCAGCTTGAAGGCGGCGGTGATCATGTCGCCGTCGGAGGAGGTGGCCTCGTCGGCGAGGGCGACGACGGGGCCGCGCGGCGCGTTGGAGGCGTAACTGACGGGCTGGGCGTTGCGCGTGAGGTCCCAGCCGAGGATCCGGCGGGTCAGCTTCTCGATGACGAGCTCGCTGATGTTGCCGCCCGCGTTGCCGCGCACGTCCACGATGAGGGCCGGCCGGGAGACCTCCATGCGCAGGTCCCGGTTGAACTGCGCCCAGCCGGAGCCGCCCATGTCGGGGATGTGGAGGTAGCCGCAGCGCCCGCCGCTCAGTGCGCGGACCACCGTCCGGCGCTTGGCGACCCAGTCCTGGTAGCGCAGCGGGCGCTCGTCGACGAGCGGCACGACGGCGACGCGCCGGGCGCGCCCCTCGCCCCCGTCGGGGGTGAAGGTCAGCTCGACGGTGGTGCCGCCGGTGCCGGAGAGCAGCGGGTACGGCCCGGTGACCGGGTCCACGGGCCGCCCGTCGACGTGGGTGAGGACGGCGCCCTCGCGGATGCCCGTACCGGCCAGCGGGGAGCGGGCCTTGGAGTCGGAGGACTCGCCGGGCAGGATCCGCTTCACCGTCCAGCCCGCCTCGCGGGGCACGAGGTTGGCGCCGAGCAGGCCCATGGGCCGCTGGTAGTGCGGCGGGCCCTCGTTGCGGCGGGCGGGGGTGACGTACGCGTGCGAGGTGCCCAGCTCGCCCATCACCTCGCGCAGCAGGTCGGCGAACTCGTCGGGGGAGGAGACCCGTTCGACCAGCGGCCGGTACTGGTCGAGGATCGCCGTCCAGTCGACCCCGCCCATGCCGGGCTCCCAGAAGTAGGCGCGGACGATCCGCCCGGCCTCGTCGAAGGCCTGCCGCCACTCGGCGCCCGGGTCGACCTCGTGCAGGATGCGCCGCAGGTCCGGGTAGACGGTCGAGTCGCCGTCCCCGGCCTCGGTCGCGGGCACCGCCCGCAGCTCGCCCTCGTCCGCGACGACGAGCCGGGTGCCGTCGCCGCTGACCGCGAACCAGTCGAGGTCGGAGGCGAGTTCGCTCTTGCGGGCCTTGGTGATGGAGAAGTGCTCCAGGGTGGGGCGGCCCGAGGTGTCCGCCGGGTTGGCGAAGGTCTCGCCGAGCGCGCCCGAGATGGGCCAGCGCAGCCAGACCAGGCCGCCGCCGCTGACCGGGTGCAGCGCGGAGTACTTGGAGGCGGCCACCGGGAACGGCGTGACCCGCTCGGCGAGGCCCTCGATCTCCACCGTCACCGTGCCCTCCGCCGGGGCCGTGTCCTCGTCGGCCGGGTCCAGGCCGCCGGCCGCCGGCCGACCGTCCGGGAGCAGCGCGAAGGGGGACGGGGTCGCGGAGGAGAGCGGTACGAGGTAGGGGCGGCAGCCCAGCGGGAACGACAGGTCGCCGGTGTGCACGTCGTACACCGGGTCGAAGCCGCGCCAGGAGAGGAAGGCGAGGTAGCGCCCGTCCCGGGTGAAGACCGGGTTCTCGTCCTCGAAGCGCCCGTTGGTGACGTCCACGACCGTGCGGGCGCCGGGGCCCGAGATCCGGGCCATCCTGATCGAGCGCAGCGAGCGGCCGATGCCGGGGTGGGACCAGGTCAGCCAGTCGCCGTCGGGGGAGAAGGCGAGGTCGCGGACGGGTCCGTTGACGGACCTGATCAGCTCGGTGACCTCCCCGGTGGACTCCTCGGTCGCGTCGAGGAGGAGCAGCCGGCCGTCGTGGGAGGCGAGGGCGAGCCGCTCGCCGTCCGGGTCGGAGACCAGCTCCTCGATCCGCCCCAGGCCCCCCGTGGCGAGCCGGCGCGGCGGCCGGTCGCCGCTGGCGCGCGGCAGGTGGGCGACCTCGACGGCGTCCTCGCCGTCGGCGTCGGTGACGTACGCGACCTGGCCGCCGCTGCCGAGCATCTCGGGCAGCCGGACCCGGACGCCGGGGGAGTCGATGATCGTGCGGGCCGGGCCGTCGCGGTGCGTCAGCCAGTACAGGCTGCCCCGGACGGAGACGGCGCTGGCCCGGCCGGTCTCGTCGACGGAGAGGGAGTCGATGTGGTGGGCGGCGGGCACCTGGTAGCTCCGCCGGCCGACGCGCTGGCCGCCCAGGCGCACCTCCAGGCGGCGGGGGCGGGAGTCGGGGGTGAGGGCGTCCACGGTCCACAGCTCGCCCGCGCACTGGTAGACGACCCGCCGCCCGTCGCTGGAGGCGTGCCGGGCGTAGAACTCGTCGTGGTCGGTGTGGCGGCGCAGGTCGGTGCCGTCGGGCCGGCAGGAGTACAGGTTGCCGACGCCCTCGTGGTCGGAGAGGAACGCGATCCGGCCCCCCACGGCCATCGGGCAGTCCAGGTGCCCGCCGATGTCGGCCAGCAGCCGCCTGCCGTGCAGCCAGAGGCGGCCGGTGGCGCCGCCCAGGTACCGCTTCCAGGAGGCGGGCTCGTGCGGCGGCTTCCCGGTCAGGAGCAGCGTGCACCGCTCGGCCTCGTTGTCGGGGGCGACCAGCTCCTCGGTGACCGCGATGTCGGAGACCGGGCCCCAGGGCAGCCGGCGGCCCGGGGTGCCGTCGGTGGGGACGGTGTAGGCCCAGGAGTAGTACGAGAAGGGCTGCCCGTGCGAGGAGACGGCGAGGATGTCGGAGCGCCCGTCCTTGTCGGGGGGCGTCCAGCCGCAGACCCGGGTGTCGGTGGACCCCCAGTAGGTGAGCCGCCGGGCGGCCCCGCCGTCGACCGGGACGAGGTGGATCTCGGGGTCCAGGCTCCGCCAGTTCGTGTACGCGATGTGGCGTCCGTCCGGCGAGAAGCGCGGGTGCCCGACCCGGGTCCGGTCGACGGTGAGCCGCCAGGCCCGGCCGGGGCGCTCCCCCTCGGGGGCGAGCGGGGCGACCCAGAGGTCGTCCTCGGCGGCGAAGCACAGCAGGTCGTCGTGGAGGTGCGGAAAACGGAGATACGCGACGTCGTCACTCACCACCCCATGCTTTCGGGGCGGAGGAGGCGTGGCAACTCGTACGTGTATGCGGTCGTTCGCGGGTAGGCGGTCCGGGATGTGGTTCAGAACACGTACGAAACGGTTTCGTTTCGATGGGAGCGGGAGTACCTTCGTACTGTACGAAACGGTTTCGTTCGCACTCCGTCGATTCACCGGGCAGGAGACACGGCATGGCACGCAGCAGACTCACTCCCGAGCGGGAGTCCGAGCTGTACGCGGCCGTGCTCGACCTCCTCCGCGAGGTCGGCTACGACGCCCTCACCATGGACGCCGTCGCCGCCCGCACCCACTCCAGCAAGGCCACCCTCTACCGCCAGTGGGGGAGCAAGCCCGAGCTGGTCGCCCGGGCGCTGCGCGCCAACAAGCCGGCCGACCTCTCCGAGATCGACACCGGCTCCCTGCGCGGCGACTTCCGGATCATGCTCGAACGGACCGACGACTGCCAGATGGAGAAGGACTCCGCGCTGATGCGGGGTCTGGCCCATGCCGTCCACGACAACCCCGACCTGCACCGAGCGCTGCGCGAGCTGCTCATCGAACCCGAGATGAACGGCTTCCGGGAAGTGCTGGACCGGGCGGTCCGCAGGGGCGAGGTCGACGCCGACAACCCGGCGCTGAAGCTCGTCCCGCACATGCTGATCGGCGCGTTCGTCGCCCGCCCGCTGATCGAGGATCAGCCGGTCGACCACGCGTTCCTCAGCGCCTACGTCGACGCCGTCGTGCTCCCCTCACTCGGCGTCTGAGCCCCGCGGGGCCTCTCCGGAGGTTTCCCGGCACCGACGGGACCTCCTCGGAGGCTTCCCGGCATCAATGGGGTCTCTCCGGAGGCCTCCCGGCGCCAACGGGACCTCTCCGGAGGCTCCCGGCACCACCCGCACCACCCGCACCACCCGCACCACCCGCACCACCCGCACCGCCCTCTCCACCTGACGTCGCGCCGCTCACGCCGTCGGGCCGGCTCCCCACGCCCCTGTCCCTCAACACCGGGAGTACGCCCCCGTGGCCACGTTCCTGTACAAGCTGGGTCGCTCCGCCTTCCGGCGCCGACGGCTCGTCGCCCTCCTCTGGGTGGCGCTCCTCGCGCTCGCCGGCGTCGGCGCCGCGACCGCGCCCGCCGCCACCTCCAGCTCCTTCTCCATACCCGGCACCGAGGCCCAGCGCGCCTTCGACCTGCTCGAAGAGCGCTTCCCCGGCGCCGGGGCCGACGGGGCCACCGCCCGCGTCGTCTTCAAGGCCCCCGAGGGCCAGAAGGTCACCGACCCGGCGCACAAGGCCGTCGTCGAGGAGACCGTCGCCGCGCTGAAGTCCGGCTCGGACCAGATCGTCTCGGTCGCCGACCCGTACACCGCGCGGGCCGTCTCCCGGGACGGCTCCACCGCCTACGTCTCCGTCGCGTACGAGGTCAACGCCATGGAGCTGACCGACGCGACGCGCGAGGCGCTGACGGAGGCCGGACACCAGGCGCAGGGCAAGGGCCTGACGGTCGAGGTCGGCGGCGACGCCCTCCAGACCATGCCCGAGACCGGCGCGGGCGAGATCGTCGGCGTGGTCATCGCCGGCATCGTGCTCGTCGTCACCTTCGGCTCGCTCGTCGCCGCCGGACTCCCGCTGCTCACCGCGATCATCGGCGTCGGCATCGGCGTCTCCTCGATCACGGCGCTCGCGAACGTCCTCGACCTCGGCTCCACCACCTCCACCCTCGCGATGATGATCGGCCTCGCGGTCGGCATCGACTACGCCCTCTTCATCGTCTCCCGCTACCGCGCGGAGCTGGCCGAGGGCCGGGGCAAGGAGGAGGCCGCGGGCCGCGCGACCGGCACGGCCGGCTCCGCCGTCGTCTTCGCCGGACTCACCGTCGTCATCGCCCTCGTCGGCCTGGCCGTCGTCAACATCCCGATGCTGACGAAGATGGGCTTCGCCGCCGCCGGCACGGTCGTCATCGCCGTCCTCATCGCGCTCACCCTGATCCCGGCCCTGCTCGGCTTCGCCGGCGACAAGGTCGTGGGCCGCAAGCAGCGCAAGGGCGGGGAGGCCAGGGGCGACAAGGAGGAGAAGCCGAACGGCGGCACCCGCTGGGCCCGCTTCGTCATCCGCCGCCCCGTGCTCGTGCTCCTCGTCGGCGTCCTCGGCCTCGGCGCGATCGCGGTGCCCGCCGCCTCCCTGGAGATGGGCCTGCCGGACGACGGCGTCAAGCCGGTCTCCACCACCGAGCGCCGGGCCTACGACATGCTGTCCGACGGCTTCGGCCCCGGCTTCAACGGCCCGCTGCTCGTCGTCGTCGACGGCGACAGGGCCACCGCCGACAAGACGGTCACCACGATCAAGAAGCTCGAAGGCTGGGCCGCCGTCACCCCGGCGACCCCGAACAAGGCCGGCGACGCCGCGATGATCACGGTGGTCCCGAAGGACCGCCCGTCCTCCGTCGCCACCGAGGACCTCGTCCACGACATCCGGAACGCCACCGGCGACGACGTCCTCGTCACCGGCGCCACCGCGATGAACATCGACTTCTCGCAGAAGATGAACGACGCCCTGGTGCCGTACCTGGCGCTCGTCGTCGGCCTGGCCTTCCTGCTCCTGATGCTGGTCTTCCGCTCGGTCCTCGTCCCCCTGAAGGCGGCCCTCGGCTTCCTGCTCTCGGTGGTCGCGGCCCTCGGCGCGGTCGTCGCGGTCTTCCAGTGGGGCTGGCTCGGAAGCCTCTTCGGGGTCGAGCAGACCGGCCCGATCATGTCGATGATGCCGATCTTCATGGTGGGCGTCGTCTTCGGCCTCGCGATGGACTACGAGGTGTTCCTCGTCACCCGCATGCGGGAGGCGTACGTGCACGGGGAGCGTCCCGGCGAGGCGATCGTGACCGGCTTCCGGCACAGCGCCCGGGTGGTCACCGCCGCCGCGGTGATCATGATCGCGGTCTTCTCCGGCTTCATCGGGATGACCGACCAGATGATCAAGATGATCGGCTTCGGCCTGGCCGTCGCGGTCCTCTTCGACGCCTTCGTGGTCCGCATGGCGATCGTCCCGGCCGTCCTCGCGCTGCTCGGCCACAAGGCCTGGTGGCTGCCGAAGTGGCTGGACCGGGCCCTGCCGAACGTGGACGTGGAGGGCGAGGGGCTGGCCAGGCACGTCGGGGAGACCGACGCGGAGGCGAGGCCGGACCTCGTGAAGGCCTGACGCCGTAGGGGCCGGACCTCACCGGGGCCCGGCCCCGTGAGGGCCCGACGCCCTCGGCAGTACGCCCGACGCCGTCGGCGCGCCGTCTCAGCGGCGCGCCGACGGCGTCCGCGCGTCCGGGGCGGCGGCGTCGGGGCTTCCCGAGGGGCGCGATGAGTAGGTGTGGCGCAGGAAGCGGATCAGGGTGGCGGTGTCGAACTGGACGACCTTCACCCCCTCCTCCGTGTGGAACTCGATCACCGTCTGCACCCGGCCGCAGGGCCAGACCTCGATGTCACCGCGCCGGGTCGGAGTGCGCAGGCCCTTCTCCAGGAGGGCGCGCGGGAAGGACCACTCGTCGGCGCCCGGGAAGACGAAGCGGACGGTCGCGGGGGAGCGGACGGGGTCGTAGCGCAGGGCCACCGGAACGGGTCGGGAGAGGGGGGCGTCGCTGATGATCCGACCCTTGGCGGGGTCGTCGACGGCGGAGGCGGGTGCGGTGGCCATCGGGGGGCTCCTGACTTTTTGTCCTCTTATAGGCCAATGTTGCACTCCTTCCCCGTGATCGCACGGCTCATGCCGGGCAAGCTGCGGCCATGATGTGACCCATGCGCTCTTGCAACTCCTTCGCAGGAGCGCCCATCATTCCGACGTGCACGTACCCGACGGATTCATCAACGCCCCCGTATCGGCCGTCGCCGGCGTCGTCGCCGCCGGTGCCGTCGCCGTCAGCCTGCGCGGAGCCCGCCGCGAGCTGGACGAGCGGACGGCGCCGCTCGCCGGCCTCGTCGCGGCCTTCGTCTTCGCCGTCCAGATGCTGAACTTCCCGGTCGCCGCCGGGACCAGCGGACACCTCCTCGGCGGCGCGCTCGCCGCGATACTCGTCGGCCCCTGGACCGGCGTCCTGTGCATCGCGGTCGTCCTGCTCATGCAGGGCGTCCTCTTCGCGGACGGCGGCCTCACCGCCCTCGGCGTGAACATCACCGTCATGGGCGTCGTCACCGTCGTCACGGCCTACGCGCTCTTCCGGGGCCTCGTCCTGGTCCTGCCGCGCACCCGCCGCTCGGTGGCCGTCGCCTCCTTCGCCGCCGCGCTCGTCTCCGTACCGGCCGCGGCCGCCGCCTTCACGCTGATCTACGCGGTCGGCGGCACCACCGACGTCCCCGTCGGCAAGGTCCTCACGGCCATGGTCGGCGTCCACGTCCTCATCGGCGTCGGCGAGGCCGCCATCACCATGCTGACCGTCGGCGCGGTCGTCGCCGTCCGCCCCGACCTGGTGTACGGCGCGCGCGGCCTGACCGCCCCCCTCAAGCTCCGGGTGGACGGCGAGCTGGTCGACGCCGAGCCCGCGACCGCCCCCGTCCCGGTCTCCGCCGGCTCCCCGAAGAAGCTGTGGATCGGCGGTGTCGTCACCGCCCTCGTCCTCGCCGGCTTCGTCTCCTTCTACGCCTCCGCCAGCCCCGACGGCCTGGAGAAGGTCGCCGCCGACCAGGGCATCGACGCCAGGGCCGACGCGTACGAGCACGCCACCGCGGACTCCCCGCTCGCCGACTACGGCGTCAAGGACGTCACCGACGCGCGCCTCTCCGGCGGTCTGGCCGGCGTCATCGGCGTGGGCGCGACCCTGGCCGTCGGCACCGGCGCCTTCTGGATCGTCCGCCGCCGCCGTACGCACGCCGCACCCGAAGCGGCCTGACATGGGCGCCGGGCACGCCCACAAGCTCTACCGGCACGGGCACTCGCCGGTCCACGGGCTGCCCCCGCACACCAAGCTCGTCGCCGTCCTCGGCTTCGTCGTGGTCGTCGTCTCGACGCCCCGCGAGGCCGTCTGGGCCTTCGCCGCGTACGCCGCGCTCCTCGCGACCGTGGCGGCGAAGGCCCGGATCCCGGCCGGATTCCTGCTCAGGCGGCTGCTCGTCGAGGTGCCGTTCGTCGCGTTCGCGCTGCTCATGCCGTTCGTCGTGCCCGGCGAGCAGACGCAGGTCCTCGGGATCTCGCTGAGCGTCCCCGGCCTGTGGGGCGCCTGGAACGTCCTCGCCAAGGGCACCCTCGGCGTCGCCGCCTCCGTGCTCCTCGCCGCCACCACCGAGCTGCGCTCCCTGCTCCTCGGCCTCCAGCGCCTGAGGCTGCCGCCGCTGCTCGTCCAGATCGCCTCCTTCATGATCCGGTACGGCGACGTCATCACCGACGAGATGCGCCGCATGTCCGTCGCCCGCCGCTCGCGCGGCTTCGAGGCGCGGGGCGTGCGCCACTGGGGCGTCCTCGCCAAGTCCGCGGGCGCGCTCTTCATCCGCTCGTACGAGCGCGGGGAACGGGTCCACCTGGCCATGGTCAGCCGCGGCTACACCGGCACGATCCCGGTCCTCGACGAGGTGACCGCCACCCGCGCCCAGTGGGCGTACGCCGCGGCCCTGCCGCTCACCGCCCTCCTGATCAGCCTCCTGGGACGGACCTTCCGATGACCCTTCCGCCCTCCCTCGACGTCCGCGGTCTCGCGTACGCCTACCCCGACGGCCACCAGGCCCTCTTCGGGGTGAACCTGACCGTCGGGCGCGGCGAGCGGGTCGCCCTGCTCGGCCCCAACGGCGCCGGGAAGACCACGCTCGTCCTCCACCTCAACGGCATCCTCACCGGCGGCGCGGGCACCGTCACCGTCGCCGGGCTCCCGGTCGGCGGGAAGCACATGGCCGAGATCCGCCGCAAGGTCGGCATCGTCTTCCAGGACCCCGACGACCAGCTCTTCATGCCGACCGTCCGCGAGGACGTGGCCTTCGGCCCGGCCGCCGCCGGGCTGCGCGGCGCCGAGCTCGACGCCGTGGTGCGCCGGGCCCTGGAACGGGTCGGGATGGCCGAGTACGCCGACCGGCCCCCGCACCACCTCTCCTTCGGACAGCGCCGCCGGGTCGCCGTGGCCACCGTCCTCGCCACCGAGCCGGAGATCCTCGTCCTCGACGAGCCGTCCTCCAACCTGGACCCGGCCTCGCGCCGCGAACTCGCGGACGTCCTGCGCTCCCTGGACGTCACCGTCCTCATGGTCACCCACGACCTGCCGTACGCCCTGGAGCTCTGCCCCCGCGCGGTCGTGCTCAGCGAGGGCGTCATCGCCGCCGACGGGCCGACCGGCGAACTCCTCGCGGACGAGGCGCTGATGGCCCGGCACCGCCTGGAGCTGCCGTTCGGCTTCGTCCCGCGGTCGGTGGTCTGAGGGCCCCGGAATCGGCCCTCCGCGTGCCGCGTTGCACCATGGAGGGTCGGAACAGGGCAAGACGAGGAGCGGGAACGTGGACGTCCAGGGCACGGTGGCGGCGGGCTGGGAGCCCGTCCGGGACGCGTTCCTGCGCAACTTCGAACAGCGCGGCGAGCGCGGGGCGGCCGTCGCCGTCCACCGGGACGGCGTGAAGGTCGTCGACCTGTGGGCGGGCGTGAAGGACGCCGACGGACGGGACCCCTGGACCGAGGAGACCGCCCAGGTCGTCCGCTCGGCCACCAAGGGCGTCGCCGCCGCCGTGCCCCTGCTGCTCCACCAGCGCGGCCTGCTCGACCCGGACGCCCCCGTCGCCACGTACTGGCCCGAGTTCAAGGCGGCCGGCAAGGACCGCGTGACCGTACGGGACCTCCTCGCGCACCGGGCCGGCGTCCCCGTCCTCGACCGGCCGCTCACCCTCGCCGAGGCCGTCGACCTGCCGACGGCGACCGCCGCCGTCGCCGCCCAGACCCCCGCCTGGGAGCCCGGCACCGCCCACGGCTACCACGCCCACACCTTCGGCTGGCTGCTCTCCGGACTCGTCCACCGCGTCACCGGCCGGACCATCGGCCGCTGGGTCGCGGAGGAGATCGCCGCCCCCCTCGGCCTCGACCTGTGGATCGGGCTCCCGGACGCGGAGGCCCACCGGGTCGGCCGCCTCGGCCCCGTCGAGGAGGTCGAACCGGCCGGGAGCGGCGCGCTCCGGCTCCGCCCCAAGCGCGAGGTCACCGAGGCGTACCGGGACCCGGACTCCCTCACCCGCCGCGCCTTCGGCGTCATCGACCCGAGGCCCGACGAGAACGACCCCGCCTACCGGGCCGCCGAACTGCCCGGCTCGGCCGGCGTCGCCACCGCCCGCGCGCTCTCCCGCTTCTACGCCGCCACCCTCGGCCCCGTCGACGGCGCCGGGCGCCTCTTCGCCCCGGCGACGCTCACCCTCGCCCGTACCGAGGAGTCCGCGGGCCGGGACCGGGTGCTGCTCGTCGGCATCCGCTTCGGCCTCGGACACATGCTGCACGGCCCGGCCTCGCCGCTCCTCGGCCCGTCCTCCTTCGGCCATCCGGGCCGCGGCGGCTCCCTCGGCTTCGCGGACCCCGAATCCGGCGTCGCCTTCGGCTACGTCACCAACGGCATGCGGAAGACGGTCACGGCCGACCCGCGCGCCCAGGCCCTCGTACGGGCGGTGGCGGCGGTGACGGCCTGACGGACCCGCCGCCGGGTACGGGTCAGGCCGCCGACGGCGTCAGCGCGAGCACCACCCCGAGGCCGACGAGCACGGCGCCGATGGCCTTGTTCAGCACGGTCTGCCGCCGCAGCAGCCGGTCCCGCAGGCCCTGCCGGGAGAAGAGCAGCGCGGCGAGCGCGAACCACACCAGGTGCGCGAACGACATGAACAGGCCGTAGCCGATCTGCTGGGGCACGGGGGTGTCGGCGCTGACCACCTGGGTGTAGGTGCTCAGGACGAACAGCATCGTCTTCGGGTTGAGCGCGTTCGTCAGGAAGCCGGTGCGCAGCGCGCCCGCCCTCGACAGGCCCCCGCCGTCCGACAGGTCGACGTCCACCCGGGCCTTGGTGACGAAGGTCCGGTACCCGATGTACACCAGGTACGCGGCGCCGGTCAGCTTCATCGCCGTGAAGAGCGCCGGGCTGCGGGACACCAGGAGCCCGACGCCCAGCATGGTGTACGTGACGTGGACCAGGACGCCGAGGGCGATGCCGACGGCGGCGAGGACCCCGGCGGTCCGCCCGTACAGATAGCTGTTGCGGACGGTCATCGCGAAGTCCGCGCCGGGGCTGATGACGGCCAGGACGGTGATGACCGCCACGGCGACGAGCTGACCCATGTTCCCGATGTCCCCCTCCACTGGTCCGGACCGGGCGCCGGAACTTGCGACAGTAGGTGATCACCGGCGCGGAGCGCGAGGCCCGTTCCCGCCACGGACCCGCCTTCTCCGGCCCGTTGCGCGGGTGTTCCCCTGGTGCGGGCGGCGGACCGGGTGCTGTGATCACCCCATGGAACGCATGGAGCACACGGAGCGTACGGAGCGCATGGAGCGCGTGGATCTCCGGAAACGACTCGACGGGTACGGGGTACTGGTCACGGGCGCGGCGCGCGGCATCGGCGCGGCCACCGCGCGCCGCCTCGCGGCGGAGGGCGCGCGGGTCCTCGTCACGGACGTGGACGAGGAGGCGGCCCGCGCGACGGCGGCGGAGCTGCCGGGGGCGGAGTCCGTACGCTGCGACGTGTCCGACCAGGACTCGGTGGACGCGGCCGTGGCGTACGCGGTGGAGGCCTTCGGCGGGCTCGACGTCCTCGTGAACAACGCGCTCGGGCCCGTGGTGCCCGACCGGGACCGCTTCGAGGACGAGCCGGACGAGGTCTGGGCCGTCCAGCACGAGGTCACGTTCATGGGGGCCGTGCGCTGCGCGCGGGCGGCGCTGCCGCACCTGGCGGCGGCGGGCGGGCGCGGGGCGGTCGTCACCATCGGCTCGGTCAACGCGGAGGCGGACTTCGGCAACCACGCGTACAGCGCCGCCAAGGCGGGTCTCGCCTCCCTCACCCGCACCCTGGCGGGGGACGCGGCGGCGCGCGGGGTCCGGGTCAACCAGATCAACCCGGGCACGATCGCGACCAGGGCCTGGGAGGGCCGGGAGGCCGGGCTCGCCGCCCTCGCCGAGCGGGTCTACCCCCTGGGCCGCGTCGGCACCCCCGACGACATCGCCGCCGCCGTCGCCTTCCTCGCCTCCCCGGACGCCTCCTGGATCACCGGCACGGTCCTCCGCGTCGACGGCGGACTCCTCGCGGTGAACCGGCACTTCGCGGAGGTGCTGGGCGGCTGAGGCGCGCCGCCCCGCGCCGGGGGCGAACGGCCCCGTGTGAAATCGCTCCGGCCGAGCAGGCGAAGGAGAAGGGAAGTCGAGGGGGACGGACGAAGAGAGGACGCGATGAGCACCATCCAACGGCCGGTCCACGGCAGCACCGCCGACGCGTCGGTGGGCGAACTCGTCTCGCGGGCGTCGCAGCAGGTCTCGGAGCTGGTCCGCGACGAGATGCGGCTCGCCCGGGCGGAGATGACCGAGAAGGGCAAGCGCTACGGCGTGGGCGGCGGCCTGTTCGGCGGCGCCGGCCTGGTCGGCGTCCTGGCCGCGCAGGCGCTCGTCGTGGCCGTGATCGCGGCCCTCGCCCTGGTCCTCCCGGTCTGGGCCTCGGCCCTGATCGTCGCCGTGCTGCTCGCGGCGGGCGCGGCGGGCATGGCCGCGGCCGGGAAGAAGCAGATCGACGAGGCGGGCGCGCCGACCCCGGAGCAGACGATCGACAACGTCAAGGCCGACGTGGCCGAGATCAAGGAGAGGGCCCACCGATGAACCACCAGCCGCAGCGCGGGGAGACCGCGACCGACCTCGGGGAACTGCGCGAGCAGGCCGAGCGCACCCGCGACGAACTGGGCCGTACGGTCGAGGCGTTGGCGGCCAAGGCCGACGTCAAGGCGCAGGCCGGGGAGAAGGTGGCCGCGGCACGGGAGAAGGCGGCGGTCGCCACCGAGCGGGCCAAGGTGAAGGCGGCGGTCGCCACCGACCTGGTCAAGGAGAAGGCGACGCAGTCGGCCGGCCTGGTCAAGGAGAAGGCGGCGGTGGCGTCGGAGAAGGCCAAGGTGAAGGCGGCGCTCGCGTCCGACCTGGTCCAGGAGAAGACCCCCGACCCGGTCCTGGAGAAGGCCGGAGCGGTCGCGGACAAGGCGAAGGCCAACCGCACGCCGCTGCTCGCCGCGGCCGCCGCCCTGGTCGGCTTCCTGCTCCTGCGCCGGAGCCGCCGGAGCCGCGGCGGGCGCCGCTGAGGAAAGCCGGCGCGGCCGGACGCCGCCCCGGGGGGGATACCTCCCGGGGCCCGGGGCACACGGGATCCATGCACGGACACCATGCGCGCCCCAGCAGCAGCACCATGTTCGGCTCGGCCTTCGCCCCGTCGCCCGACCGGCCCACGGGCCGGCACTCGCGACGGGGCAGGATCACCACCCGCCTCCGGCGCCGGTTCATGGCGTACGGGGCGGTCGAGTTCCTGTCCACGCACGTCCCGGACGACCCGGGCCCCGGCGAGGAGCGCCTGCTCCTGGTCCACACGCGCCAGGTCGTCGGGGAGGTCCACTACCGGATGTGCGCCCGGTGTGCCCGGGGCGTCATCACCGAGGTCACCCTCGACGAGCGCTTCCAGGGCAGCGGCCTGGGCACCCGGGCCCTCTCCCACCTGCGCGCCCGCCACCCGGGCACGAGCTGGCACAGCACCCTGAACCTCCGTTCCACCCGCGACCTCCTGCGCCGCATGCGCATCCCCACGACCGAGCCGGGCCCGCTCTGCTCCCACGCGGAGAACGCCACGGCCTGAGCCGTACGCTCAGTGGCCGCGCGGGCCGTACATGATGACGGCCATCCCGGCGAGGCAGACGAGGGCGCCGATCACGTCGAAGCGGTCGGGGCGGTAGCCGTCGGCGACCACGCCCCAGACGATCGACCCGGCGACGAAGATCCCGCCGTACGCGGCGAGCACGCGCCCGAAGTTCTCGTCGCTCTGGAGCGTGGCGACCACACCGTACAGCCCGAGCGCGACGACGCCGCCCCCGATCCAGACCCACCCCCGGTGCTCACGAACGCCCTGCCAGACCAGCCAGGCACCCCCGATCTCGAACAGCGCGGCGACGACGAACAGGGCGAGGGAACGGGCGACGAGCACGGGGGGGACCTTCTGGTTCGGGACGGGTCAGTGGGCGGGGTCGAAGAGGCCGGCGAGCCGGGAGATCCGCATGGTGGTCATGCCACCGACGGTAGACCTTCCACCCGACTCGAAGGTCAAGCCGGGGAGACGTGACGAAACCCCGCCCGTACGCCACGGGGGCGCACAGGCGGGGCGGTCTCCGATCAACCGGTCACGGGAACCGGCTGCGCAGGGCTGTCCAGCCACGGAGTCTCATCCGTCGCCGTCACGGTCAGCCCGAACCGCTCGGGGCCGGGGCGGTCGTGCGACGTCCACCACGCGTGCGCGGCCTCCGTCTCGTCCCAGAGGCGCCGTGGTCCGTGCTGCCAGACCGTGAACCGGTCGTCCGACCTCCCGTCCCGGTCCACGGCCGCCCACGACGTCGCGTCGGTCGTCGCGACCCAGAGCCGGAACGCCACTCCCTCCACGTCGGGATCGTCGTGCCACGTCCACCACACGTCACGGAGTCGCATCCCCAGGGCGAACTGCGCGGCGAGATCGTCGCCCGTCACCCGCCACGGCGGAAGCCCGGTGCGCGACTCGTCGGGCCGATGGGCGTCGCTCACCACGTCCCGGAAGATCCGCAGATCGGTGCGCTGCTGCGTCCTCATGAGCATGAACGCGGAGTGCGGCGAGAAACGACCCGACGCGGTGCCGGCGTCGTCCACGGTCATGCGGAGCAGTCCGTAACAGATCCAGGGGCTTTCCCACGGGGTCAGGACGACGCCCCCGGGCTTGACCTGTTCGAGCCACGGGGGGGGACGGAGCGCACGGAACACGTGGCCACGAGCCGGTCGTACGGAGCACTGCCCGCGTGGCCCAGGGCACCGTCCTCGGTGACCACCTCCGCCCTGAGTCCCTCCCTCCACAGCCGGTCCTTGGCCGTGGCCGCCGGCACGGGGTCCACTTCGACGGTCGTCACGTTCTCCGGGCCGACCACGTGGGACAGCAGCCCCGCGTTCCAGCCCGTGCCGGTGCCGATCTCCAGGACCCTGTGTCCGCTGTCCACGTCTGCCATGCGCAGCATGCGGAACACGATGCCCGGCGCGCTCGCGGACGACGACGCCCAGCGTTCGCCGTCCTCCCCGGGATCCCCGCCGTCGTTGATCTGCGTCACCACGGAGTCGTCGGCGTACACCGCACGCAACCACGTCTCCGGGGCATCGGCGCGGTCGCACGGCTCCAAGTCGTCACCGAGATAGATGCGTTCGGGCACGTACGCGGAGCGGGGCACGGCCCGTGCGGCACGCTCCCACTCGGGCGGTACGAGCCCTTCCCGCCTCAGCGTGTCGAGAAGACCGCGAAGCGCGGTCCGCTCGGCCGCCACGAAGTCTTCCGTCACCGTCACTTCTCCTTCTTGTGCTTCGGCGGGTCCTTCGGCTCGGCCGTGTCGGAGGACGGCTTGGACGTGCCCGGGTCCTTCCCGCCGGAGTGCTGCCCGGTACCGCCGCTTCCGCCCTTGCCCGTTCCCCATCCCATACTGTTCTCCCCTCTCGGTCATGGACTTTCACGGACCTTCCGTGGAACCCGCCCCGGGCGGTACTGCCCTTCCCCACCCGGGGCGGGAGTCCCGACGCGGCGAACCTGCCGCGAGTGACGCGCTAACGCTTCGAGTTGCCGGCGCTGGTACGGCGTGGCGGGACGAAGCCGCGAAGCGGCTGCCCGCCACCGGTGGCCGGAGGGTCGTTCGAGGGACGCGAGCGCTCCCGTCACCGACCGCACCACGCCCACCATCTCCGCGCCCGGATCGAAGACGGGGGAGCCGTTCACCAAGAACGCGGGGCGCGACCCCGGCTCCGGCGGTTCAACTCGCGAACCTGCGGGGACATCGCGTCCGACTGCCGGGCCGGCACCATGTCGTCGGCGTGCGCTTCCCATTCCCTTCCCCCTGTCAGTGGCCGAAGTCGGTAACGGGGTCCCACGTGACCCATCACGTGTCCCACGCGGTCGGTACGGGTGTCCCGGGCGACGTCCCCGGGCTCCCAGTGACGCGGGTGCTCCGGCGCCTCGCCCGCCAACCGCTCAAGTCCCTTGTGCACCCGCTCGATCAGAGCCCGCGTCGGCTCCGCGTACTCGCGCGGTACGGACTCCGGAACGAGCCGCCAGAACGCCCCCGCGTCCACCTGCGCACCGAGCTCCGTCACGCTGCCCTGCTCGGGAGCGGCTCTCTCGTCCATGGTTCGGTCCCTCACGGTGGCGTCGTTCCTTGCGGTGATCCCTGCTCGCTCTAGGCAACCGCGTGACTACCGACAGCGGTACTGTTGCGAAGGGAGCGGGACTTAAGGGCTTTAAGTGCGTTCACCTCACGGGGAGTTGATTACTTGTGGCCGACCCGAAGCCGAACGAAGGACTCGTGCGCCTCTACCGGGAGACCGGTTGGACGCTGCGGCAGTTCGCACAGGAGATCAACCGGCTGGGTACGGAGCGGGGCACACCCCTCCGGTACCGGGAGCCGTCGGTCCACCAGTGGCTCAAGGGCCACCTGCCGAAGGAAGCGGTCCGGCCGCTGGTCCTGGAGGCGCTGGCCCGCAGGCTGCGCCGTCCCGTGACGTACGGCGAGACGGGTTTCCCGTCTCCTCCCGCCGAGGAGTCCGGCGCGCTTCCCAGTACCGTGGAAGAACTGGTGGACCTGGGGAGGCAGGACATGGATCCGTCGCGCCGGAGCGTTCTCGGGGTCGGCCTTTTCTCCGTCGCGCTGACCATTCCCGACTGGCCGGACGTCATCGGTCGAATGGAAGCGGCGCAGAAGGGCCATGTGCAGCGCATAGGGATGGCGGACGTCCGGGCCGTGGCCGCCATGACCGAGCGGATCTCCGACCTCGACGACCGGTTCGGCGGACGGACCGCCCGTCCCATGGCCGCGGCGTTCCTCGTGAACACGGCGACCCCGTACCTGCGGGCGGAAGCCCCCGGCGACGTGCGCAAGGCGATGATGGGCGCCGTCTCGGACCTCTGCTACCTCACGGGGTACATGGCGGTGGACGAGGGGCTGCACGGACTGGCGCAGCGGTACTACCTCAAGGCGCTCGAACTCGCCGGGGCTGCCGAGGACCACTTGACGTTCTGCACCACCCTGCGGGGCATGAGAGCGTCCAGGCCGTCGACCTGGGGCACGGCGCGGAGGCGATGCGACTCGCGGACGCCGCTGCCGCCGCCTCACCGGAGGCGGGGCCCCGGATGCGGGCCTTCCTCGCAGGCCAGCAGGCCCACGCGGCGGCGCAGACGGGGGCGCGAGCCGCGGCGCGGACTTATCTCAAGGAAGCCGAAGTTGCCATGGAGAAGGCCGAGTCGCAGTCCAAGGCCTTCGGCTCCTACGACCCTTCCTCGCTCCTGTACCACGCCAGCCAGGTACGTTTCGAACTGGGCGACGTCGCCGGATCGATCACGGCCATGCAGGAATCGGACAAGGTCCGCCACAGCGTCTACCGGCGCGCTCGCGTCCGGCATCGCTGCACCCTGGCCGAGAGGCAGCTCGACCTGGGGCACCTCGAAGCGGCGTGCGCCACATGGACCCTCGCGCTGGAGGACTACCCGAGCCTTCAGTCCGGGCGGGCGGACGAGCGCATCAAGGTCATGCACAGCCGCATCAAGCCGTACCTGAAGAACCCCGTGGCGCGGGACCTCTTCGAGCGGGCGCGAGGGGTGACGCCGGCCGGTCTCCTGCCCCGGTGAGGAGAGGCGAGTACCTGGTCCCCCTCGGCGTGACGCCCCGTCACCCCGCGTGCAGCATCAGACCGATTCCCAGCGCCATCAGCGCCGCCGCCGCGATGCGCGGAGCGCCGAAGCGTTCCTTGAAGAGGAAGGCGCCGATGGCCGCGCCCACGATGATCGAGGACTCGCGGAGGGCGGCGACCGGGGCGAGCGGGGCCTTCGTCTGGGCCCAGAGGACCAGGCCGTACGCGGCGACCGAGAGGGCCGCGCCCAGGAGGCCGCGGGCGGCGTACGGGCGGAGCTGGGGGAGGAGCGCGGCGCGACGGCGCCACAGGGCGTACGCCGGGATCGCGAGCCCCTCCAGGACCATCAGCCACGCGATGTAGCCGAGCGGAGTGCCGGAGGCGCGGACGCCCACGCCGTCGACGACCGTGTACAGGGCGATCGAGACGCCCGTCGCGCCCGCCGCCAGCAGGGCCGGGCCGTGCGGTCGCGCGCCCTTGCCCCGGACGCCCCACAGGGCGAGCCCGGTCAGGCCCGCGCAGGCCACCGCCACCCCGAGGAGCTGCCAACCGTCCGGGACCTCGTCGAGGAAGACGGCCGCCAGGAGGGTCACGATCAGCGGGGCCGTACCGCGCGCGATCGGGTACATCTGCCCGAAGTCGCCCAGCGTGAACGAGCGCATCAGGAGCATGTAGTAGCCGACGTGCACGAGTGCGGACACGATCAGGTACGGCCACGCCCCCGCCGCCGGGAAGGGGGCGAAGGGCGCGAGGGCCAGGCCGATCAGCGCCCCGCCGCCCGCGATCAGCGTGAAGGAGAGCAGCTGGTCCTCGATGTGGTGCGCGAGGGCGTTCCAGCCGGCGTGCGTAACGGCCGCGACCAGGACCGCGAGCGTGACGAGCGGGGTCACGCCGACGGCTCGCGCACGTCCACCAGGGTGCCGCCCGCGTGCGCGACCAGCGACTTCGGGTCGATCGCGAAGACCGTGTGCGGGGTGCCCGCCGCCGCCCACACCACCTCGTGGTCGAGGATCCCCCGGTCCGCGAGGACCCGGGTCCGGGTGCGGTGGCCGAACGGCGGGACGCCCCCGATCGCGTACCCCGTCGCCTCCCGGACCGCCTTCGCGTCGGCCCGGGTCACCTTCTCCGCACCCAGCTCCTCCCGTACCCGCTCGACGTCCACCCGCGACGCGCCGTCCACGAGGACGAGCACCGGCACCCCGTCCGCCGCGAAGACCAGCGACTTCACGATCTCCGCGACCGCGCAGCCGATCGCGTCGGCGGCCTGCCGCGCGGTGCGGGTCTCGTCCGGGAAGCGGCGGACCTCGACGTCGAGCCCCAGCTCCTGGAGCGCGGCGGCGAAGAGGGGGTGGGCGGGGGACGTCTCGTCAGGAGTCATGGCCCGCACGGTAGTGGTAGGTGCATGGGCCACGCGACCTGCTTTCACCCCTTGGAAGCCCCGGAGGCCCTTGGAAGCCCCAAGGCCCCAGAGGCCCCAGAGGCCCCAGAGGCCCCAGAGGCCCCAGAGGCCCCAGAGGCCCCAGAGAGGCCCCAGAGAGGCCCCAGAGAGGCCCCAGAGAGGCCCCAGACGCCCCGGAGCCCCGGGCGTCTCAGCCCGCCTTCAGCACCTTCGCCACCACCGGCCCCGCCGCGTCGCCCCCGTGCCCGCCGGCCTGGACCACGGCCGCCGCCGCGAGGTCGCCGGAGTAGCCGGTGAACCAGCTGTTGGACATGCCCTGGTTGTCGACCTCCGCCGAGCCCGTCTTCGCGCCCTTGGGGGACGGCACCCCCGCCATCGCCTCCGTCGCGGTGCCGTCCGACGCCGTCGCCGCCGACCTCATCATCTTCCGCAGGCCCGAGGCGATTCCCTCCGGCAGCCGCTCGGCCGTGACGAACTCCCGGTCGCCGTACTCCTTCGCCACCAGGTACGGCTGGCGGAAGCCGCCGTCCCGCACGGTCGCGGAGAGCGAGGCGACGTTCAGGGCGTTCATCGTGATCTTCCCCTGGCCGATGTACGAGGCGGCCGTCTCGGGTCCGTCCGACGCGGGGACGCTGCCGTCCGTCGGTGTCGTCGGGACGCCGACCTCCCAGACGGCGCCGATGCCGAAGTAGCGGCGGGCGGTCTCGCCGAGGGCGGTGTCCGCGACCCCCTTCTCGTTGAGGGGACCGATCGCCTTGATGAAGGCGGTGTTGCAGGAGCGGCGGAAGGACTCGGTGAGGGTGCCGTTCTTGATCTCGAAGCGGTCCAGGTTCTGGAAGGTGGTGCCGAGCCACGTCGCGGTGGGCGGGCACTCCACCCGGTCGTCGGGACCGGCGATCCCGTGCTCCATCATCATCGCCGCCGTCACGATCTTCATCGTGGAGCCGGGCGCCTGCTGCCCCTGGAAGGCCGCGTTGAAGCCCTCCGCCGGGCTGTTGGCGACCGCCCGTATCGCGCCCGTGGACGGCTCGACCGCCGCCACGGAGGCCTGGCCGTACGCCTTGACCGCCTTCTCGGCCGCCGCCTGGACCCCCGCGTCGATGGTGGTCTCCACCGTGCCCGGCTCGCCCTTCCGCAGGACGAGGAGGGGGACGTCGGGGACGGTCTGGCTCCCCGAGTCGATCCAGGTCTCGACCCCGGTCGTGCCGCCCGTCTCCGCCCCGTACCGCTGCCGCAGGGTGTCGATGACGACGCCGAGCGAGGGGTACTTCTCCTTGGTCAGCTCGACCCCGTTCCGGTCGACGGCCTTCACGGAGGCGACCTTCGCGGTGCCGGTGCGCAGGGTCGCGCCGGCGGTCAGCTTCGGGTGGAGGACGGTCGGCTGCCACCGCACCAGCGGCCGTCCGGTGGTCAGCCCCCGGACCACGGACAGCTCGGAGGCGTACGACAGGTCCTTGGACACGCCCTCGTACGAGACCGTCGCCCGCACGGTGAACGGCACCCTGGGGCCGACCGGCGTCCCGGGGGTGATCACGGACTTCGAGACCTTCGCGCCCTCCTTGTAGGCGAGCAGCGCGGGTCCCGCCGTGACCGGGTCGTTCGTGAGCTGGGCCGCCCTGTCCGACTCCCCGGCCGCCCAGGCCGCCAGGAAGTCCTTCGCGGTGGCCGTCGCCTCCTCGTCGGTGATCGGCCCCGTCCTCGGCGCGCTCTCGGCCCGGGCGTTCACGGTCGAGTCGCCGCCCGTGACCCCGTTCCACAGGTTGTAGCCCCCGTAACCGACCCCGCCCGCGACGACCGCGAACACCCCTCCGACGATCGCGACCTTGGCTCCACTGCGCATGACTGCGTTCCCCTCCCCCAGACGGCCGTCCAGTCAAGCAGGGGCCCCAGGGCGTGTCGAGCGACTTCCGTCATGTCCGTCACACCCGTCGCGCCGGCCTCCGTCACCAGGCATGTCCTGCGGGCCGGGGTGCCGGTCCACGGCCGCCTACGATACTTTGAACGCGTTCAAGTCATCCGGACCGGGGGGGCAGGGCATGCAGACGACCGTGGCACGAGAGGGTGTTCACCCATGGCGGTTCGGCCTCGTGCTGCTCGCCGTGACCACCCCTCTGATCCCGCTGCTTTCGTGGACGGACGAGGGGTACGCCGCTCTGTTCCCCGTCCTCGCGACCGCCGGCCTCACCGCCGTGCCGCTGCTCTTCCACGCCCGGCCGCCGGGCTTCGGCCGGTGCGCCGGACTCGTCGCGGCACCGCTGCTGGTCCGGTCCTTCGTGGGCGCCATGATCGGGATGTTCCTCTTCCTTCCCTCGGCGCTCCAGCTCCTGCTGGCCGCCGGAGCCGACCCGCGACGACGGCCGGCGGCGGCCGGGGTGATGGCCGGCGCCGGCCTCGTCCTCTCCGCCGTCGTACTCGCGCGCTTCTGGAGCGAGTGAACGCCTCCGGCACGCCCGCGGACGACGAGGGGGCGCGACCACCGGCCGCGCCCCCTCCTCACATCCGCCCGGCTAGACCCACGTGTCCAGCCACATCCGCCCCCGCCACTCGTCCAGCGGGATCGGCGTGCCCGTGTAGATCGGCCAGAAGTAGATGAAGTTCCAGACGATGAGCAGGACGAGGCAGCCCGCCGCCACCGCGCCGAAGGTCCGGCGCCGTTCCGAGGAGCCGCGGGGGCCGATGAGCGCGCCCAGCATCATGGCCACCGCCAGGCACAGGAAGGGCACGAAGACGACCGCGTAGAAGAGGAAGATGGTGCGCTCCTGGTAGAGGAACCAGGGGAGCCAGCCGGCCGCGACGCCGCAGGCGATCGCGCCCGCGCGCCAGTCGCGGCGGAAGGCCCAGCGCCACAGGACGTACAGGATCGCGAAGCAGGCGGCCCACCACAGGAGCGGGGTGCCGAGGGCCAGGACCTCCTGGGCGCACTTCTCCCCGGCGTCGGCCGGGCAGCCCTTCGTGCCGGGCGCCGGGGACTCGTAGAAGTACGAGACGGGGCGGCCGAGGACGATCCAGGACCAGGGGTTCGACTCGTACGTGTGCGGTGAGGTCAGGCCCACGTGGAAGGAGTAGACCTCGGTCTCGTAGTGCCACAGGCTGCGCAGCCAGTCCGGCAGCCAGCTCCAGGTCCCGCCCCCGTCCAGCTTGTCCTGGTCGGCGGCCCAGGGCCGGAAGTACCCCTTGTCGCTGACGATCCAGCCGGTCCAGGTCACCAGATAGGTCGCGATCGCGACCGGCACCACCGAGACGAACGCCGGGACCAGGTCCTTCCTGATCACCGAGACGTACGGGCGGACCGCGCCCGCCGTGCGCCGCCCCGCCACGTCCCACAGGACCGTCATCAGGCCGAAGGCCACCATGACGTACAGGCCGTTCCACTTGGTCGCCGCCGCGAGCCCCAGCATCACGCCGGCCGCGATCCGCCACGGCCGCCACCCGAGCCGCAGGGACTCCGCGACCTCCGCGTCCGGCCGCAGCACCCCCTCCTCGTCCTCCGGGAGCGCCGCCGCGAGCCGTTTCCTGACCCGGTCGCGGTCCAGGACGAGACAGCCGAAGGAGGCGAGCACGAAGAACATCAGCACCTGGTCGAGGAGCGCGGTGCGGCTCATCACGAAGTGCAGCCCGTCCACGGCGAGCAGCAGGCCCGCCAGGCAGCCCAGGAGCGTCGAGCGGAACAGGCGCCGCCCGATCCGGCAGAGCATGAGCACGGACAGGGTGCCGAGCAGGGCCACCATGAAGCGCCAGCCGAACGGCTCGAAGCCGAACAGCTTCTCGCCCACGCCGATCACCCATTTGCCCATCGGCGGGTGCACGACGTAACCCGGGTCGGTCGGCACGAGGACCGACCCCGGGTCCTTCAGGATCGTCTTGTCGATGTCCTTCGGCCAGGCCCCCTCGTACCCCTGGTTGATCAGCGCCCAGGAGTCCTTGGCGTAGTACGTCTCGTCGAATATCACCGCGTCCGGCTTGCCCAGGTTCCAGAACCGGAGCAGGCCCGCGACCGCCGTGACCAGGAGCGGACCGCCCCAGGCGAGCAGCCGCCACAGCCGCTCGGCCGGGCCGGGGCCGACGCCGAGGAGCGACCACACGCGCACGGAGGGACGGGTGTACGGGGGGTCGAGCCGCTCCCGCAGCCCGACGGGGGCGGCGCGTCCGGCGGGCGGCTCGTAGCCGAAGAGCCGGAGCCGCTGCTGCCACGAAGAGGGCTCTGCCACGGACTGCCGGCCCTCCAGGGTCTCGGGTGCGGTACTGGTCACCGCGCCATCGTAGGGAACGCGCCTGTGCGCGTCGCCCGTCCGGGCTGCGAGGATGGCACCCGTGACAGGAACGCTGGTACTCGCAGGGACCCCCATCGGCGACATCGCGGACGCCCCGCCCCGGCTCGCCACCGAGCTGGAGGGCGCCGACATCGTGGCCGCCGAGGACACCCGCAGGCTGCGCGGCCTGACCCGGGCGCTCGGCATCCACACCTCCGGGCGCGTCGTCTCCTACTTCGAGGGCAACGAGTCCGCCCGGACGCCCGAGCTGGTCGAGGCGCTGGTCGGCGGGGCGCGGGTGCTGCTGGTGACCGACGCGGGCATGCCGTCCGTGTCGGACCCCGGCTACCGGCTCGTCGCCGCCGCCGTCGAGGAGGGCGTCAAGGTCACGGCCGTGCCCGGGCCGTCCGCCGTCCTCACCGCCCTCGCCCTCTCCGGGCTGCCCGTCGACCGCTTCTGCTTCGAGGGCTTCCTGCCCAGGAAGGCCGGCGAGCGCCTCGGACGGCTGCGCGAGGTCGCGGACGAGCGGCGGACCCTCGTCTACTTCGAGGCCCCGCACCGCCTCGACGACACCCTCGCCGCGATGGCCGAGGTCTTCGGCGCCGACCGCCGGGCCGCCGTCTGCCGCGAGCTGACCAAGACCTACGAGGAGGTCAAGCGCGGCCCGCTGGCCGACCTGGCGGCCTGGGCGGCCGAGGGCGTACGGGGCGAGATCACCGTCGTCGTCGAGGGCGCTCCGGAGACCGGACCCGCCGAACTCGACGCGGAGGAGCTGGTGCGCAGGGTGCGGGTGCGCGAGGAGGCGGGGGAGCGGCGGAAGGAGGCGATCGCCGCCGTCGCGGCCGAGGCGGGGCTACCCAAGCGAGAGGTGTTCGATGCCGTCGTCGCGGCAAAGAACGCGGCCGCACAGGATCCCGGAAAGGCTGCGCGGGGCCCCGGAAACGGTAAAGGGATAATCTGAAAGGCAAAGCCGAAACCGGCGCCGGGACCCTTTGCGGGGCACTTGGCAAGGGAAGGGCCAAAAGCCCTCCACGGTTCGACCCGCGCTGATGCGCTCCGGCCCGAAAAGGCGTCCACTGAGCAGTGGAGAGGAGCTGGCATGAGCGAGATCACCGGCACCGGCACATCCGCCGCCCACGAGGCGTACGCCTTCGCCTGCATGCGCTGCGGATACGGCTGGGAGCAGGCGTACGACATCGAGCACCACGTCGACGCCGCCGGCCAGGAATTCGTCGTCTACAAGGCCGGGGGAGAGCGGGTCCCGTCCCCGCTGTCCCGCCCCACCTGCATGAACTGCGGCGGCCACGTCGTCCGGATCATGCGCGCGGGACAGGTGTCCTCGGTGCTCGACCTGATCGCCGCGACGGAGAAGCACGGACACGGGTCCAGGGAGACCAGGCCGATCGGGCCCGCCGGCCCCGTCGGACAGGAGCTGACCGAGGGGCCCGACACCCCGCCCGTACCGCACCACTGGCACCTGTCGGACCTCCTGCACCCCTTCCGGAAGCGTGTGTAACCGGAAACGCACGGGTGCCGGCACTCGTGGCCCCCTCGCGGGCGGCCCTCGTACGATCGGGCCATGAGTGCCAAGGACGCCCCGCCGCCGCTGCCCGAACCCCTCCTCGTGGAGGTCGCGGACTCGCACACCCATCTGGACATGCAGTCCGGGACCGTCGAGGAGGCCCTGGTGAAGGCCGCCGCCGTCGGCGTCACCACGGTCGTGCAGGTCGGCTGCGACGTGAAGGGCTCCCGGTGGGCCGCCGAGACGGCCGCCGCCCACGAGAACGTGCACGCGGCCGTCGCCCTCCACCCCAACGAGGCCCCAAGGATCGTCCTGGGCGACCCCGACGGCTGGTCCCGCCAGGGGGCGCGGGAGGCCGGCGGGGACGCGGCCCTCGACGACGCGCTCGCCGAGATCGACCGGCTCGCCGCCCTGCCGCACGTGCGCGGCGTCGGCGAGACCGGCCTCGACTTCTTCCGCACGGGACCGGAGGGCGTCGCCGCGCAGGAACGCTCCTTCCGGGCCCACATCGAGATCGCCAAACGGCACGGCAAGGCGCTCGTCATCCACGACCGGGAGGCCCACGCCGACGTGCTGCGCGTCCTGGACGAGGAGGGCGCCCCCGAGCGGACCGTCTTCCACTGCTACTCCGGCGACGCGGAGATGGCGGAGATCTGCGCGGCCAAGGGCTACTACATGTCCTTCGCCGGCAACGTCACCTTCAAGAACGCCCGGCCGCTGCGGGACGCCCTCGCGGTCGCCCCCCTGGAGCTGGTCCTCGTCGAGACCGACGCCCCCTTCCTCACCCCGGCGCCCTTCCGGGGACGCCCCAACGCCCCGTACCTGATCCCGGTCACCGTCCGGGCCATGGCGGAGGTGCGCGGGATCGGGGAGAACGAGCTGGCCGGGGCGATCGCGGTGAACACGGCCCGCGCGTTCGACTACTGACCCCCCCCCGGGACCGCCCCGGCGGTCACCGATCCATAACGGTTACGGGAAGTGGTCGGGTCGTCGTGGAGCGTGACCGGGCCCGGGGCTAGGGTCCCGGCCTCGTGAGCACTTCCCAGGGCAGTCACCGGGCCGGACGCCGGAGCGGCGGCACGGCCCCCGACGTCCTCCCCGCCCCCGCCGCCCCTCCCGGCCTCTCCGTCCACGAGCAGCCGACACAGGCGGCACCACTGGTCGTGCCCGCCTCCGCGGGGGCGCCCGGCGTTGTGCCCGGTACCGCGTCCGGCCCCGGCACCGTCCCCGGCCAGGGCACCCGCGCCGGGGCCCGCCGGGCCGCCCGCCGCCGCAGGACCTCCGGCGCGTCCGGGGGCCCCGGGTCCTCCGGGGTCTCCGGGACCGCGCGGTCCGCCGGGGAAGGCCTGCGGCGGCTCGTCCCGCAGGCCCTCGTCGTCGCCTTCCTCGCCGGCGGCACCACCGCCTTCGTCGCCGACGACAAGGCCGTCCGGCTCTCCGTCGACGGCGTCCCCCGCACCCTGCACACCTTCGCCGACGACGTCGGGGAGCTCCTCGCCGACGAGGGCCTGGCCGTCGACGCGCACGACATCGTCGCCCCCGCCCCCGGCGAACCCCTCGCCGACGGCGACGAGGTCGTCGTCCGCTACGGACGCCCGCTCGCCCTCACCCTCGACGGCCGCAGCCACCGGGTGTGGACGACCGCCCGCAGCGTCGAGGAGGCGCTGCGCCAGTTCGGGGTCCGCGCGGAGGGCGCCCACCTCTCGGTCTCCCGCTCGGCCGCCATCTCCCGGCACGGACTCGCCCTCGACGTGCGCACCGAGCGGGCCGTCACCTTCCTCGCCGACGGACGCGAGCGGACCGTCCGCACCAACGCCGCCACCGTCCGCGAGGCGCTCGCCGAGACCGGGATCACCCTCTCCGGGCAGGACGCCCTCTCCGTCGACCCCGGCTCCTTCCCCCGCGACGGCCAGACGGTCACCGTGCTGCGGATCACCGACAGCAGGCGGGTGCGCGAGGAGACCGTCCCGTACGCCGTCGAGCGGGTCCGCGACCCGGAGCTCTTCGCCGGGACCGAGGTCGTCGAACGGCAGGGCGTCCACGGCGTCCGCCGCGTCACGTACGGCCTGCGCTCGGTCAACGGCGTCCAGGGGCGGCCCCGCCGGCTCGGCGAGGAGATCGTCCGCGAGCCCGTCAGCCGCAAGGTCCGGATCGGCACCCGCCGCCCGCCCGCCACCGTCGCCGGCGCCGACGGCCTCGACTGGGGCGCGCTCGCCGCCTGCGAGTCCGGCGGCCGGCCGGACGCCGTCGACCCCTCGGGGACGTACGGCGGGCTCTACCAGTTCGACCCCGCCACCTGGCGCTCCCTCGGCGGCACCGGCACCGCCCAGGACGCGCCCGCCGCCGAGCAGACCTTCCGCGCGAAGAAGCTGTACGTGCAGAGGGGGGCGAGCCCGTGGCCCCACTGCGGACGCAGGCTGGGCGGGTGAGCGACAGGGCGTGCGACGGGCCGTGCGCCGGGCAAGCCCTAGTCTGTACTGGTGAGCGACACCACCGGTCCCGAAACCCCCGACGCCCTCCTCGGCCCCGCCGACATCCGTGAGCTGGCCGCCGTCCTCGGCGTGCGCCCCACGAAGCAGAAGGGCCAGAACTTCGTCATCGACGCCAACACCGTCCGGCGGATCGTCCGCACGGCCGGGGTGCGCCCCGACGACGTGGTCGTGGAGGTGGGGCCCGGTCTCGGCTCCCTCACCCTGGCCCTCCTGGAGGCCGCGGACCGGGTCACCGCCGTCGAGATCGACGACGTGCTCGCCGCCGCGCTGCCCGCCACGATCGAGGCCCGGATGCCCGCCCGCGCCGACCGCTTCGCGCTCGTGCACTCCGACGCCATGCTGGTCGAGGAGCTGCCGGGCCCGGCGCCCACCGCGCTCGTCGCGAACCTGCCGTACAACGTCGCCGTGCCCGTCCTGCTGCACATGCTGGAGCGCTTCCCCAGCATCGAGCGGACCCTCGTCATGGTCCAGGCCGAGGTCGCGGACCGGCTCGCCGCACGGCCGGGGAACAAGGTGTACGGCGTGCCGTCGGTGAAGGCCAACTGGTACGCCGAGGTGAAGCGGGCCGGCGCCATCGGCCGCAACGTCTTCTGGCCCGCGCCGAACGTCGACTCCGGCCTGGTCTCCCTGGTCCGCCGCGCCGAGCCGCTCGCGACCACCGCCACCCGGCGGGAGGTCTTCGCGGTCGTCGACGCGGCCTTCGCCCAGCGCCGCAAGACCCTCCGCGCGGCCCTCGCGACCTGGGCGGGCTCCCCGGCGGCGGCCGAGGAGGCCCTGGTGAAGGCCGGGATCTCGCCGCAGGCGCGCGGCGAGGCCCTGACGGTGGAGGAGTTCGCACGGATCGCGGAGGCGAAGGCATGAGCGGCGGCACGGGACCGGCGGACGGCGGTACGGGACCGGCGGACGGCGGTACGGGACCGGTGCGCGGCGGTGCGGAGACGGTGCGCGGCGGCGCCGGTGGTACGGAGACGATCCGCGGCGGCGCGCGCGACGACCGGCCGCGGTCCGTCACCGTCCGCGTCCCCGCCAAGGTCAACGTCCAGCTCGCGGTCGGCGCGGCCCGTCCCGACGGCTTCCACGACCTGGCCAACGTCTTCCTCGCGGTCTCCCTCTACGACGAGGTGACCGCCACCCCCGCCGAGGCGCTCACGGTCACCTGCGAGGGCCCGGACGCCGACAAGGTGCCGCTCGACCGCACCAACCTGGCCGCCCGCGCGGCCGAGCTGCTCGCCGCCCGGCACGGCATCGCCCCGGACGTGCGCCTGCACATCGCCAAGGACATCCCGGTCGCCGGCGGCATGGCCGGCGGCAGCGCGGACGGCGCGGGCGCGCTGCTCGCCTGCGACGCGCTCTGGGGCCTGAACACCCCCCGCGCCGAACTCCTCGACATCTGCGCCGAGTTGGGTTCCGACGTGCCGTTCAGCCTCGTCGGCGGGGCGGCGCTCGGCACCGGCCGGGGCGAGAAGCTGACGGAGCTGCCGGTCGGCGGCGACTTCCACTGGGTGTTCGCCGTCGCGGACGGCGGGCTCTCGACCCCGGTCGTCTTCGGCGAGTTCGACCGGCTCACCGAGGGCACGCACGTCCCCGAGCCGGCCGCCTCGCCCGCCCTCCTGGCGGCCCTGCGCACCGGCGACACCGCCGCCCTCGCGGGCGCCCTCGCCAACGACCTCCAGGCCCCGGCGCTCTCCCTGCGCCCCTCGCTCGCCGCGACCCTGGCGGCCGGCACGGACGCGGGCGCGCTCGCCGCGCTGGTCTCGGGCTCGGGCCCGACGACCGCGTTCCTGGTGAAGGACGCGGAGTCGGCGAAGGCGGTCGCCGCCGCCCTGACCGCCTCCGGCACCTGCCGCACGGCCCGCACGGCCACGTCCCCGGCGGCGGGGGCGACGATTCTGCCGGACTGACACCTTCCCTTCATCCGTACCTGCCACCCTGACCCGCCGGACGGGCCGGGGCGGCGGACGGAGGCGACGGATGGGGAAGCGGCGCCGGAGGGCGTGGGCGCGGCTGCTGTCGCACGCCGCCGTGGTGGGGACGTGCGGCTGGCTCACGCTCCTGTACTTCCTCCGGGACGAGCCGCTGCGGCCGCTGCCGTTCCTCGGCCGGATCCCGTCGCCGGCGCTCCCCGGCCTCGTGATCCTCCTCCTGACCACCCTCACGGTCGACTCCGTCCGGGGGTTCGTCCGCGCTTGGCGGGACCGGCGTTCGGAGCGCGCGCCCTCGCGCGACGGCCAGGGCCCGTCCGGCGGACGCCCGGCGGGCGAGCGGCCGTGCCGACGTACCCTGGACGTCGATCGATCACCCCGTACAGGAGTCAACGTGGCCGTCAACCTGGTCAATGTCGAGAACGTCAGCAAGGTGTACGGCACCCGTGCCCTGCTCGACGGCGTCTCGCTCGGCGTCTCCGAAGGGGACCGGATCGGGGTCGTGGGCCGCAACGGCGACGGCAAGACCACCCTCATCCGGATGCTCGCGAGGCTGGAGGAGGCCGACACCGGCCGCGTCACCCACAGCGGCGGCCTGCGCCTGGGCGTCCTCACCCAGCACGACTCGCTCGACCCGGAGGCCACGATCCGGCACGAGGTCATCGGCGTCATGGCCGACCACGAGTGGGCCGGCAGCGCCAAGATCCGCGACGTGCTCACCGGCCTCTTCGGCGGGCTCGACCTGCCCGGCTTCGAGAACGGCCTGGACACCGTCATCGGCCCGCTCTCCGGCGGCGAGCGGCGCCGGATCGCGCTCGCCAAGCTCCTCATCGACGACCAGGACCTCATCGTCCTCGACGAGCCCACCAACCACCTCGACGTCGAGGGCATCGCCTGGCTCGCCCAGCACCTCCAGAGCCGGCGCTCGGCGCTCGTCTGCGTCACCCACGACCGCTGGTTCCTCGACCAGGTCTGCACCCGCATGTGGGACGTGCAGCGCGGCGACGTGCACGAGTACGAGGGCGGCTACTCCGACTACGTCTTCGCCCGGGCCGAGCGCGAGCGGATCGCGGCCACGGAGGAGACCAAGCGGCAGAACCTGATGCGCAAGGAGCTGGCCTGGCTGCGGCGCGGCGCCCCCGCCCGCACCTCCAAGCCCCGCTACCGCATCGAGGCGGCCAACGAGCTGATCGCCGACGTGCCGCCGCCGCGCGACACGAGCGAGCTGATGAAGTTCGCCAACGCGCGCCTGGGCAGAACGGTCTTCGACCTGGAGGACGTGACCGTCACCGCCGGACCCAAGAAGCTCATCGAGCACCTCACCTGGCAGCTCGGCCCCGGCGACCGCGTCGGCCTGGTCGGCGTCAACGGCGCGGGCAAGACCTCCCTCCTGCGCGCCCTCGCGGACGCCGCCCGCAGCGGCGGCGAGGTCCAGCCCGCCGCCGGCCGGATCGTCGTCGGCAAGACCGTCCGGCTCGCGTACCTCTCCCAGGACGTCACCGAACTCCCCGGCTCCCTGCGCGTCCTGGAGGCCGTGCAGCAGATCCGCGACCGGGTCGACCTCGGCAAGGGCCGCGAGATGACGGCCGGACAGCTCTGCGAGCAGTTCGGCTTCTCCAAGGAGAAGCAGTGGACGCCGGTCGCGGACCTCTCCGGCGGTGAGCGCCGCCGCCTCCAGCTGCTGCGCCTCCTCATGGACGAGCCGAACGTCCTCTTCCTCGACGAGCCCACCAACGACCTCGACATCGAGACCCTGACCCAGCTGGAGGACCTCCTCGACGGCTGGCCGGGTTCCATGGTCGTCATCTCCCACGACCGGTTCTTCCTGGAGCGGACCACGGACAGGACGTTCGCCCTGCTCGGCGACCGGGCGCTGCGGATGCTGCCGCGCGGCATCGAGGAGTACCTGGAGCGCCGCCGCAGGGCCGTCGAGGCGTCCGTCCCGGCGCCCGCCGCCGCGCCCGCGCAGCAGAAGCCGGGCGTCTCGGCCGCGGACGCCCGCGCCGCGAAGAAGGAGCTCCAGAAGGTCGAGCGGCAGCTCGACAAGGTCTCCGAGAAGGAGGCGAAGCTGCACGCGCGGATCGCGGACGACGCCACCGACTTCGAGAAGGTGGCCAAGCTCGACGCGGAGCTGCGGGACCTGGCCGCGGAGCGCGAGGAGCTGGAGATGCGCTGGCTGGAACTGGCCGAGGACGCATAACGAGGGCATCACAGGCCGGTCCTCCCTTGGGAACAAGGGGTGGACCGGTCGCTTTTGCGCCATCGCGTGGGTGGTAGAAAGAAAACCCGTTCACGCCTAGGGGGAACCAGCCATGTCGCAGCCGCCCAGCAACCAGCCGCCGGGGGGCTTCGGAGCCCCCCGGGACCCGAACCCGTCCTCGGGCCACTCCCCGCAGGGGCAGCCGCCCGTGCCGCCGGTCCCGCCGCAGACGCCGCCGCCCCCGCAGGGCCCGCCGCCGGCCGCGCCCGGCCCGTACGGGCAGGCCCCGCAGCAGCCCGCGCCCGGCTACGGCCACCCGCAGCAGCCCGGCCCGTACGGGCAGCCGGTGCCCCCGCCCTACGGCTACCCGCAGCAGGGACAGCAGCCGGGCCCGTACGGTCAGCAGCCCGGGCCGTACGGTCAGCAGCCGGGCCCCTACGGCGGCTACCCCGGCGCCCCGACCCCGCCCCCGCCCGGCGGCGGTCCCTCCAGGAAGCGCACCGCCGTCGTCGCCGGCGTGGCCGCCGCGGCCGTCCTGGTCGCCGCCGTCACGACCTGGGCCGTCGTCGGCGGCGGTGACGACGAGAAGGAGCCGGTGGCCGGGCCCACCGCCACGGCCGCCCCGACCTCCGGCGCCCCCGAGCCCACCGGGACGGCCGACGAGGGCGACGGCTCCGGCGACGGGGACAACGGCGAGGAGGACCTCAACGCGGGCCGCCAGGACGGCGAGGCCAAGGTGAACTGGCTCACGACGAACACCGTCGACCTGCCCCGCAACGGCGCCGACGTCAAGGGGCCCTGGATCGTCGGCGACACCGTCGTCAGGGCCATGTACAAGAGCGTCGAGGGCCACGACCTCACCACCGGCGCCGTGAAGTGGACCGTCCCCCTGCCGTTCAAGCTGTGCGCGGCCCCGACGGAGCCCTCCGCGAACGGGATCATGGTCTTCGGGTACGAGGAGAGCGCCAAGGACGGTGCCAAGTGCACCGAGCTCCAGCAGATCGACCTGAAGACCGGCAAGGCCGGCTGGAAGAAGGCCGTCCCCAAGGCCACCGGCCTCTTCGCCTTCTCCGACAACACCCTGGCCATCAGCGGCAACACGGTCACCGCGGCCGGCGACAGCAGCGCGTACGGCTTCTCGCTCACCGACGGCCGCCAGCTCTTCAAGGGCGCCACCACCGGCTGCAAGCCCTTCGCCTACGCGGGCGGCAGGAAGCTGATCGCCGCCATGAGCTGCCCCTCGGGCGACGCGAGCAAGAAGGTCCAGGCGGTCGGCGAGGCCGACCCGAACACCGGCAAGCCGAAGTTCACCTTCCGCCTCGACGCCGGCTGGGAGATCGACAAGGTCTACTCGGTCGACCCGCTGGTCGTCTCGGCCACCCAGCGCGAACCGAAGAAGTGGGCGATCTTCTCCCTCAAGCCCGACGGCAGGCTCCGCTCCAACATCCAGGGCGGCGCGGACAAGTTCGCCCCCGCGTGCGGCGGCAGCTTCATCATCTTCGGCCGGAACCTCCAGGGCTGCACCGGCGTCGCCGCCGACGCGAACACCTTCTACATGGCGACCGACACCGGCTACGGCAAGGCCAACGAGATCGTCGCCTTCGACCTGAACAACGGCAAGGCCAAGTGGCGCTCCAAGGCCCCCGACGAGCAGACCGTGGTGCCGCTGCGCATGGAGGGCTCCGAGGTCCTGGCGTACGTGAAGCCCACGTACAACAAGGGCGGCGCCACCGCCACCGTCGCCCCGACCGGGGGCGCGCCGAAGATCCTGCTTCAGCACCCGGCCTCCACCGCCCAGATCGAGAGCAGTTTCTTCAGCGCCGGCTACGCCTACGGCAACGGCACCTTCGTCGTGGCGAGCGGACGCGTCTCCGCCACCAACGACAAGGAAGAGAAGCTGGTCAAGACGATGATGGCCTTCAGCAAGTGAGGTACACGGACCGATGACGCAGCCACCCCCGCCCCCGCCGAACCAGCCGCCGGACCCGCAGGGCGGCTTCGGAGCCCCGACGCCTCCGCCGCAGGACCCCGGACCCGGTTACGGCCACCCGCAGCAGCCCGGACCCGGTTACGGGTACCCGCAGCAGCAGCAGCAGCCGGCCGGCCAGGGCTACGGTCAGCCGCAGCAGCCCCCGTACGGCTACCCCGGGCAGCCCCAGCCGCCCCAGCCGGACCAGGGCTACGGCTACCCGGCACAGCAGCCGCAGGCCCCGTACGGCTATCCGACGCAGCCCCAGCAGCCGCAGTACGGCGGATACCCGCAGCCCGCCCCGCCGGCGCCCGGCGGCGGGAAGAAGCTGTCGGCGCAGCTCCAGATCGTCATCGCGGCGGCCGTCGCGATCGCCCTGATCGTCGGCTTCGGCATCTGGTACGCCAACTCCGGCGGCTCCGAGGAGGCCAAGGACCCGGACGGCACCACGCAGGGCTCCGCGGCCGGGGGCGGCGGCGACACCGGCGGCAAGGGCGGCGGCGGTGGCGGCGGCAAGGAGAAGGCGCCCGCCGACACCGGGGCGAAGGTGGCCTACAAGGTCGCGCAGCCGAAGGTCCCGGACGTCACCGACGTCTCCGGCTCCTGGATCACCGACAAGGCGTTCGTGAAGCCGGGTATCAACTCGCTGGTCGCCTACGACCTGGACGGGGGCGGCGTCCTGTGGACGCTGCCGCTGACCGGCCAGATGTGCGGCGCCTCGCGGCACGTCAGCGCCGACAACAAGGTGCCGATCCTCTTCGAGGCCGCCAAGCGGGTCGCGCCGCGCTACTTCCAGCAGTGCACCCAGGTCGGCGTGGTCGACCTGAACACCGGCAAGCTGGTGTGGTCCGAGTCGGTCTCCGCCGGCGACGACAAGGCGCGGTTCAGCGAGGTCACGCTCAGCGGGGCGACCGTCGCGGCCGGCGGCACCGACGGCGGCGCGGCCTTCGACCTCGCCAGCGGCAACGCGCGCTGGAAGCCGAAGGCCGAGGACGACCGCTGCTACGACCTGGGCTACGGCGGCGGCGAGGGCCTCGTCGCGGTCCGCAAGTGCGGCACGTACGACGCCCCGAGCGTGCTGATCCAGAACCTCGACCCGGTGTCGGGCAAGCCGCTCTCGCAGTTCAAGATGCCGGCCGGCGTCAAGTACGCCTCGATCGTCTCCACCAGGCCGCTGGTCGTCGCGGCCGACGTCGGCGAGACCGCCGGCGACGGCAGCGGCATCTCGGACTTCTTCTCGATCGACGAGAAGACCGGGAAGCTGAAGGCGAAGATCACGGCGGACGCGGAGCAGTACGCGGCCCGCTGCCGCGCGACCCAGGTCGAGTCCTGCGAGCAGGCGCTCGTGGGCAACGGCAAGCTGTACGTGCCGACCGAGGAGCACGAGGGCAGCAGCGGCGAGTACGGCGACGAGACCAACGAGATCATCGCCTTCGACCTGGCGACCGGGCGCACGGCGCCGGAGAAGGCCGACGCGGGCGACAAGTACACCTACGTCCCGATGCGGATGGACGGCGCCAACCTCATCGCCTACAAGGAGGCGCCGTACGACAAGGGCGGCCGGATCGTCTCGGTCGACGGGGCCACCATGAAGGAGACGCTGCTCCTGGAGAACCCGGCCGACAGGTCGACCGGGAACCCGGAGCGCAGCTTCAGCCTGACCGGTGCCGAACTCCGGTACCGGGACGGCCGGTTCTTCATCTCGGACCGGCTGGTCAGCAAGGCCAGGGAGTCGGACACCGGCCCCGCGGAGTACCTGCTGGTCTCCTTCGCCGTCCCGCGCTGACGGCGGTTCCGCACGGCCGACGGGCCCCTCCGGTGATCCGGAGGGGCCCGTCGCCGTCTCCGGCGCCCCCGGTCCCGCCGTCCGGTCCCGCCGCGGGGGCGGCCTGTGTCCGGGATTGGCGGGATACGGGGCGGGGGAGCGTGTAGCTTGCCGGGTTCAGGCCCGCCGGACCTCCGGCGGGTTCGGAGGAGGGGGAATGACGGGGATGGGCGTACGCCTCGTGGTGGTCGACGACCACCGGCTGCACGCGGAGGCGCTGGCCTCGGCGCTGAAGCTGCGCGGACACCGGGTGCTCGCTGCGGCCGCGCCGGTGGCGGGGGCGGCGGAACTGGTGGTGAGCCGGGCGCCGGAGGTCTGCCTCCTGGGCACGGCGGCGCCGGACGGGCCGGGGGTCTTCGACCCGGTCGCGCGGATCAGGCGGGAGCGGCCGCAGGTGGCCGTGGTGGTGCTCGGCCCGGTGCCGTCGCCGCGCGGGATCGCGGCGGCGTTCGCGGCCGGGGCGTCCGGGTACGTCCGCCACGACGAGCGCATCGAGGGGGTCGAGCGGGCCCTGGTGAAGGCCAGGGCGGGGGAGACGGCGGTGGCGCCGCAGCTCCTCCGGGGCGCCTTCGCGGAGCTGCTGCACCCCTCGGAGCAGCCGGACGACGAGGGGCAGCGGCTGCTGCGGCTCCTGACGCGGCGGGAGGTGGAGGTCCTCGTGCGGGTCGCGGAGGGGGACGACACCCGGCTGATCGCGCTGGGGATGGGGATCGCGCCGAGCACGGCCCGGACGCACGTGCAGCGGGTCCTGATGAAGCTGGGCGTCGGCTCCCGCCTGGAGGCGGCGGCCCTGGCGGCCCGCACGGGCCTCCTGGACCGCGCGGTCCCCCGCCCCCGGGGCACCTCCTCCTGAGGGGTGCGAACGGGACCGGAGCCGGGCCCCGCCATTGACGTCGATGTTTGAATGTGGTTCTTTGTGCGTGGTTCTGTGTGATCGCGCTTGGTCCTGCCCGGAGGGCATCCCGTGAAGAAGACCGCCACCACGCTCGCCGACGGGCGCGAGCTCATCTACTACGACGCGCGGGAGGACACCGTCCGCGACGCCGTCGACCCCCGCCCCCTCACCCGCGTCGTCTCCCGCTCCGAGATCCGGTACGACGAGCTGACCGGCGACCCGGTCACCGTCGCCTCCCACCGGCAGGACCGCACCTACCTCCCGCCGGCCGACGCCTGCCCGCTCTGCCCCTCCCGGGGCGGCCGCGAGAGCGAGATCCCCGAGAAGGGCTACGAGGTGGCGGTCTTCGAGAACCGCTTCCCCTCGCTCTCCGGCGGCCTCGGCCGCTGCGAGGTCGTCTGCTTCACCGACGACCACACGGACTCCTTCGCCGACCTCACCGAGGAGCGGGCCGCCCTCGTCCTCGACGCCTGGACCGACCGCACCGCCGAACTCTCCGCCCTCCCCGGCGTCGAGCAGGTCTACTGCTTCGAGAACCGGGGCGCCGAGATCGGCGTCACCCTGCCCCACGCCCACGGCCAGATCTACGCCTTCCCCTACGTGACGCCCCGGACGGCCGCCATGAGGCGCCGGATCGACGAGCACCGGGAGGCGACCGGACGGAACCTCTTCGACGACGTCGTCGCCCGGGAGAGGGCCGACGGCGAGCGGGTGGTCCTGGAGACCGCCCACTGGATCGCCTTCGTGCCGTACGCCGCCCACTGGCCCTACGAGGTGCACCTCCACCCCAAGCGGCGGGTCCCCGACCTGCCCGCCCTCGGCGGCGACGCCCGCACAGAGTGCCCACAGGTCCTTCTGGAACTCTTGAGGCGCTTCGACCGGATCTTCGGCCCGGACGAGCCGCCGACCCCCTACATCGCCGCCTGGCACCAGGCGCCGTTCACGGACGGACGACGGGAGGACTTCGGGCTCCACCTGGAGCTCTTCACCGTCCGGCGGGCCCCGGGCAGGCTGAAGTTCCTCGCCGGCACCGAGTCCGGCATGGGGGCGTTCATGAACGACGTACGGCCGGAGGACGCGGCCCGACGACTGCGAGAGGTGGCGAGCGCATGACCCGGAGGTATCTGGTGACGGGCGGGGCGGGATACGTGGGGAGCGTCGTCGCCGCCCACCTCCTGGAACGGGGCCACCGGGTCACCGTCCTCGACGACCTCTCCACCGGCTTCGCCGAAGCCGTCCCCGGGGGCGCCGAGTTCGTCGAGGGGCGCGTCCAGGACGCCGCGACGTGGCTCGACGGCTCCTACGACGCCGTCCTCCACTTCGCCGCCTCCTCCCAGGTCGGCGAGTCCGTCGCCGTCCCGGAGAAGTACTGGGAGAACAACGTCGGCGGCACCACGGCCCTGCTCGCCGCCATGCGCGCGGCCGGGGTCCGCCGGCTCGTCTTCTCCTCCACCGCCGCCACCTACGGCGAACCGGAGACCGTGCCGGTCCCCGAGACCGCCCCCACCGCCCCCACCAGCCCCTACGGGGCGACCAAGCTCGCCGTGGACCACATGATCGGCGGCGAGTGCGCCGCCCACGGCCTGGCCGCCGTCTCGCTGCGGTACTTCAACGTGGCCGGGGCGTACGGCCGGTACGGCGAGCGCCACGAGCCCGAGTCGCACCTGATCCCGCTCGTCCTCCAGGTCGCCCTGGGCCGCCGCGAGGCGATCTCCGTGTACGGCGAGGACTACCCGACCCCGGACGGCACCTGCGTCCGCGACTACATCCACGTCGCCGACCTCGCCGAGGCCCACCTGCTCGCCCTCGACGCCGTGCCGGCCGGCGAGCACCTGATCTGCAACCTGGGCAACGGCAACGGCTTCTCCGTCCGCGAGGTGATCGAGACCGTCCGGAAGGTCACCGGCCACCCCGTCCCCGAGGTCGTCGCCCCGCGCCGCCCCGGCGACCCGGCCGTCCTCGTCGCCTCCGCCGCCACCGCGCGCGAGCGGCTCGGCTGGACCCCCTCCCGCCCCGACCTGGCGGACGTCGTCACCGACGCCTGGGCCTTCGCCCGGCGCGGAGAAGGAGAGCGCCCGTGAGCGTCGCGGCCGGATTCGAGAGCCTCTACGGCGCCGCCCCCGACGGGGTCTGGGCGGCCCCCGGGCGGGTCAACCTCATCGGGGAGTACACCGACTTCAACGACGGCTTCGTGCTGCCGCTCGCCCTGCCGCACACCGCCGTCGCCGCCGTCGCCCGCCGCGACGACGGCGTCCTGCGCCTGCACTCGGCCGACATCGACGGCGGGACCGTCCGGCTCGGCGTGGAGACCCTGGAGCCGCTCTCCGGCAGCGGCTGGGCGGCCTACCCCGCCGGGGTCGTCTGGGCACTGCGCGAGGCCGGACACCCGGTGACCGGGGCCGACGTGCACCTCGCCTCCACCGTGCCGACCGGCGCCGGACTCTCCTCCTCGGCCGCCCTGGAGGTCGTCACCGCGCTCGCCCTGAACGACCTGTTCGGACTCGGCCTCTCCCGGCCGGAGCTGGCCCGGCTCGCCCAGCGCGCCGAGAACGCCTTCGTCGGCGTGCCCTGCGGGATCATGGACCAGATGGCCTCCGCCTGCGCCGAGGAGGGCCACGCCCTCCACCTGGACACCCGGGACCTGTCGTACCGCCAGGTCCCCTTCGACCCGGCCGCCGAGGGGCTGACCCTGCTCGTCGTCGACACCCGGGTGAAGCACGCGCTCGGGGACGGCGCGTACGCCGAGCGGCGCGCCGGGTGCGAGGCGGGCGCGCGGGCGCTCGGCGTGCGCACCCTGCGCGAGGTCGACGCCGCCCGCCTGCCCGAGGCCCTCGCCCGGCTGGACGACGGGACGGTACGGCGGTACGTACGGCACGTGGTCTCGGACAACGCGCGCGTGGAGCGGACGATCGCGCTGCTCGACGCCGGAGACCCCCGGGCGGTCGGCCCGGTCCTCACCGAGGGCCACGCCTCCCTCCGGGACGACCTGGGGGTCTCCTGCCCCGAACTGGACCTGGTGGTCGAGGCGGCGAACGCGGCCGGGGCGCTCGGCGCCCGGATGACCGGCGGCGGCTTCGGCGGCTCGGCCGTCGTCCTGGTGGAGACGGACCGGGCGGAGAAGGTCGCCGCCACCGTCGAGGAGGCCTTCGCCCTGGCCGGGCACACGGCACCGGGCGTCTTCCCGGCGCTCCCCTCGGCGGGCGCCCGCCGCCTCTGAGGAGCTGGGGGTGTCTTGTCGATCGGGCCGGGCTCGCGGCCCGATCGACAAGACACCCCCTGGGCCCGTCCGGCCCCGGGGCGCTTTCCGGCCTCCGTCCCCCGCAGTTCCGCGATTCGGCCCCCGCCGTGGCGCCCCGCCCCTACCCTGAGGGGCGGCGCCGGTGGGGGCCGGCGTCGTTCGAGGGACGGGGCCCGCCGGGTACGGCACCCGGGGCGTGGGTATCCCTTCCCGCACGGCGGCGGCCGTGCCCACGACGGATCCGCCTCCGGCGCCGTGCCCGCGCCGGTCCGTTCCTCGACGCTTGGGGGTGTCCGTGGCTCGTATCCGGGTCCTGGTGGTGGACGATCACCGGATCTTCGCCGAGTCGCTGGCCGCCGCCCTCGCGGCCGAGCCGGACGTCGACGTCGCCGCGGCGGGCAGCGGTCCGGCCGCCGTGCGCTGTCTGGAGCGCGGCGCGGCGGAGGGGCGCAGGTTCGACGTGCTGCTCGTCGACGCCGAGCTGGGCGCGGGTCCGCCCGGTACGGCCCCGGCCCGCGCGACGCCCGACGGCGGCGCGGTGGACGGGATCTCCCTGGTGGCCGGGGTGCGCCGGGCCCATCCCGCCGTCCGCACCGTCGTCCTCGCGGAGCGGGACGACCCGCACCGGGCCGCGCTCGCCCTCCAGTCCGGGGCGTCGGGCTGGGTCGCGAAGGACTGCTCGCTCCAGCGGCTGCTCGCGGTGGTGCGGGGGGTCCTGCGGGACGAGACGCACCTGCCGCCCGCCCTGCTCACGGGCGTCCTGCGGGAGCTGACGGCGGCCCGCAAGCACCGTACGGACGGCGAGCGGCTCGTGGAGTCGCTGACCCCGCGCGAGCGGGAGGTGCTGCGCTGCATGGTCGCGGGCCTGGGCCGCAAGGCGGTCGCCGAGCGCCTCTTCCTGTCCCCGCACACCGTCCGCACCCACATGCAGAACGTCCTGGGGAAGCTGGGCGTGCACTCGACCCTGGCGGCGGTGGCCCTGGCCCGCCGCGCGGGCGTGGGACCCGCGGAACCGCTGCCCGCCGTCTCGGCCGTACTAGCCGGGGATGTTGTCGAACGGGGCGGTCAGCCGGCGTAGCAGGGCGGCCAGTTCGGCGCGCTGGCCGCCGGAGAGCCGGGCGAGGATGGCGCGCTCCTGGGCGAGGAGCCCGGCGAGCGCCTCGTCGGCGCGGTCGCGGCCCTCGGGGGTGAGCCGGACGAGGACCCCGCGGCGGTCGCTGGGGTCGGGGAGCCGCTCGACGAGGCCCTTCTTGGTGAGCCGGTCGATGCGGTTGGTCATGGTCCCCGAGGTGACCAGGGTCTGGGTGAGGAGCTGGCCGGGGGAGAGCTGGTAGGGCGCTCCGGCGCGGCGCAGCGAGGTGAGGACGTCGAACTCCCAGGGCTCCAGCTGGTGCTCGGAGAAGGCGAGCCGACGGGCGCGGTCGAGGTGCCGGGCGAGCCGCGAGACGCGGCTGAGCACCTCGAGCGGTTCCACGTCGAGGTCGGGGCGCTCGCGGCGCCATGCTGCGACCAGTCGGTCGACCTCGTCCTCCATGACGATCAGTGTAAAGGGTCTGTTGACATAAAGTCTCTTCGGGTCAAGTTTCTTCACCCAAAGATTCTCACCCTCAAGATATATTTCCCTGGACCACGGGGAAGGACCCGGCCGGAACAACACCGTTCCGTTTCGGTCATTCGTTCCAGCAAGGGGGCTTAGAACATGCATTCCGTGGAATCCGCCGCACCAACCTGGGATCCACAGCAGTACCTCCGCCACTCCGGACACCGCGCCCGGCCCTTCCTCGACCTGCTCGCCCGAATACCCGACCTGCCGGCCGGGGGCCGGCCCGCCCGCGTGGCCGATCTCGGCTGCGGCCCCGGCAACGTGACGGTCCTCCTCGCCGACCGGTGGACCGACGCGCACATCACCGGGTTCGACCTCTCGCCCGAGATGCTGGAACGGGCCGGGAAGGACTGGGCGGGCACCACCCGGGGAGGCGGCTGGATCGACTTCCGGCACGCCGACGCGGCCCACTGGACCCCGGACGAACCCTACGACCTGATCGTCTCCAACGCGGCCCTCCAGTGGGTGCCCAACCACCCCGAGTCCTTCGCCGCCTGGATCGACGGGCTCCGCCCCGGCGGCACCTTCGCCTTCCAGGTCCCCGGCAACTTCGTCTCGCCCAGCCACGCCCTGCTCGGCGAGCTCTGCGACAGCCCCGAGTGGCATGACCGCCTCGGCGAACAGGGCCGCCGCTTCGTCCACGTCCTCGACACCGCCGACTACCTCGACCGCCTCACCGGCCTCGGCTGCGAGGCGGACGTCTGGGAGACCACGTACTGCCAGCTCCTCCAGGGCGAGGACCCCGTCCTCGACTGGGTCAAGGGCACCGCCCTGCGGCCCGTCCTCACCGCCCTGGGCGACGACCGGAAGGCGGTCGACGCCTTCCTCGGCCAGTACCGCGCCCGGCTGCGCGAGGCCTACCCGCCCGGCCCGCACGGGACGGTCTTCCCGTTCCGCCGCGTCTTCGCCGTCGCCCGCAAGCCGGCCTGAACGCGCGGGCGCCCCGCACCGGTCCTTCCGGTGCGGGGCGCCCGTGGACCCGGGGCCGTCACGACATGGAGTCGTAGATCCCGTAGCCGGTGCCGATCCTGGCCCGCAGGGAGAACTTGCCCGGCGAGGTGTTCAGGTAGGAGAACAGGTCGCCGTTGGAGGCCACACCCAGCAGGTCGGCCTTGCCGTCGGCGTTCAGGTCGCCGGGGGCGACCAGCCTGGTGTACGTGTTCCAGCCGGAGCCGATCTTCACCCGGCCCTTGAACGGGGCCGCGGCGTTGCCGGTGCCCGCGTACAGGTACAGGTCGCCGCCCGGGGTGCGGGCCACGACGTCGGTCCGCCCGTCGCCGGTGTGGTCGCCCGCGCCGGCGATCGCGTTGTACGCGCCCCAGCCGGTGCCGACCCTGACGCGGGAGGCCAGCGCCGTGCCGGCGCCGTTGCCCTTGTACAGGTACAGGTTGCCGGAGGTGTCGCGGGCGAGCAGGTCGCCCCTGCCGTCGCCGGACAGGTCGCCGGGGCCGACGATCGCGTTGTAGACGCCCCAGCCGCTGCCGATCGGCTTGCCCGCGATGTAGAGGACGCCCTGGTAGATCTCCGAGACGTCGGAGGAGGCGTCCAGGTCCATCGAGGACAGGTGCGTGAACCTGGCCCCCGCCCAGCCGCCCGTGTCGCCGAACTGGTCGCGGGCGCCCAGCCTGCCGCCGGTCGTGGCGCCGTACCAGAACATCGTCCCGGCCCTGTCCCGGGCGAGGACGCTTTCCTTGTTGCCCACGACCGGGTTGTTGCCCGCCCCGCCGAACTGCGGGACGCCGCTCCAGCCGCCCGGGTCGCTCGTCCGCTCACGGGCCCCGAAGGTGCCGTCGCCCCGGCCGGTGTAGTACCAGAGCGTGCCCGCGAGGTCGCGGGCGATCAGCTCGCCGTTGCCGTCGCCGTTGTCGTCGCCGACGGGGAACATCTGGTTGTAGGCGCCCCAGCCGCCGCCGACGGCCTTGCGCGCGGCGAACGGCGCCTTCTTGTCGCCCTTGCCGGCGTAGAACCACAGGGTGCCGGCGGGGTCGCGGGCGAGCAGGTCGGCCCAGCCGTCGCCGTTGTTGTCGCCGATGCCGAGGAGCTGGTCGTAGGCGTTCCAGCCGCCGCCGAGCCTCACCCGCGCGGAGAACGGCGCGGTGCGGTTGCCGGTCGCGTAGTACAGCCACAGGGTGCCGTCGTGGTCGCGGGCGACCAGGTCCGCGCGGCCGTCGTCGTTCACGTCACCGGGCGCGACGAGCTTGTTGTAGACGCCCCAGCCGCTGCCCTGCCAGACCCGCGAACCGCCCGTGGGCGTGGCGTTCGCGAACATGCTGAGCGTGCCCGTCTGCGACAGCGTGAGCACCTCGGGGCCGCCGGCGTACGCGTCCTGGTTGCCGATCGGGACGACGTCCTTCGGGGGCTGCGCCGCGAAGGACCCGAACTGCCCGCCCTCCCCCAAGGTCGTGGCGGTGTAGAGGTTGCCGTCCCAGCCGCGGTAGATCAGGTCGCCGCCACCGTCGCCGTCGAGGTCCGACAGCTGCGGAGAGGCACCGACGCCGTCGGCCGCCGCGGCGCCCGCACGGACGGCCCCGGCCGCCGGACGTGTCGGGGACGGCGGGGTGAAGCCGGCCGCCGGCTTCTCGGCGGCCGGGCGGGGCGCGGGCCGGTCGGCCGACGCCGGGGTCGCGAGCAGCATGCCCGCGGAGAGAACGAGAGCGGTGCAGGCCGCGAGGCGGGCACGCGTGGAACGCACAGAACGCAAGAGATCCCCCCCAGGGATCAGAATGACAGTGGACCGGGGCGGGGCTCTGCGACGCGTCCGCACGCCGAAAACGCGTACGGGGGGCGAACACCCTCCCGGCTGTGGCAGGAGTCTACTCGCGCCCGTCCCGCACGCGAGGGCGCCCCGCACCGGGCCTCCGGTGCGGGGCGCCCGGGGCCACGTCAGTACAGGATGGTGTAGGTCTGGTAGCCGTTGCCGATCCTCGCCCGGGGGGAGAGGGTGGCGCCCGTCCCCGTGCCCAGGTACCGGTACAGGTCGCCCGCCGCGTCCACCGCGAGCAGGTCCGCCCTGCCGTCGCCGCTCAGGTCGCCCGGCGCCACCAGCTCGGTGTACGCGCCCCAGCCCGTGCCGACCTTCGCGCGCGCGGCGAACGGGGCGGTCGCCACACCGGTGCCCCGGTACACGTGGAGGGTGCCCGAGCCGTCGCGGACCAGGACGTCCGCACGCCCGTCGCCCGAGAAGTCGCCCGCCCCGAGGATCCGGTTGTACGCGCCCCAGCCGGCACCGACCCTGATCCGGGAGCCGACGATGCCCGTGCCCGCGCCGTCGCCCCGGTACAGCCACAGGACGCCGGAGCCGTCACGGGCCAGCAGGTCGGACCTGCCGTCGCCGCTCAGGTCACCGGGCCCGACGATCAGGTCGTAGATCTGCCAGCCGCCGCCGAAGTCGACGTCGTTCTTGTAGAGGTGGCCCCGGTGGTTCTGCAGGAGGTCGGGGATCGGCCCGCCGTCCAGCGAGTAGGCCAGGGTGAGGTTCGAGCGCGCGTAACCGCCGGGATCGCTCACCTGCTCGCGGGCGGCCAGGCCGCCGTTGTTCAGACCGCGGTGCCAGAAGAGGGTCCCCGCCCTGTCCCGCCCGATGAACAGGGTCTTGCCGGCGGACGGGATGTTGCCCGCGCCGCCGAACTGCTCCACGGTGTTCCAGCCGCCCCCGGCCCTCGTCCGCGCCGTGAACGTGCCGTCGCCCCGGCCGTGATAGGCCCACAGGACGCCGCCCGTGTCACGGGCGTACAGGTCGGCGTCGCCGTCGGCCCGGAGGTCGTCGGCGGCGATCAGCTGGTTGTAGACCTGCCAGCCCGTGGCGATCGACCTGCGCGGCTTGAACGGCGCCGCCTTGTCGCCGGTGCTGCCGTAGAAGTACACCTGGCCGGCCGGAGTGCGGGCGAGCAGGTCGCCCCTGCCGTCGCCGTCGTTGTCGCCGAGACCGACGAGCTGGTCGTACGCGCCCCAGCCCGCACCCACCTTCAGGCGGCCCCCGAACGGCGCCGTCACCGTGCCGGTCGACCGGTAGAAGTACAGGTCGCCGTTGTACTGGCGGGCCATGAGGTCGGCCCTGCCGTCGCCGTCGACGTCACCGGGCGAGAACACCTTGTTGTAGACGTTCCAGCCGTGGCCCGTCCACGCGAGCGCGCCCGTGGTCGCGGACGCCTCCCGGTACAGCCGGAGCGCGCCGTTCGCGGAGAGCGACAGCACTTCGGGCCTGCCCGTGCGGTCCTGGTCGCCGAGCGGCACGAGGTCGAGGTCCAGGACCGTCCCGGCGGTGGTGAACTCGACGGGCGCCGCGCCCGTGGACGGCGTGACGAAGGTGAAGCCGTTCCTCGTGCGGTGGATCAGGTCGGTGACGCCGTCGCCGGTCACGTCGAAGCGGGGCGCGGGGGCGGCCGTCGCCCCGGCCGTACGGGCCGTGCCGGCCGCCCCGCCCGGCACCGACGGGTCGAGCCTCGGCGCCGGTGCGACGTCGGTCGGCGACAGCTCCGACGCCGGCCGCGGCGGCCGGGGCGCGGAGTCGGCGACGGCGGGCGAAGCCGGCAGCATGCCGGCGGAAAGGGCGAGCGCCGCGCAGGTGGTGACACGACGGGCACGCCCGGAGAACATGGAACGCAAAAGATCCCCCCCCTGGGGAACGCGAGAACCAAGGACCGGGAAAAGGGGTCCGCGGCGCCTCCGCACGGCCCTGGGCACGCACGGAGGGCGAATCACCCCCCGGATGTGGGCGCGACTGTACGCCCCGGAGGAAGGGAGGAGTCCAGCCGTTCTCCCGAGTCCGTCAGCTCTTCCGGTGCCCTATCAGCCGCGGCTTCTGCTCCAGCCCGTCCAGGCCGTGCCACGCCAGGTTCACCAGGTGCGCCGCGACCTCCGCCTTCTTCGGGCGGCGGACGTCCAGCCACCACTGACCCGTCAGCGCCACACTGCCCACCAGCGCCTGCGCGTACAGCGGCGCCAGCTTCGGGTCGAACCCCCGGGCCTTGAACTCCAGGCCCAGGATGTCCTCCACCTGCGTGGCGATGTCGCTGATCAGCGACGCGAACGTGCCCGTCGACTGCGCCACCGGCGAATCACGTACGAGGATCCGGAAACCGTCCGTGTAGTTCTCGATGTAGTCGAGCAGCGCGAACGCCGCCTGCTCCAGGAGCTCCCGTGGATGCCCCGCCGTCAGCGCCCCCGTCACCCCGTCCAGGAGCTGGCGCATCTCCCGGTCGACCACCACCGCGTACAGCCCCTCCTTGCCCCCGAAGTGCTCGTACACCACCGGCTTGGAGACCCCGGCCTTCGCCGCGATCTCCTCCACCGACGTGCCCTCGAAGCCCTTCGCGGCGAACAGCGTGCGGCCGATGTCGAGCAACTGCTCCCGGCGCTCCGCGCCCGTCATCCGCACCCGGCGCCCGCGCCGGGGCTTCTGCTCTCCGCCGCTGCCGCCGCTGCCGCCGTTCCTGCCCTCGATCGCCACGTCCTCCATCATGCCGCGTCTGCGGACACGTTCTGGCGCCGGGCTTCGATGCGGGACTTCGCCGGCCAGCGCACGTCGTACGCCCAGCCCGCCTTCTCGAACCAGCGGATCAGCCGCGCACTGGAGTCGACCTGCCCGCGCAGCACCCCGTGCCGCGCCGACGTCGGGTCCGCGTGGTGCAGGTTGTGCCACGACTCGCCGCAGGACAGGACCGCCAGCCACCACACGTTCCCCGAACGGTCGCGCGACTTGAACGGACGCTTGCCCACCGCGTGACAGATCGAGTTGATCGACCACGTCACGTGGTGCAGCAGCGCCACCCGCACCAGCGAACCCCAGAAGAACGCCGTGAACGCGCCCCACCACGACCACGTCACCAGACCGCCCACCAGCGGCGGAATCGCGAGCGACACGACCGTCCACAGCACGAACTGGCGCGAGATCGCCCGGAGCGCCGGATCCCTGATCAGATCGGGGGCGTACTTGTGCTGCGGCGTCCGCTCCTCGTCGAACATCCAGCCGATGTGCGCCCACCACAGGCCCTTCATCAGCGCCGGAACCGTCTCGCCGAACCGCCACGGCGAATGCGGGTCGCCCTCCGCGTCCGAGAACTTGTGGTGCTTGCGGTGGTCCGCCACCCAGCGCACCAGCGGCCCCTCCACCGCCAGCGACCCCATGACCGCCAGCGCGATCCGCAGCGGCCGCTTCGCCTTGAACGAACCGTGCGTGAAGTACCGGTGGAAACCGATCGTGATCCCGTGGCAGCCGATGAAGTACATCGCCACCATCAGACCGAGGTCCAGCCAGCTCACCCCCCACCCCCACGCCAGCGGCACCGCCGCGAGCACCGCCAGGAACGGCACCACGATGAACAGCGTCAGGGCGATCTGCTCGACCGACCCCTTGCTGTCACCGCCGAGCGTGGCGAAGGGCGGCGCCCCGGCGCCGTCCGGTCCGTCCGGCGCCTGCGGCGCCGAGGTCATCTCGGGGCTCATGGTCATGGGTCTCCCTGGGGGGTGAGGGCAGAAGGGGTGACGCGCGCGGAAACGCGCACGTGAACGGCCACGTGGCTACGGCTCCGTAACCTACGCTTCCGTAAGTATGGCAGCGTCCCGGCGCGCGGCAAGTGGGCACAAGAGGGGCCCGGCCGCCACCGGAGGGACGGCCACCTATCCTTGGTGCGTCGGACAGCGCGGTCCGCAAGCCTCCAGAACACCTCCAGACGTGCTCAAACACTGCAAGGAGCCCGCACCTGTGAGCAGTGCCGACCAGACCTCCACCGCCAGCGCCGAGCTGCGCGCCGACATCCGCCGACTGGGCGACCTCCTGGGCGAGACACTCGTCCGGCAGGAGGGCCACGAACTCCTCGACCTCGTCGAGCGCGTCCGCGGCCTCACCCGCGAGGACGGAGAGGCCGCCGCCGAGCTGCTCCGCGGCGTCGAACTCGAGACGGCCGCCAAGCTCGTACGCGCCTTCTCCACCTACTTCCACCTCGCCAACGTCACCGAGCAGGTGCACCGCGGCCGCGAACTGCGCGAGAGGCGCGCCGCCGAGGGCGGCCTCCTCGCCCGCACCGCCGACATGCTCAAGGACGGCGACCCCGAGCACGTCCGCGAGACCGTCAAGAACCTCAACGTGCGCCCCGTCTTCACCGCGCACCCCACCGAGGCCGCCCGCCGCTCCGTCCTCAACAAGCTGCGCCGGATCGCCGCCCTCCTGGAGACCCCGCTCACCCAGAGCGACCGGCGCCGCACCGACCTGCGCCTCGCCGAGAACATCGACCTCATCTGGCAGACCGACGAGCTCCGGGTGGTCCGCCCCGAGCCCGCCGACGAGGCCCGCAACGCCATCTACTACCTCGACGAACTCCACGCGGGCGCCGTCGGCGACGTCCTGGAGGACCTCGCCGCCGAACTGGAGCGCGTCGGCGTCGAACTGCCCGCCGGCACCCGCCCCCTCACCTTCGGCACCTGGATCGGCGGCGACCGCGACGGCAACCCCAACGTCACCCCCCAGGTCACCCGCGACATCCTGATCCTCCAGCACGAGCACGGCATCGGCGACGCCCTCGAACTGGTCGACTTCCTGCGCGGACTCCTCTCCAACTCCATCCGCTACACCGGAGCCACCCCGGAACTCCTGGACTCCCTCCAGCAGGACCTGGACCTCCTCCCGGAGATCAGCCCCCGCTACAAGCGCCTCAACGCCGAGGAGCCGTACCGCCTCAAGGCCACCTGCGTCCGGCAGAAGCTCGTCAACACCCGCGACCGCCTGGCGAGCGGCACCCCCCACCAGGAGGGCCGCGACTACCTCGGCACCGCCGAGCTCCTCCACGACCTCACCCTGATCCAGACCTCGCTGCGCGAGCACCGCGGCGCCCTCTTCGCCGACGGGCGCATGGACCGGGTCATCCGCACCCTCTCCGCCTTCGGCCTCCAGCTCGCCACCATGGACGTCCGCGAGCACGCCGAGGCCCACCACCACGCCCTCGGCCAGCTCTTCGACCGCCTCGGCGAGGAGTCCTGGCGGTACGCCGACATGCCCCGCGACTACCGGCAGAAGCTCCTCGCCAAGGAACTGCGCTCCCGCCGCCCCCTCGCCCCCACCCCGGCCCCCCTCGACGCCGCCGGACAGAAGACCCTCGGCGTCTTCCACACCGTCAAGGAGGCCTTCGAGCGCTTCGGCCCCGAGGTCATCGAGTCCTACATCATCTCGATGTGCCAGGGCGCCGACGACGTCTTCGCCGCCGCCGTCCTCGCCCGCGAGGCCGGCCTGATCGACCTGCACGCCGGCTGGGCCAAGATCGGCATCGTGCCGCTCCTGGAGACCACCGACGAGCTCAAGGCCGCCGACGTCATCCTCGACGACATGCTCGCCGACCCCTCCTACCGGCGCCTCGTCTCGCTCCGCGGCGACGTCCAGGAGGTCATGCTCGGCTACTCCGACTCCTCCAAGTTCGGCGGCATCACCACCTCCCAGTGGGAGATCCACCGCGCCCAGCGGCGCCTGCGCGACGTCGCCCACCGCTACGGCGTCCGCCTCCGCCTCTTCCACGGCCGCGGCGGCACCGTCGGCCGCGGCGGCGGCCCCTCCCACGACGCGATCCTCGCCCAGCCCTGGGGCACCCTGGAGGGCGAGATCAAGGTCACCGAACAGGGCGAGGTCATCTCCGACAAGTACCTCATCCCGTCCCTCGCCCGCGAGAACCTCGAACTGACCGTCGCCGCCACCCTGCAGGCCTCCGCCCTGCACACCGCGCCGCGCCAGTCCGACGAGGCCCTCGCCCGCTGGGACGCGGCCATGGACACCGTCTCCGACGCCGCCCACACCGCCTACCGCAAGCTCGTCGAGGACCCCGGCCTGCCGGCGTACTTCCTCGCCTCCACCCCCGTCGACCAGCTCGCCGACCTGCACCTGGGCTCACGGCCCTCCCGCCGCCCCGGCTCCGGCGTCTCCCTCGACGGACTGCGCGCCATCCCGTGGGTGTTCGGCTGGACCCAGTCCCGCCAGATCGTCCCCGGCTGGTTCGGCGTCGGCTCCGGCCTCAAGGCCCTGCGCGAGGCGGCCTCGCAGCAGGAGGGCGCCCCGGTCCTCGGCGAGATGTACGAGCGCTGGCACTTCTTCCGCAACTTCCTCTCCAACGTGGAGATGACGCTCGCGAAGACCGACCTGCGCATCGCCCGCCACTACGTCGACACCCTGGTCCCCGACGACCTCAAGCACGTCTTCGACGCCATCGAGGCCGAGCACGAGCTGACCGTCGCCGAGGTCCTCAAGATCACCGGCGGCGAGAAGCTCCTGGACTCCAACCCGGTCCTCCAGCAGACCTTCGCCATCCGCGACGCCTACCTGGACCCGATCTCCTACCTCCAGGTCGCCCTCCTCGCCCGCCAGCGCGCCGCCGCCGAGCGCGGCGAGGACCCGGACCCGCTGCTCGCACGGGCCCTGCTCCTCACCGTCAACGGCGTCGCCGCCGGCCTGCGCAACACCGGCTGACCCCCGCCGCACGCACGACGAAAGCCCCCGCCGGGTCCGCCCGGCGGGGGCTTTCGTCACGGAACGGGGTACGTCAGTGCTGCCGCGCCTTGCGACGACGGGTCACCAGGACCGTACCGGCGGCCGCGAGGGCCAGGGCCGCGGCGGCGAGGACGCCGACCGGGGCGCCGGCACCGGTCTCGGCGAGGTCGCCCTCACCGGGGGTGCCCGGCGTGGAGGCGCCGTCGGAGGCGCCGTCCGTGGCGGACGGGGACTCGGTGCCGCCGGGGGTCTCGCCCGGCGCGGTGGTCTCCGTACCGGGGGAGGTCGTCTCCGTACCCGGGGAGGTGGTCTCCGCGCCCGGGGAGGTGGTCTCCGTGCCCGGCGAAGTCGTCTCCGTGCCGGGGGAGGTGGTCTCCGTGCCCGGCGAAGTCGTCTCCGTGCCGGGGGAGGTGGTCTCCGTACCCGGAGAGGTCGTCTCCGTGCCGGGGCTCGTCGTCTCGGTCACCGGGGTGGCCGGGCAGGTGTGGGAGAGGTTGAACCAGCCCTGCTTGACCGGCGCGGAGACCTCCGCCGACGCCGAGACCAGCTTGGCGCCCGGCTGCGAGGCCACGTACGCGTGCTTGTCGGACGGCGGGCCGAAGACCGTGACGGTCTGCGTGCCACCGGGCTCGAACGTCACGGTCAGCTCGGTGAAGACGGCGGAACCGCCCTTGCCGCTGCCCGGCAGCACGAAGTGCCAGCCGTCCTGGTTCGTCGGGACGTTCCCGCAGACCTTCTCCTGGGTGCCGAACTCCGAGGCGGTCAGCGGCAGGTCCTTCACCTGGTGCAGGGGAAGGGGCTTCGAGCCGTCCGCCGCGAGGGCGGCGGGGGCCAGAACGAGAGAACCCGCCATGGCCGCGACGAGCGCGGCAGCGGATATGGAGGAGCGTCGCATGTGCAGTCGTCCATCTGGGATGAGGGAAGCCGTGGGGGGCGGCGAACGCAGCCTATCCGCCCCTTTAACCCTCCTTTAAGGCGGAGGACCGTAACGATTGAGCCATGAGCCGACCTGATACCGGCCACGACCCTTCCGTGACCCTCCCGCAGCCCTCACGCGGCTCTCCCGCGGCCCGTCAGAGCGTCAGGAACGTCGCCACCAGCAGTCCCCCGCCGAGACCCACGAACGACCACGCCGTCCGCGGCAGCCGCAACCCCCCGCCCACCAGCGGCGCCGCCAGGAGCAGTGCCCCGCCGAGCGGCAGCCAGGCGTGCAGACCACCGCCCCAGCCCGTCCGCACGCCCTCGTCCGTACCCGGCTTCACCACCACCGGAATCGTCATCCCCGGTCCCGCCGCCACCGACCGCCCTATCGACAGCGTCCGGCGCTCCCCACCCGGCTCCCCGGGCACATAAGGCCCCCTGCACGACTCCTCGCCGCAGGCGGTCACCGTCAGCGTGCCGTGCTCCCGCCCCTTGCCGAGCAGCACGTGCTGGGCCGAGGCCCACGAGGCCCACACACCCGCGACGACGAGGAGCAGGGCGACCAGGGCCATGGCGGCGTTACGGACGTGCGTCATGACCCGCGATCGTACAGTCGTACGTCCGTACCGCCGGCCTCAGGAGCCGTACGTCCGTGTCGCCGGCCTCAGGAGTTGTACGCCGACTGCGCCCGCTCCAGACCCTCCGCCACCAGACACTCCACCGCGTCCGCCGCCCGGTCCACGAACCAGTCCAGATCCTTGCGCTCCGCCGACGAGAAGTCCTTCAGGACGAAGTCCGCCACCTGCATCCGGCCCGGCGGACGCCCGATCCCGCACCGCACCCGGTGGTAGTCCGCCCCCATCGCCTTCGTCATCGACTTCAGACCGTTGTGCCCGTTGTCGCCGCCGCCCAGCTTCAGCCGCAGCACCCCGTAGTCGACGTCCAGTTCGTCGTGGACCGCCACCACACGCGCCGTCGGCACCTTGTAGAAGTCGCGCAGCGCCGTCACCGGACCGCCCGACAGGTTCATGTACGACATCGGCTTCGCCAGCACCACCCGGCGGCTCGAAGGCCCCGGCGAACCCATGCGGCCCTCCACCACCTGCGCCTGCGCCTTCTGCGCCCGCTTGAACGAGCCGCGCATCCGCTCCGCGAGCAGGTCCACGACCATGAAGCCGATGTTGTGCCGGTTGGCCGCGTACTCCGGCCCCGGGTTGCCGAGGCCGACGATCAGCCAGGGGGCGTTGGCGTCGTCCGTCATGTGCGTCAGGTCTCCTCGTGTCCGTACAAGGGAAACGGGGTGACGGGCCGCACGGCCCGTCACCCCGTCACGTCAGGCAGAGCCTATGGCTCAGGCCTCGTCGCCCTCGGCGGCGGCCTCGACGGCCTCGCCCTCGGCGGCGGCCTCGTCACCCTCGGCGGCCGGCTCCTCGGCCTGCGCGGCCAGGACCTGGAGGACGACGGCGTCGGCGTCGGTCACCAGGGTGGTGCCCTTCGGGAGCTCGATGTCCTTGGCGAGGACGGAGGCACCGGCCTCCAGGCCCTCGACGGAGACCGAGAAGGACTCGGGCAGGTGGGTGGCCTCGGCCTCGACGGAGAGCGTGTTCAGCACGTGCTCAAGGAGGTTGCCACCGGCGGCCAGCTCGCCCTCGGCCTGCACCGGGACCTCGACGGTGACCTTCTCGCCGCGCTTCACGAGGATCAGGTCGACGTGCTCCAGGAAGCCCTTCAGCGGGTCGCGCTGCACGGCCTTCGGGATCGCCAGCTCCTGGCCCTTGCCGTCGATGTCGAGCGAGAGCAGGACGTTCGGCGTACGCAGGGCGAGCAGCAGCTCGTGGCCCGGGAGGGTCAGGTGGACCGGGTCCGTGCCGTGGCCGTAGAGCACGACGGGAACCTTGTTGTCACGGCGGATCTTGCGGGCCGCGCCCTTGCCGAACTCCGAACGGACGGAGGCGGCGATCTTGACCTCGGACATGTGGCACTCCTCGTAGAAGGTGACGGAAAGCGAAGTCACCCGGCCACGACTGGCGATGGCCTGCTACGAAGAGCGCGTCGATAACGGACCTGCCGTGACCCTCGAAGGGCACGGCCTCCCTCGCCGAGCAACCCCGGCAGTCTACCCGCCGCCCCCGAACCGCCCAAATGGATCAGCGCGAGCACGGGAGAGGGCCGCCTCCCCACCGGGGAAACGGCCCTCCCTGCTCCTCGTCCGGGGCTCAGTGCTCCTCGAAGAGGCTCGTCACCGAACCGTCCTCGAACACCTCGCGCACCGCGCGCGCGATCGTCGGCGCGATCGAGAGCACCGTGATCTTGTCCAGCTCCAGGGCGCCCGGAACCGGCAGCGTGTCCGTGAACACGAACTCGCTCACCTTCGAGTTCTTCAGACGGTCGGCCGCGGGACCCGACAGGATGCCGTGCGTCGCCGTCACGATCACGTCCTCCGCGCCGTGCGCGAACAGGGCGTCCGCCGCCGCGCAGATCGTGCCGCCCGTGTCGACCATGTCGTCCACCAGGACGCACACGCGGCCCTTCACGTCACCGACGACCTCGTGCACGGTCACCTGGTTCGCGACGTCCTTGTCACGCCGCTTGTGCACGATCGCGAGCGGCGCGTCCAGACGGTCGCACCAGCGGTCGGCGACCCGCACGCGACCCGCGTCCGGGGACACGATCGTCAGCTTCGAGCGGTCCACCTTCGCGCCCACGTAGTCCGCGAGCACCGGCAGCGCCGACAGGTGGTCCACCGGACCGTCGAAGAAGCCCTGGATCTGGTCCGTGTGCAGGTCCACCGTCAGGATCCGGTGCGCACCCGCCGTCTTCAGCAGGTCCGCCACCAGGCGCGCCGAGATCGGCTCGCGACCGCGGTGCTTCTTGTCCTGACGGGCGTAGCCGTACGACGGGATGATCACGGTGATGCTCCGGGCCGAGGCCCGCTTCAGAGCATCGATCATGATCAGCTGCTCCATGATCCACTTGTTGATCGGAGCCGTGTGGCTCTGGATCAGGAAGCAGTCCGCACCACGGGCCGACTCCTGGAAGCGGACGTAGATCTCACCGTTGGCGAAGTCGAACGCCTTGGTGGGAACGAGGCCGACGCCCAGCTGGTGCGCGACCTCCTCGGCCAGCTCGGGGTGGGCGCGGCCGGAGAAGAGCATCAGCTTCTTCTCGCCGGTCGTCTTGATCCCGGTCACAGCACTGTCTCCTCAGACGTGTTCCCTGGCCGCGATCCCCGCGCTCCCGTGCGCGTGAGCGAACCAGCCGAATTTGTGTGCACGTATCACGGTACGCCGAGTTCGGCGCACCTGTTTCCGGTCAGCTTTCGCCGACAGATCCCTCCGCGCCGGCCTGAGCGGCCTGCGCGGCAGCGCTGCCGGGCCGCTTCCGGGCGACCCAACCCTCGATATTCCGCTGCTGGCCCCGGGCCACGGCCAGAGCACCGGCCGGCACGTCCTTCGTGATCACGGATCCGGCGGCCGTGTAGGCCCCGTCCCCGATCGTGACAGGAGCCACAAACATGTTGTCCGAGCCCGTCTTGCAGTGGGACCCGATCGTGGTGTGGTGCTTCGCCTCGCCGTCGTAGTTCACGAAGACGCTCGCCGCGCCGATGTTCGTGTACTCGCCGATCGTCGCGTCGCCCACGTACGACAGGTGCGGGACCTTGGTCCCCTCGCCGATCGTCGCGTTCTTCATCTCGACGTACGTGCCCGCCTTGGCCTTCGCGCCCAGCTTCGTCCCCGGACGCAGATACGCGTACGGGCCCACCGAGGCGCCCGCGCCGACGGTGGCCGAATCCGCCACCGTGTTGTCCACCCGGGCCCCCGCGCCGACCGTCGTGTCCTTCAGGCGCGTGTTCGGGCCCACCACGGCGTCCTCACCGACGTGCGTGGCGCCGAGCAGCTGCGTACCCGGCAGGAGCACCGCGTCCGGCTCGAAGGTCACCGTCACGTCCACGAACACCGACGCCGGGTCGACGACCGTCACGCCGGCCAGCATCGCGCGCTCCAGGAGCCGCCGGTTCAGGAGCCCCCGGGCCTCGGCGAGCTGCACCCGGTTGTTGATCCCCAGGATCTCGCGGTGGTCGGCGGCCACGGAGGCGCCCACCCGGTGACCCGCCTCGCGCAGGATCGACAGCACGTCGGTGAGGTACTCCTCGCCCTGGCTGTTGTCCGTCCGCACCTTGCCCAGGGCCTCGGCGAGCAGCTTCCCGTCGAACGCGAAGACGCCGGAGTTGATCTCCTTGATCGCGCGCTGCTCGTCGGAGGCGTCCTTGTGCTCGACGATCTCCGTCACGGCGCCGGTCGCCGCGTCCCGCACGATCCGCCCGTACCCGGTCGAGTCGGGGACCTCGGCGCTCAGCACGGTGACGGCGTTGCCGTCGGCCGCGTGGGTGTCCGCCAGGGCGCGCAGGGTCCCGCCGGAGAGCAGCGGGGTGTCGCCGCAGACGACCACGACGGTCCCCGCGGGCGCCTCGCCCAGCTCCTCCAGGGCCGTCCGCACCGCGTGCCCGGTGCCGTTCTGCTCCTCCTGGACGGCGGTGCGGGTGCCGGCGTAGTGCTCCTCCAGGTGCCCCCGCACCTGCTCCCGCGCGTGCCCGACGACCACGACGAGGTGCTCGGGCTCCAGCTCCCGCGCGGCGGACACGACGTGCCCGACGAGCGAGCGCCCGGCGATCTCGTGCAGGACCTTGGGGGTCTTCGACTTCATGCGGGTGCCCTCACCCGCTGCGAGGACGACGACGGCTGCCAAGGGGGCCTCCCCTGTTCGAGCGAAGCCGAGAACTTGGGGGAGGTTGGCGCTCACGGGAATGCCCTTCGGCTTTGGGTGGTGGACGCACGAAGGATACCGGGGGGCCGGGGGGCGGACATGAGCGCGGGTCCTGACCTTGGAGGTCAGGACCCGCGACAGGGGGCTCCCGGAGAAGGATTCGAACCCTCATTCAATGGACCAAAACCATTTGTCCTGCCCTTAGACGATCCGGGATAGTTCGCCCGCTATGCCCGATTTCCGATCGAGGGAACCGGGACGGCCCCTACTATGCCGCACCAGGCACCTTCGATGCGACGGTACAGATCAACGTTCCCCAGGATTTGGATCACGAGGCAGCCGTGATAGCCGACGTCCATGTTCTTCCGGTTGGTCCGGGGGTTGTGGCGCTTGACGGTCGTCTTGTTGAAAGCCGAGGGGGCGGCGCCGACGAGATCGCCCCAGTACCGCTCGGCCTCGGCCGCGTCGGCGGTCTCGTGGATCATCACGCAGTACCTCCGGCGCTCGGGCCCGACCCCGAGGAGGTCGAGCCAGGCGGTGAAGACCCGGATCATGCCGGGGTCGCTGTTCACGAACACCACGCGTTCCCGGCGGTCGTACGGCTTGTCCTTCGAGCCCTCCGCCCAGTAGAGCCCCACGCCCAGCAGGAAGAGTTCCCGCTCCGACAGGGCTCCGATCTCCTCGGCGGCCGTGCGCTTGGTGGCCTCCCGTTCCTCCTCGCGCCGTCGCAGGGTCGCCTCCCAGCCCCGTCGGGCGATCGCGGATGCCTCCTCCGGGGTCCGCTTCCGTTCCGGCTTCGGCAGGTCCCGGACCCACAGGGAGATCGAGCTCTTCGAGCAGCCCAGTTCGACCTGGATCTGGTCGTACGTCCTGCCCTCCAGGCGCAGCTCGCGGGCACGGGCCCGTAGGTCGTCCTTGGCGTTCGGGCGCTTGGTCCACTCCGGCGGGGGCTCGCCCTCCAGGAGGCGGTTGAGGATGTCGTTGTTGTCGACGTGGAGGCGGTCCCGGATCTGGCGGCGGCTGAGACCTTCGCGGCGGAGCGCGATCGCCTGCTCGCGCAGGTTCTCGAAGTCCGCGTACTTGCCCGTGGCGGTTGTCATACGGACACCCTCGTCCGGAATCCGGACGTCCGCGTCGAAAACTCTGGCGATTCAACGGTTCGAGGGACTGGTGTGCGCAGCGTTGACGGGAGGCGTGGCGGGCATGGGGGCGCCCGTAGGGTGGTGGGCATGACCGTAACGGGGGCAGATCGGGGCGCCGCGGGCGTCGGGGGCCGGTGGTGGGGGAGACGGCGGAGCGCCGTTCTCGACGTGGGGCTGGGGGGCGTGTCCGCGCTCGAGTGCGGGCTCGAAGGGGTCGGGTTCGCGGAGAAGGCCGCGCTGCCGGTGCCCCTGGGCGTGGTGTTCGGGCTGCTCGTCGGCTCCGTGCTCGTCGTGCGCCGGCGCTGGCCCATCGCCGTCGTCCTCGTGTCGATCGCCGTCGCGCCCGCCGAGATGGGCTTCCTGATGGGGATCGTCGGGCTCTACACGCTCGCCGCCTCCGACGTGCCGCGCCGGATCACCGTCGTGCTCGCCGGGATGTCGACGACGGCCGTGTTCGTCGTGACGGTGGTCTCGCTGCGGCAGGACATCGCCCGGGCCGAGCTGGGGACGAGCAGCTGGTACGTGCCGGGCATGGCGCTCCTGCTGACCCTCGGGCTCAACGCGCCGCCGCTGCTCCTCGGCCTCTACATAGGGGCCCGCCGCCGGCTCATGGAGAGCCTGCGGGAGCGGGCGGACAGTCTGGAGCAGGAGTTGTCGCTCCTCGCGGACCGGGCCGAGCAGCAGGCCCAGTGGGCGCGGCAGGAGGAGCGGACGCGGATCGCGCGCGAGATGCACGACGTGGTGGCGCACCGGGTGTCGCTGATGGTGGTGCACGCGGCCGCGCTCCAGGCGGTGGCCCTGAAGGATCCGCAGAAGGCCGTGAAGAACGCGGCGCTCGTCGGTGACATGGGCCGGCAGGCGCTGACGGAGCTGCGGGAGATGCTGGGTGTGCTGCGGGAGGGGACCGTTCCGTCCGCTCCGGCGCCGGTGCCGCTGGCGGCGGTCGGCCGGGCCGCCGCGGCCGCCGCGGAGGCCGCGGCGGAGGACGGGCCGTGCCTGGACGCCCTGGAGGCGCTGTGCGAGCAGTCGCGGCTCGCGGGGACGGTCGTGGAGCTGGTGGTGAGGGGCGAGGTGCGCGCGTATCCGGCGGAGGTGGAGCGTACGGCGTACCGGGTGGTGCAGGAGGCGCTGACCAACGTCCACAAGCACGCGGCGGGCGCCGAGGTAGTGGTGCGTCTGGCGCACCGGGGGTCGGAGGTGGCGATGCAGGTGGAGAACGGTCCGTGTCCCTCGGACGCGGGGGCTTCCGGCGTCGGTCTGCCGAGCGGGGGGAACGGGCTGGTGGGGATGCGGGAGCGGGTGTCCCGGCTGGGCGGCGCGTTCGTGTCCGGTCCGACGGACGCGGGTGGTTTCAAGGTGTCGGCGGTGCTGCCGCTCGCCTCCGACGGGGCGTAGGGGTCCCGCCCCGTACGTCCTGTCCTGTCCGTCCTGCCTCGTCCGTCCTGCCCCGTCCGTCCTACCCCGTCGTCAGGCGTGTCGGCCGGGCTCCGGTGACGAGGGTGGAGAGGGCCGCGTCGATGTCCTTGCCGAGGTACCAGTCGCCCGCGTGGTCGAGGCTGTAGACGCGTCCTTCGGCGTCCATGGCGAGGACCGCCTGGTGGTCGCCCTCCTCGCCGAGGGGGGCGAGTTCGGTCTCCAGGGCGCGGCCGAGGTCGGCGAGGGTGCGGGAGAGGTGGAGGCCGGCGAGGGGGTCGAAGCGGACGGCGGCGGGCGCTATCTGCCGGCCGTGGCCGGGGGCGGTGACGCGCAGGCCGCCGAATTCGGCCCAGGCCTCGACGACGGCGGGGAAGACGCTGTGCCGGTGGCCGGCGGGGGAGACGTGGGCGCGCAGGGCGTCGGCCCATTCCTCGGCGCGTTCGATGTCCCAGCGGCCGGGCTGCCAGCCGGCCTCGCGGAGGGCGGCGTCGACGTTGACCGGGAACCGGGTGGTGCTGTGGTCGGGCATGGGGGTGGGGTCAGCCGTTCTCGACGGGTGTGGTGGGGTCGACGGCGCGGACGCCGAAGTGGGCGAGCATCGCCGTGCAGGAGCGGCAGGGCGGTGCGTAGCTTCCGTGCAGCGGGTCGCCGTCCTCGCGGATGTGCCGTGCGGTGAGCTTGGCGTGCTTGAGGGAGCGGCGGGCCTCTCCGTGGGTGAGCGGTTTGCGCTGGGCGCGTCGGGAGCGTCCGCTCTCGGCGGCGGCGAGGTGCCGGGAGAGCAGGATGGCCTCGGGACACCGTCCGGTGAACCGTTCCCGCTGGCCGCTGGTGAGGGTGTCCAGGAAGTCCTGGACGAGCGGGTGCAGGGCGGGCGGGCGGTCGCCGCGGCCCGCGGTGCCGGTGAGGGTCTCGCCGCGTACGGAGAGGGCGGCGCCCACGGTGGGGAGGATTCCGTCGCGGCGGTGACGCAGTAAGGGGGCGCGGCCGGCCTCGGCGCTGCTGCTCCAGTTGAGGCGTGGGTCACCCTGTGTGGGCGTCGGTGCTGCGTGCATGGTGCTGGTCTTCCCCTCCTGCAATTCCCCCGAGTTGCGTGGACAGCCTGCCAAACAGGGAGCCACATGGGGAAGCTGGGGCGGCGTAACGCGCTTTCGGTGTGTCGGAATCATGGTGTGTCTGTCATGGGGTCGTGACGTTTGGTCACCGCCGGATCGGGCCGGTTCGGCCTCTTGTGGCAGCGCATAGGCTGTGCGGCATCAGTCGGCGGCGGTCAGCGGTCCGGCTGTCGGTAGCAGCAGTCAGCGACGCCATGCAGGGGGCAACCGCCATGACGACAGGTCGGCTCGGCCAGGACACCGCGCCACCGAACGCGGCCTACGCCGGGCAGGTCGTGCACTTTCCGGATCCGGTCCGTGCTTCCCGGCACCCCAGGGGGGTGCGGGTGGACGGGCGCGGCTACCCGGACTTCTCGCCGTACGCGCGCGCGGCGGCGGAGATCGCGGATCCGCCGGAGGGTTTCGGCGTCGACGAGCTGCGGCTCACGGACTACGTGTCGGCGAACGCGGCGATGGCCGCGACCGGTCACGAGCTGTGGGACACGATTCCGGCGGTGGCGACGCCGCACGGCTGGACCTGGCACCACGTGGCGCACGGTCGCCGGATGGAGCTGGTGCCGGTCGAGGTGAAGGCGTTGCTGCGGCACCACGGCGGGGTGGCGACGGCGGCCGTCGACCAGACGAAGCGGGGCACGCGTCCGTTGCAGGAGACGCGGCCGGCGCACTTCGGGCTGCCGAAGGGCCGGGTGTCGGTGTCGGAGCAGCAGCTCCAGGGCGTCGAGGAGGACCTGGGCTACCGGCTTCCGGGGGCGTACCGCTCGTTCCTGAGGGCGGCGGGCGGGTGCGCCCCGGTGGGGGTGGCGCTGGACGCGGAGCTGGGGCTCCTGGTGGACCAGCCGTTCTTCACGGTGCGGGAGGAGGCCGGGATCAACGACCTCGTGTACGTGAACAAGTGCCTGCGCGACCATCTGACGAAGGACTATCTGGGCGTCGCGTTCGTGCAGGGCGGTCTGATCGCCCTGAAGGTGCGGGGTGCCGCGGTCGGTTCGGTGTGGTTCTGCGCGTACGACGACGCGCGGGACGCCGGTGAGGTGGCGGCGGGCTGGTCGGTGGACGAGCGGGTGGAGCGGCTGCTGCTGCCCTGCGGCGCGGACTTCGACGCGTTCCTCCAGCGGCTCGCGGGCAATCCGCCGGAGCTGGAGACGGTGGCGAACCTGATGGTGGACGGCGGCTTCGCGCGCGCCGTGCCCGTGGTCCCGGTGGGGGAGTGAGCTGGCTGTGGTGACGTTCGCGCAGGCGCAGGAGCGCGCCGAGGAGTGGATCAACGGCGATCTGCCGGGCTATCAGCACCGTGAGGTGCGGGTGCGGGAGTTCGAGTCGGGGTTCGTGGTGTGGGCGGAGGACCGCGAGGGCGGTCCGACGTCGGACGGCGGGCGCCAGCGGCTCGTGATCGCGCGGGACAGCGGTGAGGCGACGCTGTGGCCGGGGCTGCCGGTGGGCGAGGTGATCCGGCGGTACGAGGAGGAGTACGGGTCCGCGGAGGAGGTGCCGGCGCAGGCGGCGGTGCCGGCGGCGCGGATCGATCTGAACCAGACGTCGTTCCTGCTGACTCCGCCGGAGTGGTTGCAGGACGCGGCGGACAAGGTCGGGCTGCCGCGGGAGGAGGCGCACGCCTCGCAGGAGAGCGCGAGCGCGTCGGGTCCGGTGGACGACGTGTCGGACGTGGTGGAGGGGGCGGGCGGGACGGGTCCGGTGCCGTCGGTGTCGGAGGCGTCGTCGGCGTCTTCGGGTTCCTCGGCGTCTTCGGGCTCCTTCGCTTCCCCTGTGTTCCCGGGGGCTTCCGCTTCCTCCGGGGCTTCTGTGTCCTCCGGGGCGTCGGCGGTGTCGTCCGAGGCCTCGGTGGATTCCGCGTCCTCGGTGGATTCCGCGTCCGAGTCGGCGTCGGTGTCCTCGCCCTCGTCCCCCTCCTTCTCGTCCTCGCCCTCGTCCTCGTCGGAGGCCTCCGGGGCCACGGGTGCCCCGGCGTCCGGCGCCGCCTCCGACGACGCCTACGAGCCGACCGCGATGGACGGCGTCCCGGCGGCTCCGGCGGCCCCGCCGGGTCCCGCCGCGCCGCCCGCTCCCGGGTCCGTGGGCAGCCCGTGGGTGGACGCGAACGCGAGTTCCGGGGGTGCGGACGGGGCGGTGCCGCTGCCCGCGACCGTCTTCGCGCCGCCGCTGTCGGGGACGGACGACGAGGACGCCCCGCCGCCGGTGGTGGGTGCCGACGCGCCGACGGCCCTGATGAAGGGGGGCAGCGCGCTGCCGCCGACCGCCGTCGCGCCCCGGCTCGACCCGGCCGCGCCGGCCCCGCCGGGCGTCACCCCGGCGACCCCGCCGGTCCCGCCCGGCCCCGGCGCCCCGCCGCCTCCGCCGTCCGCGCCCCCGGGTGCCGGTGGCGGGGCCGGGGACATCGCGGACGCCGCGACGAGCAAGGCCACGCCGCCGCCGAAGAGCGGGCGCGGTCCGGCCGGTCCGCCGCCCCCGCCGAGCGCCCCGGGCGTGCCGGGGGCGTCGTCGGGCGGCAACGCGTACATCCCGACGCAGCTGGTGTCGCAGCTCGGGCCCGACGGCCCGCAGCCGCCGCAGCCGCCCGTGCGGCCGGGTCCGCCCGGTCCTCCCGGGCCGCCGCCCGCGCCGCCGGGTCCGGTGACGCCGCCGCAGCCCGTGCACCACGCGGCGACGATGCTGGCGCAGCCCGGTCCGGGCGCGCCTCCGCCGCCCCCGCCGCCGCCGGGCGTGCCCGGTACGCCTCCGGGCGGTGTCGCGCACGCCGCGACGATGCTGGCGCACCCGGGTCCCGGTGGTCCGGCGGGTCCGCCGCCCCCGCCCGCCCCGGCGCCGCCGGTGCACGGCGGGCACACGCCGCCGCCCGCGTACGGGTATCCGCAGCAGCCGCCGGGGCAGCCGACGGTCGGTCCGGGCTATCAGGCGGTGCTGCGCTACCGGGCGCCGGACGGTTCCGAGGCGCAGATCATCCGGCGTTCGGCGCCCGGCACCCCGCACCCGGAGTGGCAGATCCTGCACGAGCTGCGGGCGATGAACGTGCCGCCGCAGCAGGTGCTCGAACTGCACACGGAACTGGCGTCGTGCGAGCTGCCGGGTGGTTACTGCGCGCGGATGATCCGGGAGACGTGGCCGCAGGCGCGGATCACCAGCATCGCCCCGTACGGCCGTGACCACGCGGGCCGGCAGCAGGGGATGCGTCAACTGCTGACCCATCAGGGCGAGTTGCACCAGGTCGCGGACGGTCCGGCGCGGCCGGCCCCGGTGCGGGCGCCGCTGCCGCCGGTGCAGCCGGCACCGCCGGTCCCGCCGGAGGCGGTCGCGCAGGAGCTGGCCGGGGCGTTCGGTCCGGGCGTCCTCCGCTTCGACCAGCGGGCGGTGTCGCGGCAGGGCGTGCCGGAGCTGGTGGCGCGCACGCTGGTGTGGGCGGGTCTGCCGGCGGACTTCGGTCCGTTCTTCTGGGCGCAGCCGGCGGTGCCGGTGGTGCCGACACTGGCCGAGCTGGCGGCGCAGCGGCAGGTTCCGGCCGCGCCGGACGCGAGCTCGTACCTGGTGCTCGGTTCGGACTTCGGGCGGGCGATCTGCGTCCAGTACGGGACCGCGCACATCGTGGCGGTGCCGGTGGAGGCCGGTCCGGGCGGGCAGTCGGTGCCGCCGCAGTTCGTGAACACCGGGCTTCCGGAGTTCACGCGCTCGATGGCGCTGCTCGGCCGGATGTGGCGGCTGCGGTTCGGGCTCAATCCGGAGCAGGCGGGCCGCTGGACGGTGGACTTCCAGGCGCAGCTGGCGATGCTGGACCCGGCGGCGCTCGCGTCGCCGGAGAACTGGTGGTCGGTGCTCCTGGAGCAGATGTGGGACGGCCTGCTCTGACCCGGATCTGACCCGGATCCGACCCGGCTCCGACTCCGTCCGGACTATGGTGGGACTGAATGTGACGAAAGGCGCTCGGCGTGTGTACACGTTGGGCGTCTTTTGTCCGTTCTCATGGCGCATCCTGGAAGTTCGGGCCAGAGGGAAGGGACGCCAGGGATGAGTTTCGCTGTCGGGCGGGGACGGGGTTACCGCCCCGAGCAGGTCGACCGCTTCCTCGCCGTGCTCTCCGACGAGGGCGACGGCGCCCACGAGCGGGAGGCGTGGCTCACCGCTCTCGTGGCGGAGCGGGAGGCGGAGCTCGTACGGCTCCGGGAGACCGCCGAGGCGCTGCCGCCGCAGCGGTACGAGTCGCTCGGCGAGCGGGCGCGGAAGATCCTGGAGTTCGCCGAGGCGGAGGACGAGGCGCTCGTGCGCGCCGCCGAGGCCGACGCGCAGGCCCTCGCCGAGGCGGCCGACGCGGCGGCCCGGGAGGCGGCGGAGTCGGCGCGGGCGTACGCGGAGGGCGTCCGCGAGGCGGCGGAGGCGAAGGCCCGCGCGACCCTGGAGACGGCCCGGGGACGGGCCGGGGAGCTGGCGACGGAGGTGGACCGCGAGGCGGAGGAGCTGCGGTCGGCGGCCCGGGAGGCCTTCGAGGAGACCGAGCGGCGCGCGGCGGAACTCCTGGCGGCGCAGGAGGCCGAGCAGAAGGCGGTACGGGAGGAGGCCGAGCGCGAGGAGGAGGCGCGGGCGGCCGAACTCGACGCGCGCCACGAGGAGCTGTTCGGTCGCGCGGAGGCCCGTCTCGCGGAGGCCCGCCGGGCCCTGTCGGAGACCGAGGAGCAGGCCCGGCACGGCCAGGAGGACGCGGACGCGAAGGCGTCGGAGCTGCTCACCCAGGCCCGTCTGGAGGCCGAGCGGATCGAGCGCGCGACGGAGCGGATCCTGCGGGAGCACGAGGAGGCGCGGGACGAGATGCACTCCCACATGGAGCACATCCGCGACTCCCTCGCGGCCCTGACGGGCCGGGGGCCGACACCGGAGCCGGAGCCGGAGCGGGAGCGGGGCCAGGAGTAGGCACCGGAAGCGGCCGGCTCTGCCTGGGCGGAAGGGCCGGGTCCGGAGCCGGCGGGTCGGGCGGCCGGCTCCGGGCGTACCCGCCTCGGCGAAGGACCCGGCCCCGGACTCGTAACCGGGCGGCCGGCTCCGGGCGTACCTGCCCCGGCGAGGACCCGGACTCGTAACCGGCCCCGGCCGGGCGACAGTGGGCAACTCGCCCCGCCGGAAGGGAAATCGCGTCGCGCGGCACCGTCCCGCCCGTTTAGCTTCCCACCCATGATCATGAAGCTGACGGCCGTCACCCTCGACTGCGCCGACCCCCTCGCCCTGGCCGACTTCTACCACCGGGCCACCGGTCTGCCGCTCCACGACCGTTCGACCGCCGAGTTCGCGGGCCTCTCCCGGGGGCCCGCCGGGTCCGGGCTCTTCCTCGGCTTCCAGCGGGTCGAGGGCTATCGGCCCCCGTCCTGGCCCGGTCAGGACGTACCGCAGCAACTACACCTGGACTTCGACGTCGACGACTTCGACGAGGCGGAGGCCCGGCTCGTCGCCCTGGGCGCGACCGTCCTCGCCGACCAGCCCCGGCCCGACCGCTGGCGGGTCCTCCTGGACCCGGCCGGCCATCCCTTCTGCCTGACGATTCCACGTACCGCGTGAGGACCCTCAGGCGAGGACGCACTCCGCCCACACCGTCTTCCCCGGTGCCAGGAGCTCGGGCACCGGCCCCGGCGGGCGGCGAGCCCGTCGACGAGCAGCAGCCCCCGGCCCCCGTCCGCGAGTTCCGGACCGCGGCCGGGGAGCTGTCCGGGCCGGGGCGGTACGCGCTCGGAGCGGGTGTCGCCGACCTCGATCCGGGCGAGGGGCCGGGGGTTCTCCGTGATCCGCAGCAGCAGGTGGAAGTCCCGCCCCGGCACGTGCCCGTGCCGCACCGCGTTCGCCGCCGGTTCGGCGGCGACCAGGACGACGGCCTCGTGCGCCTCCGTCCCGTACGGCACGCCCCACTCGTCCCATCGCACCCCGGCGAGCCGCCGCGCGAGCCGGGCGCCCCGGGTGGTGGACGTGAATTGCAGGCTGAAGATCCTGTCGCCGAAGTAGGGCGAGCAGCAAGAGGACGGAACGGGAGGAGTTCGGCAAACGGCCGGGCTACTCGGCCTCCACGATCGCGTCGTTCGAGCAGGGCCGGAGGATCCCGCCACCGCGCGCGATCGACCGCTCGGACGAGGTGCTGAACGCGGGTGGGCTGCTGGCGGTGTGGAAGGAACAGTCGGAGAAGGCGCAGTATCCGCCGTTCTTCCAAGGCATGGCGCAGCTGGAGAAGCGGGCGATGGAGCTGCTGGGAACGTCGAAATCCAGGTCGTGCCCCTCGACTGCGCGGAAAATGCGGGCGTGGACGGACCGTTCACCGTCATCACTCGCGAGGACGGCAAGAGGTTCGTCTATGCCGAGGCCCAGGGCAACAGTGTCCTGGAGACCGACCCCAAGCAGGCCGTTCTCGCCGCAGCCCGCTATGGGATCATCCGGGCACAGGCCCTCAACCCCCGAGAGTCGCTTGAGTTCATCGGGAAGTTGTCGGGAGAGCTATGAACGACACGGAAGCCCTCGCCTGGTTCAAGAGCAGCCACAGCGGCGGCGAGGGCGGCGACTGCGTCGAGATCGCGGCCGGCGCGGGAGCCGTGCACGTTCGTGACTCCAAGGACGTGGCCCGGCCGGCCCTCCGAGTCTCGCACGACGCGTGGGCCGGGTTCGTCGGTCTCGCCTCTGCGGAGTAGTGCAACCGCCGCTTGTACGGGGTCACTCCTCGCGCCCCGCCCCCTCCCCCAGCACCGGGAAGCGGCGGGGCGCGAGGGTGAGCAGGACCAGGAGGGCCAGGGCCGCCGCTCCCGCCGCGCCCAGGTAGACGTAGTCCACCGCCGCGTCGACCGCGCGCCGCAGGAGGTCCGTCGTCGCGGGTGGCAGGGAGTCGGGGGAGTCCAGGGCGCGGGCCAGGGCGTCCAGGTCGCCGTCGCCTCCGAGGCGGGCCGCCAGGACGCCGTTGGCGACGGCGCCGAAGACGGCCGCGCCGACGCTCTGGCCGACCTGGCGGCAGAAGAGGACGGAGGCGGTGGTCGTGCCCCGCTCCCCGTACGGGACGGTCGACTGGACGCCGACGATCAGCGGCAGTTGGAAGAGGCCGAGGGCCGCGCCGAGCAGCAGCATCAGGAGGGCGGGCTGCCAGGGTTCCCCGGGGAACGGGAGGAGCGGGAAGGCGAGCAGGACGAGCAGCGCGCCGGAGATGCCGAGGACGGCGGTGAGCCGGAAGCCGATGCGGGTGTAGACCCGGTTCGAGAGCGCCGCGCTGACGGGCCAGCTCAGGGTCATCACCGACAGGACGAACCCGGCCGCGATTGGGCCGAGGCCCAGGACGGACTGGGCGTACGTGGGGAGGAAGACGGTCGGGGCGACCATGAGCAGGCCGAGGGCCCCGAGCGCGAGGTTGACGGCGGCGATCGTGCGGCGGCGCCAGACCCAGCCGGGGATGATCGGCTCGGCGGCGCGCCGCTCGACCAGGACGGTCACGGCGCCGAGGGCGGCGGCCCCGCCGAGGAGTCCGAGGGAGGGCGCCGAGAGCCAGGGCCAGGCGACGCCGCCCTGGACGAGCGCGGTGAGCAGCAGGACGCCGGTGGTGAAGACGCAGAGCGCGCCGGCCCAGTCGATCCGTACGCGCGCGCGTGGCGCGGTCCGCTCCGGTTCGACCAGGTGGCGGCAGACCAGCCACAGGGCGACGAGGCCGATCGGCAGGTTGATCAGGAAGATCCAGCGCCAGTCGGCGTAGCCCGCGAGGAGGCCGCCGGCGGCCGGGCCCGCGACGGCGGAGGCGGCCCAGACGGAGGACAGTCTCGCCTGGATCTTCGGGCGTTCCTTCAGCGGGTACAGGTCGGCGGCGATCGTCTGGACCGTGCCCTGGAGCGCGCCGCCGCCGAGGCCCTGGACGACCCGGAAGGCGATGAGGGACGCCATGTTCCAGGCGGACGCGCACAGCAGGGAGCCGATCAGGAAGAGGACGATCCCGGCGACGAGGACCGGTTTGCGGCCGAAGGTGTCGCTGAGCTTCCCGTAGACGGGGAGGGTGACGGTGACGGCGAGCAGGTAGCCGGAGAACAGCCAGGAGAAGACGGCGAGTCCGCCGAGGTCGCCGACGATCTGCGGGACGGCCGTGGACACGATCGTGCCGTCGATGGCGGCGAGCCCCATCCCGAGCATGAGCGCGGCGACGACGGGTCCCCGGCGCGCGGGTGCGGAGGCGGGGGCGGGGCCGGTCCCGGCCCGTGTCGTCGACGGCTCGGTCACCGTACGCCCTTCCTTTCTTCGTACACCTAAATTCCGGGTGACAGCGTGCCACCCCGACCCCGGGTGGAGAAGCCCCTAGGGGTTTCTCCCCCATACGGGCCAGGGGCCGTTCGTACCGGCGGAGGAGGAGAACTCCCCTTCCCGTTCCTTAACTTGAACTTACGAACCCGCCCATCGCTCCGAGGAGAGAAAAGTGACGACGGCTGTGACCACCCCCAGGCACGGGGGTACTGGAGGGGCTACGGCCGTCGTCGCGCGGGCGCGGCAGGTCGTGAAGGCGTACGGCTCCGGGGAGACCCGGGTCGTCGCCCTCGACTCCGTCGACGTGGACATCGCCCGCGGCCGGTTCACCGCGATCATGGGGCCCTCGGGCTCCGGCAAGTCCACCTTGATGCACTGCCTCGCCGGGCTCGACACCGTCACCAGCGGGCAGATCTTCCTGGACGAGACCGAGATCACCGGTCTCAAGGACAAGAAGCTCACCCAGCTCCGCCGGGACCGGATCGGCTTCGTCTTCCAGGCGTTCAACCTGCTGCCGACCCTGAGCGCGATCGAGAACATCACGCTCCCGATGGACATCGCGGGCCGCCGGCCGGACGCCGACTGGCTGCGCCGGGTCGTGGACACCGTCGGTCTGTCCGAGCGGCTGAAGCACCGGCCGAACGAGCTCTCCGGCGGTCAGCAGCAGCGCGTGGCCGTGGCCCGCGCGCTCGCCGCCCGGCCCGAGATCATCTTCGGGGACGAGCCGACCGGGAACCTCGACTCGCGGGCCGGCGCCGAGGTCCTCGGCTTCCTGCGCACGTCGGTGGACGAGCTGGGGCAGACCATCGTCATGGTCACCCACGACCCGGTCGCCGCCTCCTACGCCGACCGCGTCCTCTACCTCGCCGACGGGAAGATCGTGGACGAGATGGAGCGGCCCACCGCCGAGGCCGTCCTGGACCGCATGAAGGACTTCGACGCGCGCGGGCGGACCTCATGAGCGTCCTCAAGACCTCCCTGCGCAACTTCCTCGCGCACAAGGGCCGCATGGCGCTCTCCGCCGTCGCCGTCCTGCTCTCCGTCGCGTTCATCTCGGGCACCCTGGTCTTCACGGACACGATGAACACGACGTTCGACAAGCTCTTCGCCACCACCGCCTCCGACGTCACCGTCAGCCCGAAGGGCGCGTCCGACGACGAGACCCCGCAGACCGGCCGTCCCGAGACCCTCCCCGCCGCGCTCCTGGAGAAGGTCGCGGAGGCGGAGGGCGCCCGGAACGTGCGGGGCGCGGTCACCTCCCTGAGCGTCACCGTCGTCGACGCGAGGAACGAGAACGTCGGACCCACCGGCGGCGCCCCGACGATCGCCGTCAACTGGACCCCGAACGAACTGCGTTCGGTGGAGATCGTCTCCGGCCACGAGCCGCGCGGCCCCACCGACGTCGTCGTGGACGGCGCCACCGCCGAGAAGCACGGCCTGAAGCTCGGCGACGAGCTGCGGACCATCTCCGTCACCGGCGACTTCACCGCGAAGATCTCCGGCATCGCCGACTTCAAGGTCACCAACCCCGGCGCCACCCTCGTCTACTTCGACACCGCCACCGCCCAGCGCGAACTGCTCGGCGGGGAAGGCCTGTTCACACAGATCACGGCCGACGCCGCGCCCGGCGTGAGCGACGACGCCCTCAAGGCGGGCATCGCCGCCGCCCTCGGCGACGGCTACGAGCTCCAGACCGCCGCCGAGGCCGCCGACGCGGGCCGCGCGGAACTCGCCGGGTTCCTCGACGTCATGAAGTACGCCATGCTCGGCTTCGCCGGGATCGCCTTCCTCGTCGGCGTCTTCCTCATCGTCAACACCTTCTCCATGCTGGTCGCCCAGCGCACCCGCGAGATCGGCCTCATGCGGGCCGTCGGATCGAGCCGCGGGCAGGTCAACCGCTCCGTCCTGATCGAGGCGCTGCTCCTCGGCCTGGCCGGCTCGGCCGCCGGCGTCGCGGCGGGCGTCGGCCTCGCCGTCGGCCTGATGAAGCTGATGTCCGCCGTGGGCATGGAGCTCTCCACCGGCGACCTCACCGTGAAGTGGACGACCCCGGTCGTCGGCGTCGTCCTCGGCGTCGTCGTCACCGTCCTCGCCGCCTACGTCCCGGCCCGCCGCGCCGGGAAGATCTCCCCGATGGCCGCCCTGCGCGACGCGGGCACCCCCGCCGACGGAAGGGCGGGCCGGGTCCGGGGCGGGATCGGCCTCGCCCTCACCGCCGCCGGAGCCGCCGCCCTCGTGGCCGCCGCCCGCGCCGAGGAGGCCGCCCCCGGCTCCGCCTGGCTCGGCCTCGGCGTCGTCCTCTCCCTGCTCGGCTTCGTCGTCGTCGGCCCGCTCCTCGCCGGCGGGGTCGTCCGCGTCCTCGGCGTCGTCGTCCTGCGGGTCTTCGGACCCGTCGGCCGGATGGCCGAGCGCAACGCCCTGCGCAACCCGCGCCGCACCGGCGCCACCGGCGCCGCCCTCATGATCGGCCTCGCGCTCGTCGCCTGCCTGTCGGTGGTCGGCTCCTCCATGGTGGCCTCCGCCACCGAGGAGCTGGACCGCTCCGTCGGCGCCGACTTCATCGTGCAGTCCGGCACCGGGCAGCCGATCGTGCCGCAGGCGCAGGCCGCCCTGGAGAAGGCCCCCGGCATCGACCACGTCACCGAGTACAGGTGGCTCGACGTCACCGTCACCGACCCGCGCGGGAAGAAGACCGAAGAGGGCCTGGCCGCCGCCGACCCGACGTACCCGGGGGACCTGCGCCGGGAGACCACCGCCGGGCGGCTCGCGGACGCCTACGGGCCGGGCGCCATGTCCGTCGGCAGCGACTACGCCACCGCGCACGGCGTGAAGGTCGGCGACGTCCTGACCGTCGCCTTCGAGGGCGGGAAGCCGGCGAGGCTGAAGGTCGCGGCGATCACCTCCGACCAGGGGAACGTCGACAACGGCGTGATGTACACCGACGTCGCCACCGCCGCCCGGTACCTGCCCGCCGACCGGATGCCGCACAGCCTGCTGCTGCTCGCCGGCGCGAAGGACGGCCAGGAGACGCGGGCGTACCAGGCGCTCAAGGACGCGCTCGCGCCCTACCCGCAGTACAAGGTCAGCAACCAGGCCGACTACAAGGAGGAGCTCCGGGACCAGGTCGGGCAGCTGCTCAACATCGTGTACGGGCTCCTCGCCCTGGCGATCGTCGTCGCGGTCCTCGGCGTCGTGAACACCCTGGCCCTGTCGGTGGTCGAGCGGACCCGCGAGATCGGCCTCATGCGGGCCGTCGGTCTCTCCCGCCGCCAGCTGCGCCGCATGATCCGCCTGGAGTCCGTGGTCATCGCCCTCTTCGGCGCGCTCCTCGGCCTCGGCCTGGGCATGGGCTGGGGCACCGCCGCCCAGAAGCTCCTGGCCCTGGAGGGCCTCGGCGTCCTGGACATCCCCTGGCCGACGATCCTCACCGTCTTCGTCGCCTCGGCCTTCGTGGGCCTCTTCGCGGCCCTGGTCCCGGCGTTCCGGGCGGGACGCATGAACGTCCTGAACGCGATCGCGAGCGAGTGACCCGTCCGGAGGGACGAGTACGGCCCCGGTGCGCGCGCACCGGGGCCGTACGGCTGCTCAGACCGTGAGCACGGGCACGTCGTACCGGGGGATGTGCTTGTCCCGGGTGACGAGCGTGAGCCCCTCGGTCTGCGCCTGGGCGATCAGCATCCGGTCGAAGGGGTCGCGGTGGTGGGGCGGGAGCCTGCCGGCGCGGATGCCGTGTTCGGCGGTGACGGGGAGCGGCCTGAGCTGGCAGTCGCGGGCCAGTTCCGGCAGTTCGGCCGGTCCGTCTAGCTTGCCGAGGGCCTGCTTGACGGAGAGCTCCCACGGGGTGACGGCGCTGACGTACGCGTGCTCCTCCGTGTCGAGCAGGTCCTTGACGTCGTCGGAGAGCTGTGGGGAGTCCAGCAGCCACCAGAGGACGACGTGCGTGTCGACGAGCAGCTTCACTCCGTGGTGCCTTCCGCGTCGAGCCCGAAGGCCTCGGCGAAGCCGGGGTCGTCGGAGAGGTCGTCGAAGTCGTCGTGGAGGACGACGGGCGCGGTGAGGGAGCCCCGGGCGGTGCGCCGGACCTTCCCCCGGAGGGGGATCACCTTCGCGACCGGTTCCCCGGACTTGCTGATGATCACCTCCTCGCCGGTCGCGACCGCCTCCAGGATCTTGGAGAAGTGGGTCTTCGCCTCGTGGACGTTGTACTGCCGGGTGTACTGCCGGGCTGCTTCCATCGCGGCCTCTCACAGCTAGGTGGAGCAAGGGTGGACTAAGTGCTGGACTAATCTTAGTCGTACAAGCCGCCCGCGAACCAGCCGCTTCACTCTCCCGAGTGGCCGGGTTCCTTCGGGCGAGTGACAGTGGCACGTCGTAGGCTGGGAACGCCCGGGCCGGACGCGTCCGGGACCACCCGGCCCGTGCGACGTGTCGGGCCGTTCGCGTTGTCCGCACCTCCAGTCCCGGGATGGAAAAACCCCATGAGCCTGCACGGTCTGCTCGACGCCGTCGTCAAGGACGCCGCCCTCGCCGAGGCGGTGAAGGCCGCCGCCGACGGGAACCGGCCCCACGTGGACCTGGTCGGCCCCGCCGCCGCGCGCCCGTTCGCCGTGGCCGCGCTCGCCCGGGACTCGGGGCGCCCGGTCCTCGCGGTGACCGCGACCGGCCGGGAGGCCGAGGACCTGGCCGCCGCGCTGCGCTCGCTCCTCGACCCCGACACGGTCGCCGAGTACCCCTCCTGGGAGACCCTGCCGCACGAGCGCCTCTCGCCCCGCTCCGACACCGTCGGCCGCCGTCTCGCCGTGCTGCGCCGCCTCGCGCACCCGCGCGACGACGACCCGGCGGCCGGTCCCGTCAGCGTGGTCGTCGCGCCCGTCCGCTCGGTGCTCCAGCCGCAGGTCAAGGGTCTGGGCGACCTGGAGCCGGTGGCGCTGCGGTCGGGGCAGACGGCCGATCTGAACGAGGTCGTGGCGGGCCTGGCGGCCGCCGCGTACTCCCGGGTCGAGCTGGTCGAGAAGCGCGGCGAGTTCGCCGTGCGCGGCGGCATCCTGGACGTCTTCCCGCCCACCGAGGAGCACCCGCTCCGGATCGAGTTCTGGGGCGACGACGTCGAGGAGATCCGCTACTTCAAGGTGGCCGACCAGCGGTCCCTGGAGGTCGCCGAGCACGGCCTGTGGGCGCCGCCCTGCCGCGAGCTGCTCCTCACCGACTCCGTACGGGAACGGGCGGCGGCCCTCGCCGAGGAGCACCCGGAGCTGGGCGAGCTGCTCAACAAGATCGCGGAGGGGATCGCGGTCGAGGGCATGGAGTCCCTCGCGCCGGTCCTCGTCGACGACATGGAGCTGCTGCTCGACGTGCTGCCCGAGGGCGCCATGGCCGTGGTCTGCGACCCCGAGCGGGTCCGGACCCGGGCGGCGGACCTCGTCGCCACCAGCCAGGAGTTCCTCCAGGCCTCGTGGGCGGCGACCGCCGGCGGCGGGGAGGCCCCGATCGACGTCGGCGCCGCCTCCCTGCGGGGCATCGCGGACGTCCGGGACCGGGCCCGCGAGCTGGGCATGCCCTGGTGGTCGGTGTCGCCGTTCGCCGCCGACGAGGCCGACGCGGACGGCGACGTCCTCGCCCTCGGCATGCACGCCCCCGAGTCGTACCGGGGCGACACCGCCCGCGCGCTCGCCGACACCAAGGGCTGGCTGGCCGACGGCTGGCGCACGGTCTACGTGACCGAGGCCCACGGCCCCGCCTCCCGCACGGTCGAGGTCCTCGGCGGCGAGGGCATCGCCGCCCGCCTCGACTCCGACCTCACCGGGATCGCGCCCTCGGTCGTCCACGTGGCCTGCGGCTCCATCGACCACGGCTTCGTCGACCCCGGCCTCAAGCTGGCCGTCCTCACCGAGACCGACCTGTCCGGGCAGAAGGCGGCCGGCAAGGACGGGCAGCGGATGCCCGCCAAGCGGCGCAAGACGATCGACCCGCTGACCCTGGAGGTCGGCGACTACATCGTGCACGAGCAGCACGGCGTCGGCCGGTACGTCGAGATGGTCCAGCGGACCGTGCAGGGCGCCACCCGCGAGTACCTGCTCGTGGAGTACGCGCCCGCGAAGCGCGGCCAGCCCGGCGACCGGCTCTACATCCCGACCGACCAGCTCGAACAGGTCACCAAGTACGTGGGCGGCGAGGCGCCGACCCTGCACCGGCTCGGCGGCGCGGACTGGACGAAGACGAAGGCGCGCGCCAAGAAGGCCGTCAAGGAGATCGCCGCCGACCTGATCAAGCTGTACTCGGCGCGGATGGCGGCCCCCGGCCACGCCTTCGCCCCCGACACCCCCTGGCAGCGCGAACTGGAGGACGCCTTCCCGTACGTGGAGACGCCCGACCAGCTGTCCACCATCGCCGAGGTGAAGGAGGACATGGAGAAGACCGTCCCCATGGACCGCCTGATCTGCGGCGACGTCGGCTACGGCAAGACGGAGATCGCGGTGCGGGCCGCCTTCAAGGCCGTCCAGGACGGCAAGCAGGTCGCGGTCCTCGTCCCGACGACGCTGCTCGTGCAGCAGCACTTCGGGACCTTCTCCGAGCGGTACTCGCAGTTCCCGGTGAAGGTGCGGGCACTGTCCCGCTTCCAGACGGAGAGCGAGTCGAAGGCGACCCTGGAGGGGCTGCGCGACGGCTCGGTGGACATCGTCATCGGCACCCACCGCCTCTTCTCCTCCGAGACGAAGTTCAAGGACCTCGGCCTGGTCGTCGTGGACGAGGAGCAGCGGTTCGGCGTCGAGCACAAGGAGCAGCTCAAGAAGCTCCGGGCCAACGTCGACGTGCTCACCATGTCCGCCACCCCCATCCCCCGCACGCTGGAGATGGCGGTCACCGGCATCCGCGAGATGTCCACGATCACCACCCCGCCGGAGGAGCGCCACCCGGTCCTCACCTTCGTCGGCCCGTACGAGGAGAAGCAGATCGGCGCCGCGATCCGGCGCGAACTCCTGCGCGAGGGCCAGGTCTTCTACATCCACAACCGGGTCGACTCCATCGACCGGGCGGCGGCCCGGCTGCGCGAGATCGTGCCCGAGGCGCGGATCGCGACGGCCCACGGCCAGATGTCGGAACAGGCCCTGGAACAGGTCGTGGTCGACTTCTGGGAGAAGAAGTTCGACGTGCTCGTCTCCACGACGATCGTGGAGTCCGGCATCGACATCTCCAACGCCAACACCCTCATCGTCGAGCGCGGCGACAACTTCGGGTTGTCGCAGCTCCACCAGCTGCGCGGCCGGGTCGGGCGTGGCCGCGAGCGCGGATACGCGTACTTCCTGTACCCGCCGGAGAAGCCGCTGACGGAGACCGCGCACGAGCGGCTCGCGACGATCGCCCAGCACACCGAGATGGGCGCGGGCATGTACGTGGCCATGAAGGACCTGGAGATCCGGGGCGCGGGCAATCTGCTCGGCGGCGAGCAGTCCGGCCACATCGCAGGCGTCGGCTTCGACCTGTACGTGCGGATGGTCGGCGAGGCCGTGGCCGACTACCGGGCCTCGCTCGACGGCGGCGCGGAGGAGGAGCCGCCCCTGGAGGTCAAGATCGAGCTGCCGGTCGACGCGCACGTGCCGCACGACTACGCGCCGGGCGAGCGGTTGCGCCTCCAGGCCTACCGGGCCATCGCCTCCGCCAACTCGGAGGAGGACATCAGGGCCGTACGGGAGGAGCTGACCGACCGCTACGGCAAGCTGCCCGAGCCGGTGGAGAACCTGCTCCTGGTGGCGGGCCTGCGGATGCTGGCCCGCGCCTGCGGGGTCGGCGAGATCGTCCTCCAGGGCCCGAACGTCCGCTTCGCCCCGGTGGAGCTGCGCGAGTCCCAGGAGCTGCGCCTCAAGCGCCTCCACCCGCGCACGGTCGTCAAGCCGGCCGTCCACCAGATCCTGGTCCCGCGCCCGACGACGGGCAAGATCGGCGGCAAGCCGGTGGTGGGCCGCGAACTCCTCGCGTGGACGGGGGAGTTCCTGACGACGATCCTCGGGTCGTGAGGCGCGGGGGGGGGGGGGGGGGGGGGGGGGGGCGCCCCCCCCCCCCCCCCCCGCCCCCCCCCCCCCCCCCCCCCCCCCCCCCCCCCCCCCCCCCCCCCCCCCCCGCCCGCCCCCCCCCCCCCCCCCCCCCCCCCGGCGGCCCCCCCCCGGGGGCCGCCCGCGGGGGCCCCCGGCCCCCCCCGCCCCTGTCTGGTGTTTCGCGGTGTGCTGCTGTGTCAGGTGTTCAGGGCCTGTTCGACGGTGGGGTGGCAGTCGATGACGGGGTCGACGCCGATCAGGTGCAGGACGCGCTGGACGGCTTCCTGGGCGCCGGCGATGCGCAGCCAGCCGTGTGCGGCGGTCAGGTACTGGTGGGCGAGGATGAAGGCGTTGATGCCGCTGGAGTCCATGAAGCTCACGCCCTCCAGGTCCGCCACGACCCTGGGCGCCGCCGCCTCGTCCTGGGGAATCAGGACGTCGGCCAGGGTGTCCTTGGCGGTGTGATCGATCTCCCCGTGCAAAGTCACGACGCGGATGCCGTCGACCATGCGGTGCGCTACGGACAGCCGCTCGGCGACGGCGAGGGCTTCGGCGACCGGCTCGATGACCCACCAGAACAGCTCGGGCTGGGAAGGGTCGCGTTTGATCTTGCGGGAGGTGATGGTGGGTGACCCGAAGTGGGTGGTCAGAGCCCCGCGTTCGATCTCCTGGATCTCACTGTCGCGCATCAGACTCACTGATCGTTTCGAAATGAGGTTCGTAGGCGTCGCAAGCAGATGATGCTGCAGGCGAGTTGGAGCAGTCCCAGGTGGAGGTCGGCGCGTATCTCGTAGCGGATGCGCAAGCGTTTGAACTGGTGGAGCCAGGCGAAGGTCCGCTCGACGACCCAGCGGGTCTTGCCCAGTCCTGAGCCGTGTGGGACGCCGCGTCGGGCGATCACAGGTTTGATGCCGCGAGCCCGCAGGATGCGCCGGTACTTGTCGTAGTCGTAGCCGCGGTCGGCGAACAGCCGGCCCGGCCGGTGCCGCGGCCGCCCGCGCACTCCGCGGATGCGGGGGATCGCATCCGGCAGGGGCTTCAGCTGCGTGACATCGTGCCGGTTTCCACCTGTCAGCGAGACGGCCAGGGGTGTGCCGTGGCGGTCGACGATCAGGTGGTGCTTGCTGCCCGGCCGCGCGCGGTCGACCGGCGAAGATCCGGTGTGAGCCCCCCTTTCAGGGCCCGGACGTGCGAGCCGTCGATCGCGCAGTCGTCCATGTCCGGCAGGCCTGCCTTGCGCAGCTCGGCCAGAAGGACTTCGTGCAGGCGGGGCCAGACGCCGGTCTCTGTCCAGTCCCGCAACCGCCGCCAGGCGGTCACCCCGCTGCAGCCGGTCAGCTCGGCGGGTATGTCTCTCCGGCTCACGTTCTTGCGCAGCACGTAAACGATGCCCCGCAGAGCCACACGGTCGTCCGCCGGCAGGCGCCCCGGATATCGGTGGCGTCGCGGAGGCCGGGACGGCAGCAGCGGGGCGATACGTTCCCACAGGCCATCAGGCACAAGACCGTCCGACACCCGCACCACTCTGCCGCCGCCCGACCCGACTGCCAAGCCCCTACGCCGAACTCATTCTGAAACGATCAGTTGAACTGGGTCGACCCGGAGGACTGGAAACAGTGGCGAGCCATACTGACGCGCCTTCGCGCAGTGCTTGCCCCGCCACCCCCTTCCATTGCTCTCTTCGATGTTCAGCCGTAACGAGGCGTCACTCAGCACGGAAGTTGTGCCAGAACCTCAAAACGGACAGCAGATGTTCACCACTTCGGGAGGCACTGCGCGTGGAGATTGTTCGATTCGCTACGGGCTCAGCACCTCAGAGGGCGCTCCTGCCGGTCCGAGATTCCGGGTTCGGCTCTCGTTAGGCTACGAGGACCTCCACGCCGAGTGTCTTGAGTTGCTCGATGACCGTGTCGTGAGGATCGGCGTCGGTGATCAGTCCGGTGATCTTCTCCCACGGCAGGACGCGGTACGGCGAGGCCGTACCGATCTTCTCGCAGGAGGCGAGGATGTAGGTGTCTGCGGCCCGCGCGGACAGGGCACGCTTCATCGCCGCCTCCTCGGCGTCCCCCGTGGTCAGTCCGGTCTCGGGGTGGACGCCGGTGACGCCGAGCAGGCACAGATCGGCGGAGACGTTCTGCGCGGCCTCGACCGCGGCGGCGCCGCAGGTGACCGCCGAGTGCTTGAAGACACGCCCCCCGAGGAGGAAGAGCTCCGCCCGCGGGTGGTCGATCAGAGCCGTGGCGATCGTCGGGCTGTGGGTGATCACCGTGCAGGCGAGGTCTTTCGGGAGCGCCCGCGCCACGGCGAGGGCGGTGGTGCCGCCGTCGAGGATCACCACGCCCCCGGGCCGCACCAGGCCGGCGGCCGTCGCGGCGACCTTCCGCTTGCCGTCCGGGGCCACCGTCTGCCGGGCGTCGTAGTCCACGACTGCGGGAGACGCGGGCAGCGCGCCACCGTACACCCTTTGGCACAACCCCTCGGCGGCGAGATCGCGAAGGTCACGCCGCACGCTGTCCTCGGAAAGGCCCAGTTCGGCGGCGACATCCTTGGCCACGATCTTTCCCGTGCGGGCGAGCAGATCGAGCAGGTGCCTGCGTCGTTCAGCAGCCAGCATTCACGTTCCTTCCTGTTCTTGCACGATTCTGCATGTATCTTAACCGTCATGACCGACAAGCCCCTGCTCATCCTCATCGCAGGTCCCTATCGTTCCGGCACCGACGGCGACCCGCAGGCCATGGCCGCCAACCTCGCCCGCCTGGAAACCGCGGCCTGGCCCGTCTTCACGGCCGGGCATCTCCCCGTGATCGGCGAGTGGATCGCCCTTCCCGTCCTCCGCTCCGCCGGCGCGGGCCCCACCGAGCTCCTCGCCGACCAGGTGCTCTACCCGACCGCCGACCGGCTGCTCGCCCATTGCGACGCCGTGCTACGCCTGCCGGGCGAATCCGCTGGCGCCGACCAGGACGTCGCCACCGCCCGCCGCCGCGGCCTGCCCGTCTACCACGACGTCGCCGAGATTCCGCGCCGCACCACGCAGGAGTCCGTGTGACGAGCAGCCCGGGTGTCGACACCCCCGATCACCGCGGACGCACCGATCTCCACCTCGCCGGACGCGACCTCGACCGCAACCCCGACGTCCGGATACGCGACGTCGAACTCACCTCCCAGGGCTGGCATGTCCTGCGCCGCACCACCTTCGACTACCGGCGCCGCGACGGACGGTGGGAGACCCAGCAGCGCGAGACCTACGACCGCGGCAACGGCGCCGTCGTCCTGCCCTACGACACCGAACGCAGCCGTGTCCTGCTCACCCGCCAGTTCCGCTACCCGGCGTACGTGAACGGCCACCCCGACGGCATGCTCATCGAGGCGGCGGCCGGACTGCTCGACGCGCAAGACCCGCACACCGCGATCCGCCGCGAGAGCGCCGAAGAACTCGGCATCAGACTCGGCCCGCTCACCCATGTGCTCGACGCCTACATGAGCCCGGGCTCCGTCACCGAGCGCCTCCACTTCTTCGCCGCCCCCTACACCCCGGCCGACCGGACCGGCACGGGCGGAGGACTCGAGGAAGAGGGCGAGGACATCGAAGTCCTCGAACTTCCCTTTGCCGAGGCCCTCGCCATGACCCGCGACGGACGCATCACCGACGGCAAGACCATCCTGCTCCTGCAATGGGCAGCCCTGTGCGGGCCCTTCGCGGACCGGCGGACCTGTCACCCTGGGCAGATCCCGGCTGTACCGTTGCCCGGCGACGAGTCGCCGGGCACATCGAAAAAGAACGGCTGAAGTATGCGAGATCGGGAAAAACCAGCCGACCGGGGCCGGCTTACGAGACGGGCCCGGCCCCGACAGAGTCGGAGGGCCGGGTCCGTCTCGTACACGTAGCCGAAGACCGCCACGGGGCTTCGCGGCTCCCGCGCGCCGGTGGCTAGCAGGCCACTCACGCACGGGCACCGGGGCTCGCCACCTGCTTGTCGTCACGAAATGCGAGTATTTGTGACCTTTGTCATTCTTGTGGGCGAGGTGCTCGCACCCGCCTGCCCGCCGCGCCCGCGCAGGGGTCGTCCGTCGGCGACCGACGCGGAAGCGGATACCGGGAGGGTTGCCCGCACCCGGACAGGACACGGCCCGGACAGTGCAGAGACCGGACAGTGAACAGGGAGCCGCAATGCCTTTCGTGACGACGCGCGACAACGTGGAGATCTTCTACAAGGACTGGGGGAAGGGGCGTCCGGTCGTGTTCATCCACGGCTGGCCGCTCAACGGCGACGCCTGGCAGGACCAGCTCAAGGCGGTCGCCGATGCCGGCTACCGCGGCATCGCGCACGACCGCCGCGGCCACGGCCGCTCGACCCCGGTGTACGACGGCTACGACTTCGACACCTTCGCCGACGACCTCAACGACCTGCTCACCCATCTGGACCTCCAGGACGTCACCCTCGTCGCGCACTCCATGGGCGGTGGCGAACTCGCCCGCTACATCGGCCGCCACGGCACCGCACGCATCCGCTCCGCCGTGCTGCTCTCCGCCGTTCCGCCGCTGATGCTGCAGACGCCCGACAACCCCGAGGGCGTCCCGCAGTCGGTCTTCGACGACATCAAGGCGGGCATCCTCAAGGAGCGCTCACAGTTCTGGAAGGACACCGCAGTCGGCTTCTTCTCCGCCAACCGCGAGGGCAACGCGGTCACCCAGGGCAACAAGGACGCCTTCTGGTACATGGCCATGGCCCAGACCATCGAGGGCGGCGTCGACTGCGTCGACGCGTTCGCGGCCACGGACTTCCACGAGGACCTGAAGAAGTTCGACATCCCGACCCTCGTCGTCCACGGCGACGACGACCAGGTCGTACCCATCGACGCCACCGGCCGCAAGTCCGCCGCCATCATCCCGGACGCCGAACTCAAGGTCTACGGCAACGGCTCCCACGGCATCGCCCTGGTCCCCGGCGACAAGGAGGCCTTCAACCAGGACCTCCTCCAGTTCCTGAAGAAGTGACCGGCTGACCAGACGCACGGCACGCCGTCAGGGGTGTGGCAGCAGTAGCCGCGCCCCCGCGGCGTTCCGCCCGCGCGGTGGTCTACCGCCAGAGGCACTCGTACCGGGCGTCTTCGGCGGCGGCGCGGTGGTGGCCAGAGCAGCATGGATCCGGCGCGGGGCGATGCACGCGGCGGGCCAGGAACTCCGAGGGACGGTCGAGCAGGTGGTTCCCATCGGTGACGGGATCGTCGGGCTGGTCTCCTTCCGGGAAATCGACGGCCGCTCTGCGGGGAGTGGGGGTGGACTTGGAGGCCAGAGAGGAGATCTTCGTCGCCGTCACGGAGATCGAGCTGCTGACCCGCCGGGTACCCTCCCCATGCCGGAGGACGGCAGGCCTCGAGGTGTCGCGCCGGCCACGTGACGGCCGGCGTGCCCACGTCGTCACGGATGACGGGAGGCGGTGTGGCGATGTCGCGGCTTGGCGAGCCGGATCCGCCGGTGCGTACTGCCCGGTGACCGACTCCTGGCTGCGCGAGCTTCGGTACCTGGAGCAGCGTGTGCTTCCTGCCCTGGCCCGGGCCGCCATGGTTGCCGTGGACCGGTTCGTAGAGAATGCGTTCGTGGTGACGGGTGAGACCTGCCTCGGGGCGGCCGGCACCCCCGAGCCGGCCGGCCCGACGGAGCCCGACCACCAGCACGCTGTGGGCCTCGCCGGGCGGCCCTGGCGTCCTGATGCGCCACATCTGCAGGCAGGAGGTTTGCCGCCCTTCGCGGGAGAGTGCCTGCGGCCGGGCCCGCACGGACCCGCAGCCCGCTCGCGGCCGCGGTGGTCGGCGCCCTCGATGCCTATGGCGTGATCGTCCTCCCGCCGAAGTCCGGGTGGGGCTACCCGGACCGGGAGAACGTGAGGGCGCACGTGGTGCTCGGTGGGATACAGAACAGCGACTGGTGTCGCTGACCGCGCGGTGACGTGTGAGACCTTGGGCCCAGGCGGCCCGGGGTCTCGTGGCGGTGGAGCGCGCATGACCGTTCAGGCAGGTCGTTTGGGGGTGGGGATTGCGGCCGGGTCGTGGAGCAGTTGCAGTACGCGCTGTAGGTCGGGGCGCTTGCTGGTTCCCGCGCGGCTGACGGTGAAGATGGAGCGGGACAGGGGCTGGAGCAAGGGGTGGAGGCTGAGGAACTCGGTGGTGTCGGGTAGTGCCATGCGTGGGATGAGGGCAGTGCCCGCTCCCGCGGCGACCAGGGCCGCCAGCACGCTGAAGTCGCTGCTGCGGGTCCTGATGTCCGGGACGAAGCCGGCTGCGCCGCAGGCGCGTTGGATCATCTCGTAGCAGGAGGTCTCCGGCCCCGGGGTGAGCCAGGGCAGGTCTGCCGCGTGGGACAGGTCCACCGGCTGGCCGGGCTCCAGGCCCAGTTCGCCGGCCTGGCGGGGATGCAGGGCAAGCAGCACCGGTTCTTCCATGAGGAGAGTCTGCTCGTAGGTGGCGGGGAAACGGCGTGGCAGCGAGGTGTAGCTGTGGACCAGAGCGAGGTCGGTGGAACGCTTGTGCAGTTCGTCGAGGGCTTCGTCGGGTTCCCGCACGGACAGTCGCAGCGACAGCTCAGGGGTGGAATCGGTGCCGGCCAGTCGTTGCCACAGGGGCGCGACGAGGGTGCGGGCGGCGGAGGCGAAGGCGGTGATCCGCACGATGCCGCGCCGGCCGCTCTGCAGGGCGGCCAGGCCGGACTCGGCCGCCGCGAGTTCCGCGAGGATGATCTCGGCATGGGCCACCAGCAGTTCCCCGGCTGTGGTCAGGCGCAGCGTACGTCCCTGTTTCTCCACCACCGGTGTGCCGGCCTCCTTCTGCAGGGCGGCAAGGTGCTGGGAGACCGCGGGCGGAGTCAGATGAAGCGCCTCGGCGGTGGCCGCGACGGTCCCGTACGTGGCGAGGTGCTGAAGGATGCGCAGACGGCGTACGTCGAGCACGGTCTACTCCTTGGTCGGGCCGGGGCCGGAGACGGATTCCATGGTGCGGTGCGGACTGCGCGTGTTCTCGCCGTCTGTGGTCACGGGCTCGTCGGCCGCTGCCCTGCCGGGGGTACCTTCCCGTTCTCTGCGGGGCTGCTGTGTCTGATTGCGTCGGTTGATCATGACTACTCCCGCTACGCTGACCGCTCCGCCCACCAGCTCGATGAAGTGGGGTACCTCGCCCAGCCAGACGAAGGCGATGATCAGGGCCGCCGGCGGGACCAGGTATAGGGCGGCGGTGGAGGCGGCGAGCGGCAGTCGGGCGACGGCATAGGCCCATATGACGAAGCCGAGCGCGGAGGGAAGCAGACCCAGGTAGAGCGCACAGGCCAGGGCGTCGGCCGGTGCCTGCAGGGTTGAGTGCCAGGTGGCGGAGGCCAGCGGCAGAACGAAGATCGTGCCGGCGACCATCGCGTAGGTGGCGACCTCCAGGCCGGTGTAGTGACGCAGCAGGGGCTTGGTGGCGACGTGGTACACCCCTTGGACGACGGCGGCGGCCAGGACGACGAGGGCGGAGACGGTGAACCCGCCGGGGCCCTTGGCCATGCTGACGATGGCCGCGCCCGCGAGCGCGACGACGCTACCGAGGACGATGTTGCGGCTCACCCGCTCTCTGAGGAACAGACTTCCCAGCAGCACGCTGAAGGCGGGGACGATCGCGATCAACAGGCTCGCTGTCCCGGCCGCCACGTTCACCTCGCCCCAGTTGAGCAGGAGCTGGTAGGCGGCGATGCCGGTCGCCCCGCACAAGACGATCATGGGCAGATCGCGGAACCGGGGCATGCGGACCTTCGCGAACGGCGCCACCAGCAGCAGGGCGATGGCAGCGATCACGATCCGCAGGAAGGAGAGGGCCTGCACCCCCAGACCGTCGACCCCGACTCGGATGGCGGGAAAGGCCGAGGCCCACAGGACCACGGTGCCGGTCAGGGCGAGGAAGCGAGGGGAAACGAGGCGCGGCTGCATAAGGTCAGCATCCCCATCCGGAAGGTAAAGTTCCAGTTAGATTCGGAAGAAAAATCCGTTAGGCATGCTTAATTGTCGAGCTGCGTCTAGTGCTCTGACTGGGAAGGTTCGCCGGGTGCGACCTCTCGGCTGCGGTCCTGCAGACCGAGCTGGAGCGGCTGCACCACGAGCACGCCCTGGCGCTCACCGAGGAACGCAGCGTCCACTGGCTCGCCGAGGCTCGGCACCGTGAGGCACGCCTGAGAGAACGCGGCTCCCACTTGAGGACCCGCAGCGCGTCCTGGCGACGCGGCCGTCTCCTTCGGCAGGGGCGGTGATTCCCCGTCCCGTGCGGGCGTTCCCAGAGCCTGCCGTGACACGGACAGCTTTCCCGTCTGTGGGCATTAAAGATGCTGAGCACAAAGCCGGCGGGTAGCGCCGCTGGTGGTCCCGCCGGGGCTGACTGCGAGGAGCGCGGCGCCCCCTCCGATAACCCCTCCCACATCTCCTGCACTAACTGCTGCGACAACTCCTGCGACATCTGCTGCATCACATGGTCGGCCGCCCTGGCGTTTGCCCTGCTCACCACGCGTTTTCGGGCATGGTCGGGGGCCAGGCACCCCCCTTGGATCCTCCCTCGCCGCCCACGATGAGGATGGAGCAGGGCTGGGGCGGAGATCGGTCCGGCGGAGGATCGGGCGCCCTTGACGTTGTTGCGCGTCGGCTCGCCTCCGCGCTGCCCGGCCGCTGGAGCGTCCGGGCAGCGAAGAGGGGAGTTGGGACCGGCGACGATGAGTCCTCTGTGCTGGGTGCCGAATCAGAGGGCGGCATGCTCAGCAGTCAACGTCATGCCGCCCGGTCGATGCCGAGCTTGGCGAGAGCGGCGAGTTGGTCGGCGTCCAGCCGGTCCCTTCTGGATTTGGTGTTCGAAATCCATACGCCCAGCTTCACTGTCACCGCCTCCGCCTCACCGTCGACGGCGAGTTGCTCGCTGTGCCCCCTCGGCACCGGCCGGTCGCCTTCCCGCTCTACCCACTGGGTGAGGGCGGCCAGACCTCGCTGGAACGCCTGCTGTGCCTTGCTCGGGCCCTTCGTCGTGCGCGCGGCCGCCGGGGCGGGGGCCGGGGCCTGGTCGGGCTGTACGCCCAGTTTCGACAGCCGTTCCTGCTGCTCGGTCGACAGCCGGGCCCAGGTGCCCGGGTTCTTCTGCCGCTTCAGCCACCGGCCGATGTCGTCGCCCTCGAACAGCACCCCGGGTTCGATGGCCGGCAGGCTGCCGTCGGCGTCGACCAGGTCCGCCAGGACGCGGTAGTGGCGTTGCCAGTCCAGGGGCCACGGGCAGTTCCAGTCCTCGTCGACCGCAGTCAGCTGCTGCGCGCGCACGGCGGCCCGCTCCGGGTCCTTGCCCAGGCCGCCCTTGCGGCGCAGGTTGGCCATGTGCTGGCCGACCGGGACCATTGCCTCGCCCTCGCCCCAGACCGCGTCCTGACGCGGGGCGAGGTGGCCGGTGGCCCGCCGGTAGGAGCGCAGCGTGGCGAGTTTGTTCTCCCAGGCTTCCTCGCCCGGCTCCCAGAGCATCCCGGCCTCCGGGACGTCCAGCAGCGTCTTGCGCCGCTCCTCCAGCTCACCCGCCCGCAGCGCTTTCCTCTGCTGGTGCACCCATCGGCCAAGCGGAAACGCCTTGGTCGCCCCCACTTCGACCTCGATGTCGTAGGGAATGGCGTAGAGGCCGGTGATCTCGTTCTCCGCCCGCCACCGCAGCAGGGCCTGGTAGCCCTCCAGCCACACCAGGGACTCCGGCCGGCATACCCGGGTCCGCAGGAACGCCGCGATGGTCGCCGCGTCGCACGGGCTGGAGAAGTGCAGCAGGGCGGCTTCGGCGACGGCCTGCGTGTCGTCGTCCTCCTGGTCCTCGCCGTCGCCCGCGCCGCCGGCCCCGACGATCTGCCCGTCCTCGTCCCGCCGGACGCGAACCTTGCGCTTCCCGCTCGTAAGCGCCCGGGAAGCGAGCTGGCGGCATGACCAGGGCCTTTCACCAGGAGCACTCCGATGCTGGCCTGGCAAGTACCCCGGTGACGTCGAAACTCGTGAACATCACCCGTCCGTGGTTCGGGGTGTCTCCCAAACTCGTGAACAACTGACGTCAGGACTCTTGATTAAAGCCAACCTGCCACCCGCCTACGCCCAGCGCCTCTTCAACGCCTGTGACGCCGGCGCCGACGACCACGAACTGCGCGCCATCGTCGCCGACGGGCTCAAGGACGTGTACTTCCAGAACGGCGGCACCCGCGCCATCGGCCTCTCCGACGTCCAGCTCACCGACATCGACTACCTCGACCTCGACTACTGAAGCCCCTCCGCGAACAGATCCAGTTCGAGCGTGTGTGACTGAGCCTTCAGTTGGCGAGTGAGCGTTTTGCTTGGCGGCTGGAGCGGGTGGTGTCGCCGGCCCGGGTGAGCTGGGCGGGGTGCGGCCGGGCAGGAACACCCTGTCCGGCCGCACGGCTCGTTGTGCCGTCTGTTCGGCGTCCGGGTGGGTTAGTCGGGCAAGCGGTCCAGGAGCCAGGTGCAGAGTTCCTCGGTGATCTCGGTGTGGCGTTCGTTCTGCGACGCGCAGAGGAAGTCGTCGACCTGGAAGTGGTCCGGGTCGAGGGATTCGATGTCGGCGTACAGGTCGTCGTGGGTGTCGAGGCCGCGGGTGGCGACCGCGCTCACGGTGGGGACGAAGCAGTGGTCCTTGACCGGGTTGTCGACGCCAAGGCCGATGATCTTGTTGAGCGCGTCGGCGAGGATCTGGAAGCTTTCCAGGGTGCCGCCGGGGGCGCCCTCGATGTCCGGGAGGTTCTCGGCGAGGACGTCGTTCTTCTTCAGCGTGACGACGCGGAGGGTCGCCGCGAGCGTGTCGCTGCCGGTCGGCATCGTGCGCAGATCGGTGCCTGTGATGCCCAGGCCCTTGCCCTTGACGGCGGTCGTGCCCGGCTTGATGCCGTTGCCCGTACCGTTGCCCGTGCCGTTGGCGACCGCGAGGATCCGCGGGATCCGCGGCCAGCCGCCGGCCTTTTCCAGTTCGTCGAGGAATTCGGTGCGCAGCGGGCTGACGCCGGGCTTGTCCGACCAGTTCTCGATGTGCCGCCACAGCAGCTGCCGGGCGGCAGGGCTGTTGATCTGGTCGGAGAAGCGGCTGTCCAGCTTGCTGATGTAGTGCGCGAACGCCTGCAGCGAGAGAGGGATGTGGGCGCCGTTGTGCGGGGTGTCGTAGGAGAAGTACACGCCGACCTGGTGGTCGATCCGGTCCGTCTCCATCCTGGCGAGCGCGTAGCGGGTCACCAGCCCGCCCATGCTGAAGCCGCCGACCATCAGGCGGGTGCCGCCCAGCCGTTCGGCGATGGCCCGGAAAATGGCCGCCGTGGCCGTCTGCGCGTTGTTGAGGACCGAGGCGCTGCGCTCGTCGAAGCCGATCAGGACGACATCCCGTCCACGGCGGCGCAGTTCGCTGATCAGCGGGTACGCGGACTTCTCCAAGCCCGCCCAGAGGTCGTCCAGAGAACTGGGGCCGCTGTTGAAGCCGTCGGCCATGAGTACCGGCCGAACGAGGGCCTGGTTGCCCTCGCCGTAGTACACCCAGGCGGTGCCGCCAGGGAGCTCCCATGTTGCGTCGGGCGTAGGCGCGGGCGCGGCCTGCTTCTTGGGCGGAGTGGCGGCCAGCACGATCGGCGCAGCGGCCTGGAACGCCTCGGTGACTTCGCGCTCGGTGGGTTCGGACATGCATTTCCCCTGACAGATGGAGATGAACGAGGTTGCGGCGCCGCCCCGCGGCACCGCGATCATCCTCAGCCAAACGATCAACGGGAAGTAGAGTTCCGACTGGTAATCACCCCTATGGGTGGAGTGCGTCCGTTCATCAGGGATAGCCCCCAGACGAGCCGTAGACGTGTGGGATTACCGGCCGGCTGAAGTTACGACCCGGGCGAGTCCACCCACTGCGCCTGCCAACTGAGGCGCTCAGTCACACCCGGATCTTGTATGGTCCGGGGCCCGCTCATGGAGCCTTCTCCGATGAGGAGGGACTCCGTACGAACGCGTTGATCAGCGGCGCCCACATGCGATCGGGACCTGATGCCTGTGGCCGGCCCTGCTCCGAACGGGGGACGGGACAGCGACTGGTTCCCGGCCCCCGCTCGGAACAGGGCAAGTGCCCTCTCCCTGTACGTATTGGTCAGGCCGGCGGAGGGGTTACCAGCTTCGCTGCACCCGGGTCGACATCCGCCGGGTGCGCGAGGATGGGGAGCTCATCGTCGAGGAGACCGTTGAGCGCGATGGCCGCCTTGCTGAGCAGAGGGGAAGTTCTCCACCTCGGTGGTGGTGGTCAGCGATCCGCCGACGAAGATGGAGCTGCCGAACAGCAGGGGCCTCAGCTGCGCGCGGGCGGTGTAGAGGGCGGCGGTGTATCCGGCGGGACCGGAGTCGATGATGACAACGTCGCGTATCTCGCTCACGCCGTCGCCTCCGGCTTCTGCGGGGCGATCTCGGCGATCAGGCCCTCGACGAGGGTCTGGATCTTGTCGCGGATCGGGCGGACGGCCTCGACGCCCTGCCCGGCCGGGTCGTCGAGCTTCCAGTCCAGGTAGCGCTTGCCGGGGAAGACGGGGCAGGTGTCGCCGCATCCCATGGTGATACAGACGTCCGACTCGCGGACCGCGTCGACGGTGAGGATCTTCGGCGTCTCGGCGGAGATGTCGATGCCGACCTCGGCCATGGCCTGGACGGCTGCCGGGTTGACCTGAGCGCCGGGGTTGGAGCCTGCGGAGCGGACCTCGACGCCGTCTCCGGCCAGGTGGGTCAGCCACGCGGCGGCCATCTGGGAGCGGCCGGCGTTGTGGACGCAGACGAACAGGACGGATGGCTTGTCGGCCATGGTGATCGTTCTCTCTCGACGCATGGCGGAACCCAGCCGCCAATGACTTCAGCCCTCGCTGATATCAGCGAGCGATGATGTGAGAGTATCAGTGCATGCTGACTTCAGTCGATCCTGATGTGATCCGGGTGCTGGGCGATCCGCTCCGCCTTCAGATCGTGACCCTGCTGGCGCGCGAGACGCTCTGCACGACGCACCTGGTCGAGGAGACCGGAGCCAAGCAGACCAACCTGTCCAACCACATGAAGGTGCTGCGCGAGGCCGGGATCGTGGAGACCGAGCCGTGCGGCCGCTTCACCTACTACAGGCTCAAGCCCGAGGTCCTCGCCGGCCTGTCCGAGCAGTTCGCCGAACTCGCCGCCTCCGCCCGCACCGCCGCCGAGAACAAGAGGGCCTGCCCGTGACCTCCGCCGAGCCCACCACCACCGCCAGCGCCCCGAGCGCCCCGGCCGGCGGCGACGACTCGATCATCAAGAAGCTCTCCACCCTCGACCGCTACCTCGCGGTGTGGATCCTGCTCGCCATGGCCCTGGGCCTGGGCCTGGGCCGTCTTGTCCCGGGGATGAACGACGCGCTCGCGAAGATCGAGATCGGCGGGATCTCCCTGCCGATCGCGCTCGGCCTGCTCGTGATGATGTACCCGGTCCTGGCCAAGGTCCGCTACGACCGGCTCGACCGTGTAACCAGCGACCGCAAGCTGTTGATCTCCTCGCTGGTCATCAACTGGCTCGTCGGCCCCGCGGTCATGTTCGCGCTCGCGTGGATCTTTCTGCCGGACCTGCCCGAGTACCGCACCGGCCTGATCATCGTCGGCCTGGCCCGCTGCATCGCCATGGTCATCATCTGGAACGACCTCGCCTGCGGTGACCGCGAGGCCGCCGCTGTCCTGGTCGCGCTCAACAGCGTCTTCCAGGTACTCGCGTTCGGCCTGCTGGGCTGGTTCTACCTCGACCTGCTGCCCCGCTGGATGAACCTCGGCGACGGCCAGGGCCTGGACGTATCCGTCTGGCACATCGCGCTGAACGTCGTCATCTTCCTCGGCGTCCCGCTGCTGGCCGGTTTCCTCACCCGCCGGATCGGCGAGCAGAAGCTGGGCCGCGCCGACTACGAGGCGAAGTTCCTGCCGAAGATCGGCCCGTGGGCGCTGTACGGGCTGCTGTTCACGATCGTCATCCTCTTTGCCCTCCAGGGCAAGACCATCACCTCCCAGCCCTTGGACGTCGTCCGGATCGCGCTGCCGCTGCTGGTGTACTTCGCGGTCATGTTCTTCGGCACCTTCCTCCTGGGCAAGGGCCTGAGCCTCGCCTACGACCGCACCACGACCCTCGCCTTCACCGCGGCGGGAAATAACTTCGAACTGGCCATCGCGGTCGCGATCGCCACCTTCGGCGTCACCTCCGGCCAGGCACTGTCCGGCGTCGTCGGCCCCCTCATCGAAGTCCCGGTGCTGATCGGCCTGGTCTACGTCGCGCTCGCCTGGCGCAGGAAGTTCGCCCCGGGCGCGGTGACGACGGCCCCGTGACTCAGCACACGGATGTGGTGGTAGTCGGCGGCGGCCAAGCAGGGCTCGCCGCCGGCTACCACCTGCTCCGGCGAGGCCTCGACTTCGTGATCCTGGACGCCGATCCGGCGCCGGGCGGGGCCTGGCAGCACATGTGGGAGTCACTGCATCTGTTCTCCCCAGCGGAGCACTCCTCGCTGCCCGGCCGTCTCATACCCGCCCAGGCGGGCGAGACCTACCCCGGCGCCGGGCACGTAGTCGGCTGCCTCACCGACTACGAGAAGCGCTACGGCCTGCCCGTTCAGCACGGCACCCGCGTGGACGCCGTATGCCGCGACGTGGACCGGCTCCTGGTCGAGGCGAGCACCGGCATCTGGCGAGCGAAGGCGGTCATCAGCGCGACCGGCAGCTGGTCGCGGCCGTTCCTGCCCGCTGTCCCCGGCCGATCCGTCTTCACCAGTCGGCAGCTGCACACGGTGAACTACCGCCGTCCGGCCGACTTCGCCGGGCAGCGCGTCGTCGTGGTCGGCGGCGGGAACTCCGGCGCCCAGATCGCCGCCGACCTCGCCCTGGACGGCCGTGTCGAGGTGACGTGGGTGACCCAGCGCCCGCCGCGGTTCCTGCCGGACGACATTGACGGCCGGGCCCTGTTCGATGTCGTCACCGCCCGCCGCCGCGCCCTGGACGCCGGCCGCACCGACACCGGCGGGGTCGCCTCCCTCGGCGACATCGTCTCCGTCCCGCCGGTCCGTGCCGCCCGCGACTCCGGACTCCTGACCGCCATGCCGATGTTCGCCCAGCTCACCGCTACCGGTGTCCGGTGGGCCGACGGCAGCCAGAGCGACGCGGACGCGATCGTGTGGTGCACAGGCTTCCGTCCGGCACTGGCCCACCTCGCCCCGCTGAACCTGCGCGGCCCGCGCGGCCACATCCCCACCGACGGCACGCGCGCCCTGGGCGAGCCGCGGCTGCACCTGCTTGGCTACGGCGACTGGACCGGCCCGGCCTCGGCCACCCTCATCGGCGTCGGCCGCCCCGCCCGGGACGCCGTCCGCGAAATCGCTCAGCTGAGCTGACGGCTACACGATCACCGGGCTGCGGCGCTCAACAAGGACGACGTCGCGCCAGACGCCGTGATGGCGCCCGATCCGCTCCCGCGTCCCGATGACACGGAAGCCGGCCCGTTGGTGGACGGCGAGGCTGGCGGTGTTCTCGGGGAAGATCCCCGACTGGATCGTCCAGATCCCGGCCCGCTCGGTGGAATCCACCAGGGCCTTCAGCAGGGCCGAGGCGACGCCGCGGCCGCGGGCGGCCGGGTGGACGTAGACGGAGTGCTCGACCACGCCCGCGTACGCGCACCGGTCGGAGACCCGGCTCGCGGCCACCCACCCCAGCACCGCCCCGTCGGCGTCGACGGCGGCGAAGCGGTGCTCGGGCAGCTTCGCCGCGTCGAACGCCTCCCAGGCCGGCGCGATGGTCTCGAAGGTGGCGTTCCCCTCGTCGATCCCCGCCTGATAGATGGCGATCACCTGCCCCGCGTGCTCTGGTGCCAGCGGAACGATCGCCGCGCTCGCAGATCCGCTACCCACGACGTCCCCCCTCCCCGACCCGGTCAGGCCGCGGCCGGCAGGGCCAGCAGCTTGCCCATCGCCGCCAGCACGGACGGCTCGACCCGGTAGTAGACCCAGGTGCCGCGCCGCTCGGAGGTGAGCAGTCCAGCCTCCTTGAGCTTCTTCAGGTGGTGGGACACCGTGGGTTGGGAGACGCCGACGTCGGAGACGTCGCATACGCACGCCTCGCCGCCCTCGTGCGAGGCCACGGCCGAGAAGAGACGGAGGCGGACCGGGTCGCCGAGCGCCTTGAACATCCGCGCCGCGGTCTCGGCCTCCTCGGCGGTTATCGGCCGCTCGGTCAGCGGCGGGCAGCACGGCGTCACGCCCTGGCCGTCGGCTTCGAGCACCGGCAGCACCTTCGTATTCGACATACGTCTATGTTGACACATGTCGAACCAGGCGGGCAGCGGGTCAGCGGCCCCGCAGGTGTGCGGCGAGGTGGCGGGCTATGCGGGCGGCGTCCCGGCCGACCCCGCGCAGCGAGTTGGAGGACAGGGAGCGCTGCCACTCCAGCCCGACGAACGCCAGTCCCGGCACGGCGGCCGAGACCCCACCGCGGTGCCGGGGGTGCCCGGCGGCGTCGAGCGCGCCGTCCAGGCCGGCCAGGTACGGCACGTCGGGCCGGTAACCGGTGGCCAGCACGATTGCGTCGACTTCCTCCCGGCTCCCGTTCGCCCAGCAGACCTTCATACCGTCGATGCCGGTGAAGACCGGCCGCCGGTCCGGAGCGCCCTGGGCGAGCGCGGAGTGGTAGCGGCCGTCGTCGATGACGAGCTGCGTGGGCGGCTCGCGCAGCAGGCCGCCGAGCGGGGCGATGTCCACGCCGGTGTGCCGCAGCCAGAAGTGCAGGTCACGTCCGGCGATCTTCTGCCGGGCGAACTTCACCGGCGCGCGGGTGGCGAGCGTGACCCGGGCGGTCTTGGCGAGCTCGGCGGCAATCTGCACTGCGGAGTTCCCCGCTCCCGCCACCACGACCTGCTGGCCGGCGAAGGGCCTCCGGGCGGCGGTAGTCGGCGGCGTGCGGCACCGTCCCGGTGAAGCCGTCCAGGCCCGCAAGGGCGGGGCGGTGGGGGCGTCCGAACGTTCCGGAAGCCGCGACCACGGCCGGCGCGCCGAGCGTGCTGTCGTCGGCGAGCTCCACCTCGAAGCCGGCGTCACCTCGTCGTACGCCGGTGATCCGGTGGCCGGTGCGGATGTCCGCGTCCAGGCAGGCGGCATAGCCGGTGAGGTAGGCGGCGACCTCGTCGCGGTGCGGGCGGTGGCCCGGGTCGCCGGGGAACGGAATGCCGGGCAGGGAGCTGTACCGGGCCGGGGAAAACAGCGTGGGGCTGTCGTAGTACCGCGGCCAGGACCCGGCTGCGGTGTCGGACGCCTCCAGCACCACCGGCCGAAGGCCCTCGCTCGGCAGGGCGTGGGCGGTGGCGAGGCCGGACTGTCCGCCCCCGATCACCGCGACGTCGACGTACTCCGTGAACGAACCCCCTAATTTCGATGAATGTCTATGTTGACGTCTATCGATACAGGTGCCATGCTGGGCCGCGCAAGCCATCGACAGATGTCGAAATATGCAAGGAGTCGCCGTGAACGCGCCCGCCACCACCGAGCTGCCCGTCATCGTGATCGGCGCCGGACCCGCCGGTCTGGCCGCCGCCGCCCACCTGATCGAGCGCGGCATCGAGCCCCTGGTCCTCGAAGCCGGCCCGGCCGCCGGCGCGGCGGTGCGCGAGTGGTCGCACGTGCGGCTGTTCTCCACCTGGGGCGAGGTCGTCGACCCGGCCGCCGAGAAGCTGCTGGCCCCCACCGGCTGGACGCGGCCCGACCCGGCGACCTACCCCTCCGGTGGCGACTGGGCCGAGCAGTACCTGCAGCCGCTCGCCGACGTCCTCGGGGGGCGCGTGCGCACCGGCGCCCAGGTCATCGGGGTCTCCCGGGCGGGCCGGGACCGGATCGTCGACGCCGACCGCGACGCCCAGCCCTTCGTCGTCCACGTCGCCCACGCCGACGGCCGAGAGGATCGGCTGTTCGCCCGCGCGGTCATCGACGCCTCCGGCACCTGGACCACCCCCGGCCCCACCGGGGCCAGCGGCCTCGCCGCACTCGGCGAGCGCGCGGCCGCCGACCGAATCACCTACCGCGTCCCGGACCTGAAGGACCCCGTCGTCCGCGCCCGGTACGCGGGCAAGCGGACCGCCGTCATCGGCTCTGGAACCTCCGCCTTCACCGCGCTGGCCTACCTCGCCGACCTCGCCAAGTCCGGCGACGGCGCGGGCACGAAGGGCGTGTGGATCCTGCGCCGCGGCATCTCCGGCTCCACCTTCGGCGGCGGCGAAGCCGACCAGCTCCCGGCGCGCGGCGCACTGGGCCTGGCCGCCAAGGCCGCCGTCGACCAGGGCTACGCCGACGCGGTCACGGGTTTTCGCACCGAGGCGATCGAGCGCGACGGCGGGCAGCTCGTCCTCGTGGCCGAGGACGGCCGCCGCCTCGACCCGGTCGACGAGGTGATCGTGCTGACCGGCTTCCGCCCCGACCTGTCCTTCCTGTCCGAGGTCCGCCTCGGTCTCGACGAGCGCCTCCAGGCCCCCGTCGAGCTCGCCCCGCTGATCGACCCCAACCAGCACTCTTGCGGCACCGTCTACCCCCACGGCCACCGCGAGCTCTCCCACCCCGAACAGGGCATCTACCTGGTCGGGATGAAGTCCTACGGCCGCGCCCCGACGTTCCTGGCGATGACCGGCTACGAGCAGGTCCGCTCCGTCGCCGCCGCGATCGCCGGCGACCTCGAAGCAGCCGACCGCGTGGAACTGACCCTGCCCGAGACCGGAGTCTGCGGCGGCGCCGGCCTGTTTGACACCCCCGGCGCCGCTGAGGCCGACAGCGGTGGCTGCTGCGCGCCCGCACCGCAGCTCGTCCAGCTCGGTGCTCCCGCCACGGTCGGGGCGGCTGCCGAGGAGGTCCCGGCGGGCGGCTGCTGCGGCTCGTGGCCAGCCTGGGCACCCCTGCGCGCGCTCTGCGCCACGAGATCGTGAGCTGGGGCATCGTCTACTACGCGTTCCCTGTCCTCAACCCGCAGATCACCGCCGCGACCGGCTGGCCGGCCGGGGCGACCACCGCGGTGTTCTCCCTCGCTCTCGTCATCTCCGCCCTCGCCGGGATCCGCGTCGGCCGCATTCTGGACCGGCGCGGTCCCCGCGCCGTCATGACCATCGGCTCAGGGCTCGACACCGCGGCCGACAAGGGCAAGCACGGCGGCCGGCCCCCGGTCATCACCGACGACATGCTCCATACCGTCCTCCGCCGCCGAGCGGGCGGCGAGTCCGTCGAGCAGATCCAGCCCGACCTGATCATCCCCACTGGCAAACGCAAGGGCCAGAACCCGTCCGTCGCCAGCATCTACTGGGCGCTCGCCGAGCACGCCAAACGCGAGGCGTATCCCGAAGCCATCGCGGCCGCGCACGACGATTTCGCCGCTATGAACAACGGAGCGGTCCCCGAGCCCGCACTCGAGCAGAGGCCCTGAAACCACGCTGAGCTACTTGTCCCCTCGCCGTAGCCATACGAGAACAGGGCCACCTCGCGGACGACGCCTCCTGCCTCGCCCGGACCGAGGACCGAACCGGCCGCACAACGGCCCCGTGAACCGCGCCGCCCAGCGGCGAGGGGGAGCGCCGCCCCTGCCCGGGTGCGCCCGCAAACCTTCCAGCGGCCTCCCGCCGTCCGGCAGACTGTTCCATGACAGATCGCCAGGCCCGGGCCGCCGCCGCCCTCGCCGAGCGCATCGGCGCCTTTTTCGAAGAGGTCGACCCCGAGGACTTCGAGACCGAGGACCTGGAATCCTCGCTGCTCGCCGGACTCCGGCAAACCGGGCTGCGCGTGGTCGGCGCCGACACCCCCGCCGCACAGCACGACGGCGCGCAGAGCGGTACCCGCACGTCCAGGCGGTGAGTGCGGGTGATCGCCCGCCTCAGGGCGCCCGCCGGGCTGGGCACGGCCTGACCTTTGCCCGGCGGCGCCCGACCCGGAGGTAGGTCTCCTCGCCCCGCGCGCCAACGGTCGCCGCCACGTTGCCTGTTGAGTTCGTGAGGACGCAACAGGCAACCCTTGGCGGGGGAGCTGTCCGGCCGGGACGGTGGGAGGCATGCAGATCACACACCTCCCCGGACGGGGCCTCGTCGCCGCCGTCGTCTCCTCCATCGGCGTCCGCCACGACGGCGCCCACGCCCTCGTCACAGACGGCCTGTACCTCGACCTGAGCCGCGCGCTGCGCAACCCCGCCGCCGATCCGACGATGCGCTACCGCACCGGCCTGGACGACGACGTGCACGCCCACGTCCTGGCCACCCCCGGCGCCCTGGAGGTGATCTTCCGCACCCCCGTCCAGCTCCGCGCCCTGGCCGACGAGGTCCCCGTGGGCCGCCTGGTGCGGCTCACGGTGGCGTGCCAGGGAGGTCGACACCGCAGCGTCGCGGTCGCACAAACCGTCGGGCGCCTGGTCTGGGAGGCGTGGGGCGGGGCGTACGGCGTCGACATCGAGCACCACCACGTCGACCACCCCGTCCTGTCCTCCTCGACCCCGGCCTGACCGCCCCCTCCCCGACCCCGAAGCGCCCACACGGACCCCGGGCGGGCGCTCCGCCGTCCCGCAGCCGTCGACCTCGTCGACCGCCCTCGGGACCCGCTCGCGCTCCTCCCCGGACCATCGACCCGCAGATGCTCGGACCATGACGCACCGGGCGCCGGGGCGGTGCCACCGGACGGACGAGTCGGTACGTGACCGGCCGTCACAGCGTTCGTTCACCAGGCATGACACAACGCTCCCCCGTACTCACCTCGCTCGCCCTGACCGCCACCGCCGTAGCGGGCGGCATCGTGGCCGCCGCTCCCGCATCCGCCGGCGGCATCGGCGACTTCCTCAGCCCGTCCTTCGGAACCTCCTGCGCCAACCACCAGGTAGGCGTATAAGCAGACGGAGCCACTACACACAGCACAGGATCCGCGGGTGGAAATCTTGCTGCCCTCCCTCTCACTGGCGCCCTTAATCAATGCGGCGGCGCGGATCTTCCCATGCTCTGCGACGTCGCCCCCGTCCCACTTGATGTGCTGAAAAGCGTGGTTCCAGACGATTTGTTGGAAACGCTGGATGCTTCAGTTCTGGACAGGGATTCGAGGACTAGTGAAGAGACGACTGAGAAGTTGTTTAAAGGTTCCAGGGGAAACTGTTGATTGCGATCTCTTGGATTGGTGTCGGTGGTGGTGAGAGTCGGTCGTGCTGATCCGGGGGTCGATGTTTCGGGGCTGGTCAGCGGCTTCTACGGGTGGGCAGGCCGCTGTCATGTAGGCGGCACTCAGCCCGTGCCGATATGGCGTGCACGGGTCAGGCCCGGCACCCAGACGCGCTCTGGGACGCAGTACCGCCGGGCCGCCCCACCCTCTTCTTCCCCGCCGCCGCGCACGGCCAGGAGCATGCCCACGCCCCGCGCCCCGGCGCGCCTTGCAGCGCAGCCTTCGGCCCCGTCCAAGTCGACGGATCTTCGGGTCGGACTTCCTGAAGAGCTCCAGGAGGGTCCTGCGGGGAAGTAGTCGGCGGCGCCAACCTCCTTCTTGCACCCCTTGACATGCAGGTCACAGCCTCACGCAGACGCCCGGCGCGGGAGCCTGGGGGCAACTTGTAGGGCAACTTGTAAGAGCTCGTAACACGATCATGTTCGGGCTTTCTTGAGTCTTCTCCAGCAGATGAGGCTGCAGGCGAGGGAGATGAAGGCGTCGTGGAGTTCGGTGCGGCGTTCCCAGCGGACGGCGAGGCGTTTGAACTGGTGGAGGAGGGCGAAGGTCTGCTCGACGACGTAGCGGAGCTTGCCCAGGTCCTCGATGTTGGGGGCACGCCTGCGGGAGATGACCGGCAGGATCCGGCGTTTGCGCAGTTCGCGGCGGTGGGGATCGGAGTCGTAGCCCTTGTCGCCGAGCAGGGCCTCAGGGCGGCGGCGCGGTCGGCCGGGGCGTCCGGCGACGGGTGGGATGCCGTCGACCAGGGCGAGGGTCTGTGTGACGTCGTTGACGTTGGCCGCGGTCGTGATGACCTTCAGCGGGGTGCCGCGTCCGTCGCAGATCAGATGGTGCTTGCTGCCCGTCTTGCGCCGGTCGACCGGCGACGGACCGGTGTCGGCTCCCCCTTTTTCGCGCGCACGTGGGAACCGTCTACGCATGCTCTGGACCAGTCCAGCTCACCGGCCGCGTTCAGCTCGGCGAGCAGGATCCGGTGCAGCCGGTCGAAAACCCCGGCCTGCTGCCACCGCTCAAGGCGTCGCCAGCAGGTCTGTCCGGAGCCGAACCCCAGCTCCAGGGCCAGCAGTTGCCAGGCGATGTCGTTGTGCAGCACGTACAGGATGCCCTGCAGGCACAGCCGGTCCGGCACCGGCCGCGGGCCGGGAGCCCTCTCGGGCCAGGGCGGCAGCAGCGGCTCGATCAGCGCCCACAAGTCATCGTCCACGATCCACGGCCGAACACTCACACCCTCCGAACGGCCGAATCGCCACACCGGTCACGCCCGACCAGGGCAAGTTCACAAGATCGTGTTACGAGCTCTACGAGAACGCGCACGCAGCACGTGGACATCCACACCCCGATGCACCCGCTCAACCACGACGTCCGCCAGATGTGGCAAGACCTGATGCAAACCCCCGGATACGCACACCTACGCGAAACGATCCAATCATCACGGCGTCACAAGATCAGCGACAGAGCCAGTTGGTCCGTACCCGCCTGAGCACAGACGGGTGTACCCCGGCAATCGATGGCCGAAATTATCCGCTCGACGGCAAATCGGCGAGACAGGCAGCCACCGAGATGTCATGGTGCGGCGATGAAGAAGATCGCGACGCTCGCCGGGGTAGCCATCGGGACAGCATCTCTTTTGGTCGGTCCCGCCACTTCTGCGCATGCTGCGCCCTACTGGAACAAGAGCAAGAAGTGTGAGCAGAGGGACTGGGGTGGCCGGGTCGTACCTACGCGCTTCGGTAATGGAGACCTCGGCTGGAATCACTTCTCCAGCAAACACAACATCAAGAAGTTCAAGGTGGTCAACGGGCCTCTCAACGGAAAGCCCGACAAGGTGAGTGGTGCTCGCCTGGAGTACTGGGGTTACGCCATCAACGGCGGACGCCAGGTGAAGATCATCGTCATCGCGCAGTACGCACAGAAGACCGCGGACGGTCGGTACGATGCCGGGAGAGGTCAGAAGATCGGCGTCATCACCGCCTACTGCAAGGGCATGAACAAGTGCCCCAACTGGGTCAACGAGTGACATCCATGCATGAAGAAGAGATCGCGGAACAGCAGGCGGATATTACCCGCCTGCTGTTCCATCACATCCAGGCACCTCTCACCGGCAGCCAGTACATCCGGGGCGTCCTACCGGCCCCCACGGCTGCCGAAGCCGTCCGCATCGCCACCGGCCCCGAGAACGCCTACACCCCAGACGACCTGGTGGCCTATGAGATCCCCCTCCACGCGGACGACCATGTCGTCACCGCTCACGACATCATCGGTATCCTGCGCGCCCTCCATGCCGGCACCCACGTCTACGCGAGCGACCGCGTCGGCACGGTGATGGGCATGACCCTTGTCCGCGTGGATGTCACCGCCGCTGAAGTGGCGGACCCCACGCCGGCCGACAACGCGCTGACCATCCTGCGTTCCCTTGCTCACCCCTTCACTGAGGAACAGCCGGACCCGCGTCTGCGCGGGTTTCTCTTCCTGGGGCGGAACCGACTCCGTCTCTACCTCGACACGGAGGACGCCTCCGGCGTGATCGCGGCGGACGTACGACTGTCCAGTGCGGTCACGGCCCTCTTTGCGGCCCTGCCCTCCCTGATCACTGAGGAGGAACGCATGGCGGCAGATGCGACCGACCCGCACTGCGTCCGGGTGGTGGACCTCACCGAATGGTGAGGACACAGAAGCCCCTCGCAGCGACACGCCAGAGGGCCGACGAGGGCTCAGCCGCGAGCGGCCGCGAACTCGGGCGGCCGCCACCTGGTGCTCGTCGGCGTCGAAGACGCAGACCTCGGCTCCCTCGCGGTCGGGCGCCGGCGCGTGCTTGGCCTGGACGAGCAATACGTTGTCCCCCGAGACCGCACCGCTTCGGCTGCGGCGTCCGAGACGGGCGGCAGCTCAGCTCGCTGCAGGGCCGCCCGGTACCACTTTTCCATCAGCGCCGCCGGTCCGGAGGGTGCAGACCGTCGGGTGAAGTGACCCCTCAGGTCCCGACACTTCCGTTTTATGCCGCGAGGTCCAGCCGTTGATGGCAGCGGACCCTCGCCTGGTACGGCGTGAT
>NZ_JBIBBZ010000008.1:0-245970 GCF_042900925.1 Streptomyces sp. NPDC012825 | reverse complement strand
GGCATCTGACGTACTACCGGGAGCTGGCCCGGCGTACGGATCCGCAGCTGCGGGGGCCGGGGCAGGTCGCCGCCGTCGCCCGCTTCGAGACCGAGCACGACAATCTGCGCACGGCCCTGCGGACCGCCGTGACGCTCGGCGACGAGCAGGAGGCGCTCTGCCTCGTCCACTGCCTCGGCTGGTTCTGGCAACTGCGCAACCACCAGGTCGACGCCCGCACCTGGGCCGTCGAGGCCGGGCGCCTCGGACCCGACCCGTTCCGGGAGCCCGTCCGGCGCGCGGAGCCGCTCGACGGGCGGTGCGCGGACGTGCCGCCGCCGTGGACCGGCGAGCGCCTGTGGGAGGCCCGGCGCGGCGGTCGGCTGTACGCGCTCGCCACCGAGGGCGGCGCGGGCGCCACCGCCCTCGAACGCCCCGGGACCCGCGCCCGCCTCTCCGCCCTCGTCTCCGCGTACCGCCCCGGCCTGCCGCAGACCTGCCGGCAGCCGGGCAGCATGTGGTACTTCGCCCGTCTGATGACCGGGGAACTCACCACCCTCGACGAGACCCTCACCGAGATCGTCGACGCCTGCCGCGACCGGGGTCCCGGCTGGGACCTGGGCTTCGCCCTCCTCATGCGCGCCAAACTCGCCGGGCGCGGCGCCGACGCCGACGAGGCGCTCGCCCTCTTCGAGGCGGCCGGGGACTCCTGGGGGATCGCGGAGTCGCTCGCCGCCCGGGGCGAGGCCCACGAGCAGGACGGCGGGCTCGCCGAGGCCGCCGCCGACTTCGAACGGGCCGCGGCCGCCGCCGCCCGCGTCGGCGCGCGCTCCCAGGTGCCGGTCTTCACCGCGCGCCTGGCCGCCGTGCGGCTCCGGCTCCGGCCGGAGGGCGACCCTGCGGCCGAACGGCTCCTGACCGAGGCCGCCGACGCGGCGGGGGAGTGGGGCGCCGGGGCCGCCGGGGCCGCCCGGATGCTGCTCGTCCAGCACTACGCCCACACCGGGCGGACCGGCCTCGCCCGCGCCCAGCTCACCCTTCTGGAAGGCGAGTTCGGAGAGGTCACCCCGGCGCTCTTCTGGGGCCTGGTCGGTGGGACGTGGGCGTGGCTCGACTGCGTGGACGGCGCGTACGACCGGGCCGTCGAGCGCCTCGCCCGCGCCGTCGTGGACGTGGAGACCCTGGCCCACCTGGTCGCCCCGTACCTCCTCGTCGCCCAGTTCGGCACCGCGGCATGGGCCCGGGGCGGGCGGGGCGGACCGGGCGACGCCGAGGCCGGGGCGTGGTTCCTCGGCGCGTACGACGCCCACGCCGGGGCCGGCACCGGCGGCTTCCGGCCCTTCACCCCGGAGACGGAGGCGCTGATCCGCACCCGCGCGGAGGAGGTCCTGCGCGCGGCCCTCACCCCGGAGGCGTACACCCGCCACCACGAGCAGGGGGCCGCCCTGTCCCTCCGGGCCGCCGCCGCTCTCGTACGACGGCCCCGGACGGCCCCGGGCGCCTGAGCGTCGCTCGTGCCGCCGGGGGGGCGTCCCGGTCAGCCGCCCGCGAGGCGCTCCCTCGCCTCCGCGAGGTCCTCCGGGGTGGGGGCGTCGTCCTGGGCGAGGCGGCGGCGCCAGTACCCGGTGAAGTGCACCGAGCGCCGGTCGACGCCCCGCTCCTCCACGAGGTGCCGCCGCAGCCCGCGCACCGCCGAGGCCTCGCCCGCCAGCCAGGCGTACGGGCGCCCCTCCGGCAGGTCGTCGGCCCGCACGGCGTCGACCGGGGAGTCGCCGTCGAGCAGGAAGCGCACGGTGAGGTCGCCGGGCGTCGGCAGGGGCCGCTCCTCGCCCGCGTCCGGGAGCTGGACGTAGGCGAGGGCCCGCCGCCCCGGCGGGAGCGCGGCGACGACCGTGGCCAGGGCGGGGAACGCGCAGGCGTCGGCGTAGAGGAGGGCCCAGTCGCCGGCGCCCGGCTCGACGGGGGCCGCGAAGTCCTCCGACGGGCCGAACATCCCGAGCACGTCCCCGGGCCGGGCCGTCCGCGCCCAGCGCGTAGCGGGTCCTTCACTCCCTCCTTCCTCCTCGCTTCCGTGGAGGAAGAAGTCGACGTCGACGGTCCCGGTGACCGGGTCGTGCGCCCGGAGGGTGTAGCTCCGCATCCACGGACGCTCCGGCTCGGGGAGCGCCGCGTACGCCGCGTACCAGCCCATCGCGTCCCCGTCGGGCCCCGGGACCGGCAGGACCGGCTCCGACTGCCCCGGCCGGGGGAAGAACAGCTTCACCTGCTGGTCGGGGCCGGTGAGCGCGAACCCGTCGAGCGACGGGCCGCCGAGCGTCACCCGGACCGTGCGGGGCGTGATCGGGCGGACGGCGGTGACGTGCAGGCGTCGCAGGGGCAGGGACGGGGACATCGGTGGCTCCTCGTGGTCGTCGGGGCGGGGGACCCACCCTCCCGGGAACCGTCGACAGGGGGCCGACACCGTACCGACACGGGCCGGGACCGGGTCTCCCCGGTCCCGGATGCGTTCTCGTCGCCCGGCCACCAGAATGGCCAGTGCCGGACGAACACGTAGGAGGCGGCATGAACGCTGAGCCCGACAAGACGTCCCCGGGGGACTCCCCGACGCCCGACCGGCTGCTGCACGCCGGATCGGAGGGCGAATTCACGGCGGAGGACCTGGTCCTCGCCTCCGGCCGTGACGTGACCCCGAAGAACCTCGCCTGGGCGGAACGCCGGATGGCGGAGAAGGGGCGCGCCTCCATGGACGAGCTCCTGCCCTAGCCCGTGTCCCGTCGGCCCCGGCCCGGAGGATGTGCGCCTCCGGACCGGGGCCTGCGTGCGTCCGGGCCGGGCTTCCCCGGTCGGGGCCGGACCCCGCCTCCGTCCCGTGGTGTCAGCGGCCGCGCAACGCGGCGAGGGCCGCTTCGAGGTCGGCGGGGCGGGGCCGGTTGTGGGGCAGCCTGCCGAGCACGGCGGCCATGCCGCAGGTGTCGGTCACGGCGGAGAAGACGAGACCGGCGGCGATGCCCGCGGCGAGCAGCTGGAAGGCCGGGTGGACGAGCAGGCCGAGGAGCAGCCCGAGGAGGACGACGGCGCCGGCGGTGAAGCGGACCTGCCGCTCCATGGCCCAGGAGGTACGCGGCCGGCCTCCGGGGCGGTGCAGGTCGTGTCCGCCGGCGGCCCAGGCGTTGGTGCCGCCGGTGAGGGTGGTGGCGGTGACGCCGTGCTCGGCGAGGGTCCGGCAGGCGTTCTCCGAGCGGGCACCGGAGGCGCAGACCACCAGGACCTCCCCCCGGTCGGCGGTCCCGCGGATCTCCGGCAGGGCCTCCTCGATCCGGGCCAGGGGAATGTTGAGCGCGCCGGGCACGTGGCCGCTCGCGAACTCGCCCGGGGTCCGCACGTCGATCACGGTCAGCTCGTGCAGGCGGGTGCGTGCCTCGTCGGTGCCGAGGGCGGTGGGCGTGGTCATGACGGATGTGGTCCTTGTCTGTCGACGGGCCCGCGCGGGGCGGGATCATTTTACCCCCGGGGGTATTGCGGGAGTATTGCTGGAACGTGTCGCGGTGGCTGGTCGTGGTCGTGGTCGTGGTCGTGGTCGTCGGCGGAAGGCGGTCGTGGTGGTCGGCCGTGGCGGCCGGGCCCGGGAGCGCGTGCCCCGGCGGGCGTGCCCCTTCCGGCACGCCTCGCCGGACGCGTACCTCGCCGGACGCGCGTCTCAGCGGACGACGTCGGCGAGCATGAGGGCCGCCACCGTCAGGAGCAGGTACGCGAAGGCCTTCCGCAGCGCGTCTCCGGTGACTCGGGCGGCGAGCCGCCTGCCGTCCCACGCGCCGAGGACGGCGGCGGCCGCGAAGGGGCCGGTCACCTCCCAGCGCAGGTCCCCGCCGCTCCCCGCACGCGCGGCGAGCGCGGCGAGGGAGTTGACGGTGATGACGAGCAGGCTCGTGCCGACCGCCTGCCGCATCCGCAGGCCCAGGACCCCCGTCAGCGCGGGAACGGCGAGGAAGCCGCCGCCCACCCCGAGGAGACCGGTCACCGCGCCGAGTCCGGCTCCCGCCCCGGCCGCCCTGGCGGCGCGGACGTCGGTCACCGGCCGGGGGTCGGAGGGGCGCAGCATCCGCAGCGCCGCCACGACGGCGACGGCCGCGAACGCGACGGTGAGTACGGACCCGGGAAGGCGCGCCGCGGCGAATCCGGCCAGGAGGGCCGGGGCGACGCCCGCCGCCGCGAACAGCGTGCCCGTCCGCCAGGCGACGTGGCCGTCGCGGACGTGTGCGGGCAGGGCGCTGACCGTGGTGATCGTGACGATGATCAGACCGGCCGTCGCGGCGGCGGCCGGGGTGAAACCGAGCAGGTGGATCAGGGCGGGGGCGGCCAGGACGCCGCCCCCTCCGCCGAGGGCGCCGAGCGCCAGGCCGATGACCGCTCCGGCGGTCAGGGCGAGGACCAGCGCGCTCACGCGGTCGTGCCGGGGAACATCATGGACGTGACTTTCTCTGTTGCCGCCGGGTGTCCGCCGAGCGGCGTCCCGCGGTGTGTCCGCCGAGCGGCGTCCCGTGGGGCGGGACCCGGCTCACGGGCGGGCCGTCCCGACGGGCGGGCGCTCGTACGGGCAGCGGGTGGACGTGGAACCCGGTTCAGCCGGTGACGACGGTCAGCCCGGCCTCGGTGGCGGCGTCGAAGCCGTCGTCGACGGCGACCACCTCGCGGCCGGCCGCGTCGAGGAGGGAGGCGGCGATGGCGGCGCGCATGCCGCCGGCGCAGTGCACCCAGACGGTTCCGTCGGGCACCTCGCCGATGCGGCGGTGCAGTTCGTGGACCGGGACGTGGACGGAGCCCTCGATCCACCCGGTCGCGCGCTCGGAGGCACGGCGTACGTCCAGGACGACGGTCCCGTCGGTGTTCCGGGCCGCGAGGTCCGCGAAAGTGGCGCGCGGGAAGGAGGCGGGGGTCTCGCCGTCACGGATCCAGGCCGTGGGTCCGCCGAGGGCGGCGGCCGCCGGGCGGTCGATCCCGACCCTGACCAGTTCGCGCTGGGCGTCGGCGAGTTGTTCGGCCGTCTCGGCGAGCAGGGTGACGGGCTTGCCCCAGGGGACCGTCCAGGCCAGGTGGGTGGCGAGTTTGCCGTCCGCCTCGTAGTTGAACGAGCCGGCCACGTGCCCTTCCGCGAACGCGATCCGGCTGCGCAGGTCCACGACCCACTCCCCGGCGGCGAGCCGCGCGGCGATCTCGTCCGGGTCGGCGGGGGCCGGCGGAGTGAGGTCCACCGGCGCGGGGCCGGACGCGTTCGCCGGGCCCATGTGCGCGTAGTAGGCGGGGACGTCCTCCAGGCCCGCGAGCAGGTCGGCCACGAAGGCGTCCACGTCCGTGGTGAGGGCGGGGTTGGCGGTCTTCTCCTTGCCGATCGTGGTGGCGTCGCCGTCCGCCTGCGCGGAGGAGCAGAAGCTGCCGAAGCCGTGGGTGGGCAGGACGGCGGTGTCGTCGGGCAGGGTCCGGGCGAGCCGGTGGGCGGAGGCGTGCTGGGCTCGGGCCAGCTCCTCGGTGAGGCGCGGCTCCACGAGGTCGGGGCGGCCGACGGTGCCGATGAGCAGGGAGCCGCCGGTGAAGGCCGCCACGGGCCTGCCGCTCTCGCTCAGGACGTACGCGGTGTGGTGCGGGGTGTGGCCGGGGGTCGCGACGGCCGCCAGGCGCAGGCCGGCGTCGACGTCGACGGTGTCGCCGTCCGCGACCGGGACCCGGTCGAACGAGACGCGGGCATCGGCCGGGACCAGGTAGGCGGCGCCGGTGAGCCGGGCCAGCTCCGGTCCGCCGGTGACGTAGTCGTTGTGGAGGTGCGTCTCCACCACGTGGGATATCCGCACCCCGCGCCGGGCGGCGGCGGCAAGGACCCGGTCGACGTCACGGGGCGGGTCCACCGCCACCGCCGTCCGCTCGCCACCGGCCAGGTAGCCGCGGTTTCCGAGGCCCTCGACATCGATGGTGTCGACAAAGAACACGAGCCGTTCCCTTCACTGGAGAATTACCCCCCGGGGTATGACATTGACTCTAACAGTCTTACCCCTGGGGGTATGTTCCGGGTGTCGGTGGGCCCGTACGGGAAGCTGCTCCCCGGCGACCGCCGTCAGGTCCCCGAGGGGGCGTCCGTCACGGGGCGTCCTCGTGCCGGGCGCCGGACCCGGTCCAGGTCCAGTCGGCGACCTCGGGCATGTCGGTGCCGTGCTCCCGGATCCAGGAGTGGTGGCGGGTACGGGCGTCCGCCATGGCCTGCCGCACCCCCACGGCCCGTACGCCCAGGCCGGGCACGCGGTCGATCACGTCCATCACCAGGCGGTAGCGGTCGAGGTCGTTGCGCACGACCATGTCGAAGGGGGTCGTGGTGGTGCCCATCTCCTTGTAGCCCCGCACGTGCAGGTTCGCGTGCCCGGCCCGGCGGTAGGCGAGCCGGTGCACCAGCCACGGGTAGCCGTGGTAGCCGAAGATCACCGGCCGGTCCGTGGTGAACAGCGCGTCGTACTCCCCGTCGGTCATCCCGTGCGGGTGCTCCTCGTGCGGCATGAGCCGCGTCATGTCGACCACGTTCACCACCCGGACCGCCAGGTCGGGCAGGTGCCGCCGCAGCAGGCTCGCCGCCGCAAGGACCTCCTGGGTCGGCACGTCGCCCGCGCAGGCGAGGACCACGTCCGGCTCGCGCGTGCCGTCCTCGGTGCCCGCCCACTCCCACACCCCGGCGCCCCGGGCGCAGTGGGCGCGGGCCTCGTCCAGGGAGAGCCAGTCTAAGCAGGGCTGCTTGCCGGCGACGATCACGTTGACGTAGTCCCGGCTGCGCAGCGCGTGGTCGGCGACGGACAGCAGGGTGTTGGCGTCCGGCGGCAGGTAGACGCGGACGACCTCGGGACTCTTGTTGAGCACGTGGTCGACGAAGCCCGGGTCCTGGTGCGAGAAGCCGTTGTGGTCCTGCCGCCACACGTGCGAGGTCAGCAGGTAGTTGAGGGAGGCGATCGGCGCCCGCCAGGGCAGGGTGCGCGAGGTCCGCAGCCACTTGATGTGCTGGTTGACCATGGAGTCGACGATGTGGACGAAGGCCTCGTAGCAGGAGAAGAGGCCGTGGCGGCCGGTGAGCAAGTACCCCTCCAGCCAGCCCTGGCAGGTGTGCTCGGAGAGGATCTCCATGACGCGGCCGTGCCGGTCGAGGTGCTCGTCGGTCTTCAGGAGCGGTTCCTGCCAGGCCTTGCCGCTGGCCCCGTACACCGCCTGGAGCCGGTTCGACGCGGTCTCGTCGGGGCCGACGAGCCGGAAGTCGCGCCGGTCCGCAGTGGCGGCCATGACGGCTTCGAGCAGGTCCCCGAGGACGCCGGTCGGCTCGTGCCGGGTGGCGCCCGGCTCCTCCACCGGCACGGCGAAGCGCTCCAGGGGCGGTACGGGCAGGTCCCGCCGCAGCAGGCCGCCGTTGGCGTGCGGGGTGGCGCCGAGGCGGCGCTCGCCGTCCGGCACGCAGGCGAGCACCCGCTCGGACGGCGTGCCGTCGTCGCCGAACAGCTCCTCGGGGCGGTACGAGCGCAGCCACGCCTCCAGTTGTGCGCGGTGCTCCGCGTTCTCCCGTACGCCCGGCAGGGGCACCTGGTGGGAACGCCAGGTGCCCTCGACGGGCAGCCCGTCGACCTCCGCCGGGCCGGTCCAGCCCTTCGGCGTGCGCAGGACGATCACCGGCCACCTCGGCCGCTCGGCCGCCCCGCCGTCGCGGGCCTTCCGCTGGATGTCCCGGACGCGGTCGAGCGCCGTGTCCATCGCGGCCGCCATCGCCCGGTGGACCTCGCGCGGGTCGTCGCCGGTCACGTGCAGCGGGTCGTGGCCGTAGCCCCGCAGCAGCTCGGCGAGCTCCGCCTCGGGGAGCCGGGCGAGCACGGTGGGGTTCGCGATCTTGTAGCCGTTGAGGTGGAGGACCGGCAGGACGGCCCCGTCGTGGACGGGGTCGAGGAACTTGTTCGCGTGCCAGGACCCGGCGAGCGGCCCCGTCTCCGCCTCGCCGTCCCCGATGACGCACGCCACCAGGAGGTCCGGGTTGTCGAGGGCGGCGCCGTACGCGTGCGACAGGGAGTAGCCCAACTCGCCGCCCTCGTGGATCGAGCCGGGGGTCTCGGGCGCCACGTGGCTCGGCACCCCGCCGGGGAAGGAGAACTGCCGGAACAGCCGGGCCATGCCCTCCTCGTCCCGGCTCACGTCCGGGTAGACCTCGCTGTAGCTGCCCTCCAGCCAGGAGTTCGCCAGGACGGCCGGGCCGCCGTGGCCGGGCCCCCACACGCACAGGGCGTCGAGGCCCCGGTTCCGGATCACCCGGTTGAGGTGGGTGTGCACGAGGTTGAGCCCCGGGGACGTGCCCCAGTGCCCGAGCAGCCGGGGCTTGATGTGCTCCGGCTCCAGGGGTTTGCGCAGCAGCGGGTTGTCCATCAGGTAGATCTGTCCGACGGCGAGGTAGTTGGCCGCCCGCCAGTGGGCGTCGAGCGCGTCGAGCTCCTCGTCGGTCGGGGCCGCGCCGTCCGAGCGCCTGTTCTTGCGCATGTCTCCTCCGTCGTGTGCCTCGTATGAGCCGTGAGCCGTGTGCCTCGTGCGGCCTCGTACGCGCGGGCGCGGGCGCGGTCGCCCGGCCGGCCCCGGCGTGCTCCCGGGGCGTCTGCCCCGTCCGCCGTCCCGGACGCGCCCGCGTCGCAGCCGGGCGTGCCCGTCCCATGGTGGTGCGCGATCCGTCCGGAAACGGGGTGACACAGGGCGGCGTGCCCGCAAGAGGGGCCGGATGGGCCAGAGGGACCGGGGCTCCGGCCCGGACGTCCCGGTCAGGCGCGGAAGGCCCGCAGGGCCGAAGGGGTGACGTTCCTGAGGAACGGCACCGGGGTCACCGCGACGGCCACCGCGAAGACGCCGAAGGCGAGCCGCGTACCGCCCCACTCGGCCAGGAGCCCGACCAGGGCCGCGCCCAGCGGCATGGCGCCGAAGCTGAAGAGCCGGGCCGCCGCGTTGTAGCGGCCGAGCATCTCGTCGGGGACGACGCGCTGGGTGAGGGTGCGGGCGTTGACCGTCCAGAGCGTGCCGCCCATGCCGCCGAGGAAGGCCCCGGCCGCCACCGTCCGGATGTCGGTGGTCAGGGCCGGCAGGGCCACCATCAGGGCGGTGCCGACCAGATCGGCGAACATCGCCCAGCGCGCGCCGAGCAGCCGGTTCACCCGGGTGACGACCGCCGCGCCCACGAGCCCGCCGACACCGAGGGCGCTGAGCACGATGCCGTACTCCCGGGGGCCGAGCGCCATGTCCTGCCGGGCGTAGAGCGGCATGAGCGCCAGCCAGGCGCCCCAGACGGCGGCGAGCACGGCGACGATCAGCGACAGGGTGCGCAGCACCCGGTCCCGCCACAGGAAGCGCATCCCCTCGGCGATCCGGGCGTTGACCGGGACGGCCACCGCGCCCGGCGCGGGCGCGGGCGCCCGGAAACGGCCCACCAGGAGGAACAGGGAGAGCGCGGCGAGGGCGTACGCGACACTCGTCGCTCCCAGGGCGAACCCCGTCCCGGCGGCCAGCAGCAGCCCGCCGGCGAAGGGACCGGCGAACTCCTGGCCCACGGTCTCGGCCCCCACCATCCAGGCGTTGGCGCCCTCGCGCCGCTCCACCGGCACCGCGGCCGGGACCAGGGCGGAGGCGGAGGTCGAGGCGAGCACGTCGGCGACGCCGAGGACCGCCCCCGCGCCCAGGAGCACCCCGAGGGTGAGGCCGTCGCCGACGGCGGAGGCGGTGAGCAGGACCGTGGCCGCCAGCCGCGCCCCGTTCGCGCCCCAGAGCAGCAGCCGCCGGTCGGAGCGGTCGACGAGCACGCCGACGTGCAGGGCGACGAGCAGCCAGGGCAGCGTGAGGGCCAGCGAGACGGCGGTGACCTCGGCGGGGGACCCGGTGAGACCGGCGGCGAGCACCGGGAGGGCCATCTTCACCACCCCGTCGGCGAGGTTGGTGACGGCGGTGAAGCCGACCAGGACCGGGGTGTTGCGGCGGCGGGGATCGGCCCGGCCGGGGCTCCCGCCGGTCTTCGTCGCTCCGGGCGGCGCTGTGAGCATGATCCTCCCCTAACCATCAAACGCTTTAGCCGGTGAGGCCACTCTGGCGCACGACCGGCCGACCCGCAACCGCCTAAACGTTTTGCCGGTAGAATGGTGAGGAGTCCGCGGAAGGAGTCGTCATGCTGGAGCCGCCCGCCGGGGCCGTCCTCGTGGAGGCCTTCGCCAACACGGTCGACGTGGAGGAGGGGAGCGACGAGATCGCCACCCCGGACGGGCTCGCCGACTGGCTGCGGGGACGCGGCCTGCTCGACGCGCCCGGCCCGGTCCCCGACGGCATCCACCGCGACTACCTGGCCCTGCGCGCCGGCCTCCGGGAGGAGCTGGGGGCCCACGTGGGCGACGTCCCCGACCCCGCCCTGCTCGCCGGGGCGGACCGGGTCCTCGCCGGACATCCGGTACGGGTCACGGCACACGGCGTCCTGACCCCGGTGACCGGACTGCCCCCGCAGCGCGAACCGCTGGCACGGCTCGCCATCGCCTGGAGCGAACTGGTCGCGACCGGGGACGCGGCCCGCCTCAAGCGCTGCGCCGAGCACACCTGCGGATGGGCCTTCTGGGACGTGTCGAAGAACCGGAGCCGCCGCTGGTGCTCCATGCGGGTGTGCGGCAACCGCAACAAGTCCCGCGCCTACGCCTCCCGGCAGCGGCGGGCGACCTGAGAGACAGTCCCCCCGGGAGAAGTGGCCCGGCGCCCCGGCACGAAGACCCCGCACCGAACGGCTCTCCCGCCCCCGTTCCGGCGTAGCCTGAACGCCATGAGGCAGGACGCCGACCCCGGGCTCTTCGGACCCCGCTCCGTCACCTGGCAGCTGCACAGCGACCCGGTGATGTGGATCGCCGGCGTCCGGGCCCTCTGGCTCCAGGCGCTGCACCCCGTCGCCGTCCGCGGCGTCATGATCAACAGCAGTTTCCGGCAGGACCCCTGGGGCCGCCTGATGCGGACCGCGAACTTCGTCGGGACCCTCGGCTACGGCACCACCGCGGCGGCGGAGGAGGCCGGCGCCCGCGTCCGCCGGATCCACCGGCGGCTCGGCGTGGACGACCCCGAACTGCTGCTCTGGGTCCACTGCGCCGAGACCGACTCGTACCTCTCCGTCGCCCGCCGCTCCGGGATCCCGCTCACCGACGCCCTGGCCGACCGCTACGTCGACGAACACCGGTCCTCGGCCCGGCTCGTGGGACTCGACCCGGACGCCGCCCCGGCGTCCACCGCCGAACTCGCCGCCCACTTCGAGGCGGTGCGCCCCCGGCTCGCCGCCGGGCCCGACGCCCGGACCGTCGAGGACTTCCTGCGCCGCCCGCCCGTCCGACCCGCCCTGGTCCCGGCGCGCGAGGTGATCTGGCGGCGCGTCACGGCACTCGCGTACGACACCCTGCCCCCGTACGCCCACGCCCTCTACGGGCGGCCCGCCCCGCCGCCGGAGACCGTCACCCGCCGGCTCGTCGCCACGGCCAACCTCCTGCGCTGCGTTCCCTCCGGCCTGCGCTGGAGGCTGCCGCCCCGGCACGTCCTGCGGGCCGTGGCGCGGCTCGGCCCGGAGACGCGACCCGACCCGTACGCGTACCCCGCCCCGTACCCGTCGTCCGACCCGGCGGCCATACTGGACACACCGGAAAGGGCGCACGGAATCGACGGGGGCGGCGGCACGCGATGGGGGACTCCAGACTGATCCAGGGCCGGTACCGCCTGCACGAGGTCATCGGCCGCGGGGGCATGGGCGAGGTGTGGCGCGCCACCGACGAGGCGCTCGGCCGCCGCGTCGCCGTGAAGTGCCTCAAACCCCTCGGCCCGCAGCGGGACCCCCACGTCCGCGACGTGGTGCGCGAGCGCTTCCGGCGCGAGGCGCGGGTGGCCGCCGCGCTCCAGCACCGGGGCATCACCGTCGTGCACGACTTCGGCGAGTACGAGGGTGTGCTCTTCCTCGTCATGGAGCTCCTGGAGGGCCGCAACCTCAGCCAGCTCCTCGCGGCCAACGCCCAGAACCCGCTGCCCGTCCAGGACCTCGTCGAGATCGCCGACCAGGTCGCCGACGCCCTCGCGTACACGCACCGCCGGGGCATCGTGCACCGCGACCTGAAGCCCGCGAACATCATGCGGCTGCGGGACGGCACGGTGAAGATCTGCGACTTCGGGATAGCGCGGCTCGGCGCCGACATGGACTTCACCTCCAAGCTCACCGGGACCGGCATCGCCATGGGCACGCCCCACTACATGTCCCCGGAGCAGATCGGCGGCGGCGAGATCGACCACCGCAGCGACCTCTACTCGCTGGGGTGCGTGCTGTACGAACTCGCCACCGGCGCCCCGCCCTTCGACCTCGACGACTCCTGGGCGATCCTCATCGGCCACCGGGACACGGTGCCGAGCCCGCCGCGCGCCCACCGGGCCGAGCTGCCCGACTACTTCGACCGCCTCGTCGTCGACCTGCTCGCCAAGGTCCCCGAGGAGCGGCCGGCCGACGCGGGCGACCTGCGCCGCCGGATCGTCTCGGGCCGCGCGGGACCGTCCCCGTTCGCACCACTACCCGGCGTGCCCGCGCAGCCGCCCCTCCCGCCGACCCGGCCCGTGTCGGTCGATACCGGGCCCCATATCGGCTCCGACACCGGACCCGGCCCCGTCGCGCCCGCGTGGGCCCGTGGGATGGCCGGCGGCCACCGCCCGGCCGCCACCGCCGCAGGCGGTCCGCGCCCGGCCGCCCACGACCCCGCCGCGGCCGTCCTCACCACCGAGTGGACCACCGCCGCGCCCGGCACAGCCACGCCCGTCGACCCGGCGCCCGCCACCCCAGCACCCGTCACCACCGCGTTCGCCCCGGCCGCGCCCCCCGCCGAACTGGTCGCGGTGCTCGCAGGCCGGTACCGGGCCGGGATGGGCCTCGGCAGGCTCGGCCGCTGGGACGAGGCCGAGGCGGTCCACCGGTCCGTCGCCGAGGACCGCGCGCGGGTCCTCGGCCCCGACCACCCCGACACCCTCGCCAGCCAGTACGAGGTCGGCTTCGCCCTCGCCCGCCTCGACCGCCCCGCCGAAGCCCTGCACCTCTTCGACCGGGTCGCCCGCGCCCGCGCCCGCGTCCTCGGCGAGGACCACCCCGACACGCTCGCGGCACGGCAGGAACGGGCGTACGCGCTCGGGCGCCTCGGACGGCACCCCGAGGCGTACGAGCTCTACGTCGAGGTGCTCGCCGCCCGCGAGCGCACCGCCGGCCCCGGCCACCCCGACACCCTGCGCTGCCGCCACAACCTGGCGTTCACCCTCGGCCGCCTCGGCCGCCTGGAGGAGGCGCACCGCACGGCGCACGGGGTCGCGGAGGCGCGGGCCCGGCTGCTCGGCCCCGGCCACCCCGACACCCTGGCGACCCGGCAGGAGGTCGCCCATCTCCTCGGGCGCCTGGGGCGCGGGGAGGAGGCGCTCGCCCAGTACCGCGCGGTCGCCGAGGCGCGCGCCGCGGCCCTCGGCGCCGACCACCCGGAGACCCTCGCCGCCCGCTACGAGACCGGCGTCTTCCTCGGGCGGCTCGGACAGGCCGCGGACGCCCTGGACGTTTGCCGCGAGCTCGTCGCCGCCCGCACCCGCGCCCAGGGCGCCGACGGGCCCGAGACCCTGCGCGCCCGCCACGTCCTCGCCGTCAACCTCGGCCGGCTCGGGCGCTGGGAGGAGGCGCTCGCGGAGTCCCGGGCCGTCCGCGCCGACCGGGAGCGCGTCCTGGGCGCCGACCACCCGGACACCCTCCTCAGCCGCCGGGAGACCGCCGTCGCCCTCGGCCGGCTCGACCGCTGGGAGGAGGCCCTGGAGACCCACCGCGCCGTCGCCGCCGCCCGCACCCGGCTCCTCGGCCCCGCCCACCCCGACACCGTCGCCGCCCTGGAGGACGGGGCCCGCTGCCTCGAACGCCTCGGCCGGCCCACCGAAGCCGCCGCCCTCCTCCTCGGGGCGGCCACACCGCCCCGGGGAGCGGCCTCGGCCTGATCACCCCACGGGAGGCGACGGGCCCCGGCCGCGCCCCCTTTCCCGCCCCCCGCCCGCGTGTGAGCATGAGCCATGACCGCCCCCGACCCGCTCCCCGGAACCCCCGCGCCCGCCCCTTCGTACGACGCCGTCGTCGTCGGGGGAGGGCACAACGGGCTCGTCGCCGCCGCCTACCTGGCCCGCGCCGGGCGGACCGTCCTCGTCCTGGAACGGCTCGGCTCCACGGGCGGGGCGGCCGTCTCCACCCGCCCGTTCGCCGGGACGGACGCACGCCTCTCCCGGTACTCGTACCTCGTCTCGCTCCTCCCGGAGAAGATCGTCCGGGACCTCGGCCTGACGTTCGAGGTGCGGAAGCGGTCCGTCTCCTCGTACACCCCGAAGGGCGACGGCGGCCTCCTCGTCGGCGGCGGTCCCGAGCGCACCCGCGCCTCCTTCGCCGCCCTGACCGGCTCCGACCGCGAGTACGAGGCCTGGCGGGCGTTCTACGCCCGCACCGGCCGGGCCGCCCGCCGGATCTTCCCCACCCTCACCGAACCGCTCCCCACCCGGGCCGAGCTGCGCGCCCGCGTCGACGACGCCGACACCTGGCGGACGCTCTTCGAGGAACCCCTCGGCGTCGCGGTGGAGAGGAGCTTCGCCGACGACCTGGTCCGCGGCGTCGTCCTCACCGACGCCCTCATCGGCACCTTCACCGACGCCCACGACCCCACCCTCCTCCAGAACCGCTGCTTCCTCTACCACGTCATCGGCGGCGGCACCGGTGACTGGGACGTGCCGGTGGGCGGCATGGGCGCCCTCACCGACGCCCTCGCGGACGCGGCCCGCACCGCCGGAGCCCACCTCCGCACCGGCCACGAGGTCACCCGGATCGAGACCGACGGACGCCGCGCCGAGGTCACGTACCGCACGGCCGACGGCGAGGGGACCGTCGAGGCGGGCCACGTCCTCGTCAACGCCTCCCCGACGGAACTCGCCACCCTCCTCGGCGACCCGCCCCCGCCCGCCCCCGAGGGCGCCCAGTTCAAGGTCAACATGCTGCTCACCCGGCTGCCGAGGCTCCGGGACCGCTCCGTCGACCCGCGCGAGGCCTTCGCCGGCACCTTCCACATCGCCGAGGGGTACGGACAACTGGCCACCGCCCACGCCGAGGCCGCCGCCGGACGCCTGCCCACCGCGCCGCCCTCCGAGATCTACTGCCACTCCCTCACCGACCCGACGATCCTCGGCCCGGACCTCGCCGCCCGCGGCCACCAGACCCTCACCCTCTTCGGACTGCACACCCCCGCCCGGCTGTTCGCCGCCGACAACGACGGCACCCGCGCCGAACTCCTCGCGGCCACCCTCGCCCGGCTCGACGCCCACCTGGACGAGCCGATCACCGACTGCCTCGCCCCCGACGCCGACGGGCGCCCCTGCGTCGAGGCGAAGACCCCGCTCGACCTCGAACGCGAGCTGCGGCTGCCGGGCGGCCACATCTTCCACCGCGACCTCTCCTTCCCGTACGCGGACGAGCCGGGTCACGGAGAGGACGGCGGCCGCTGGGGGGTCGGGACCCGCCACGCCAACGTGCTCCTCTGCGGTGCGGGCGCGGTCCGGGGCGGGGGAGTGAGCGGCATCCCCGGCCACAACGCGGCGATGAGCGTCCTGGAGCGGTGACCCGTCCGTAAGGGACCCGCCCGGAAGGGTGATCGCCCCTCCGCGTGTTGACGCCGGGCCGCCCCCGCCCCGGGTGTGAAGCTGATCTGCGAGCGCGCTTAAGAAATCCTCGATGGACCGGGAGCCGCGCGTACGGGAGATTCTCTTCCGGGGATCTTGGGCGTACAGCCCTGCCCTCACCCCCACATCACAGGACACGCACGTCGGGAGCCGTTGCATTGAAGGCACTGGTCAAGCTGAAGGCGGAGCCGGGACTCTGGCTCACGGACGTGCCCGAGCCGGAGACCGGCCCCGGAGACGTCCTCATCAAGGTCAAGCGGACCGGCATCTGCGGCACCGACCTGCACATCCGCTCCTGGGACGGCTGGGCGCGGAAGACGATCGGCACCCCGCTGACGATCGGCCACGAGTTCGTCGGCGAGGTCGTCCACGTCGGCCGTGACGTCGCCGACATCGCCGTCGGCGACCTGGTCAGCGGCGAGGGCCACCTCGTCTGCGGCAAGTGCCGCAACTGCCTGGCCGGCCGCCGCCACCTCTGCCGCGCCACCGTCGGCCTCGGCGTCGGCCGCGACGGCGCCTTCGCGGAGTACGTCGTGCTGCCCGCCTCCAACGTGTGGGTGCACCGCGTCCCCGTCGACCTGGACGTCGCCGCGATCTTCGACCCCTTCGGCAACGCCGTCCACACCGCCCTCTCCTTCCCGCTCGTCGGCGAGGACGTCCTGGTCACCGGCGCCGGCCCGATCGGCATCATGGCCGCCGCCGTCGCCAAGCACGCCGGCGCCCGCAACGTCGTCATCACCGACGTCAGCGAGGAGCGCCTCGAACTCGCCCGCAAGACGGGCGTCACCCTCGCCCTGAACGTCGCCGAGCGGACCATCGCGGACGGCCAGCGCACCCTCGGGCTCAAGGAGGGCTTCGACGTCGGCCTGGAGATGTCCGGCAACCCGCACGCGGTGCGCGACATGGTCGCCAACATGACCCACGGCGGCAGGATCGCCATGCTGGGCCTGCCCAGCGAGGACTTCGCCGTCGACTGGGCGAAGATCGTCACCTCCATGATCACGATCAAGGGCATCTACGGCCGCGAGATGTTCGAGACCTGGTACGCGATGTCGGTGCTCCTGGAGGGCGGCCTCGACCTCGCCCCCGTGATCACCGGACGCTACGCGTACACCGACTTCGAGGCCGCCTTCGACGACGCGGCCTCCGGCAAGAGCGGCAAGATCATCCTCGACTGGACTGCGGGAGCCTGACCCATGTTCGATTCCGTTCGCGACGACATCCGAGCCACCCTCGAAGAGATCGAGCAGGCCGGACTCCACAAGCCCGAGCGCGTCATCGGCACCCCGCAGTCGGCCACCGTCGAGGTGACCGCCGGCGGCCGCCCCGGCGAGGTGCTCAACTTCTGCGCCAACAACTACCTGGGCCTCGCCGACCACCCCGAGGTGGTCGCCGCCGCCCACGAGGCCCTGGACCGCTGGGGCTACGGCATGGCGTCCGTCCGCTTCATCTGCGGCACGCAGGAGGTCCACAAGGAGCTGGAGGCGCGCCTGTCCTCCTTCCTCGGCCAGGAGGACACGATCCTCTACTCCTCCTGCTTCGACGCCAACGGCGGCGTCTTCGAGACGATCCTCGGCGCCGAGGACGCCGTCATCTCCGACGCACTCAACCACGCCTCGATCATCGACGGCATCCGCCTCTCCAAGGCCCGCCGCTTCCGCTACGCCAACCGCGACATGGCCGACCTGGAGCAGCGGCTCAAGGAGGCCACCGAGGGCGGCGCCCGGCGCAAGCTGATCGTCACCGACGGCGTCTTCTCGATGGACGGCTACGTCGCCCCGCTCGACGAGATCTGCGACCTGGCCGACCGCTACGACGCCATGGTCATGGTCGACGACTCGCACGCCGTCGGCTTCGTCGGCCCCGGCGGGCGCGGCACCCCCGAACTGCACGGCGTCATGGACCGCGTCGACATCATCACCGGCACCCTCGGCAAGGCCCTCGGCGGCGCCTCCGGCGGCTACGTCGCCGCCCGCGCCGAGATCGTCGCCCTGCTGCGCCAGCGCTCCCGCCCGTACCTCTTCTCCAACACCCTCGCCCCGGTCATCGCCGCCGCCTCCCTCAAGGTCCTCGACCTCCTGGAGTCCGCCGGCGACCTGCGCGAGCGCCTCAGGGCCAACACGGCGCTCTTCCGCTCCCGCATGACCGAGGAGGGCTTCGACGTCCTCCCCGGCGACCACGCCATCGCCCCCGTCATGATCGGCGACGCCGCCGTCGCCGGACGCATGGCCGAACTGCTCCTGGAGCGCGGCGTGTACGTGATCGGCTTCTCGTACCCGGTCGTGCCGCAGGGCCGGGCCCGCATCCGCGTCCAGCTCTCGGCCGCGCACTCCACGGAGGACGTGAACCGGGCCGTGGACGCGTTCGTCGCGGCCCGCGCCGCCCTGGCCGGCTGACGCCGGGACGGCTGGAGCAGGCCCTCCGGCCTGCGAGACTGGGGACATGATCGAAGCGCGGCGGTTGCACATCCTCCGTGCGGTGGCCGACCACCGCACGGTCACGGCGGCGGCCGCCGCGCTCTACCTCACCCCCTCCGCCGTCTCCCAGCAGCTCGCCGCCCTGGAGCAGGAGACCGGCCACCGCCTGGTCGAGCGCAGCGCCCGGGGCGCCCGCCTCACCCCGGCCGGCGAGATCCTGCTGAGCCACGCCAACGCCGTCCTGGCCCAGCTGGAACGCGCCGAGGCCGAACTCGCCGCCTACGGCTCCGGCGAGGCCGGTACGGTCACGGTCGCCGCCTTCGCCACCGGCATCGGCCTCGTGGTGGCCCCCGCCCTCACGGCGCTCGCCCGCACCGCGCCCGGCATCCGGGTCCGGGTGCGGGACGCCGAGGGCGACGAGAGCCTGCTCATGGTCCTGGACCGGCAGGTGGACGTGGCCGTCGCCGTCGAGTACCGGGGCGCCCCCGGCGAGGACGACGACCGGCTCACCCGCGTCCCGCTCTACGCCGAGCCCTTCGACGCGGTCCTGCCGCCCGGCCACCCCCTGGCGGCCGGCGGGCGGGTCGCGCTCGCCGACCTCGCCAAGGACGACTGGATCGGGCAGTCCACCGGCAACCCCTGCCACGACGTCACCGTCCTGGCCTGCGAGTACGCCGGGTTCGCCCCCCGTTTCGCGCACGTCTCCGACGACTTCCGCGCCGTCGTCGCCCTCGCCTCCGCCTCCGCCGGGGTGGCCCTCGTGCCCCGCTCGGCGCTGCGCGGGATGGACCTCACGGACGTCGAGATCCGCCCCGTGGACGGGGTCGCCCCCACCCGCCGGGTCTTCGCGGCGGTACGGCGCGGAGCCGAGGGGCACCCCCTGATCAGCCCGCTCCTCACGGAACTGCGCACGGCGGCGACCGACTGAGGACCCCCGGGGCCGCACCGGACCGAATCGGACCGGATCGCACCGGCCGGTCAGTCCCGGGCCGCCGTCCACCCCGCCGCCTCGATCCGCGCGCCGTCCGCCGGCCGGGCCTCGTCGAACAGCGGCCGGCCGGCGGCGTCGAGGACCCGCAGCCCGTCCACGTACACCCCGCGTCCGACGTACCGCGCGTCCGTCGCGTACCGCCACCGCAGCCGTACGGGGGCGGGGCCCCGGCCCGTCCCCGGCACCTCGGCCGCGAGCCGGTGCCAGACCCGCCCGGACCAGCCGCCCACCGCCCCCGCCGGGTGCGGCGACGACGCCGCACCCGGGCGTGCGGTGACGAACGGCACCGGCTCCCAGGTCGTCCCGCCGTCCCGGGAGGCCTCCAGGAAGGCGGCGTCCGCGTCCGGTTCGGTGTCCCACCACAGCGCGCACTCCAGGCGCGCCGCGCCGGGCACCGGGGGCAGGGTGAGGGTGGCCGTGGCACCGCTCCCCATCCCCGAGAACCAGGCCGTGCGCCCCCGGGCGGGCCATACGGGCACGGCCCTGGCCAGCCGGTTCGCGGTGGCGACGCGCGGCGCGGAACCGGAGCGCCAGGAGCGCACCGGGTGCACGGAGTTGCCGAGGACGATCAGGAACGAGTCGGTCGTCGGGTCCAGGACCAGGCTGGTGCCGGTGAAGCCGGTGTGCCCGGCCGTGCGGGGCGTGGCCATCGCGCCCATGTACCAGTGCTGGTGGAGCTCGAAGCCGAGCCCGTGCGCGTCGCCGGGGAAGGCGGTGTTGAAGTCGGTGAACATCAGCTCCACGGAGGCGGGGGAGAGGATGCGGGCCCGGCCGTACGCCCCGCCGTTGAGCAGGGCGCGGGCGAGGATCGCCAGGTCCCAGGCGCGCGAGAAGACCCCGGCGTGCCCGGCGACCCCGCCGAGCGCGTACGCGTTCTCGTCGTGCACCTCGCCCCACACCATGCCCCGGTCCAGGCCCGACCAGGGCGGCCGGGCGTCCTCGGTGGCGGCGATGTCCGGCCACCAGGAGGGCGGGGGGTTGAAGCGGGTGCGGTGCATCCCGAGCGGAGCGGTGATCTCGTCGTGGAGCAGGGCGTCCAGACCGCGACCGGTGATCTCCTCCAGGACCAGTTGGAGCGAGATCAGGTTGAGGTCGGAGTAGAGGTACGCGGACCCGGGCGGGTGCGCGAGCCGCTCCTCCCAGAGCAGCCCCAGCTTCCCCTCCCGCGTCGGCTCCCGGTAGAGCGGGATCCAGGACCGGAACCCCGACGTGTGGGTCAGGAGTTGACGCACCGTCACGTCCCGCTTCCCGCCACCGCCGAACTCCGGCAGGTACGTCGTGACCCTCGCCTCCAGGTCCAGGGCCCCGCGCTCGATCTGCTGCACCGCCAGGATCGAGGTGAACAGCTTGGAGACCGAGGCCAGGTCGAAGACGGTGTCCTCGGTCGTCGGCCGCTGCCGCTCCGGCGGCAGCTCGACGCCGGTGTCGGTCTTCTCGTCGTACGCCGCGTAGCGCACGGCCGAGCCGATCGCCCGGTGCAGGGCCACGGTCCCGCCGCGCCCGGCGAGCAGGACGGCGCCCGCGTACCAGGGGTGCGCGGGGGAGGGGGCGAGGAACGCCTCGGCCTCCGTCACCAGCCCGTCGAGGTGCGGCGCGAGCAGCCCGGCCCGCGCGGCCGGACCGCGCCGCAGGGTGGTCCGCCGCGCGACGGCCCCGGCCGCGAGGCCGGCCCCCGGCACCGCGCCGATCACCACCGCTCCTCCGAGGGCCAGCAGTCCGCCGCCGAACGCGCGCCGGGTCGAACGTCCTTGTCTCGCCGCATCCTCCGTCATGCCCACTGTCATCCCACCGCCGCCCGCCGCCAAACGGATCTTCCCGGATCGAACGGCCCTTCCCGTAGTATCGGCGGTGAAGATCTCTTTGCTTTCAAAGCAAAATGAAGAGTTTGAAATCGAAATGAAAGGGGAAGTGCGCGATGCCGGACGCCCACGAGGAGGACGAGGACCCCGGACCGGATCTGGACGAGGCCGTACGCGCGCTGCTGCTGCTGATGCCTCGGACGGTCGCCCGGGTCAAGCGCGTCAGGATCCCCGAGGACCTGAGGTCGCTCACCCTCGCACCCCGTCATCTCTCCCTGCTCGCCCACCTCCTCTTCGACGGACCGCTGAGCGTCAACGAGCTCGCCGCCGAACTGGAGGTCGCCCCCACCACCGCCAGCCTGATGGTCGGGGACCTGGCGAAGAAGGGCGTCCTGGAGCGCGTCGAGGACCCCGCCGACCGCAGGCGCAAGATCGTGTCCCTCTCCGAGCGGCACCGGCCCGCCGTCGACGGCTGGCTCGGACGCAGCGCCGGCGCCTGGCGCACGGCCCTGGCTCCGCTCGACGCGAGGGAGCGGCGGATGTTCGTCGAGACGCTCGCGGCGTACGAGCGCGGCCTCACCGAACCCCTGGAATGACCGAAATCGGGCGAAAGCTCCCTTTGTGGCAGGATGCGGATCATGAGTTCGAGCACGGCGGCAATGACACGTCAGTGGACCACCTGGGGGCCAGTGGTGGCGGCGATCGCCCTGGGCGCGGCCTGGGGGCGTGACCTCCCCGGCTTCGTCGTGGGGCTCATCGCGCTCTGCCTCCTCGCGGCGGTCCTCGCGGCGGTCCACCACGCCGAGGTGATCGCCCACCGCGTCGGCGAGCCCTTCGGCTCGCTCGTCCTCGCCGTGGCCGTCACCGTCATCGAAGTCGGGCTCATCGTCACCCTGATGGCCGGAGGCGGCGAGAAGACCTCGACCTACGCCCGCGACACCGTCTTCGCCGCCGTCATGATCACCTGCAACGGCATCGTCGGCCTCTCCCTCCTCGTCGGCGCGCTCCGCAACCGCGTCGCCGTCTTCAACGCCGAGGGCTCCGGCGGCGCGCTCGCCACCGTCTGCACCCTCGCCACGATGACGCTGGTCCTGCCGACCTTCACCACGAGCCACCAAGGCCCCGAGTTCTCCGGCGCCCAGCTCATCTTCGCCGCCGTCGCCTCCCTCTGCCTGTACGGCGTGTTCGTCGGCGTCCAGACGATCCGGCACCGCGACTACTTCCTCCCCGTGCCGCGCCCCGGCCACGAGTCGGAGGACGAGCACGCCGCCCCGCCGGGCAGCCGCGAGACCTGGACCAGCCTCGGCCTGCTCCTCCTCGCCCTCGTCGCCGTCGTCGGCAACGCCAAGCTGATCTCGCCCACCATCGAGGACGGCGTCCAGTCGGCCGGCCTGCCCAAGGCGGTCGTCGGTGTCGTCATCGCCCTGATGGTGCTGCTCCCCGAGACCCTCGCCGCCGTCCGCGCGGCCCGCCGGGACAGGATGCAGACCAGCCTCAACCTCGCCTACGGCTCCGCGATCGCCAGCATCGGCCTGACCGTCCCGGCGATCGCGCTCGCCTCGATCTGGCTGTCCGGGCCCCTGGTGCTCGGCCTGGGCCCCCTCCACCTGGTCCTGCTCGCCCTCACCGGCGTGGTGAGCGCCCTGACCGTGGTGCCCGGACGGGCCACGCTCCTCCAGGGCGGCGTCCACCTCGCGATCTTCGCCGCCTTCGTGTTCATGTCGTTCAGCCCCTGACGGGCCCCGGCCGGCCGGTCCCGGACGGCCGCCACCCGCGGTGCCGGCGCGCGCGGGACGTCCTCCTCGCGGAACCGGGAGGCCGCCCGGCGCCCGCCGGCGCGTCGCCGGGTACTTGACCTCCCGTGAGGCGCGCACGCAGGATCGCGCCATGAGCCGACTCCCCAGCCGCACCGTCGACGGCGTCCTGCGCGCGAGCGCCCGGCGCGTCCCCGACCGGACCGCCCTGCGGTACGCCGACCGGAGCTGGACGTACGCGGAGCTGGACGCGGCCGTCTCCACCGCCGCTGCCGTCCTGCGGGAGGCCCACCACGGCATCGGGCTGCCGGAGTACGCCCGGGTCGCCGCCTACGGCCACAACTCGGACGCCTACCTCATCGCGTTCCTGGCGTGCGCCCGGGCCGGCCTGGTCCACGTGCCGGTCAACCACCACCTGACCGGCGACGACCTCGCGTACGTCCTGGAGCAGTCGGACAGCTCGCTCGTCCTCGCCGACCCCGCCCTCGCGGACCGGATCCCGGACGGCTTCCCCGTCAAGACGCTGCGGGACGCGCCCGGTTCGCTGCTCGACGCGCTCGCCGAACCGGAGGCGTACGACACCGACCGCGACGCCCGCGACCTCGCCCAGTTGCTCTACACCTCGGGCACCACCGCCCTGCCCAAGGGCGCGGTGATGACCCACCTCGCCCTGGCCCACGAGTACGCGAGCGCCGTCGAGGCCCTCGACCTGCGCGAGGACGACCGGCCCGTGCACGCCCTGCCGCTCTACCACTCGGCGCAGATGCACGTCTTCCTGCTGCCCTACCTCGCCGTCGGCGCCGAGAACACCCTCGTCGACGGCCCCGACCCGGCCGTCCTGTTCGACCTGGTCGAGGCGGGCCGCGCCGACAGCCTGTTCGCCCCGCCGACGGTCTGGATCGGCCTCGCCGACCATCCGGAGTTCGCCACCCGCGACCTCTCCGCGCTCCGCAAGGCCTACTACGGGGCCTCGATCATGCCCGTGCCCGTCCTGGAACGCCTGCGCGCCCGGCTGCCGGAGCTGCGGTTCTACAACTGCTTCGGCCAGTCCGAGATCGGCCCGCTCGCCACCGTCCTCGGCCCCGACGAGCACGAGGGCCGGATGGACTCGTGCGGCCGTCCCGTCCGCCACGTCGAGGCCAGGGTCGTCGACGAGAACGGCGACGACGTCCCCGACGGCACCCCCGGCGAGATCGTCTACCGCTCGCCCCAGCTGTGCGAGGGCTACTGGAACAAGCCCGAGGAGACCAGGACGGCCTTCAGGCACGGCTGGTTCCACTCGGGCGACCTCGCGGTCCGCGACGCCGAGGGCTACTACACGATCGTCGACCGGGTGAAGGACGTCATCAACTCCGGCGGCGTCCTGGTCGCCTCCCGCCAGGTCGAGGACGCCCTCTACACCCACCCCGGGGTCGCCGAGGCGGCCGTGATCGGCCTTCCCGACGAACGCTGGATCGAGGCGGTCACCGCCGTGGTCGTCCCGCGCGGCGAGGTCACCGAGACCGAACTCCTCGCCCACGCCCGCGAGAAGCTCCCCCACTTCAAGGCCCCCAAGCGCGTCCACTTCCTCCCCGAACTGCCCCGCAACGCGAGCGGCAAGATCCTCAAGCGCGAACTGAGGGACCGGTTCGCGAAGGTCTGACGACCCGAAGGTCTGACGACCCGAAGGTCTAGGGGGCGTCCGTCCGCCCGGTGGCTTCGAGGACCGAGGCCAGGAAGCGGCGCACGGTCTCCAGTTCGTCCGGCCCGAACCCCTCCGCGACCGTCACCACCCCGCCGATGACCGGTCCGAAGAAGGCCCACCCCAGCTCCACGGCCCTCTCCTCCACCCGGAGCAGGACGCGCCGCCGGTCCTCCGTGTCCCGCTCCCGCCGGACGAGCCCGAGCCGTTCGAGACGGTCCACCAGGGCGGTGGTGCCCGCGGAGTTCAGCCGCAGCCGCTCGCCGAGCCATCCGGGCGTGGCCCGGGTGCCGTCCCGTGCCGCGTCCAGCAGATGGATCAGCGCCCGCACATCGGTGGGATGCAGCCCCTCGCGCGCGGCGAACTCCGCGCCGAGCAGGTCGAACTCCACGGTGACCGCCCGCAGCAGGTGCACCAGCCGCATCGCCGGACTTCGATCGTCCACCCGCACTCCCCGTGCCCTCGAACCCTTGCGTACTCTCTCGCTGAACGAGATTATCGCTCAGCGAGAGGAATGGGTATGCCTCCGTCCGCCCACGAACGCGCCTTCGGCCTCGCCTACGACGAACTCCGCGCCCGCTGGCCCGAGTCCACCGAGGAACGGGACGTCGACACCCCGTACGGGCCGACCCGCGTCCACGTCCACGGCCCGGTGGACGGCCCCCCGCTGGTGCTGCTGCCCGGCGGCTCCGCCACCGGCCTGGTCTGGTTCGCCAACGCGCCGGCCCTCGGCGAGCGGTACCGGATCCACGCGGTCGACCTCCTCGGCGACGCCGGCCGGACCGAACGCCGGGGCAGGCCCCTGAAGAACGCCGACGACCTGACGGCCTGGCTGGACGCGCTCCTGGACGGTCTCGGCCTCACCCGCGCGCACCTGTGCGGCCACTCGTACGGCGCCTGGCTGGCCGCCCGGTACGCGCTGCACGCGCCGGAGCGGATCGACCGCCTCGCCCTCGTCGACCCCACCCGGGTCTTCGCAGGCTTCCGTCCCGGCTACCTGCTGCGCGCGCTGCCCGTCCTGGTCCGCGCGAGCGAGGCCCGCGCCCGTGCCTTCCTGGCCTGGGAGACGGCGGGCACCCGTCCGGACGAGGCCTGGCAGCGCCTCTACGCCCTCGCCTCCACCGCCCCCGGACGCAAGCTCGTCACCGGCGGACGGCCCGCGGTCGCCGGCCTGCGCGCACCGCTCCTGGTGCTGCTCGCGGAGCGCGGCCGCACCCATCGCGCCACCGAGGTCGCCGACCGGGTCCGGCGCACGCTCCCGGAGGCCGAGGTGGTCCTGCTCCCCGGCGCCACCCACCACTCCCTGCCGCTCACCGCACCGGAGCGGCTCGACGAACGCCTGCTCGCCTTCCTGGGCTGACGGCACCGGCCGCCGCACGACCCGGTGCCACCGGGCGGGCCCTACGCGGACTCCCGCAGGTCCACGATCCGCCGGATCTTGCCCACCGAGCGCTCCAGCGTCCCGGGATCGACCACCTCCACCCCGACCGAGACACCGATCCCGTCCTTGACCGCCGCCGCGACCGCCCGGGCCGCCTCCGCCCGCTGCCCGGCCGTCGCGTCCGGCCGGGCCTCGGCCCGTACGGTCAGGGCGTCGAGCCTGCCCTCCCGGGTCAGGCGCAACTGGAAGTGCGGCGCCACGGCCGGGGTGCGCAGGACGATCTCCTCGATCTGGGTGGGGAAGAGGTTCACCCCGCGCAGGACGATCATGTCGTCGCTGCGCCCGGTGACCTTCTCCATCCGCCGGAAGACCCGCGCCGTCCCCGGCAGCAGCCGGGTCAGGTCCCGGGTCCGGTAGCGGATCACCGGCATCGCCTCCTTGGTGAGCGAGGTGAAGACCAGCTCCCCCTCCTCCCCGTCCGGCAGCACCTCGCCCGTGAACGGGTCCACGACCTCCGGATAGAAGTGGTCCTCCCAGACGTGCAGACCGTCCTTGGTCTCCACGCACTCCTGCGCCACGCCCGGCCCCATGACCTCCGACAGGCCGTAGATGTCGACCGCGTCGATCGCGAACCGCTCCTCGATCTCCTCGCGCATCTCCTCCGTCCACGGCTCGGCCCCGAAGACGCCCACCTTCAGGGAGGTCGACCGCGGGTCCACGCCCTGCCGTTCGAACTCGTCCAGCAGGGTCAGCATGTACGAGGGGGTCACCATGATCACCTCGGGCCGGAAGTCCAGGATCAGCCGCACCTGCCGGGCCGTCATGCCGCCCGAGGCGGGGATCACCGTGCAGCCGAGCCGCTCCGCCCCGTAGTGGGCGCCGAGCCCGCCGGTGAACAGGCCGTAGCCGTACGCCACGTGGACCTTGTGCCCGGGGCGCACGCCGGCGGCGCGCAGGGAACGGGCCATCACGTCCGCCCAGACCTCCAGGTCGCCGTCGGTGTAGCCGACGACGGTGGGCCGTCCGGTGGTGCCGCTGGAGGCGTGGATCCGCCGGATCTCCGACTGCTCGACGGCGAACATCCCGAAGGGGTAGTGGTCGCGCAGGTCCGACTTGGCGGTGAAGGGGAAGCGGGCCAGGTCCGCGAGCGTACGGCAGTCGTCCGGGGTCACCCCGGCCGCGTCGAAGGAGCGCCGGTGGAAGTCCACGTTCTCGTACGCGTGCCGCAGGGTCGCGCGCAGCCGCTCCAGCTGGAGCGCCGCCAGCTCCTCCCGCCCGAGCCGCTCGCCGCCGTCCAGCAGTTCTTCCGTCATGCGTCGCTCCTCCAGGCTCCGCGCCACACCCTCGACAGAACCTACCGATCATTCGGTAGATCCGCTCGGGCCAGTAAAACCGGAGGTACGGGGGGCTTGGCAAGGGGTCGGCGAGAGGAAGGCGGGGCCGCCCCGCTCCCGCCCGCCAAAACCCGTTGCCGCCCTCCGGCCCGGATGCTGGAGTGACCGCCATGGAACCCCGGCACCCGCGCGAACCGCGCGACCCCAGTGCACTGCTCGCCCTGTACGACCGCCAGATGCGCCGCGATGCCCGCCCCGAGGGCCCCGGCGGCCGCGTCGAGCGCGTCGGGGACGTCGTCCGCGCCACCGGCCCCGCGCACGCGTGGAACGGCGTCCTCTGGTCCGGCCTCGGCGTCCCCGGCACCGACGCCGCCGTCGCCGCGCAGATCGACCACTACCGGGCCGCGGGCCTCTCCTTCGAATGGAAGCTGTACGGGCACGACACCCCCGCCGACCTCGGCGACCGGCTCCGCGCGGCGGGCTTCACCGCGGGAGAGCCCGAGACCCTGATGGCCGCCGAGGCCGCCGCCCTGCCCCGCGACGTCCCGCTGCCCGAGGGCGTCGAACTCCGCGCCGTCACCGACGGGGCGGGCGTACGCCAGGTGGTCGAGGTCCACGAACGCGCCTTCGGCACCGACAGCGCCGCCATCGGCCGCCAACTCCTCGACCGGCTCGCGGCCGATCCCGGCGCCGTCACCGCCGTGGTCGCCCTCGCCGACGGCGAACCCGTCAGCGCGGCCCGCCTCGAACTCCACCCCGGCACCGACTTCGCCGGCCTCTGGGGCGGCGGCACCGTCGAGGGGTGGCGCGGCCGCGGCCTCTACCGCGCCCTGGTCTCCCACCGCGCCCGCGTCGCCGCCGACCGGGGCCACCGCTACGTCCAGGTCGACGCGGCGCCCACGAGCCGCCCGATCCTCCGCCGCCTCGGCTTCCTGGAGCTGACGACCACGACCCCGTACACGTACGAGGTCTGATCAGGGCACCGCTCCTCAGGCGGTCCAGTGCGCGGGCCGCTCGAAACCCTCCGGGAGACGGGTGGCGGCGTTCCCCCGGGCCGCGTTCAGCTGGGGCTGCGTGAGGAAGAGCGCGTCCGTCAGGTCCGCGTCCGACAGATCGGCGTCCCGCAGGTCGGCGCCGATCAGATCGGCGAGCGACAGGTCCGCCCCCGTCAGATCGGCGGCGATGAGCAGCGCCCCGCGCAGATCCGTACCCCGCAGCTTCGCCCCGCGCAGCCGCTTGCCGATCAGATCCGCCCCGCGCCGGCTCCTCGGCCGGCCGCCGGCCGTGGCGCGGACCAGCTCGCTCGTCCTGAGCAGCAGCGGGTTCACCTCGGCCCGTACGGCGTTCACGTCCAGCTTCTCCAGCGCGTCCGGCGTGCCCGCCGCGAGCGCCTCGACCCGGGCGAGCGCCGCCCGCACCTCGGCGTGGACGGGACGGGCGGCGGGCAGCGCCAGGGCCTCGGTGAGGTACCGCAGCAGCTCGTGGAGCCCGCGCACCACCGGGAACACCTCGTACATCGACCGGGCCGTCTCCGGCGCCTCGCGCCAGGACACCCCGCCGAAGGTCACCCGGGACACCCGCTGACCCGCGCCGAAGCAGTCGTACACCGTGCAGCCCTGGAAACCGCTCGGTCGCAGCCGCGTGTGGATGCCGCAGCGGAAGTCCTCCCGCAGATTGCGGCAGGGCTCGCCGGAGGACTTGTCCGCGGCGAAGTCCGCCGACCTGGCGAAGGGCAGCGCCACGCAGCACAGGCCGAAGCAGTTCGCGCAGTCGCCGCGCAGCGCGGATTCCTGGGTGTCGGGCACGGTGAAACGGTTCCTTAAGGGCGAGGGAGGACGCCGGGGACAGCAGCCCGTCCACCGTATCGCGCCCGGTTCCGCGCTCTCGGCGAAATGCGTTGCCAAGATCATCGGGGCCGATGAGGACCGCCCCATGCCGACGTTCACGACGTATGACGGAACCGAACTCGCCTACCGCACGCGGGGGGAGGGCGAGCCGCTGGTGTGCCTGGCGGGCGGGCCGATGCGCGACGCCGCCTACCTCGGGGACCTCGGCGGACTCGCCGCCCACCGCACGCTCGTCCTCCTCGACGCCCGGGGCACCGGGGCGAGCGCCGAGCCCGCCGACCCCGGCACGTACCGCTGCGACCGGCAGGTCGGCGACGTCAGAGGCGCTCCGCGCCCGCCTCGGCCTGGAGCGGATCGACCTCCTCGGCCACTCGGCGGGCGGTAACCTCGCGACCCTGTACGCCGCCGCCCACCCCGGGCGGATCCGCTCCCTCGTCCTCGTCACCTCCGCCGGCCGCGCGCTCGGCGTCACCACCACCGACGAGGAGTGGGACGCGGCCGCCGAGGTCTTCGCCGACCGGCACTGGTACCCGGAGGCCAGGGCCGCGCTCGACGCGATCGGCCCCGACGCCCCGCTGTCGCGCGTGCACGCGATCGCCGCGCCCTTCTCCTACGGCCGCTGGGACGCGGCCGCCCGGGAACACGCGGCCGCCGCCGACCGGCGGACCCGCTGGGAGGCCGCCGGCGCCCACCACGGCGAGGGCGCCTACGACCCGGCGGCGACCCGCCGCGCCCTCGCCGCGCTCACCGCGCCGGTCCTGGTCCTGGCGGGGGAGTACGACGCGGGACCGACCCCCGCCAAGGCCGCCGAGGCGGCCGCCCTCTTCCCGCACGCCGAACTCCTCGTCCAGGCGGGCGCCGGGCACCACCCCTGGGCGGACGACCCGGACGCCTTCGTCCGCGCGGTCGCCGCCTTCCTCGACCCGGCCGTCCGCACGGTCGCCGTGGACGGCGTGCGCCTCGCCTGCCGGCTCGCGGGACCGGAGGACGCCCCGCCCGTCGTCCTGGTCCACGGGCGCGGCGAGAACGGCACCACCTGGGCGGAGGTGGCGGCCGACCTCGCCGCCGACCACCGGGTGTACGCGCTCGACCTGCGCGGCCACGGACTCAGCGACCGGCCCGGCGGCTACGGCTTCGACGCCTTCCGCGACGAGCTCGGCGGCTTCCTCAAGGCCCTCGGCCTCACCGGCGCCACCGTCGTCGCCCGCTCGATGGGCGCCGCCGCCGCGTACCTCCTCGCCCGGGACGAGCCCGGTCTCGTCGGCCGCCTCGTCCTGGAGGGGCCCCCGGTCTTCTTCCCGCTCGACCCGCCGCGCCCCGTCGCCGAGCGCCCCGAGGGCCCCCTCGACTTCGACTGGGAGATCGTCCCGGCCACCGACGCCCGGCTCAACGACCCCGACCCCGACCGGCGCGACCGGCTCGCGTCGATCACCGCCCCCACCCTGGTCCTGGCCGGCGGCCCGACCAGCCACGTCCCCCAGGAACGGCTGTCCTGGCCGGCCGACCGGATTCCGGGAGCCCGCCTCGTCACCGTCGACGCCGGTCACCTCTTCCACACCGACCGCCCGACCGAATTCCTTTCTCTCATAAGGTAGTTCGGCCTGCAGGGAGAAGGGCTTCCCTCATCCGCCGCGGCGTTCCCGGGCGGCCATCACCTCGTCGCCGTACTCGAAGGCCCACGCCCCGAACGCGTCGATCGGATCGAGCAGGGTCCGCCCCAGCGGGGTGAGCCCGTACGTGACCCGGGCCGCCGTCCCCGCGTCGACGCGCCGCTCCACCAGGCCGTTGAACTCCAGCCGCCGCAGCGTCTCGGTGAGCACTTTTGAGCTGATCCCGCCGACGCGCCCGCGCAGCTCGACGTGGCGGCTCGGGCCGTCGCGCAGGGCCCAGAGCACCACCGAGTTCCAGGTGTTGGCGAGCAGGTCGAAGGCCAGCCGGGCACGGCAGTCGGCGAGATGTCCGTCGGAAGTCACGTACCAGATGGTGCCCGACCGGCTCCCTAGTGTCGTTCCCGGAGTGCCGGACATCGGCGCCGGAGAACCGGACGACCAGAAGGACGGGAACGATGAGGATCGGTGTACTGGGCACGGGCAACATGGCGGACGCCCTCGCCACCCACTGGGTGCGGGCGGGCCACGAAGTGCTCGTCGGCGGCCGCGACACGCGCCGGGCGGAGCGGCTCGCCGCCCGGCTGGGCGGCGGGACGCGGCACGGGAGCCTCGACGAGGCGGCCGGGTTCGGGGCCGTCGTCCTCGCCGCGCTGCCGTACGGCGCGGGAGCGGAGGTCGTCGCGGGCGTACGGGCCTCCCTGGCCGGGCGGGTCCTTCTGGACTGCTCCAATCCGGTGGGCCCCGGCTTCCGGCTGCTCACGGACGGCGGCCCCTCCGCCGCCCGCCGACTGGCCGACGCGGCGCCCGGGGCGCGGGTCGTCAAGGCCTTCAACCTCTGCCACGAGGACGTGTGGCGGACGACCCCGCCGGTCTTCGACGGCCGGCCCCTCGCCGTACCGGTCTGCGGGGACGACGGGGAGGCGCTCGCACTGGTCGCGGAGCTGGTGCGGGACACGGGCTGCACCCCGCTGACCGGGGGCGGCCTCGACCGTGCGGGACTGCTCGAAGCGACCGCCGCGCTCTTCATCGGCCTGTGGGTCGGAGAGGGCGCGGACGCCCAGGCGATAGCCCCGCCCCTGGCCTTCGCCACAGGCCCGGCGGAGGACCTCCTGCCGCACCCGTGACCGAGCCCCGCCTACCCTGGCGCGCATGAACGCGGAACGTGACCTGAACCGGCTCCTCGCCGGCCTGCGGCCGGAACTCGACCCCGGCCGGTACGTCTTCACCACGGTGGACGGCCCCGTCCCGGCCGGGCTCGCCCCGGTGGTCACCGTCACCGAGCCCGAGGGGCTCACCCTCGTCCTGCGGCAGGATGAGGCGGACGCGGCCTCCCTCCCGTACGACTACGTGGCGGGCCGGATCACCCTGCGGGTGCACTCCGCCCTCGACGCCGTCGGGCTCACGGCCGCCGTCGCGCGCGAACTCGCCGACGCCGGCCTGAGCTGCAACGTGGTGGCCGGGTTCCACCACGACCACCTCTTCGTCGAACGCACCCGCGCCGAGGAGGCGTTGGGCCTCCTGGACCGGCTGGCGGAGCGGTCGGGCGGCGACCGGGGCGAGTGACGCGGGCGAGGCGGTTCCGGCCGGTGCGGGCCGGCCTCGCGGGGCCCGTCGGCTCCGGACCCGGTCGCCCGTGCGGCGCACCCGGTGCGATCCTCCGGGCACCCCGGGTGACCGCCGGGGCGCCGGTCGCCCCGCGCGCGAGTCTCCCGGAGCGGGCCGCCGGGCGCCCGTCCGAGCCCCGCCGAGGGCCCCTCCGGACGTGGAACGGGCACCGCGGCACACCGGTGCGGTCAGGACGGCCGTACGGAGCCGCCCGGCGCGTCGCGCCCCGCGCCGGGGCACGTACCATGGCCGTATGTCCTTCCTCCGCCGCCGCAGCGCCGCCACACCCGCGGGCCCGGACTTCGACGTCCTGGCCATGGATCCGGGGGACTGGCCCGGCAATCTCGGCGCCGGTCTGCTGCCCGCGCCCGACGGCTCCTGCCAGGGGGTGTTCCTCCGGTACGACCTGTTCGGCGGCCGCGGCCCCGCGATGATCATCGGCAATCTGCCGGAGGGCTCCCCGGCCCGTGAGCTCGCGGACGGCCAGATCCCCTTCGAGGTGGCGCAGCTCCTCGCCGCCCTGGAGAACGACGAGCCGGTCGAGGTGCTCGACACCGAGGACGTCCCCGTGATGCAGGGCGACAACCTCCTCATCGTCCGCCGCCTCAAGCTCTCCGAGAGCCGCATCTCCTGCGTCCAGTTCGACCGCAGCGACAACGTCCTCGTGACGATCGCCAGTTGGGACCGGCCGATCACCGACGACCTGTACGCGCTGCTCAAGCCGCTGCCCGCCGAGCTGTTCCAGCAGGGCTGACGGGGGAGCGGGACAGCGTGAGCGCGCGCGTCGACAGCTGGATCTGGGCGGTCCGCCTGACCAAGACCCGCTCCCAGGCCGCGGCGGCCTGCCGGGCCGGACACGTCAAGGTCAACGGCGAGCGGGTCAAGCCCGCCCAGCCGGTGAAGCCCGGCGACGAGGTCCGGGTCTTCCACGGCGGTCGGGAGCGGATCGTCGAGGTCAAGGTGCTGCACACCAAGCGGATCGGCCCGCCGGTCGCCGCCGAGGCGTACGTGGACAACAGTCCGCCCCCGCCGCCGCGCGAGCACGTCGCGGTCGCCGCCGTCCGTGACCGGGGCGCAGGCCGCCCCACCAAGCGCGAGCGCCGGGAGATCGACGAGCTGCGCGGCCGTCGCCCCTGAGGAGACGTGAGGCCCCCGGGAATCTCCCGGGGGCCTTCCGCGTGCGTCAGCGGGGCGCGGACCCCAGCAGTTCCGTCACCCGCGCGGCCGAGGTGCCGAGCCCCCTCGGGCCCCGCCCGTGCCGCAGCAGCGGGGTCCCGGCGCCCGAGCGCACGTCCTCGGCCCCGTAACGCCGTACGTTCCGGTGCCAGTTGAGGATGCCGGCGAGCCAGTCCTCCAGCTCCCGCAGATACGCCCCGAAGGCCGCCCTGCCCTCCTCGTCGAGCGCGAAGTCCTCGAAAAGAAGCGGTACTTCGTGCTTCTTCACGTGCTCGTACTGGCGCAGCCGGCCCCGCATCAGGTCGTCGACCATCGCGACCGCCGTCGGGTAGTCGCAGTCGAAGAACTTCTGCAGCACCAGGACGCCGTTGTGCACCTCGCCCTCGACCTCGACCTCCTTCTGGTACGAGAAGAGGTCGTTGAGGAGCGTCGCGTAGTCCATGACCGACCGCTCCAGGGCGCGCACCGTGCCCGTGCGGTGGAGGGCGGCCGGCAGCGCGTCGGCGTGCCGCAGCCGGCACAGCAGGGTGGTCAGCTCCGAGCCGAAGGTGGAGCGGCGCATCTCGATGTAGTCGACCGGGTCGGGCACGCGGTGCTGCGCCTGGTTGTGCAGCTCCCACAGCCAGCCGTCCAGCATGGCGTCCAGCGCGTACCGCAGCTGCCCGCGCGCCTCCGGCGACATCGGGCCCGCCGTCCGCGCCCAGAGGTCGGCGAGGGAGCGCTCCATCGGGTTCACGGCGGACGCCGCACCCAGGGCCGGGTCCTCCAGCGGCATGCAGGCCCTGAACCGCTCGGTCTGCTCCTTCGCCCCGGCGAGGTCGCGCGACCGGCCGAAGACCAGCGGGTAGTGGTCGTCGCCGTACGTGCCCCAGACGAGCCACTCGGAGCCGAGCTCCAGCTCCTCCGGGGTGGCGTCCGGGTCGAGGCCCGCCGCGCACAGCGCCAGGTCGAAGCCCTCCAGCATCGGGCGGTCCCAGATGGTGCCCAGGAGCCCCATCCGCTCGGCCCAGTCCTCCGAGCGCCGCTTCGCCTCCGCGTGGTGCGGGCTGAGCGCCAGCGGATACGGCAGCTCGAACTCCGGGAGCAGCGAGGGCCCCACGTGCCGGTGCGGCACGTGGGTGAGCGCCCGCAGCCGCGAGGCCGCCGGCCGCCCGAAGAGGTTCCGCACGTCCAGGGCCGAGGTGCCGACGATCCCGTCCAGGTGCGAAGGACCGCCCACCATCCCCTCGTTCATGTACCGGCTGGAGCGCATGTGCCACTCGTGACCGCCGGACTGCCAGTCCTGGAGCCCCTTCACGTACGCGGCGACGGCCGCGCACTCCTCCGGCGAGAGCCCCTTCTCGGCGGCGAGCGGCGGCAGTTCGGTGAGGGCCGTGTTCTCGAACTGGTGGAGCCGCGAGGTCAGCAGGTCGTTGACGGCGTTCGCCGCCTCCTGCGTCGTGCAGCCGAGGAACCGCTCCAGGACGAGCACGCCGTTGCTGTTCTCGCCCTCCTCCTCCACCTCCCGCTGGTACGAGAAGAGGTCGTTGCGCAGGTGCACCGCGTCCGAGAAGGTGTCCCGCAGCACGCACAGCGGCCGGGAGCGCGCCACCCGGTCCGGGACCTCGGCCCCCGCCGCGTACTCGACGAGCCCCGCCGACCAGGGCGCCCCGCCCACCTTGCGGCGCATCTCGATGTACTCGACGGGGTTGGCGACGCGCCCCTCGTTGATGTTGTCGAGCTCCCAGAGCGACTCGTACAGCAGGTGCTCCGTGGCCTCCGCGAACCGCTCGCGCCAGCCCTGGGACATCGAGGGCACGGTCCGCCGCCAGAGGTCCGCGAGACCCGCCTCGACCGGGTTGGTCGGCTCCGGCGTGTCCGACGGGTCCGCCGGCATGAACATCGGCAGCCGGTCCAGATAGGCCTTGCTCCCCGCCCGGTCCTGGGTGCGCTTGAAGACCTCCAGGAAGTGGTCGTCGAAGAAGAAGACCCAGGTGTACCAGTCGGTGACGAGGTTCAGGGCCTCCTCGCCGCAGTCGGGATGGGTGTAGGCGCAGAGCAGCGCGTAGTCGTGGGAGTCGAGGTCGTGCTCCTCCCAGACCCCCGAGCCCTCCAGCATCCCCCTCTCCCGCGCCCACGCGCGCGTGTGCGTGCGGGCGGCCTCCACGTGGGGGTTGAGGCGTGCCGGATGCGGGACGTAGAAATCCGGCATGACGAAGGGCTGCGGCATGTGCTGGGGGGCCTTCCGGTGCGCGAGGGTCGGGTGACCGGGCCAGCCTTACCCCTCGCCCGTACGGCGCACACGATCTCCCGAATAGTCGTATGAACGCCGACGGGGTGGTGCCGGACCGCGCGTCCGGCACCACCCCGCGCCTTTCGGTCACCGTCCCGCTAGATCCGGGAAACCCGCACGTCGGCGGCCTTCACGAAGGCCACTCGGTGGCCGAACTGGATCTCGTAGTACTCCTCCTGGCCCCGGACGACCGTGTGCCCGGTCGTGTCGAACGTCGGTGCGAAGAGGTACTCGCCCGGGGTGCGGCCGCCCACCACGTACCGCTGACCGGCGAGCAGCCGGTACGGCAGCGGCGACACCGTCTGCACCGGCACGCCCGCCGGATAGGCCGAGGCCTCCGGATAGGCCCGCCCGTACACCGGTACCTCCGCGAGGCCCGGCCCGGGCGTCAGGACGAGGCCCCGCCCGTCCACCGCCGTCGGCTGCCGGCGCGGGTTGTGGAACCACGCCTCCTGCCCCAGGTACCAGACGGCCGTCCAGTCGCCCCGGCGCTCCGCCACCGCGAAGCTCTGCCCCGTCGAGGCACGCGCGCCCGTGTCGTTGACGCCGGTGGTGGAGCCCTCCCCGCCCGGCCGCAGCCCGATGTCCTTCACCAGGGGCGCGTCCGCGTCCGGCGCGGTGTGCAGGCGCACCGCCCCGCTGCCGTGCGGCGCGCACGCCTCGCCCGCCTTCGCACAGCCCGTGTAGACCGGCCGGTGGGCGTCGTAGTCCGGCCGGATCGTCACCACGCCCGCGTGCGGACCGGCGCTCGGGACGAACGGACGGCCGAGCAGCCGGAAGTAGTGCGCCCAGTCCCAGTACGGGCCCGGGTCCGTGTGCATGCCCCGGATCGAGGAGGTCACCGTGCCCGGCACGTTGTCGTGCCCCAGGACGTGCTGCCGGTCCAGCGGGACGTCGTACCGGGCGGCGAGGTACCGCACCAGGCGCGCCGACGTCCGGTACATCGCCTCCGTGTACCAGGAGTCCGGCGCGGTCAGGAAGCCCTCGTGCTCCAGGCCCACCGACTTGGCGTTCACGAACCAGTTGCCCGCGTGCCAGCCGACGTCCTTCAGGGGCAGGTGCTGCGCCACGTGCCCGTCGGAGGAGCGCAGCGAGTACTGCCACGACACGTAGGCCGGGTCCTGCACCAGGCCCAGGGTCACGTCCCAGGTGGCCTCGGTGTCGTGGATCACGATGTAGTCGATCGACTGGGAGGCGGGTCTGTTCGCCTTGTCGTGGTTGCCGTAGTCGCCGTCGCCGAACTCCTCGTACGGCGCGGGGATCCACTCGCAGGCCACCGTCCGCGGGCACTCCACGGGCCCGGCGGCCGGCGCGCGCAGGCCGAGCGCCGCCACCTGCTCCGTGGCGGGCGCGACCGCCGGGTCGGCCGGGAGCGTCACCACCTGTCCGCCGTCCGTCGTCCGGGACTCCCCGGTCCGGATCACGTCGAACACGTCGTCCGCGTACGTGGCCGCCGTCGCCGAGTCGTCCGCGCCGGAGTAGCGCGCCACCGCCCCGTACCAGTCGGCCGGGTCCGCGCTCGCGGGCAGCCCGGCCTCCCGCTGCGCGGCGGCGAGCAGGGCCGCGCCGCCCTCGATGTTGGCGGCCGTCCGGGTCCGCAGCTCCTCGGCCGGGATCCCGGACAGCGCGGACGCCCGCTCCAGGGTCCGCAGCCGCCCGGGCAGCCGGTCGGCGGACGGCACCGGCGCCGGCGCCTCCGTGCGCGCCGGGCGCGAGGAGTCGCCGCGCGCGTCCTCCTCGCCGTCCGAGTGGTGCGGGGCGGACCGCGCCAGGGCCGTCACGGCGTCCGTCAGGTGCATCGGCCCGTACCCGCCGGTCACACTCGGCGCGCCACCGTGGCCGTCCCACCGCGACTGGAGGTACGAGACGGCGAGCAGCACGCTCTCGGGCACGCCGTGGCGGGCGGCCGCCCGGGCGAACTGCCCCTGGAGGGACCCCGCCTCGGGCGCGTCGGCGCCGGCCGGCGGCGCGGCGGACAGCAGGGGGAGCAGCAGGGCGGCGGACGCCAGGGCGACCGCCGCCCTCGGCGCGCGGACCGGCGACGTACGTCTGCGGGACCCGGAACGGGGCAAGGCGGCCTCCAGAGGCGTGGATGACACGGAGCGTGCGGGGCCGAACCCGTACAGGGGTATCGGCTCCCGGACGATCCGTCAATCACACCCGCACCGAAGGAAGTTCCCACGTCAGAGCGGGAACTGCGGCCGGACGGCGGAGTTTCGCGGCGACGGGTCCCGGGCCTGGGACGCGTCACTGGAGTGGACCACTGGAGGGGCGGCCGCCGGGGAGGGCGGGGCCGGAGACACCGGTGCGCCGCGTCCCGGTGTGTCGGCACCGGGCACACGGCGCAACCACCCCCGTGGCCGGCGGGACCCGCCCTTCAGCGCGTCCCGACCGCCGCGCGCACGGCCCGCCGTGCCATGGCGCAGTCGTCGTGCAGCCGCCTGAGCAGCAGCCGCTGTTCCTCCCCGGGAGCGAGCCCCCCCGAGGGCACCGGCACGGAACCGGCCGGCGGAGCCTCCTTCATGGTGCGCTGCACCGCCGTCTCGTAGGTGCGGATCTCCCGCGTCAGCACGATCATCAGGTTCACCAGGAAGGCGTCCCGGGAGGCCGGGCCCGCCTGCTGGGCGAGCTGACTGATCTGGCGCCGGGCCAGCGGCGCGTCACCGAGCACCGCCCACAGGGTCGCCAGGTCGTAGCCGGGCAGGTACCAGCCCGCGTGCTCCCAGTCGACCAGGACCGGGCCGGCCGGGGAGAGCAGGACGTTGGAGAGCAGCGCGTCGCCGTGGCAGAACTGGCCCGCGCCCTGGCGTCCGCCCGCGTGCGCCAGACCGTGCAGCAGCTTCTGCAGGTCGTCCCGGTCCCGGTCGGTGAAGAGCCCGAGCTCATGGTAGCGGGCGATCCGGGCGCCGTAGTCCAGCGGGGCGTCGAACGTCCCGGCCGGCGGCCGCCAGGCGTTGAGCCGGGCGATCGCGCCGAGCGCGGCCCGCACGTCGGCGCGGGGCGGGGCCTCGACGGGGTGGCGCGAGAGCGCCGCCGCCCGTCCCGGCATCCGCTCGATCACCAGCGTGCAGTTCTCCGGGTCCGCCGCGATCAACCGGGGCGCCCGCACCGGCGGGCGGTGCCGGACGAAGGCGCGGTAGGAAGCTATCTCGTGCCGGAACCGCTCCACCCAGGCCGGCGAGTGGTCCAGTAAACACTTGGCGACCGCCGTGGTCCGTCCGGTCGTCCCGACGATCAGTACGGAACGACCGCTGCGCCGCAGGACCTGCACCGGCTTGAACTCCGGACAGATGCGGTGGACCGAGGCGATCGCCATCTTCAGCTGCGCGCCCTGGGGGCCGGACAGATCGATCCTCCCGCTGACCGGCTGGGTACCGGTGCCGCCCGCCCAGCGCCGCGGCCGGACGGCCTGGGGCACGGGGGCGAGGTACGGTCCGGCGCCGGCGGGGACGATGCGGTGCTGCGGCCGGGGCGGGGCGGACACGGAGGACGATGCTGTGTACATGGAGGTGACAGATCCCTTCGTGCGCCGACGAGTTGCGTGCGTCGCCCCGCCCGCCCCCGGTCCGCACCCTGGGGAATGAGGGCCGGTCGACGGGGCGGGGTGGCGCGTTCCTACCTGACACCCGCGCGCGGGTGGCGGAACATCGGGCGCACCCTGGCGAACCCTGGCGAATAGTCGCCAGCCCCATGACAGGGGGTTACTGTCAACTCAGCCGAGAACCTGGGGGCTTAGACGTGACCGGAGAAACCAACACCCGTCTCGCGGACCTGTTCGGCCTGGCCGGCTGGTCCAAGGGCGAACTCGCGAGACTCGTCAACCGGCAGGCGGCGGCCATGGGCCACCCCCAGCTGGCGACCGACACCTCGCGGGTGCGGCGGTGGATCGACCGGGGCGAGACCCCGCGCGACCCCGTTCCCCGGGTGCTGGCAGCACTGTTCACCGAGCGACTCGGCCGTGTCGTGACCATCGAGGACCTCGGGTTCGCGCGACGCGGGCGTACAGGGAGACGGCAGGACGTCGGCAAGACGGAGAACCCTGACCAACTGCCCTGGCCACCCGATCGTACGGCGGCGGTCCTCACCGAATTCACGGGAATGGACCTCATGCTCAACCGACGCGGCCTGGTGGGCGCGGGTGCCGCGCTCGCCGCCGGCTCCGTACTCAGCAACGCCATGCACGACTGGCTGCAGACCGATCCCGCCCGTCCGGGCGCCGCTCCGCGTGCCACCGATCCCCTCCACGCCGACCCCGCCGGGTTCGACCGCTACGAGGCCGCCCCCATCGGGTCGGAGGAGATCGAGGCACTGGAGCGCTCGGTGCAGGTGTTCCGCGCCTGGGACGCGTCCCGGGGCGGCGGTCTCCAGCGCAAGGCCGTGGTGGGCCAGCTCAACGAGGTGGGCGGCATGCTCGCCTACCGCCATGCCGACCACCTCCAGCGGCGCCTGTGGGGCGTCGCCGCCAACCTGGCCGTCCTCGCGGGCTGGATGTCCCACGACGTCGGCCTCGAACCCACGGCGCAGAAGTACTTCGTCATCGCCGCCCACGCGGCCCGCGAGAGCGGCGACCGGCCCCGGGCCGGCGAGGCGCTCTCCCGCGCCGCCCGCCAGATGGTGCACCTGGGCCGGCCCGACGACGCCCTCGACCTGATGAAGCTCGCCAAGACGGGCTCGGGCGACCGCCTGCTGCCCAGGACCCGGGCCATGTTCCACACCATCGAGGCCTGGGCGCAGGCGTCGATGGGCCGGGGCCAGGCCATGCGCCGGACTCTGGGCGAGGCCGAGGACCTGTTCGTGTCGGACCGGCGCGACGAGGCGACGCCGGACTGGATGCAGAACTTCGACGAGGCCGACATGCACGGCATGGAGGCCCTCGCCTACCGCACCCTCGCCGACCACGACCCGGCCGCCGCGGTCCCCGCGCAGCGCCACGCCAAGCTGGCGCTCGAACTGCGGGGCAAGGGGCACGAGCGGTCCAAGCTCTTCGACCACATCTCCCTCGCCTCGGCCTGCTTCCTCGCCGACGACCCGGAGCAGGCCGACCGGTACGCCCGGCTCGCCCTCACCTCCATGGGGGAGACCTCGTCCCACCGGACCTGGGACCGGCTGCGGGAGATGTACCGGCTCACCGGCCAGTACGCCGACTACGCCAGGACCGACGTCCTGCGCGAGGAGATCCAGCTGGCCCTGTCCCAGTCCCCGGTGAGCCGCCCGAGGCCCGGACAGGCCTGATCCCCGGCCCCTTCGGGGGCCGGGGACCAGGACCGGGGCCTGCCGGTCGGCTCAGTGGCCGATCCGGACCACCATCACGCAGGCGTCGTCCTCGCGCGACTCCTCGCCGAACTCCTCGACCACCGCCCGCACGCCCTCCTGCGCGTCCCGGGTCCCGGCGAGCCGGGGGCCGAGGGCGAGCAGCCGCCGCGCGCCCGTGTCGTCGTCCGTGCCGCCGCCCCGGGTCAGCCCGTCGGTGTGCAGGACGAGCAGGTCGCCCGGGAGCAGCCGGGTCTCGGCCTCGTCGTACGCGGCGCCGGCCGTCGCCCCGAGCAGGACGCCCTCGGGCCGCCGGAGGGCGCGCCCCGTCCCGTCGCGGAAGAGCAGCGGGGCGGGGTGGCCGGCCTGCGCCCAGCTCAGGGTCTGGGCCACGGGGTCGTACCGGCAGCACATGGCGCTGCCGAGCGCGGGCTGTACGGAGGTCTCCAGGAGCTGGTTGAGGTGGCCCATCAGGGCGGCGGGGCGGATCCCGGCGACGGCCATGCCGCGCAGCGCCCCGAGCAGCATCGCCATCGAGGAGGTGGCGGCGACCCCGTGTCCGGTCAGGTCGCCGACGGTCAGCAGGGCGTCCCCGTCCGGCAGCGCGAGCGCGTCGTACCAGTCGCCGCCGATCAGTCCGGTGCTGGCGGCCGGAAGGTAGTGCGCGGCCACGTCGAGCGGGGCCGGGCCGTCGTGGGCGAAGCGCAGCGAGCCGCGCCAGGGCGGCAGGACCGCCTCCTGGAGCTCGACGGCGACCCGGCGCTCGGTGCGCTCGATGTCCCGGCTGCGCTCCAGACCGGCCCGGCTCTCCCTGACCGCCCGCTCGCTGCGCCGCAGTTCGCTCACGTCACGGAGGACGGCCCACATGGAGGCGGTGCAGCCGTCGGAGTCGAGGACGGGCTCGCCCGTCATGTGGACGGTGCGCACCCGCCCGTCGGTCCGCACGATCCGGAACTCGCCGTCGATCGGCTTCCCGTCGATCAGACAGTCCGTCACCATCCCCTGGAGGACGGGCTGGTCCTCGGCGAAGACCATCGTGGGCATCTCGTCGAGCGACAACGGGCCGCTCTCCCGGGTGCGTCCGAAGATCCGGTACAGCTCCTCGGACCAGCTGACCTCGTCGGTGAGCAGGTTCCACTCGGCGCTGCCGACCCGGGAGAGCAGCGCGCCGGTGCGCGCCGGCGCGGTCTCGCCGTACGCTGTGCCGGGGTCGGTCGCGAACCCCGCGCCGCTCTTCGTCTCCGGCGGGACCCCCACCGGAACGCCCGCCCGCAGTTGCCCCAACTGGGCGCCTAAATCGTCGAGTTGGTGCACGGCCAGATCGCAGAGGGCCTGCTGCCACCGCTGCCGCGGGTCGTCCTCGTCCGCCGCGGCGTCCCGGCGGACGGCGTCGACCTCGCCGCGCAGGCGGCGGGTCTGCGAGATCAGCGCGTCCACCGCGCCCGGCTCCGGCGGCTGGGCGGGACGGTCCGCGAACAGAGGGGACGGCATGTCGTACTCCGATACAGGCGCGGCGCGGCCGAAAGTGAAGAGGAGGCCCGCATACGACTGTTGCACAGCCCGGGACGGCCCGTAAGAGGTTTGGCAACACTCGATCCGGTGGTGCTTCCGGCATATGTCAAAGGCCCGGCGATTATCGGCCGCGGAGGGTCGGATCGTGCCGGAGGACGGCGGGCGGTCACGGAAACGGCCTGGTGGGAGCACGGACGAGGAAGGGAGGGGACGGATGGCGGCAAAGGTTCGGTGATCGCGGATGTGTGTACGAGACCGGTCGCGGAGAGCGACGGGCGCCGGGCCCGCTTCTCGACCCCCGGCCGCGTCCCGCCTCCGGGCCGTCCGGATGATGGCTCCCATGACTCACACCTCCCGCAGCGGCGGCACGTCCCGGCGCACCCTGCTCACCGCGCTGACCGCCACCGCGGCCGCCGTCCCCCTCACCTCGCTGGCCGCCGCCCCGGCCCGGGCCGCGCTCCCGGCCGCTCCCGCCGCCCCGGCGGGCGCCGCGCTCCCGGCCGGCCTCGACGGCCCCCGTTCCGCCGTGACCGTCAGCCCCCTCGGCGCCGACTGGTTCACCTCCGTGACCCTCGGCGCGCTCGGCACCACCGTGCTCCCCGGCACCCCGGCCCGCACCGAGGTCACCTCCGGCGGCAAGCGCGTCGCGCTCCTGACGCACGGCGCCCGCACGGTGGTCCTCCCCGGCCCCGAGCGCACCTTCACCGAGGACAAGAGACCCTTCGCCGACGACTTCCGGCGCACCCTGCCGGACACCGCCCTCCCCGAGGCCGACCGCGTGTACTGGGGCACAGCGCCCGCCGGCGGCGGCTGGACCACCCTCGGCGGCCAGGCCGGCGACTACTCGGTGACCCCCGGCGCCGGCGTCATCAACCTGACCACGGACTACGCGAGCCGCCACGCCAGCATCCGCGACGGCGAGATCACCGACGTCGACGTGCGCGCGGTGGCCTCCTTCGACAAGGTGCCCACCGGCCAGGCCTGTTCGTACGCCCTGTCCTTCGGCTACCAGGACACGCACAACAACTACCGGGCCCGGCTGTCGTTCACGACCTCGGGGGCGGTCGAGCTCCGCGTCGAGAAGGAGATCGCCGACACCGTCACGCAGCTGGCCCCGGCCGTCCCCCTGGCCACCGGGGTCGCCGCCGGCACCGAGTGGACCATAAGGGTCCGCCGCGAGGGCACCGGGATCAGGGCCAAGGCCTGGCGCACGGCCACCGCCGAGCCCGCCGCCTGGACCGTCGAGACGAGCGACGCCGCCTTCGCCAAGGGGCGGGTGGGACTGCGCGCCCTCGCCAACGACGGCTGCACCAACCTGCCGGTCAAGCTGACCGTGAGCCGCTTCGAGGTGACCGCCGCGACCTGGGAGGTCCCGCCGACCGTCACCCACGGCGACTGGGTGCGCGTCCTGGACCGGCCGTTCGACGGCACCTGGACCCCGGAGCTGGAGGAGCGGATCCGGTCCTGGGCCGGTTCCACCGCGCCCGACGTGCTCGCCTGCGCGGCGATGTTCCTGCCGGGCGGCCCGGCCGTGACCGCGGGGGCCGGCCCGGCGGCCGGCCGGCAGGTCCTCGGCCGCGCCGGCTACGGCTACCTCGACCCGCGGGGCAACCGTTACGAGGGCGCCGACTTCCACGAGTACATGAACCTCGGCTGGACCTTCCCGGACGGCACGTACACCGGTCCGTCGAGCAAGCAGATGGGCAACCTGGACTGCTCCGGCTACACCCGGATGGTGTTCGGCCACCACCACGGCGTCCCCCTGGCGGCCGGGGCGGACACCTCCGGCACCCGACTGCCCCGCAAGTCCCGCGACATGGCCGACCACGCGCCGGGCGTCCGCATCGACCGGACGGCCGGCGGCACCCCGCCGGCCGCGGCCCTGCTGCAGCCGGGCGACCTGGTCCTCTTCAACGCCGACTCGGGCGACGACGGCCAGACCGTCACGGTCGACCACGTCGGCATCCACCTGGGCACGGACACGACCGGCAGGCGCCGCTTCCTCTCCAGCCGCAAGACCTGCAACGGACCGACCATGGCGGACCTGGGCGGAGCCTCCACCCTCGACGGCACGGGCACGTACGCCGTCAAGCTCCACACCGTGCACCGCGTCTGACACGCGGCCCCGGGGCCTCCGCTCCGCGCCGGGCTGAGAGGATGGAGCGGTGCCCACCTCAGCGAGCCCGGCCCGGGCCCCCGCACCACCACCGGCGGCGCGGCGGCCGCTCCGCACCGAGCGGCTGCTGCTGCGACCCGTCCGCGGCGCCGACCTCCCGGCCGTGACACGCCTGTGGACCGACCCCGACGTACGGCGCCACCTCGGCGGTCCCGTCACCGAGCCCGTCATCCGCATCCGGCGGCGGCGGATCGTCGGGGCGCCCGGATTCCACGCCGTGATCCGCGCCGGGGACGGCGTCCTCCTCGGGCTCGTCACGGTGGAGGACGGCGGGCGGGACGGCGAGACGGAGGTCTCGTACCAGTTCCTGCCCGAGCACTGGGGGCACGGGTACGCGCGCGAGGCGGTCGGCGCGGCCGTCGCGCGGGCCCTGGAGGGCACGCCGAGCGTGGTAGCGGTCACCCAGGAGGCCAACCACCGCTCCCGGCGGCTCCTGGAGTCCGTCGGCCTGGAGCACGCCGACTCCTTCGTGGAGTGGGACGCGCACCAGGTCCTGTACCGGCGGCGACGGGACGACCGGGCCGCCTGAGGCCCCTCCGCCCGCCGCTCCCACCGTGACCGCCCGCCCGCCCGCCGGGACCCCTGCACCGAGGAGCTCCGACCCATGTCCTTCCTGGTGATCGGCGAGTGCGTCGCCGACATCGTCCGCGCGCCCGCTGGCTCCGACGGCGCCGACCGGGTCCATCCCGGCGGCAGCCCCGCCAACGTCGCGTACGGACTCGCCCGCCTCGGCCGGGACGTCACCCTGCTCACCCAGCTCGCCGACGATCCCGCCGGGCGCCTGATCGGCGACCACCTGAAGGGGGCGGGCGTACGGGTGCAGGTCGGGGGTCACCCCGAGCGCACCCCGTCGGCGGTCGTGGGGCTCGACGCGGAGGGCCGGGCCACGTACGCCTTCGACATCGCCTGGACGCTGGAGACCGGGGCGCTGCCCGGGGAGGCGCCCGCCCATGTGCACATCGGCTCGGTCGCGGCCGTCACCGACCCCGGCGCGGCGGCCGTCCTGGCCGGGGCCGAGCGGTTCCGCGACCGGGCCACGGTCAGCTACGACCCCAACGTGCGGCCCGCGCTGATGGGGGAGCACGGGCCGGCCGTGGTCCGCGTCGAACGCTGCGTCGCCCTCGCCGACCTGGTCAAGGCGAGCGACGAGGACCTGGCCTGGCTGTACCCGGCGGAGACGCCGGAGGCCGTCGCCGCCCGCTGGCTGGCCCTCGGCCCGGCCGTCGTCCTGGTCACCCGGGGCGCGGCCGGCTCCTTCGCCGTCACCCGGCACCACACGGTCGCCGCCGGGGCGTCCCCGGCGGACGTCGTCGACACCGTCGGCGCGGGCGACTCGTTCATGTCCGCCGCCCTGGACACACTGGCCGCCCGGGACCGGGCGGCCCTCGGCGCGCTCTCCGCCGGGGAACTGGCCGGGCTGCTCGCCCGGGCCGGGGCGGCCGCGGCCGTGACCGTCTCCCGGGCCGGGGCCCGGCCGCCGGACCGGGCCGAACTGGACGCGGCCTGCGAGGACTCGGCCGGAAAGTGACCTTGCCGGGGCGTGACACGGCCGTGGCCCCCGGAGGATTCCTCCGGGGGCCACGGGGATGTGTGGTGCTTCGGCGCGGGGACCGTCAGTAGGCCGGGGCCAGCTTCGGGTTCGGGCCGTACGCGTTCTGCTGCTGCTCGCCCTCGAGGCAGTTGAAGACCAGCAGGATGATGCCGCCGACGAGCGGGATCAGGGCGATGAGGATCCACCAGCCGGAACGGCCGGTGTCGTGGAGACGCCGGACGGAGACGCCGAGGGACGGCAGGAAGACGGCGAGCGCGTAGACGGCGCTCAGGATCTGTATGCCGAGGACGGCGTCCAGGATGCTGAGGATGATCACCGCGATGACGTTGAAGAGCTGGAACATCCAGAATTCCTTGCGGCGCGCCCGGCCGCTGAACACCGCGTACTTCTTGAGAACGTCGAGGTACCAGTTCACTTTGTCCCCCCAAGGACTGCGTGTGCGTGCGGGAGCCTGTCCCTGTGGAGCAAGCTTTACGCAGAACTTATGTGGCCGAAAGAGCGTGGGTCAATTCGTTACCGCGCGGATGCGGTTCGCCCACGGGGAACGGGGAACGGCGGCACCTCCCGGGAGTTGGGATGCCGCCGTTCCGGACGAGGATCAGGAGGGTGACGGGGAGGAACCGGACGTCACGTCCTTCTCCTGCTCTTGCTCATGAGCAGTCCGCCGGCGGTGAGGGCGAACAGGCAGACGCACGCGCCGGTGATGACGTTGCTGAGGATCATGCCCGTGTCGGGCCCCCGGGAGACGACCCACGGCGAGACGATCAGCCACGCGCCGAGCAGCAGGACCACGAAGTTCAGGTCCTGCGCCCGCTCGGGGACCATCGACATGCACAGGCCGAGGACCGCGAGGGCGATGCCGACGACCAGGTTGCTGACGGCGAGTTCCGGCCGGGCCGCGGCGAAGTGGACCGTCCACGCGGAGATCGCGGCGTAGACACCGGCGAGGATCACCAGCTCCTCGACCGCCGCCACATCTCGGGTCTGGAGCATGCGGGCGTAACGGTCCCGCATTTCCGGTGCGTCGGGGTGCCCCGAGATGTCACCGGGGCGATGAGAGACGTCGGCCGTGTGACTCGCCTCCTTATGGCGTCTTGCGTGTCGGGCCGCTCTCGCGGCGCATCGCGCCGCTGTTTCATTGTGCTCTTACCCGGCCTTTATGTGGAGTTCTGTCCTCGAGGAACGTGCGCGGAATCCGGACCCCGGACGTGTCGGGTTCCGCCGGAGGAAGCCGTCCGTTCGGCGAGGACCCGGCGTAGCCTGGAAGGGAACTCGGGGAATCGGCCTTCCAGCGCCGGGAGCGGACGATGACCGGCATCGTGCGGAGAAGTTTCGACTCAGCGGACGAGACCCGTCCCTTCGAGGACGGCAAGGGCAGGCTGGACCTGCTGACCAGCGCGGGCGGCCCGGTCGGCCGCGCCGTGTTCGAGCCGGGCTGGCAGTGGACCAAGCACGTCAAACCGATCGCGGGCACCGACAGCTGCCGGGCCGCGCACGTCGGGTACGTCGTCAGCGGCCGGATGAAGGTCGTCATGGACGACGGCGAGACCGAGGAGTTCGGACCGGGCGACTTCATGCGGGTCGAACCCGGTCACGACGCGTGGGTCCTCGACGACGAGCCGTGCGTGGTCCTCGACTGGGCGGGCTTCGGGGACTACGCCAAACCTGCCTGACCTATTCGATCTGTCTGGCCCACCCCACTCGCCTGACGTGCGGCCGTGTGCCTCAGCGGTGTCCGAATCTCACCCCCTCCCACGGCACCCGGTCGTGCGGGAAGGACTCCGGACGCCGCTGGTCGAGCGAGCGGGGCGCGGCCGGCTCGATCACCGGCTCGGCCCCCTCCACCCGCAGCAGCCACCCGGCCAGCGCCTCCCGCAGTCCGTCGGCCACCTCCCGGTGCGAGGCGAGCCCCACCAGGTTCTCCAGCTCGTACGGGTCGGAGGCCAGGTCGTACAGCTCCGTCTCCCGGTAGCGGTCGGCCGCCGGCTCGCGCCAGGCGTCGGTCCCGGGCGGCGCCGACACCACGTACTTCCACCGCTCGGTCCGCACCGCCCGGCCGACCAGGTCCTCGCTGATCTGGACGAAGACCGACTCCGGCCGGCCGGGGTCCGTCCCGCCGCCGACCAGCGGCAGCAGCGACCGGCCCTGCACCCCCTCGGGCACGTCGAGTCCCACGGCCTCGACCAGCGTCGGCATCAGGTCGGCCGTGGACACCGGCCGCCGGACCAGGCCGCCGCCCCGGAAGCCGGGGCCGGTCAGCGCCCACGGCACCCGCACCGACGAGTCGTGCGCCGACCGCTTGTACTCGGAGTTCCGCGTGCGGAAGTGGGAGCCGTGGTCGGCGGTCCAGGCGAGGACCGTGTCGCCCTCGATGCCCAGGGAGCGCAGCGCGTCCCGGAGCCGGCCCACCCCCTCGTCCACCCGCTTGACCTGCCCGAGGTAGCCGCCGAGGTGCCGGTGCGCGCCGCCCTGCGGGGCGCCGGGGCTCAGCGCGGCGAGGTCCGGCGGCAGCCAGCGGCCCTCGTACCGCTCCCGGTATCCGGTGGGGGCCGGGTAGTCGTCCGTCGGGTTCTGGTGGTGCGGTTCGAGCAGCGAGAGGAAGAGCAGGAACGGCCGGTCGTGGTGGTCGGCCACGAACCGGATCGCCGCGTCGACCAGGGCGTCCGAGCGGTAGCCCGGCAGCCGGACCGGTTCGCCCTCCTCGTCGTGGACCACCGTGCGGTACGCGTCCGAGGTGAACTCCAGCCGGTCCGAGGCCAGCCAGTGGGCGTAGCCGCCCCGGCGCCCGGGCGGCACGGGGCCGTCCGGGTTCTCCTCGCCGGCCAGGTGCCACTTGCCGATGTAGCCGGTCGCGTACCCCGCCGCCCCGAGCACCGAGGCGAGGGTGGGGACGTCCTCCGGCAGCGCGAGGCCGTTGCGGAAGACCCCGGCGGAGGTCGGCCAGCGGCCGGTCTGCAACGCCGAACGGGCGGGCGCGCAGACCGGGTTGGGGGTGATCGCCCGCTCGATCAGCGTGCCCTCGCGGGCCAGCCGGTCGAACTCGGGGGTCACCCCCACCGGATTGCCGTGGACGCCCGCGGTGTCCCACCGCTGCTGGTCGGTGAGGACCACGATCACCCGGGGCGGGACACTCGTCATACGGCGGCGGCCTCCGCCGCGCCGGCCGTCGTACCGTCCGCCGAGCCGTCCGCCGCGTCCGTCGCCGCCGAGGCGCCGGAGGCGATGCCGAACGCCGGGTCCGGCACGGACTCGGGCGCGAGCAGCACCGAGGAGCGCCCGTCCACGCCGACCGGCACGTCACCGTCGATGGTCACCCGGCGCAGCTTGCGGTCGTGCTCGTCGGAGTCGTCCACGCCGTAGTGCTGGGTGGCGCGGTTGTCCCAGATGGCGACGTCGCCGACCTGCCACTGCCAGCGGACGGTGTTCTCCGGACGCTCGACGTGCCGCTGGAGGAGGGAGAACAGGTCCCGGGAGTCGGCGCCGGTCAGACCGCTGATCCGCTGGACGAAGTTGCCGAGCAGCAGCGTCCGCTCGCCGGTCTCCGGGTGGACCCGCACGACCGGGTGCTCGGTCAGGAACTTCGTGGAGGAGAAGATCTCGCGGAAGCGCGCGAGCTGCTCGGGCAGGACGCCGGGACGCAGGGCCGCGTAGTCGTAGTCGTTGGAGTGCACCGCGCGCAGGCTGTCGGTCAGCACCCGCAGCGGCTCGGGGAGGTTCTCGTACGCGGTCGCCGTGTTCGCCCACAGGGTGTTGCCGCCGTACGGCGGGACGACGACCGCGCGCAGGATCGAGAAGGCCGGGTAGGCCGGGACGAAGGTGACGTCGGTGTGCCACTGGTTGGCCCGGCCGCCGAAGTCCGAGTCGATCGGCAGCGAGTAGCGGCCGTCGGCGGAGGGGACGGTGGGGTGGGCGACGGGCGTGCCGAGGAGGCGGCCGAAGGCCTCGTGGGCCTCCTCGTCCAGGTGGTCCTGGCCGCGGAAGAAGACGACCTTGTGCGCCAGGAGCGCGGCGCGGATCTCGGCGACGGTCTCGGCGGGCAGGTCGCCGCCGAGGCGGACGCCGGAGACGACGGCGCCGAGACGGCCGCCGACCTTCCGGACGGCGATCTTCTGGGCTGCGGTCTTCTGGGCGGTGTTCTTCTGGACGTCGGGGGAGACGGTGGTCGACATGAGGTGTCCTTTCGGGGATCGCGGGAGTCCAAGGGCCCCGGAGCGGGCCCGGAGCAATTAATCTCGGAGCGGAAGTAATGAGCCGACGAGTGGGCCGGCGTGGACGTACGCCTCCACCGGACGCATGCGCCGTCCGGGTCGTGGAGCGGGGTGAAGGGCCCGGAGCGGTGCGGAGCGGTACGGAAGGACGTTGTTCGGGTGCGGTGGATCCGGAAAGGGCCGGGTCACGGGAGCGGGACCGGCGGACCGGTCACGCGAGGAGTCGCGAGGGTCAGGCGCCGGAGACGGCGGGACAGGAGGAGGTCGCGAACATGTCCCGGAGCCTCGCAGCGACCGCCGTCGCGCGTCAAGCGCCCGTCCGCTCCCCGAACCGCCGCCCCCGGTGGTTGAATCGGCGCCTGGCCGACGCCGCCGACCCGGCCTTCCGCACCCGGCCGTACCCGCTTTGACCAGCGACGATCCGCTCCCGGCCGGGGAGCGGGGCCGGTGCCGGACGGCGGAGGGCGGTCGCATCGGCGGTCGTCCCGGATTTCACACCGCCGCAACAGTGACCAGAGAGGCACCCATGACCGCGACCACCCCGCACGGGCCCCGGATGGCCGGTGACGGCAGGCGCGAGGCGAACGCCGCCACCGTCCTGCGGACCGTCCTCGACCACGGGCCGGTCGCCCGCGGCGCCGTCGCCCGGCTCTCCGGCCTCAGTCCCGCCGCCGTCTCGCGCCAGGCCACCGACCTCACCCGCCTCGGTCTCCTGCGCGAGCTGCCCGAGCTCGCCGGGGGCGGGGGAGTGGGGCGACCCCAGATCCCCGTCGACCTGCACGTCGGCGCCACCGGAGGACCCGTCGTCGGCGGCGTCCACCTCGGTGTCCCCGGTTCGACCTTCGCCCTCGTCGACCTGCGCGGCCGGGTCCTGGCCCGCCACACCCACACACACGAGGGCATCGCGCCGGACGCCCTGCCCGGGGAACTCGCCCGCGAACTGGGCGGATTCCTCGACGAGCACGCCCGGGGCCGCCCCCTCCTCGGGGTCGGCGCCGCGATCGGCGGCTGGGTGGACCCCGCCGGAGGGGTGGTGGTCCGCCACGACGCCCTCGGCTGGCGCCGCCGGCCGCTCGCCGCCGAACTCGCCCGTGGCCTCGGCGGACGCACCGTGCGGCTGGACAACCACGCCCGCTCCATCGCCCAGTCGGAGATCCTCTTCGGGCGGCCCGCCGCCCGCCGCAGCCTCGTGCACCTCTTCGTCGGCAACGTCGTCGACGCGGCCGTCGGACTCGCCGGGGTCGTGCACCAGGGGCCGGGGGCGGCGGCCGGCGACGTGGCGCACCTGCCCGTCCCGGACTCCACGGCCCCCTGTCCCTGCGGGCGTTCGGGCTGCCTGGAGGCGACCGCGTCGAACACCGCCCTCGGGCGCACCGCCGTGCGCCGCGGCATCGTGCCCGAGCCCGACACCTCCCTCGTGGTGGACGCGGCCGCGGCCGGGGACCGGCGCGCCGACCGGCTGCTGCGCGAACGGGCCCGCGCGGTCGGCCGCGCGGTGGCACTCCTGCTCGACGTCCTCAACCCCGACCTGGTCGTCGTGACCGAGCAGGCCAGCGTCATCGAACCGGACTACCTGGAGGAGATCCGGGGGGCCGCGATCGACCTCTCGCACGTCTGCGGAGACCCCGAACGCATCGTCAGTCCACATGCCGGACCGGCCACACTGCCCGTCGCGGCGGGTACGGTTCTGCTGAATCCCCTGTTCAGAAGGCCTCTTGAGACCCTCGAAGAACTCCTGCCGACAGAGGCGGGCCACTGACACCGTCTCGGAATGCGGTCAACGCCGGTTGACCACTCCGCGAAGCCGCTGTCATATTGCTCCCGTGAATCCGGACATGCGCCTCATCTCCCGCAGGCACGTCGACCTCTGTCGACAGGCCAGCGCGGTCTGTGCCGTCCGCGCCTGATCCCGGCGCCGGTCGTCGCACCGGCCGCACCGCTCCCGTACCGGCCCCGCAGGACCCGGGCCGCCCGCCGCACCCCCGTCACCGACGGCCGGCGAGCGCCCCGGCGTTCCGCCCGCCGGCCGGTCGCGCCGTCACGGCTCCGTGACACGAGGGGGCCGAAGCCCCCGCCGGCTCCGTGACCCCGGCCCCGTCGCCGTACCCCTCTCTCCGCAACCCCGTATCCGGCTCCGCGTACCCCCGTACCCGGCTCCGCGCCCCCCTCCACCTCCTCGTGGCCCATTCCTTCCGCAGCGGAAAGAAATCCGCGCGCCCTGCGGACCTCCACCCCTTTCACAGGCAGGCACCGATGACCGAGCTGTACCCCACCACGCCCACCGCCCTCTCCCGGCGCACCACCCTGCGTGCCGCGGGCGGCGGCACCCTGCTGCTCGGGCTCGGCCTGGCGGGCTGCCGCTCGGCGGTCTCCGAGGCCGGTTCCGAGGCGCCCGGCACCGAGGCGACCGCGGAGCCCCGGCGCGGCGGCACCCTCACCGTCGCCGTCAACTCGGACTTCACGCCCAGCCTGCTCTTCGCCCAGAGCAGCCAGTCGCTCCAGCAGCGCCTGGTCTACAACACGCTCATCCGCTACGACGACCGGCTGAAGCCGCAGCCGGAGCTCGCCACCTCCTGGGAGTACGCGAAGGACGGCCGCTCCCTCACCCTGAAGCTGCGCACCGGCGTCACCTACCACGACGGCCGGCCCTTCACCGCCGACGACGTGATCTTCGCGGTGAAGAACCTCCAGAACCCGCTCCGCGCCGCCCAGTTGCGGTCCACCGCCGCCGCGATCACCGGCTTCGAGAAGCGCGGCGACCACGAACTCGTCCTCAAGCTCGCCCACCCGGTGAACAACCTGTTCGACCTCTTCGAGTTCATGATCATCACCGACCGCAACAGCGTCGAGGACGCCGTCGCCGGCAAGAGGCTCAACGGCACCGGCCCCTTCAAGCTCACCAAGTGGAGCCCCGGCACCGGCCTGAGCCTCACCCGCAACGAGAAGTACTGGCAGCCCGACCGCCCCTACCTGGACGCCGTCGAGTTCCGCGTCATCGCCCAGGCCGACGCCCTCCTCTCCTCCCTGCGCACCGGCCAGACCCAGCTCTCCTACGGCGTCCCCGGCCGGAACCTCGCCGTCCTCACCGCCGACCCCGAGCTCGTCATCAGCCAGTACGCCACCGGCGGCGGCGCCCACTACCTCGGCGTCAACACCACCGTGGCCCCGCTGGACGACAAGACCGTCCGGCAGGCCCTCGCGTGGGGCATCGACCGCGAACGGATCCTCAAGCAGGTCCTCGGCGGCTACGGACTCGCCTCCGCCACCCCCTGGCCCAAGTCCTCGCCCGCCTTCAGCGAGGCCGGCCGCACCCACTACACCTACGACCCGGGCAAGGCCCGCGAACTCCTCAAGTCCGCCGGCCACACCACGCTCGACCTGCCGCTCCTCCACATCAACCTGCCCGGCGACACCGCGGTGGCCGAGGCCATCCAGTACGACCTCAAGCAGATCGGCGTCCGGGTCACCCTCGAACCCACCGACCCGGCCACCGCCCAGAAGAACCTCATCTCCCAGTCCATGCCCGGCCTCTGGACCATGAGCCACGGCTTCGCCCAGGTCCAGCCCTCCACCCTGGCCGTCAGCGCCTACCCCTTCAACGAGGCCAAGAACACCTCCGGGTTCCGCTCCGCCGCCTACACCGAGGTCGTCCGCGAGGCCTGGACCACCCCCGGGACCGGCGCCCGCGCCAACGCCCTGCGGCAGCAGATCACCGACACCCTCCTCGACGAGGCGTTCATCATCGACCTCGTCATCCGGGGCTCCGTCCAGGTCGCCGCCAAGAAGCTGCACGGCGTCACCCTCAACAAGTTCGCCTACCTCAACCTCGACGACGCCTACCTGGCGGGCTGAGATGCGCGGCTACCTGCTGCGGAGGCTCCCCTCCGCGCTCCTCGTCCTCCTCGTCGCCTCCTTCGTCGCCTTCGCCGTCCTCCGGCTCGTCCCCGGCGACCCGGCGGCCGTCCTCGCCGGACCCGACGCGAGCGCCGAGACCGAGGCCGCCATCCGGGCCCGCCTCGGCCTCGACGAACCCCTGCCCGCCCAGTACCTCCACTGGCTCGGCGGCCTCCTCACCGGCGACCTCGGGCCGTCCTACGCGATCGGCGGGCAGACCGCCGACCTCATCGGCGACGGGCTCGGCGCCACCGTCGAACTCACCCTCGCCGCCCTGCTGTCCGTCGTCGTCCTCGGCGCCGCCTTCGGCATCCTCGGCGCCACCTCCCGCAGCCGCTGGGTACGCACCGCCGTACGGGTCGTCACCACCGGCGCCCTCGCCGTGCCGCCCTTCGTCACCGGCGTCCTCCTCGTCCTCCTCTTCTCCGTCCTCCTCGGCGTCCTGCCCCCGGGCGGCCGCGTCCCCCTCCTCATCGCACCCGACCTGGGCGTCCAGTACCTGCTGCTGCCCGCCCTCTGCCTCGCCCTGCCCAGCGCCGCCGTCCTCGGCCGCTACCTCAAGGACGGCATCGAACGCGCCCTGGGCGAGGACTACGTCCGCACCGCCACCGCCGCCGGCGTCGCACCCCGCAGGCTGCTGTGGCGCCACGCCCTGCCGAACGCGCTCCCGCCCGTCGTCACCCTCCTCGGCATGCAGACCGGCAACCTCCTCGGCGGCGCCGTCCTCGTCGAGGCGATCTTCGCCTGGCCCGGCCTCGGCCAGCTCGCCGAACAGGCCCTGGTCCGCCGGGACTACCCCGTCGTCCAGGACCTCCTGCTCCTCCTCGTCACCGTCTTCGTCCTCGTCCAACTGCTCACCGACCTCGTCCACGCCTGGCTCGACCCCCGGATCAGGTGGGAGTGACCGCCATGACCACCCTCACGAAAGCCGCGCCGCCCCTCGCGCGCCGGCCCCGCCACCCCTACCGGGCCGCCCTCGCCACCGCCCGCGGCCGCACCGGACTCGCCCTCGTCGGCCTGGTCGTCCTCGCCGGACTCCTCGCCCCGCTGCTCACCGGCCACGGCCCCACCGACCAGAGCGCCCTGACGCTCGCGGGACCCGGCACCCCGGGACACCCGCTCGGCACCGACGACCTCGGCCGCGACCTGCTGTCCCGGCTGCTCCACGGCATCCGCGCCGACCTCGGCATCATCGCGGTCGCCGTGCCGCTCGGCGCGCTCCTCGGCTGCCTCTTCGCCCTGGCCGCCGCCGCGCACCCGGTCGCCGACACCGTCGTCCAGCGCGCCTTCGACCTGATCCTGGCCTTCCCCGGACTGATCCTGGCGCTCGCCATCACCGCGATCCTCGGCCCCGGCCGACTGCCCGTGATCACGGTGATCGCCCTGGCCGAGATCCCCGTCTTCGGACGGCTGCTGCGCACCGGGATCCTCGTCCAGCGCGGCCGGGAGTACGTGACGGCAGCCCGCGTCGGCGGCACCTCCGGCGGCCGGATCCTCACCCGGCACATCCTGCCCAACGCCGCCGACCCGCTCGTCGTCCAGATCGCCGTCTCCCTCACCGTCGCCGTCTTCATCGAAGGCGCCATGAGCTTCCTCGGCGTCGGCGTCCGACCGCCCGAACCCACCCTCGGCGCCGTCCTCAGCCAGTCCATGCCCTACCTGGCCCAGGCCCTGCACTTCGCCGCCGGACCGCTCGTGACCGTGACCGCGCTCGTCCTCGGCCTCTCCCTGACCGCCGAGGCACTGAACCGGGAGATACGCCGATGACCACCCCTCCGCTCCTCGAAGTCCGGGGCCTGGACGTGGGGTTCACCACCCCCGACGGCCGGCCCCTGCACGCCGTGCGGGACGTCTCCTTCACCCTCCGCGCGGGCGAGACGCTCGCCGTCGTCGGCGAGTCCGGCTCCGGGAAGTCCACCACCGCCCTGGCCCTGCTCCGGATGCTGCCCGGCACCGGCCGGATCACCGGCGGCTCCGTCCTCCTCGACGGGGAGGACCTCGCCACGGCCACGGAGGAACGGCTGCGGGAGGTGCGCGGCGCACGGATCGGCATGATCTTCCAGGACCCGATGACGGCCCTCAACCCCGTCCTCGGCATCGGCCGCCACCTCGACGAGGTGCTCAGGGCGCACGGCGACCGGAACCGAGACGACAGGACGGGGAACACCGGCGGGACGACCCGCCGCGACAAGGCCGCCCGCCGCGCCCGCGCCGTCGAACTCCTGCGCCTCGTCGGCATCCCCGACCCCGAGCGCCGCCTCGACGACCACCCCCACCAGTTCTCCGGCGGCCAGCGCCAGCGCGTCCTCATCGCCATGGCCCTCGCCGGCGAACCCGACGTCCTCCTCGCCGACGAGCCCACCACCGCCCTCGACGCCACCGTCCAGGACCAGATCCTCACCCTCCTCGGCGACCTCACCCGCACCACCGGCACCGCCCTCGTCCTCATCACCCACAACATGGGCGTCGTCGCCCGCGCCTGCGAACGCGTCCTCGTCATGTACGGCGGCACCGTCGTCGAGGACGGCCCCACCGCCGAAGTCCTCACCCGGCCCCGGCATCCCTACACCGCCGGCCTCCTCGCCGCCGTGCCCCGCCTCTCCGCGCCCTCCGGCACCCGCCTCACCGGCATCCCCGGCACCCCGCCCGATCTCTCCCTGCCGCTCGCCGGCTGCGCGTTCGCCGCCCGCTGCGCCCTCGCCGAGGACCACTGCCACACCACCGCGCCCCCGCTCACCGCCCTCACCGACACCGTCCGCGCGGCCTGCCTGCCCGCCGCCGAACGGGCCGAGCCGCTGCCGCCCCCGCCGCCCGCCCGGATCGACCGACCCGCGCCCGGCGCCGTCGTCCTGGCCGCCGAGGGACTCCGCAAGACCTACCGGGGCCGGGGCCGCCGCACCTTCACCGCCCTCGACGACGTCTCCCTGACCCTCGCGGCGGGCGAGACCCTCGGCATCGTCGGCGAGTCCGGCTCCGGCAAGTCCACCCTCGCCCGGGTCCTCGCCCACGCCCACCCCTCCGACGGCGGCCGGATCCTGCTCGACGGCCGGGACGTCACCCGCCCCGGCCGCGCCGAGCTGCACGCCGTGCGCCGCCGCGTCCAGATGGTCTTCCAGGACCCGTACGCCTCCCTCAACCCCCGCATGAGCGTCGGCGAGATCGTCGCCGAGCCGCTGCGGGCCTTCGGGACCGTCGCCCCCGCCGGGCGGGCCGGCCGCGTCGCGGAGCTGCTCCGCCTCGTCGGCCTCGACCCGGCCGCCGCCGGCCGGCACCCGCGCTCCTTCTCCGGCGGCCAGCGCCAGCGCATCGGCATCGCCCGCGCGCTCGCCCCGGAGCCGTCCGTCCTCATCTGCGACGAACCCGTCTCGGCGCTCGACGTCTCCGTGCAGGCGCAGATCGTCGGCCTCCTCACCGACCTCCAGCGCGACCTGGGCCTCGCCCTCGTCTTCATCGCCCACGACCTGGCCGTGGTCCGCCAGGTCAGCCACCGCATCGCCGTGATGCACGAGGGCCGGATCGTGGAGACCGGCGTCGCCGACGAGCTGTGCGAGCGGCCCCGCGACCCCTACACCCGCGCGCTGCTCGCCGCCGCGCCCGAACCCGTACCGGTCACGGCCGCACCCGTGCCCGCCACCGCCGGGGCGGTGTCCGCGTGAGCGCCTGCTGCGCCCCCGGCCGCGGCTGCGCGGGCGGGGCCTCCCCGGCGGCCGTCGAGCCGCTTCCGCCGCCGACCGTACGGACCGGCCCGCCGGACGTACCCCTGCTCGAACTGGCGGGCGGCACCTTCCTGATGGGCGACGCCTTCGACGAGGGCTACCCCGCCGACCACGAGGGGCCCGTACGGGAGGTGACCGTCGCGCCCTTCGCGATCGGCGCCACCGCCGTCACCAACGAGCAGTACGCGCGGTTCGCCGAGGCCACCGGACACCGCACCGACGCCGAACGCTTCGGCTCCTCCTTCGTCTTCCACCTCCTGCTCCACCCCGCCGCCGGACGCCACGTCCTCGGCCGGGTCCCGCAGGCCCCCTGGTGGCTCGGCGTCGAAGGGGCCTCCTGGCACGCCCCGGAGGGCCCCGGCTCCGACCTCGAAGGCCGCGCCGACCACCCCGTCACGCACGTCTCGTACGACGACGCCCTCGCCTACGGCGCCTGGGCGGACGTCCGGCTGCCCACCGAGGCCGAGTGGGAGTACGCGGCGCGTGGCGGCCTCGACGGCGCCCGCTACCCGTGGGGGGACGACCTCACCCCGGGCGGCCGGGAGAGGTGCAACACCTGGCTCGGGGACTTCCCCCACCGCTCCGACCGGCCCGGCGGACACGTCGGGACCGTTCCCGTCACCGCGTACGAGCCCAACGGCCACGGCCTGTACAACACCTCCGGCAACGTCTGGGAGTGGTGCGCCGACGCCTTCGATCCGAGCGGCCCGGCCGGTCCGGCCGAGCGCGTCATCCGCGGCGGCTCCTACCTCTGCCACTCCTCCTACTGCAACCGCTACCGGGTCGCCGCCCGCTCCCACAACACGCCCGACTCCTCGACCGGCCACGGCGGCTTCCGCGTCGCCCGCTCGCTCCCCCCGGAAGGACCCGCCCCCGCATGACCACCGGCACCTCGCACGACCCCGCCGCCTCCCGCCGCGACCCCTACGAGGGCTTCGCCGGACGCGTCGGCCGCACCTTCGCCGAGTCCGAGCCCGCCTGGCCCGCCCGTACCGCCCCGCCCGCCAAGGCCCCCAACATCGTCGTCGTCCTCGTCGACGACATGGGCTTCAGCGACATCGGCCCCTTCGGCTCCGAGATCCCCACCCCGGTCCTGGACGCCCTCGCCGACGACGGCGTGCGACTCACCAACTACCACACCATGCCGCTCTGCTCGCCGGCCCGCGCCGCCCTGCTCACCGGTCTCAACCCGCACCGCGTCGGCTACGCCATGGTCGCCAACTCCGACCCCGGCTTCCCCGGCTACGGCATGGAGATCGCCGACGACATCCCCACCCTGGCCGAACTCCTCCACGACGCCGGCTACGCCACCTACGCCGTCGGCAAGTGGCACCTGGTCCGCGACTCCGCCTCCAACGCCGCCGACCACCGGGGCAACTGGCCGCTCCAGAAGGGCTTCGACCAGTACTACGGCGTCCTGGAGGGCCTCACCAGCCTCTTCCACCCGCACCAGCTCGTCCGCGACAACAGCCCGCTCGACATCGACGAGTTCCCCGACGACTACTACTACACCGACGACATCACCGACCAGGCGATCTCCATGGTGAAGTCGCTGCGCGCCCACGACCCCGACAAGCCCTTCTTCCTCTACCTCGCGCACAACGCCGTCCACGGCCCCCTCCAGGCCAGGGCCGAGGACATCGCCCGTCACCGGGGCCGCTACGACGAGGGCTGGGACGTCCTGCGCGAGCGGCGCTTCGCCGCCCAGCTCGCCGCCGGACTCTTCCCGCCCGGCACCGAACTCCCCGCCCGCAACAGCGAGGCCGGACTCGACGTACCCGCCTGGAACTCCCTCACCGAGGAGCAACAGCGGCTCTACGCCCGCTACATGGAGGTGTACGCCGCCCTCGTCGACAACATCGACCAGAACCTCGGCCGGCTCACCGCCACCCTCGACGCGCTCGGCGAACTCGACAACACCGTCGTCGTCTTCACCTCCGACAACGGCGGCACCGGCGAGGGCGGCGCGGAGGGCACCCGCTCCTACTTCAGCCGCTTCGTCCACCACCCCCGCCTGCCCGGCGACTGGGACCCCGACGTCGACCGCGACCCCGAGCTGATCGGCGGCCCCCGCAGCCTGGTCCACTACCCGCGCGGCTGGGGCATGGCCTCCAACACCCCCTTCCGCCTCTACAAGGGCCACACCTACGCCGGCGGCGTCCGCGTGCCCTTCGTCCTGTCCTGGCCCGAGGGCGTCCGCGACGGCCGGCTCGCCGCCGGGCTCCGCCCCCAGTACCAGTACGTCACCGACATCGCCCCCACCCTCCTCGAACTCGCCGGCCTCGCCCGGCCGGAGAGCCGCAGGGGCGTCCCCCTCCAGGAACCGGACGGCGTCAGCTTCACCCCCGTCCTCGCCGACCCCTCCCACGACTCCACCCACCCCGAGCAGTACTGCGAGATGACCGGCAACCGCAGCCACTACCGCGACGGCCACAAGCTCGTCACCCTGCACCGCCCCGGCGCCCCCTACGACGACTCCGAGTGGGCGCTGTACGACATCCGGACCGACCCCACCGAGATCTACGACCTCGCCGCCGAACACCCCGAGATCGTCAAGGAGTTGTCGGCCGCCTGGGAGGACGCCGCCTGGCGCAACGGCGTCTTCCCGCTGCCTGACCACAGCGGAGCCCTCGCCCGCCGCAACCCCGCCGAGCAGCGCCTGTCCCGCCCGCTCACCCTGCTGCCCGGCACCCCCGAGCTGGAGCGCTACCGCTCCTCCCGGCTCGTCTCCCTGCGCTCCTTCGAGATCGCCGTCGCCGTCGAGGAGACCGGCGACGGGGTCCTCGTCTCCCACGGCGACCAGGGCGGCGGCTACAGCCTGTACGTCGAGGACGGGCGCCTGGTCCTCGCGTACAACGAGTACGGCACCCTCCACGAGACCGACGCCGGACCCCTCGGCCCCGGCCCGCACGAGATCCTCGTCTCCGCCACCGCCGAGGAGGGGCTGCGCTGGCGGTTCGCCGTCACGGTCGACGGCGAGCACCGGGCCGCGCCCGACAGCGTGCACCAGCTGATCGGCATGGCCCCCTTCCAGGGCATCAGCGTCGGTGTCGACCGCAAGTCCCCGGTCTCCTGGCCGCTCTACGAACGCCACCGCTCCTTCCGCTTCACCGGCCGCCTCCGCTCCGTCACCTACCGGCCCGGCGCCCCCGGCCCCGACGCGCCCGAGGCCGTCGCCGCCGCGCTGAAGGAGGCGGCCGCGGCCTTCGAGTAGGAGCCCGGCCCCGTCCCGGCCCCGGGCCGGGGCCGGTACGGCGGCTCGGCACAATGCCCCCCATGGAACAGGAAACGCGAGCCCACACCCCCGACACCTCCGGCCACCCCGACGTCGTCGAGGCCGTCGAGGGCGAACTGCGCCTGCTCGACCCGGCCGTACGCTCCTCCCGGCCGCTCGCCGCCGAACTCCTCGACCCCGAGTTCACCGAGGTCGGGGCCTCGGGCCGGCGCTGGACGTACGAGGAGATCCTCGCCGCCCTGCCCGACACGGCCGGCGACCCCGGGGACGGAACGCACCACCGGCCGTCCGCCGTCACCGGGACGCTGCTCGCGCCCGGCGTCGTCCACCTCACCTTCGAGACGGTCCGCGACGGCCACCGGGCCCGGCGCAGCTCTGTCTGGCGCCGCGCCTCCGCGGCGGACGGCGGCCGCATGCGCATGTACTACCACCAGGGGACGCCCGTGCCCGGCGAGGAGGCTCAGCCGTAGGCGTCCGTCACGCAGTCGGCGGCGCACCGCCCGTGCTCGTACCGGCGCCGCAGCGCCGCCGCCGCGTGCCGCCGCTCCACCCCGTCGTACCCGTAGCGCTCCTCGGCCGTCCGCACCACGGCCGCCACGGTGACGATCGCCGGTTCGCCCTCACCGGCGACCCGCCGCGCCGCCGCGATCACCAGGTCCGCCGACCGCCGCAGATCACGGGCGTACTCCCGCTGGGCGAACGCACGCGCGCGCGAGGCGGCGAACGGCCGCACGGACCACCCCTCGCGGAGCAGGCCCGTCGCGATGAGCCCCACGGCGGTCAGGACGACGAGCACCCCCACCAGGGCGTCGACGCTCCACCTCATCACCGGCCCCCTTCCGCAAGGACCCGCAGCTCCGCACGAACCTCCCGATCTTAGGTCCCGCCGCCCCGGCGCACGAGCACGCGTCCGGCCGGGGCGCCCGGCCCGGTGCCGTGTCACACGTTCTTCACGTCCCGTGCATGGTCCGCCGGGGCGGGCGCGTCCATGATCGGCGGTGAGCCGCGCCCCGCCTCCGTACCCCGCCCCCGCAAGGAGCCCCGCCATGCCCAGCCGCCGCCGTTTCCTCGCCGGATCCGCCGCCACGCTCGGTCTCGGCGCCCTGCCGGCGACCGGCACGGCCGAGGCGCGGGAGACCGGAACGGCACGGGAGGCGACCGGGACGGCCGCCGTCCGGCCGCCGAACCTGATCGTCGTCCTCGCCGACGACCTCGGACACGGCGAACTCGGCGCGTACGGCCAGAAGCTCATCACCACCCCGCGCCTCGACGCGCTCGCCGCCGGCGGACTGCGGTTCACCGACGCCTACTCGACGGCCGCCGTCTGCGCCCCCTCCCGCTGCTCGCTCCTCACCGGCCTGCACACCGGGCACGCGACCGTACGCGCCAACCCGTCCGGGGCCCAGGGCTCCCTCACCGCCGCCGACACCACCTTCGCCCAGGTGCTCCGGGCCCGCGGCTACCGCACCGGCCTCATCGGCAAGTGGGGCTTCGGACCGGAGAGCGCGGGCCAGGACAGCCACCCCAACGCCCGGGGCTTCGAGGAGTTCCACGGCTACATCGACCACACCCACGCGCACCAGTACTACCCGGCGTACCTCTGGCACGACGGCGCCAAGGAGACGATCCCCGCCAACGCGAACGGCGCCAGGGGCGCCTACGCGCCGGACCTGCTGCGGCGGCGGGCCCTCGACTTCATCGACCGGCACGCGGCCGAACCGTTCCTCCTGTTCCTCACCCCGACCGTGCCGCACGCCCCCAGCGACGTCCCCGACACCGGCGCGTACGCCTCCCGGAGCTGGAGCGAGGCCGACAAGGGGCACGCCGCGCAGGTGAGCCTCTTCGACGCCCTCGTCGGCGACGTCGTCGACCGGCTGCGCGCCCTCGGCCTGGAGGACGACACCGTCCTCCTCGTCACCAGCGACAACGGCCCCCACGAGGAGGGCGGGGTCAACCCCGACCTGTTCGACGCCAACGGCCCGCTGCGCGGCTACAAGCGCAACCTGTACGAGGGCGGGATCCGCGTCCCCCTCCTCGCCTGGGGCCCCGGCCGGGTCCCGCCCGGCACCAGCGACCGCCCGACCCCGCTCACCGACCTCCTGCCCACCCTCGCGGAACTCGGCGGCGCCCCCGCCCCCACCGACGTGGACGGCCTGTCGGCCGCGCCCCTCCTCACCGGCGCCACGGACACGGCCCGCCACGGCCACCTCTACTGGTACCGCGACGAGAGGGGCGTCACCTCCCGCGCCAACGCCCAGGACAAGCAGCGTGCGACCTGGCTCGCGGAGGCGCTCCGCAAGGACCGCTGGAAGGCGGTCCGGTTCGCTCCCGTCCGCGACCGCGCGCTCCCCGACGACCAGTGGCAGACCGAGCTGTACGACCTCGCCACCGATCCCGGCGAGACCTCCGACCTCGCGGCCCGCCACCCGGCCCGGGTCGCCGAACTGGTCGCCCTGATGCGCTCCTCCTGGCGCGACCAGTACCCGCGGGCCCCGTTCGGGGCGTCCCTGACGGTGCCGTCCCTCGCCGTCCCCGGAAAGCCCTTCACCGCCACCGCCGTGCTGGCCAACGGCTCTGCGCGCCCCTGGGCCCCGGCGGCCCTCGCCCTGAAGGCCCCGGCGGGCTGGACCGTACGCCCCACCACGGCCACCGCCACCGCGCAGCTCGCCCCCGGCGCGCGGCTCACCGCCGCCTGGCAGGTCACCCCGCCCGCCTCCGCCCCGGCGGGCGCGCCCCGGACGCTGACCGCCGAGGGCACCGCCACCGCTCCGGGCGGCCCGGTGCGGTACGCCGCCGACGCCACCGTCACCACCCCGCCCCCGGCCCCCACCCGGGACGGCTACCTCTCCGACCTGCCCTGGATCAGCGCCGTCAACGGCTGGGGCCCGGTCGAACGCGACGCCTCCAACGGCAAGAACGCCGCGGGCGACGGGACCCCGATCTCCTTCGGCGGCACCACCTACCCCAAGGGCCTCGGCGTCCACGCGCGCAGCGACGTCGCCTTCCACCTGGGCGGCGCCGCCGACCGCTTCACCGCCCTGGTCGGCATCGACGACTTCTCGGCCCGCCAGAGCTCCGCCGGTGCCACCCGGGCCACCGTCCACGGCGACGACCGCGTCCTGCACACCACCGGCGTCCTGACCGCCGCCACCGGCCCCGTCCCCCTCGACCTCGACGTCCGGGGCGTCCGGGTCCTCCGCCTGGAGGTCACCGACGCCAACGGCACGACCTCCTTCGACCACACCTCCTGGGCCCTGGCCCGCGTCACGGTCGTCCAGGGAGCGTGACCCGGACGGCGAGTCGATGCACTTCCGGCGGACACCGCACGGCCCGGACAACGGCCGCTCCCATGGGCTACGTTGGGGGGATGACCACCGGGATGGCTTCGCGCCGCGCACGGATCGGTGACCCGGTGCTCCTCTGAGCACCGCGCGGGCCGGTGCGGGCCCGCTGCCGGACCGAAGATCCCGCGCCGCCGCGCGGGCTCCGCCTCCGTCGTGTTGACCACAGGCTCGACACGTCAACCACGACAGGAGACTCCATGCCCGTCAAGACACTGCGGATTCCCACCGCGGACGGCCTCGCCGACGCGTTCGCCGCCCTCCCCGACGGCGGCGGACGGCACCCGGGGGTGCTGATGTACGCGGACGGCTTCGGCATCCGGCCCGTACTGCGGAGGATGGCCCGCGAACTGGCCGGGCACGGGTACTACGTACTCGTCCCCAACCCGTTCTACCGGCACGGCACGGCACCGCTGATCGACCTTCCCGAGCACGTCGGAGAAGAGGACCGGCCCGCGCTGCTCGCCCGGTTGATGCCCATGATCGAGGCGCACACCGCAGAACGCGTCCTCAGCGACGCCGACGCCTATCTCACGTTCCTCACCGCCCAGCCCGAGGTCGGCCCCGGACCGGTCGCGGTGACCGGCTACTGCATCGGCGGCCTCCTGGCGACGCGCACCGCCGTGGCGCACCCCGGCCGGGTGGCCGCCCTCGCGGCGTTCCACGCCCCCGTGGGAGCCGACGGACCCGACAGCCTCTCCGCGCTCACCGCCGAGGTCCACTTCGGCCACGCCGAGAGCGACGTGACGCCCGGGGCCCTCGGCGAAATCGACCGGGCCCTGGACGCGGCCGGTGTCGGCCACACCTCCGAGATCTACCCCGGCACCGCCCACGGTTTCACCATGTCCGACACCGACGCCTTCAGCGCCTCCGGCCTGAAGCGCCACTGGGACCGCCTGCTCCCCCTTCTGCACCGCACCCTGGGCGACGGCTGAGCCTCCGGCCCGAAGACCGGACCCGAAGCCCACGGCGCCCGGGGTCGCATCCGCGCCCCGCCGCTCCCACCACCCGGGCGGCCGTCACTCCTCCGGCGGCACACAGAGCACCGGCACCGTCGACATGTGGAGGAGCTTGTGCGGGGTCGAGCCGAGGAGGGCGCCGCGGATCGGGCTCTCGCCCCAGCTGCCGACCACGACGACCCGGGCCGCGTGACGGGTCGCCGCGTCGACGAGGGCCTGTGCCGGTCTGTCGTCGATCACCTCGACGACGGTCGGCACGCCCGCCCGGTCGGCCTCCGCCACCGCGTGTTCGAGACCGGTGCGGCCGGCCTGCCGGATCGCGTCGCGGTGGGAGCGGTACTCCTCCCCGGTGGGGCCGGGGACCGCCGCCCCGTAGACCAGGACGAGGGTCTCGCCGAAGGCGGCCGCCACCTCGACCGCGATCCGCAGTGCGCGGGCGGCCCCGGGCGACTCGTCGTACCCGAGCACGATCGACATCTCAGCCCTTCCCTCCGTGCTCGTCCCCGCCGCCCCGGATGCCCCGGACCACGTCGGGGTCGGCCACCCCCGGGCGCTCGTCCCAGAACGCGGGCGCCCGCAGCCGCCACACGATCATGATCAGGACCCCGGCGGCGGCGATGCCGAGGCCGATGACGAGCGGCGGGCCGAGACCCAGCCACGAGTCGCCGCTGTACGAGTTCGCCGGATCGGCCATGTCGGACACCGACCGCACGAGGAGCCACGTCAGGAGTCCCGCGCCCACCAGCGGGCCGAGCCCGATCAGCAGGAGGTTGTGCAGGCTCTCGAAGAGGTGGCGGCGGTAGTAGACCGCGCAGGCCACCCCGGTGAGCGCGTAGTAGAAGGCGATGAGCAGCGAGAGGGCGGTGAGCGAGTCCAGGAGCGCGTTCTCGCTGACCTGGTTCACCGTCAGGTACCAGACGATCGCGATCCCGGCGACCCACCACGTGCTCACGTCGGGGGTGCGGAAGCGCGGGCTGATGTGCCCGTAGCGGGCGGGCAGCGCCCGGCGGCGGGCCATCGACAGGGCGGTCCGCGAGGCCGGGATGATCGTGGTCTGGGTGGAGGCGATCGCCGACGTGCACACGGCGAGGAGCAGCACCCAGTCCCAGCCGCCCAGGACGTCCCCGGCGAGCCGGGCGAAGAGGAACTCCTCCTCGTCGGCGTTCTCGGCGAGGAACGCGGGACCGGCGTAAGCCACCACCGCGAACCCCACGGTCACGTAGGTCACGAGCAGGATCACGGTCGACCACAGGCCCGCCTTGCCGGGGGCGGTCGCGGAGTCCTCGACCTCCTCGGTGAGGTTGACCGCCGACTCCCAGCCCCAGTAGATGAAGACGCCGAGCAGCAGCCCGCCGGTGAGGGCCGCGCCGCCCGCGCCGAACGGGTTCAGCCAGCCGATCGCCGGCTCCACCGAGTCGTACGCGCCGGTCCCGGCGTACACCTCGGCGAGCGCCACGCACACGAAGACCAGCAGGAAGGCGACCTGCGCCAGGATCAGCACGTTCTGCACCCTGGCCGACAGCTCGGTGCCGATGACGCACACGGCCGTCATCGCGAGGATGAGCAGCACGGTGAGCAGCTGGCGCACGAACGTGTTCTCCACCCAGCCGTCGAGACCGACGGCGAGCAGCCCGAAGCTCACGGCCACGTCGGCGAGCGAGCCGACCACCAGGACGCCGGTCATCGTGATGGCCCAGCCGCCCAGCCAGCCCGCCCAGGGCCCCATCGCGCGCGTGACCCACGAGAAGGGAAGGTGGTGCCGCAGTCCTGGTCGACCTTGTTCAGGTAGTAGAACGCCGACGCGATCAGGAGCATCGGGACGAAGGACGCGACCATCACGCCGGGCGCGTAGATCCCCGCGAGCGCGACGATCGGGCCGATGACGGCGGCGACGGAGTACGCGGGGGAGGTGGAGTTCAGCCCGATGACGAGGGCGTCGACGAAGCCGATCGCGTTGTGCTTCAGCTCCGCCGGCCGGTCCTCGGACGCGGGGTCCTCGACTGCCATGTTCCCTCGCTCCCCTTCCGCGGCTTCCGTTCCGCCGCTTCCGTTCCGGCTCGGACAGGGCAGAGGGACGTGTCCCTCCAACGATCGTAGGAAGGGGCGGTTCCGCCCGCATGCCGGACGGCCGGTGCCCTCGTCCGTCCGGGGGCGGGCCGCTAGCATCACGGAGGTCCGTCACCCCGTCACGGAATGGAACGGAACGCCCGATGTCGAAGGATCTCGCCGGCTTCGCCGAACTCTCCACGCCCCTGGTCGCCGACGCCTGCGTGCGGCTCGGTGAACCGCTGCGCGCCGCGCCCGCCGGACTGCTGCCCGTCGTCGACGGACAGCGGGTCGCCGGACGGGCCCTCCCCGTCCGGCACTACGGAAGCGTCGACGTCTTCCTGGAGGCCTTCGCGCACGCGGAGCCCGGGGACGTCCTCGTCATCGACAACGCCGGCCGCCGCGACGAGGCCTGCATCGGGGACCTCGTCGTCCTGGAGGCCGAGGCGGCGGGCGTCGCCGGGATCGTCGTGTGGGGGCTGCACCGCGACACCCCCGACCTCGTCCGGATCGGCCTGCCCGTCCTCTCGTACGGGCGCCACGCCCCCGGCCCCGTACGCCTCGACCCCCGGGAACCGGACGCGCTGGGCTCCGCGCGGTTCGGGGAGCACGAGGTCACGTCGGACGACGTGGTGTTCGGCGACGACGACGGGGTGCTGTTCGTGGCGGCCGACCGGGCCGCGGCCGTCCTGGAGACCGCGCTGTCCCTCCTCCGCACCGAACGGGAGCAGGCCCGGCGCATCGGGGCGGGGGAGACCCTGCGCGACCAGACCCGCTTCGACGCCTACTTGGCGGGCCGGGCCGAGGACCCCTCGTACACCTTCCGGCGGCACCTGCGCCGGATCGGCGGGGCGATCGAGGAGTGAGGGACCCGGACCCGGCGCGCGGGGCTCAGCCCTCGAAGCCGACCGTGCCGTCCGGCAGGACCGCCTCGACCCGGGCGCCGTGCTCCACGGTCCGGCTCACCGTGCAGAACTTCTCGTGCGTCAGGCGCACCCCGCGCGCGAACACCTCCGCGGCCTTCGGGTTGTCGCTGTCCGTCAGGTCGAACTCGTAGCTGACCCGGATCCGGCCCAGCCGGCCGTCGTCCTCGGGACCCGAGACCGACTCCACCACGATCCGCAGGTCGTCGTGGTCCACCGCCCGCGCGGTCCGGTCGATCACGAGCCCGCCGCAGCCGCCCATCGCGGCGAGCAGCAGCTCGACCGGGGTGAACGAGGGCTGCGCGCCGGCGTCGTCCGCGGCGGCCATCCGCACCTCCGCGCCCCGGTCGTTGCGGGCGGTCCAGTTCCGGTACCCGGTGCGGACGGTCTCGATCCGGTAGTCGGCCATGGCGGCGGGGCTCCTTCGTGCTCGTACGGTCGGCCCGCCCACGGTACGCCGGGCCGGGGCGGCGGGCCCGCACGGAACCCGAGTAGCACGGCACGGGCCTCTGAGTACGCCGACCGATGCGCCGCCGGTCCGCCCCCCGCTTGACTGGGGCCATGACCTCCGAAGCCCGGCGCGCCCGCCCCCTCCACCACGTCACCGCCACCGGCACGGCCCTCGCGGTGGCCCTCGGCCCGGTCCTCGTCGGCGCCCTCGTCGCCCGGTCGGTCGGCGCGGACCCGATGGCCTCCGTCAACGCCCTGATCGCGAGCGGCGGCCAGCGCGCCCGGCTCTCCCGCGCCCAACTCAGGACGGGGGCGGCACTCCGGAGGAGCCCGCGCCTGCGATTCGGCACGCGTCTCCGGCCCGGCACGCGTCTCCGGCTCCCGCACCGGGCGGGCCGACTCGACGGGACCGGCCGCGACCGGGAGCTCCGCGAGCCGGTCGGGTGACCGGCGGTGGACGTCGAGGGCGACCGCGGTCGTCCCCGGTGTACAGGTCCACCCCGAAGGCCTCGGCGTCGATGCTCCGCGGAGGGGACGTCACCCGTCCCGGACGGGGACAGGGCGGCGGCCCACCCCCGGGGAGGGGTGGGCCGCCGTGGCGCGACTTCGCCTTCGCGCCGGGGAGCGTGAACTCCCGTACGGGGGGTGCCGCCCCGGCTCGCGGGGCGGCACCGGTCGGTCGTCGGCCGGTCAGCGCTTACGGCCGCGGGCGTCGGGGTCGTCCGGGTCGTCGAGGCCCTCGACCTCGATCTCCTCCTTGTGGACCTGGCCCGAAACGGTCTCCTCCTCCGTGACCTCGTCCGTCTTGAGGCTCACCCGTTCCACCGGAACGGTCCGGGTCTCCACGACGGGGCGCTCCTCGTGGAGGATGACCTCGTGCTCGGCCTCGGTGATCTCCGGGCCGGACAGGGCCTCGTCACGGTTGGCGTCCGTGATCGGCTCCCGCTCGATCCGCACCTCTTCGTGGCTCACGGGCACGGTCTGCTGGACCTCTTCGGTCACCACGTACTTGCGCAGCCTGACGCGTCCGGCCTCCGTGCGCTCGACGCCGACGTGCATCTGCTCCTCGGAGCGGGTCATCGCGTCGTCGTCCGTGCCCCTGGCGCGTCCGGCGGTGTCGCCCGCCATGTGCCCCTCGGAGGTGCCCATGGGGCCGGTCGCGGTGCCGGTCTGCATCCCGGCCGCGGTGCCGGTGCCCGCCGCTGTTCCGGTTTCGCCGTGGGCCCAGCCACCCTCGCCGGGCTCGTTGGCCTGCTGCCAGGCGTCGTCCCAGGCGATGCCGTAGTGCTCGAAGAGACGGTGCTCCTCGCTCTCGGAGAGGTGTCCGCCGGCGTCGACGTCCACGTTGGGCGCGTCCTTGATGGTGGACTTGGGGTACGGGACCTCCAGGTGATCGTCGACCAGAGCCGCGTCCTTGATGGGGACGAAGGATTCACTGGTGCCGAACATGCCGGTCTTCACCGTCACCCACTCCGGAAGGCCGGTCGCGTCGTCGACGAAGATGTGCTTCGCGTCGCCGACCTTCTTGCCCTCCGCGTCGTAGACGGGGTGGTCCAGCACGGCGTGGATCTGCTCTCGGGCGATCATGTCGACCCTCCTGCTCTCTCGTCTCGCTTATCCACGCCTCTTACCAGACGGATCGGAGGGAAACGGGGCAAACCCATCTAATTATGTTGAATGATCAATCACCTGTGGGGTCGGTTCCTGCCGGGGACGCGAGGGGGCCCCACCGCACCGGAGCGGTGGGGCCCCCGGCGGGCTCCGGAAGGGTCAGGCGGCCGGCGGGACCCGGGACGGGCGGCCCGCGCCGCGCGTCAGGACGTAGCCCCCGATGCCCGCGAGCGCCGCGAGGACACCGCCCGCCGCGGTCCAGAGCCAGCGGTCGGACCACCAGCCGGAGGACCAGCCGTCCTCCGGCGCCGCCGCCTCGACGGCGGACGGCCGGCCCGCGTCGGCGTCCGCCTCCGCCCCGTCGGCGGTCGTCGCGCCCGGCACGAGCGGCGCGGCGAGCGCCCCGTCGGTGGCGTGGGCGCCGCCCTCGTCCTTGACGTCCGCCCCGAGCCGTGCGTCGAACGGCTGGCCGAGATCCTCGTCCGGCAGGCCCGTGACGGTCAGGCGCACGTAGTAGCTGCCGGGCAGCGGGTCGTTCGCCCAGGCGTCGGCCGAGGCGCGCACCGGGCGCAGTACGCAGGCGAGTTCCACCTTCGCGGCGTCCTTCGCCGCCGTACGGGACTGCGCCCCGTACACGCACGGCTGACGGCGCCGCAGCCCGTCGTACACGTCGATCCGCCAGGTGGAGGGCCCGTGCCGCAGGGCCGCGTCCGGCAGGGTGACGGTGGCGGCCACCGTCGGCCGCTGCCCGGTGTCCGCGGGGAACACCCAGTACAGGTAGTCGCCCGTGGCGGCCTGCGCGGTCGCCTGCTGCCCCGGAAGGAACCTCGCGGCGGTGCGGAAGGTGGTGCCCGCCTCCGTCGGACCGGCGGTGGAGCGGGTGTCCGGGGTCGCCGTGCCGGAGGGGGAGTCGGCGACGGCGGCCGGGCCCGCGAGTCCGAGCAGGGCCGCGCCCGCGAGCGCGGCCACGGCGAGCGTGCGTACGGTGCGCATCAGTGGGTCCTCCAGACGGCGACGCGCCAGCGGGACAGCCAGCCCCAGATCAGACCGGCCAGGAAGCCGGCGAGCACCAGCGCGCCGAGCAGCCACCAGCCCCGGCCGAGACCGAACGAAGCCACGTCCGAGGCGCTCGAAGGGCCGTCGACGACGTCCACGACCAGCTCGATCGGCATGCCGGGCGTCGTCTTGACCGACGGGGGAGCGGAGAAGGAGTTGCTGACCTGGAGGCAGACCGTCTCGGCGGCCGGTTCGGCGTCGTCGGAGTCGGTGTCCGGCAGCTCCGCCTTCGGATAGCGCAGCCCGGTCGACATCACGTCCGTCCGTCCGTCGCCCGCCTCGGAGCCGCGCGTGATCTCCCGGCCGTGGCGGGTGACGGCGCGCAGCAGCACCCCGTAGTCGTCGTTGACGGCGCGGTCGGCCGACACGCTGACGGAGGCGCGCAGTTCCTGGCCGGGCAGCAGGTCCACCCGGTACCAGCGGTGCTCGCCGAAGGCCTCGCGGTCCGTGTACAGGCCGGGCTTCAGCTCCGGTGCGCCGGCGCACCGCGCGGCGCCCCGGGTGGCGACGGGAGTGACGACCGGGTCGGCCGCACGGTCGACCAACTGCCGGACCCGGCGGGAGAGTTCGTCGGTGCGGTGGACCGAGGTGTAGGTGCCCCCGGTCGCCTCCGCGATGCAGGTGAGCTGCCGGCGGGTCTTGGCGTCCGGCACCAGGCCCAGGGTGTCGATGACGAGGTGGATGCCCTTCGCCGCGATCTCCCGCGCCACCTGGCAGGGGTCGAGCGGGGCACAGGTGTCCTCGCCGTCCGTGATGAGCACGATCCGGCGGGTGGCGTCACCGCCCTCCAGGTCCTCCGCCGCGCCGAGCAGTGCCGGGCCGATCGGGGTCCAGCCGGTGGGGGCCAGGGTGGCCACCGCGGTCTTGGCCTCGGTCCGGTCGAGCGGGCCCACCGGATAGAGCTGACGGGTGTCCTTGCAGCCCCGCTTGCGGTCCTGTCCCGGATAATCGGCGCCCAGGGTCCGGATGCCGAGCCGCACCTCCTCGGGCACCGCGTCGAGGACCTCGTTGAAGGCCTGCTTCGCGGCGGCCATGCGGGACTTGCCGTCGATGTCCTCGGCCCGCATGGAGCCGCTGACGTCGAGCACCAGCTCGACCTTGGGGGGTTCCTTCGCCGTCGGCGCGTCGGCGACCGCGTGCGTCGGCAGGAGCGCGGCGCCCAGAGCGGCGAGCAGCGCGCAGGCCCCGGTCGCCAGCCGTTTTCTCGTGATCATCGCCGGATCGTATTGACGATCGTCCGACAAACCAAAACGGGGGTGGCGACGGAGGCCCGGGGCGGGAGGGGCCCGGTCTCAGGCGGAAGGAGCGGCTGGGTCCTCCGCGTCGTCCTCGGGGAGGGCCCGGGCCCGCACGGCGTGCGCCGGGTCCTGGTGACCTCCGGAGGGCATGACGCGCACCTCGCCCCGGTCGCTGATCTCCGCGCGGATGATGCCGGTCGCGTCGGTGTAGACGGGATGCCCGCCGGAGCCCTTGTAGAGGGTGCGTTCCACGACCACGACGTCCTGGGTGGCGCCCGTGACGTTGGTGAACACCAGCTCGTATCTGGATATGCTCATTTGCCCTATTTTACGCCGTTACCGAAACATCCCTGTCCGGGGCGCCGGAAACGCTCTTCAGGCCGTACGGGACACGGCGTCCACCAGGTGCGCCAGGGCCGCCCCGAGGGCCGCCGCCCCCGGGCCCGCCGCACCGCCCGGTTCGGGCATGTAGAGGTCCCGGCGCATCTCGACCATCAGCGCGTGGACCCGCGGATCCCGGCCGTGGTGCGCCAGCGGGACGTAGGTCCCGGCGAACGGGCTGTCCGTCCCCACCCCGCCGAACCCGCCGAAGGCCTCCCGCGCCGCGTCGAGGAGTGCGGAAGGCGTGTGGAAGGCGTCCGTACCGAGGCAGACCGGGGGCCGGGGACCCTCGCCGTGCAGCTCGTACGGCAGCGGCTCGCTCGGGTACGAGTGGACGTCGATCACCACCGCCCGGCCCGTCGCCGCCAGCCGGTCGGCCACGGCCTCGGTCATGGCCCGCGCGTACGGCGCGAAGTACCGGTCGAGCAGCGGCGCCGGGTCGAATCCGGCCGGCCGCAGCGCGGCCCGGTGCGTGGTGCGCGTGTACACCGCCCCCATGCCGACGGCCGCCATCTCCTCCCGCTCGTCCGGGAGGCGCTCGGGGTCGACGACGAGCCGGGAGAGCAGGTTGACGAAGCGCCAGGGTGCCGTGCCGGCCGCCGCCGCGGCCGAGGCGGCGATCTCCGCCGTGTGCGCGTCGGTGATGTGGTCCAGCTCCCGCGCCAGTTCGTCGTCGCCGAGCAGGATCCCGGCCCGTACGCCGGCGGGCACCGCGCGGGAGGAGTGCGGCACGTGCAGGAGGACGGGGGAGTCCGGGGCGCCGGGGAGGAGGGTGAAGGAAGGGGAGCGGGGAGGTTCGGCCGTGGCGGCGCGCGGGGTCTCGTTCATGCCGGGATCCTCCCGCGACCCCGCCCGCGGCGCCACGAAACCGCTGGTTAGAGTGGGGGAGGTTGCGCCGCCGCACCAGGACCGGGCGCGAGACCGGGCCGACTGTCGACCACAGGGACCCGTACGACCACCCCCCGTCCCCGCTTCGCCCGGCCCACGGCCGCCTGTCCCGGAAACGCCGCATCGCATGAGTACCGACACCGCGCTGTCCCCCGACGCCGCCCCCGCTGCCACTCCCGCCCCCGTTCCCGGTCCGGAAGGCCCCCGGCGGCCGAGGATGGCCGGGCGCGCCCCGGCCCGGCCCGGCCCCGCGGCCGCCGTCCACAGCGTCAGCGCCGCCACGGCCGCCCTCCTCGGGCTCGTCGCCCTCGGCGCCCTCCTGCACGAACCCGTCCTGATACCCCCGCTGGCCGCCAGCGCCGCCCTGGTGCACTGCGCCCCCGCGCTGCCCCTCGCCCAGCCCCGGAGCGTGGTCGTCGGCCACCTGCTCGGGGCCGCCGCCGGATACGCGGTGGGCGCCGCCGCGAGCGGCAGCGCCTGGGCCGCCGCGGTCGCCGCCGGCGTCACCCTCGCGCTCACCACCCTGTCCCGGACCCCGCACTCCCCGGCCTGCGCGACCGCCGTCGTGATCGTGCTCCAGTCGCCCGCCCCCGGCCGGTTCGTCCCCCTTCTGCTCGGCTCCACGGTCCTGCTCGTCCTGACCGCGTTCGCCGCCTCACGCGTCCGGCGCGCGGCCCCGAAGTACCCCGCTTACTGGTGGTGAACCCGGGCCACCCGCCCGCGTGAGCCCCGGCCGACATCTGAGTGGGCCTCGGCCGGTCGCCCGAGTGGACCGCGAGCCGGTCGCCTGCCTGAACCGCGCCTGCCGCCCGCGTGAGCCCCGGCCGGTCGCCCGCGTGAACCGCGAACCGGTCCCTACGTAAACCGCCCCCGGCACCCGAGTGCGCCCCGAGCCGGGCGCCCGTGTGAACCCGCCCCCGGCGCCCGCGTGGCCCAAGGCCCGGCGCCCGCCTGAGTTGCGTCCGGCCCCGCCTGAACCACCCCCGCCCCCCCGCGTGACCCCCGGCCGGGCGACCGTACGCCCTCCCGCCGTCCGCGTGTGCGGGCGCCTGTGTCCCGATGCGCCCCGTCACTCCGCGCCCCCGCGCGCCCTCCGGAGGGGGGATCGCGTCAACTTCCGTCCGGTTCCAGTCGGAAACCCCCCTGAGGACCCGGGTTGTTCACGGTCCTGCCCACCAGTGCGTATTACCCTTCGTTGGTCTTCGCTTGACCACTTCTTGGTGAAGCCTGATGCCGGTGGGACTCCGGGAAGGGACGTGCCGTGCCCGGCCACGGGCCGTCCGGACCGTCCCGGTCCGCTCCGTCCGTCCGCGCGACCACCGGCCCGTCCCCGCTCCTCGGATCCCGTGAGGGGAGATCCGCATGTCGCCCTCCTCGTCCCGCCCCCGGCAGTTCCCGTACCTCCGGCAGTTCCCGTACCTCCGGCAGGACTTCGCAGCGTCCCTCGTCGTCTTCCTCGTCGCACTGCCGCTCTGCATCGGCGTCGCCGTCGCCTCCGGCGTGCCCGCCGAACTCGGCCTCATCACCGGCATCGTCGGTGGAATCGTCACCGGTCTCATGCGGGGCAGCAGCCTCCAGGTCTCCGGACCCGCCGCCGGTCTCACCGTCCTCGTCCTGGAGGCCGTCCGGGCCTTCGGCCTCGCCGCCCTCGGAGTCATCGTGCTCCTCGCCGGACTGCTCCAGATCCTCATGGGCCTGCTGAGGTGGGGCCGCTGGTTCCGGGCCATCTCCCTCTCGGTCGTCGAGGGCATGCTCGCCGGCATCGGCCTCGTCATCGTGGCCGGCCAGCTCTACGCCGCGGCCGGGCTCGACGCCCCCGACTCCGGCCTCGCCCGGCTCGCCGGACTCCCGGCCGCCCTGGTGCGCGCGCTGACCTCCACCGCCAACCTGGTCCCGCTCGCCGTCGCCGCCGGCACGGTCCTCGTGATCGTGGGCTGGCGACGGCTCCCCCCGAGGGCGCGTGCCGTGCCCGGCGCGCTCGTCGCCGTCCTCCTCGCGGCCCTCGCCACCGCCCTCCTCGACCTGCCGGTCGCCACCGTGCGGGTGAGCGGCGTCCTGGACGCCGTGCGCGTGCCCGGCGCGGACGCCTTCGCCGGCCTGGCCGACGTCGCCCTGCTCGGCACCGTCCTCGCCTTCGCGCTGATCGCCTCGGCGGAATCGCTGTTCAGCGCGGCGGCCGTGGACCGGCTGCACGACGGACCGCGCACCGAGTACGACAGGGAACTGCTCGCCCAGGGGGTCGGCAACACGATCTGCGGCGTGCTCGGCGCCCTCCCCATGACCGCGGTGATCGTGCGCAGCTCGGCCAACGTCCAGGCGGGGGCCAGGACCAAGGCGTCCCGGGTGCTCCACGGCGTGTGGCTGCTGCTCTTCGCCGCCCTGCTGCCCGCCACCCTGGAGTACGTGCCGCTCGCCGCGCTCGCCGGGATCCTCGTCCACGCCGGCTGGAAGCTGATCCCCTTCAAGGGGCTGGTCGCGCTGTGGCGCGGTCACCGGGGCGAGGCGCTCGTCCTGGTCGCGACGGCCGTGGCGATCGTCACGGTCAACATGTTCGAAGGGGTCCTGATCGGTCTCGTGCTCTCCGTCGCCAAGGCGGCCTGGGACGCCTCCCACCTCCGCGTCGAGCGGACCGACGACGGCCACGGCCCGGTGCGCGTCAGCCTGTCGGGGAACGTCACCTTCCTGCGGCTGCCGAAGATACTCGACACGCTCGAAGCCCTCCCGGGGGACCGCCCGGTCGAACTGGACCTCTCCGGGCTCCAGCACCTCGACCACGCCTGCCGCGCCGCCCTGGAGGCCTGGGTGGAACGTCACTCCGCCGCCGGCCCCGACTCCGTACGGCTGCACGGCCCGCCGGAGCACGCCCCGGACCGGCCCGCGGACGGCGAACCCGCGCGGACGGGTTCCTGACCCCCGGTCACTTGTTCGCGCCCATGAGGGACATCGGGGATGAGGACGCCGGTCCGGGGTATTCGATGACCGTCCAACCCACTAGGGAGGAATCATGGGTCTGGGAGCTTTCATCATTCTGATCGCGGTGGGGGCCATTCTCACGTTCGCGTCCGACTGGGAGATGGAGGGGGTCAACCTCGATCTGGTCGGCCTGATCCTCATGGCCGTCGGCATCATCGGCACGGCGGCCTACGTCAGCGTGCTGCGCCGTCGCCGGATGATCGTCCCCCCGGTCGCCCCCACGGTCACCACCACCGAGGACGACCGGAGGGACCTGCTCTGAGCGAATGAGCGAACGGAACGCCACCGTTGCCGTCATCGTCCCGGAGGTACGACATGGGACACGACGCGATACACGACGCGAGAGGGGTGGCCGCGCTTCGGGCGTGGTCACCCCTCTCGTACCGTTCCCGTTCCGGGCTCCGCCGCGCCCGGCGGCGCGGGCGCCGCTCACCGGTCCACCGTCACCGCCGCGTGGATGGTCTTGCCGTCCGGCCGGGCGTCCACGGTGACCTCCCGGCACAGACGCAGCACGATCGGCCAGCCGAAGCCGCCGGGGCGCAGTTCGTCGCGGAGCTCGTGGCGGCGCGGCGTCTCCCCGCTGGCGTCCGCCACGGAGACGGTCACGCGGTCGGGTCCGACGGCGATGCCGAAGTCGGTGACCCCGCCGCCGTGCCGGTGCGCGTTCGTGACCAGCTCCGACGTGACGAGCAGCAGGTCGTCGACCTGGCCCGGTGGCAGGGGACCGAGGGCCGCGAGCGTGTGGCAGACCAACTCCCGTGCCTGCGCGGGGGTGCCGATCGACGACGGCCCGTACGATCCGGCGCCGGGGCGGGCCGTCGGGGCCGCCGGCGTACGGGACCGGGTGTCACTCGAAGTGTTCATCGCGGGGTCCCTTTCTTACCGATTCCTCAACAGGTGACGGAATTCGCCTGCCCGTTCGCACAGAAGTGATGCACGCCACCCGGACGGGAGCGGACACCCCGTTTCGGAGGAGTGTGTTCGGAAAGCGGGGGTACGAGAATCGGAACGGCCGAACGGACAGTGAGAAAGAGGAGGTTGTCGCGTGCGGACCGAGACTGCCGAGGCGATGGCGACGTACGTGACGAACGGTACGTGTGAGGACATGCCCGTCCTGGAGGCTCCCCACGAGGTGGCGCCACAGGACGCACGTGCCCTGACCAAGGTGTTCCTCCGTGAGCTGGCGGAGCGGGAGGAGGGCACCGAGGCGTACCAGTACGTCCGGAACACCCTGATCGAGATCAACATGTCGCTCGTGCGGTACGCCGCGGGGCGGTTCCGCGCGCGGGCCGACGAGATGGAGGACATCGTCCAGGTCGGCATGATCGGCCTGATCAAGGCGATCGACCGCTTCGACCTCTCGCGCGAGGTGGAGTTCGCGACCTTCGCCGTGCCGTACATCGTGGGCGAGATCAAGCGCTTCTTCCGGGACACCACCTGGGCGGTGCACGTCCCCCGCCGCCTCCAGGAGGCGCGGGTGGAACTGGCGAAGGCGACCGACGAGCTGAGTTCGCGGCTCGGCCGGGCCCCCCGGGTCGCGGAGCTGGCGATGCTGATGGGACTTCCCGAGGAGGAGGTGGTCGAGGCCCAGATCGCCTCGAACGGCTACAACTCGACCTCGCTGGACGCCGCGATCAACGGCGGCGACGAGGAGGACGAGGCGGCCCTGGCCGACTTCATCGGCGGGGAGGACCCGGCCCTCGAACTCTTCGAGGACTTCCACACCCTCGCCCCGCTCGTGGTGGCCCTCGACGAGCGCGACCGGCTGCTGCTCCACCTCCGGTTCGTCGAGGAGCTGACGCAGGCGCAGATCGGCGAGCGGCTCGGCGTCTCCCAGATGCACGTCTCACGGCTCCTGGCCCGCAGCCTCAACCGGCTGCGCGAGGGCATGTTCGAGCAGCCGCGCTCCACCCGCTGAGCGGCCGGCGCACACCGACGACAGGGCTCCCGCTCCGATTCCTCCGGAGCGGGAGCCCTGTCCTTTCGCGTACGCCACGGGCTACGGGCGCGCGGCGATGAAGGAGGGGCGCCGGACCGGGGCGGCGAAGGGCGCCTCCGGCAGGTTCTCCACACTGTTGAAGACCAGGAACACGTTGCTCCGGGGGTACGGGGTGATGTTGTCGCCCGACCCGTGCAGGGCGTTGCAGTCGAACCAGGTGGCCGAGCCGGCGGGGCCCGTGAAGTGCCGGATGCCGCACGCCTCGGCGAAGGTGGTGAGTGCCTCGTTCGAGGGCGTCCCCGCGTCCTGCATCTGGAGCGACCTCTTGTAGTTGTCCCGGGGGGTCTCCCCGGAACAGCCCAGGAAGGTGCGGTGCGAACCGGGCATGATCATCAGACTGCCGTTGGTGGTGAAGTTCGGCGTGAGCGCGATCGACACCGAGACCGTCCGCATCTGCGGCAGGCCGTCCTCGGCGTGCCAGGTCTCGAAGTCGGAGTGCCAGTAGAAGCCGCCGGCGCCGAAGCCCGGCTTCACGTTGACCCGCGACTGGTGCACGTAGACGTCGGAGCCGAGGATCTGGCGGGCGCGTCCGACGATCCGCGGGTCCTCGGCGAGCCGGCCGAAGACCTCGCTGATCCGGTGCACCTCGAAGACGGAGCGGATCTCCTGGGAGCGGGGCTCGGCGATCGCCCGCTCGTCGGTCCGGACGGCGGGGTCGGTGACGAGCCGGTCCAGCTCCGCCCGGAGCTCGTCGACCTCGTCCGGGGTGACCAGCTCGTCCACCGTGACGAACCCGTCCCGGTCGTAGTCCTCCAGTTCGCGCGCCCAGAAGGGGCCGGGCGTGCCGGGCTCGGACCACACGACGGGGTCCTTGCGGCCGATCAGCTCCTCCCGGGGGCCGCGGGTGGGGTAGAGGTCGACGGGGCGGGTGGGTGCGGAGACCATGGGGCGGTGTGCCTTCCTTTCGTGCGTCCCGTACGTCTCTGCGTCTCGTACGGGGGCGTGCGGGGCAGGTGGCGGGATGCGACGCGGTGCGGGGGGCCGGGTCAGGCGGCGTCGTCCGCGGCGTCGGTGTCGGTCGGCCCGGGCTCGGTGAGCAGCGGGTAGACGCCGTTCTCGTCGTGGTCCTCGCGCCCGGTCACGGGCGGGTTGAAGACGCACAGGCAGCGGAAGTCCCGCTTGACCTTGAGGGTGTGGCGCTCGTGCCCGTCGAGCAGGTACATCGTCCCGGGCACGATCGTGTACGTGAGTCCCGTCTCGTGGTCGGTGAGTTCGGCCTCGCCGGCCGTGCAGACGACGGCCTCGACGTGGTGCGCGTACCACATGGACGTCTCGGTCCCGGCGTACAGCACCGTCTCGTGCAGGGAGAAGCCGACCCGCTCGCGGGCCAGTACGATGCGCTTGCTCTCCCAGGTGCCCGAGGCGGCCTTCACGTGCCGCTCGGTGTTCTCCAGCTCGTCGAAGGAACGGACGATCACGGGGGTCCCCTTTCGCGGGTTCTGCGGTGGCGTGCGGTGTCAGGCGGTGTGGCGGACGGAGCGGGCCAGGATGCCGAGGCCCTCGTCGAGTTCGTCGTCCGTCGCGGTCAGCGGCGGGAGCAGCTTGACGACCTCGCCGTGCGGCCCGGACGTCTCCAGGAGCAGGCCGATCTCGAAGGCCCGCCGGCACACGGCGTCGGCGCGCTCCCCGTCGGCGAACTCCAGGCCCCACACGAGGCCGCGCCCGCGCACCGCGACGCCCGACCGCTCGTCGTCCCCGCACAGGTCGAGCAGGGCGCGTTCCACCCGGCCGGCCCGGTGCAGGGTGCGCTCGCACAGGGCGCCGTCGCGCCAGTACGCGTCGAGGGCGGCGGTGGCGGTGACGAAGGCCGGGTTGTTGCCGCGGAAGGTGCCGTTGTGCTCGCCGGGCTCCCAAAGGTCGAGCTCCGGGCGGAACAGGCAGAGGGCCATGGGCAGGCCGTAGCCGCTGATGGACTTGGACAGGGTGACGATGTCGGGCGTGATGCCCGCCTCCTCGAAGGAGAAGAAGTCACCGGTGCGTCCGCAGCCCATCTGGACGTCGTCCACGATCAGGAGCATGTCGTGGCGGCGGCACAGGTCCGCGAGGGCGCGCAGCCACTCGGCGCGGGCCACGTTGATCCCGCCCTCGCCCTGGACGGTCTCGACGATGACGGCCGCCGGGTGGTCGAGGCCGGAGCCGGGGTCCTCCAGGAGCCGCTCGAACCACAGGAAGTCGGGGACCTGGCCGTCGAAGTAGTGGTCGAAGGGCATCCGGGTGGCGTGGGGCAGCGTGACGCCCGCCCCGGCGCGCTTGGCGGAGTTGCCGGTGACGGCGAGCGAGCCGAGTGACATCCCGTGGAAGGCGTTGGTGAAGGAGACGACCGTCTCCCGGCCGGTGACCTTGCGGGCGAGCTTCAGGGCCGCCTCCACCGCGTTGGTGCCGGTGGGGCCGGGGAACATCACCTTGTAGGGCAGGGCGCGGGGCTCCAGGACCGCCGCACGGAAGGTCTCCAGGAAGTCGCGTTTGGCGGTCGTCGACATGTCGAGGCCGTGGGTGACGCCGTCGCGGGAGAGGTAGTCGAGGAGGGCGCGCTTGAGAACCGGGTTGTTGTGCCCGTAGTTCAGCGAGCCGGCTCCGGCGAAGAAGTCGAGGTACGGCCGTCCCTGCTCGTCGTACAGCCTGCTGCCGGAGGCGCGCTCGAAGACGACGGGCCAGGCGCGGCAGTAGCTGCGGACCTCCGATTCGACGGTCTCGAAGACGGAGGAGGGGGCGAGGTCGGTCAGGGTCACGGAGTCTCTTCTCCAAACGTGGTGCGAATGCGGGCGGGAGGGGGCTGCCGGGCGGCTCAGAAGGCCGCGGAGTCCAGGGGGCCGATGCGGTAGAGCATCTCGGCCTCGTGTCCCGCCGTGGGGAAGGAGGCGGCCGGGAAGAGGACCTCTCGCGTCACCTCGGCGCCGTGACGGCGCGCGTAGGACCGGAACATCCGGTCGGACGCCAGGTTTCCCGGCGTGACGGTCGCCTCCACGCGATCGAGTCCGTGCTCGGCCGCCACTCGGGCGGACAGAGCGTCGAGCAGGGTCCCCGCTACCCCGCTTCCGCGGTGCGAATCCTCCACGGCGACCTGCCAGACGAAGAGCGTGCCCGGCGCTTCGGGCCGCAGGTATCCGGTGACGAAGCCCACCGGCCGTCCGGAGGCGTCACGGGCGACGGCGGTCGTGTCGGCGAAGTCGCGGCACCACAGCAGGTAGCTGTACGGCGAATTGAGGTCCAGCTCTCCCGAGCCGCGGGCGATCCGCCAGAGGTCGGCGCCGTCCTCGATTCCGGCCGGGCCGACGGAGACGCCGCTGGTCCGGCATGTCGTAGGGGCAGTGGTCTGGGCAGTGGTCATGGGCGCCGAAGCTACCCAGCGGATCTTAGAACTTCCTGGGGCTGAGGGGTTGTTCGGGAGAGGGGAACGTGATAGTTGCACATGTCGCACCCATGAGGGGAATCCCACCTTTCCCCTACGGCGAATCCGACCAGAAGTAAACAAAACGACCGTTTATAACGGATGAGTAACGGCTCCACGGTGTGGGATTCGCGCTCTCGAAAAGCGTGAGAACATTTCGATTTTCGCGTTTGAAGACGCGAGAAGCGGTCAGGTGTAGAGGTCACCCCGTGCCGCGCCGTCCTCGTGACACGGCACGGAGTGCCCCGGTCGGCCTACCAGATCGCCTCGACCCACTCCGGGTGGTCGACGAACGGGTTCCGGTTGCCCTGGTAGGTGCCGAAGATGATGTCGTTGCGGCGCTTCTCGAAGGCGCTCGGCGGGTCCAGCTCGTTCCACTGCTTCAGGACCGAGAGCCGGCCGTGGTACGGGACGCTGCCGTTGGACGTCGAGTCGTTGGGCTCCAGGTCCGCCCAGGAGTCGTCGCCCTCGTAGCGGACGGCCATGTAGAGGAGCATCCGCGCCACGTCGCCCTTGTCCGCGTCGCGCGGCTCGAAGGAGTTGCTGTCCGTGTAGCTGCCGGGCGCGCCGCCGACCGCGCTGCCGCCGTTGTCGAAGTCCTTGTTGCCGCGGATGCTGTTGACCTGGACGTCCGCCGCGCGCAGATGGTGCAGGTCGGTGCCGGGGCCGGCCGAGGTGCCGAAGTTGCCGTGGGACTGGGCCCAGGTGTGCTCCCGGTTCCAGTCGCCCACGTCGCCCCCGTTGAGGGACTTGCTGCGCGATACCCCGCTGTAGAGCAGGATCACGTTGTTGGGGTTGCCCGGGTCCTGGTCGGTGGTCTTCAGGGCGTTCCAGACCGCGTCGTAAGAGATCTTGCTCTGGCTGCGGATGATGGTGTGCAGCGAGGACTTGAGGCCCGGACCGGTCTTGCCGATCGCGTCCTTGTAGTACGTGCTGTCGTACGGGGAGGTCGTGGCGCTCGCGGGAGCCGCGGCGACCGCGGGGAGGGTGAGGGTGACGAGGACGGCCGCTATGGAGGCCGCCCAGGCCTTCCGGCGACGGGGCTGTGCAACGGACATGGGGGGTGCCCTTTCCCGGTGGGGCACGCGGCCGAACGCGGCGACCGGCTCAAGGGCACCGCGCTCTACGCGTGTTGACTTCTTGTCAGCCGGGAGCGTGGCACGGGGGAGTGGCCCACCGTGTAACCGGGAGGAGGCGTTTCCGTGACGTTCTCGCATACGCGGGCACCGGAGGCCCGCCGAACGCGTCCGGGTGTCGTCAGAAGCCCCGGACGTCCACCGGTATCCCCTTCGGCTCCTTGATCCGCTTCATGATGATCTGGGAGTTGACCTCGGTCACCCCGGCCAGCGTCGTCAGCCGCTCGATCCACAGCCGCTCGTACGCCGCCAGGTCCGCCACCGCGATCCGCAGCAGACAGCCGGGACTCCCGAAGAGCCGGTACGCCTCGATCACGTCCGGCACGTCCCGGAGCGCCTCCTCGAAGGCCTCCACCGTCTCCCGGTCCCGCCGCACCTCCACCGAGACGAGCACCTCGAAGCCCCGCCCCACCGCCTCCGGATCGATGATCGCCCGGTAGCCCCGGATCACCCCGTCCCGCTCCAGCTGGCGCACCCGCCGCAGACAGGGGGAGGGGCTGAGGCCCACCCGCTGGGCCAGCTCCTGGTTGCTCAGTCGGCCGTCGTCCTGGAGCTCGCGCAAGATGTGGAGGTCGATTCGGTCCATGGCGCAACATCCTGCCACGAAGAGACGTTTCAGCGGCCCATTCGGCAATCGCATTGCGCACCGTTTGTCCTATCCTTGCGGACCCGGAGGCCTCTGGAGGGGCCTTTCGTGAGCCCTTTCCCCACGGGGTCGGGGCCCCCTTTCGGTACGGAGTCGAGGACGGCAGCCATGAAGCGGACGCACGACGGGGCAGCGCGCAGGATCGTCGTCATCAGCACCGGCGGCACGATCGCCAGCCGCTGGCAGGGCACCGGCTACGCGGCCGACGCCTCCGGCAGCGACGTCCTGGCCACGGCCCCCCTCCCGGAGGACGTCGCCGTCGAGGTCGTCGACCTCTTCAACGTCAACAGCTCGCGCATGACCGCGGCCCACCAGCTCGCCCTCCTGCGCACCGTCCACGAGACGCTCGCCGACCCCGGCGTCGACGGCATCGTGATCACCCACGGCACCGACACCCTGGAGGAGACCGCCTTCCTCCTGGACCTGCACCACACCGACGCCCGCCCGGTCGTCCTCACCGGCGCCCAGCGCCCCTTCGGCACCGGCGACGGCGACGGCCCCGGCAACCTCTACGACGCGCTCCAGGTCGCCTCCATCGTCCGCGACCTCGGCGTCCTCGTCGTCTTCGACGGACGCGTCCACGCGGCGCGCGGCACCGTGAAGTACCGGACCCTCGCCGCCGACGCCTTCTCCGACCCGACCGGCGAGCGCCTCGGCCGCGTCGGCTTCTCCCGCGTCGACGTCGAGCGCCGGCCCGAGCGCCCGGTCCCGCTGCCCCTCCCCGCCGCCGCGCGCACGGCGGAGCCCGGCGCCACCGGTGCCGCCCCGCTGCCCCGCGTCGACATCGTCACCCACCACTCCGACGGCGACCCGTTCCTCCTGAACGCGGCCGTCGCCGCCGGCGCCCGGGGCATCGTCCTCGTCGCCACCGGCGCGGGCAACGCCACCCCGGAGATCGCCGCCGCCGTCGCGGACGCGGTCGCCCGGGGCGTCCTCGTCGCCGTCACCACCCGCGTCCCCTCGGGACCGCTCGCCGAGATCTACACCGGCGGCGGCGCGGTCGACCTCGTCGCCGCCGGAGCCCTCCTCACCGGCACCCTCCGGGCCGCCCAGGCCCGGATCGCCGTCCTCGCCACGCTCCTCGCCGAGGAGGGCGGCACGGGCGCCCGCGCCACCGCGCTCCTGCGCCGGCTCCTCGACGGCCCGGTCCGCGCCGAACCGGCCCTCGCCACCCGCGCCTGACCGGCGCTCCCGGGACCCCGCTCGTCCAGCGCCCTCCTGAAGCCCCGCCCCCCGGGCCCGGTCAACCGCTTCCGCGGGCCGCCCTGAGGCACCGGGAGGGCGCGTCCGTACGGGTGAGGGCGCGGGACCGGCGGCAGCCCCGCCCGCCGAACGGGTACGGATCGCTGCACTGTCCCTCCGGTCAGATCGCCGCCCCGCCCCCGGTCAGGAGGAATGCCGTCCCATGCCCGTCCGCAAGGGCACCCCCGCGCTGCTGAGCGCCGGCACGCTGTGTGCCGCCCTGCTGCTCACCGCCTGCGGGACTCCCGCCGCCCCGCCCGCCCCCACGACCACTCCGGCCCGCACGACCACCCCCGCCGCCGCGCCAGCGCCCGCGCCCGCCGACGGCGCCCGTCCCGCCCCGGGCGCGCCGGGCGGAGCCGTCGGCGACCCCGCCGCCGCCCCGCAGTCCGCGGCCCGGCTCCCCGGTGTCGGCCCCGTCCTCCACGCCTCCGTCCCCGACGGCACCTCCCAGGCCCTCGTGGTCATCGGCGCCTCCGCCGACTCCAGCAGCTCCACCGCGACGCTCTACTCCCGCGACCCCGCCACCGGCTGGAAGGTCCAGGCCGGCCCCTGGCCCACCCACAACGCGCTCCGGGGCTGGACCGCCGACCACACCGCGGGCGACCTGCGCACCCCCATCGGGGTCTTCCGGCTCGGCGACGCGGGCGGCCGGCTGCCCGACCCCGGCGCCCTCCTGCCGTACGACCGGGACGACCAGTTCGCGATCAGCGGCACCGGCTTCCTGGGCGAACCCCTCGAAGGCTCCTTCGACCACGTCATCGCCATCGACTACAACCGGGTGCCCGGTCGCAGCCCCCTCGACAGGGAGCGCCCCCTCGGCGCCGAGAAGGGCGGCGGCGTCTGGATCCACGTCGACCACGACGGCCCCACCCAGGCCTGCGTGACCCTGGAGCGCGAGGACCTGCGCGAACTCCTGCGCGCCCTCGACCCGGCCCGGGAACCCGTCGTGGTCATGGGCCCCGCCACCGAACTGGCCCGCTGACACCGCCGTCCAGCACACACGCCGAAGGGCGCCCGGCTCTCCGCCGGGCGCCCCTCGGGTGTGTCTCCCGTCCCTCAGTTCCCGCCGGAGGCGACCGCCCCGCGGAACGACGCCGTGTGGCTGCGGACCTGATCCGGCGACAGGTACGCGTCGGTGTACTCGAAGTCCTTCAGCGTCCCCGCCTTCGAGGCCAGGAACCCGGTCCGCACGTAGTCGTCCCCGGCCAGGGCGTTGAGCACCCAGTTCGTCATCACCCGGGTCTTGGCCACGTTGGTCCGCAGCGCGCCCCAGTGGTAGGCGCGGGCCACGGCCTGCGCCGGCATCCCGTGCAGCTCGACGCCGAGCGGCTTCGACACCCCGTCCATCCCGCCGAGGTCCACCACGAGCCCCAGGTCCTTGTGCCGGTACGGGTGGAGCGGCTCGCCGCGCAGGGTCGAGACCAGGTTGTCGGCGACCGCCTTGCCCTGCCGCATCGCGTGCTGGGCCGTCGGCGGGCAGATCGCCCCCTCCTCGCCCTTGGCGAGGTCGGGCACCGCCGCCGCGTCCCCGAGTGCCCACACCCCGTCGAGCCCCGGCACGCACATCTCGGGCGTGACGACGGCCCGGCCCTTGAGGGTCTCCGTGCCGAGCGTGCCGATCAGCGGGCTCGCCGCCACCCCGGCCGTCCAGATCAGCGTCCGGCTCGGCAGCACGCGCCCGTCCGTGAGCGTCACCGTCTTCTCGTCCACCGAGGCCACCGACACACCGAGCGACACCTCGATGCCGCGCCGGGTCAGGATGTCCGTCGCCGCCTTCCCCAGCTTCTCGCCCAGCTCGGGCATGAGCCTCGGCGCGATGTCCACCAGGTGCCACTTGATGAGATCCGGATCGAGCCGCGGGTACCGCTTGACCGCGTTGTGGGTGAGCAGCTGGAGACAGGCCGCCGTCTCCGTCCCCGCGTAGCCGCCGCCGACCACCACGAACTGCAGCCGCGCGGCCCGCTCCGCCTCGTCGTTGCTGGCGTCCGCCAGGTCCAGCTGGGCGATGACGTGGTCGCGGACGTACACGGCCTCCGCGAGCGTCTTCATCCCGCGCGCGTACTCGGTGAGCCCCGGGATGTCGAAGGTCCGGGTCACGCTGCCGGGCGCGAGCACGATGTGGTCGTACGGCTCGTTCACGTACTCCCCGGAGATCGTCCGCACCACGCAGACCTTCGCGGCCGTGTCGATGCCGACCACCCCGCCGGGGACGATCCGGGTCCGGTGCCGTTCGCTGCGCCGCAGCGACAGGGCGACCGACTGCGGGGTCAGCACCCCCGCCGCCACCTGGGGCAGCAACGGCAGATAGAGCTGGTACGAGAACGGCGAAAGGAGCGTGATGACCGCCTCCCGCTCCGCCAGCCGCCTTTCGAGCCGCCGTACGCAGGCCACTCCGGCGAAGCCGGCGCCCACCACGAGAATCCTCGGTCGCGTCACGCTGTCCGCCCTTCCGTTATGAGCGTGCATGGAGCCACTGGTTGTGGCTGAGTATGACCATGGGGCAATTTTTCGCTGATTATCCGTGGTTCACCCTTTTTATCGTCATTGCGGCAGGATCGCTCTTCGGCATGGTCCGCTTCGGCCCCGTACGGCTGGGCGCCGCCGGTGTCCTCTTCGCCGGACTGCTGCTCGGCGCGCTCGACCCCGACATCGGTCCGGCCGTTCCGGCGGGCCTCTCCGTCCTCGGCCTCGCCCTGTACGTGTACACGGTCGGCCTGGAGGCGGGACCCGCCTTCTTCCGCGAACTCCGCCCGCAACTCGCCGTGATGACCGGAGCCGTCGTCGCCCTCGTCCTCACCGCCCTCGCCGTCGGCTTCCTCGGCAGCACCGTCCTCGGCATCGACGGCCCCTATCTGGCGGGCGGCTACGCGGGCATCGGCACCACCACTCCGGGTCTCGCCGCCGCCCAGGCCTCCTCTCCCGATCCGGCCCAGCCCGCCACCGGTTACGCCATCGGCTACCCCCTCGCGGTCGTTCTCACCATCCTTTTCGTGGCCGGTGTCGCCGCCGTGCGGAACTGGCCCTCCCGCCGCGACCCCGGCAGCGGCCTCCCCGCGGAGCTGATCACCCGTACCGTCGACGTCGCCCGGCCGGTCCGCTGGGCCGACGTCCCCGGCGCCGCCGACGGCCGGCTCCTCGCGAGCGTGGACCGTCCGGCGGGCGGCGTCCCCCGGGTCGCCCGCGCGCCCGACGCCCTCGCCCCGGGCGACCAGGTCGTCCTCGTCGGCGGCCCCGAGGCCGTCGCCGCCGGGGTCGAGGCCCTCGGCACCCTGGCCCCCGCCCACCTCCTCGACCGGCGCGACGTCGTCGACTACCGGCGCGTCCTGCTCACCAACCCCGACCTCGCCGGCCGCACCGTCGCCGAACTGGGCCTGGGCGACCGCTACGGGGCCAAAGCCACCCGCGTCCGCCGCGGCGACCAGGACCTCCTGGCCCACGACGACCTGCTGCTCCGGCTCGACGACCGGATCCGCGTCGTCATGCCCCGCGAACGCACCGCCGAGGTCACCGCCTTCCTCGGCGACACCGAGGCCCGGGTCAGCGAGGTCAGCGCCGTCAGCATGGGCCTCGGCCTCGCCGCCGGATTCCTCGTCGGCATCCCGAAGCTCACCGTCGGCTCCACGGTCCTCTCCCTCGGCACCGCCGCCGGACCCCTCGTCATGGCGATGGTCCTCGGCCGCCTCCGCCGCACCGGCCCCCTCGTGTGGGTCCTCCCGACCCGGGCCAACCTCACGCTCCGCCAGATCGGCCTGCTGCTCTTCCTCGCCTGCGTCGGCCTCACCTCGGGCTACGCCTTCCGCCGGGAGGCCTTCTCCCTCTTCGGCCTGAAACTCCTCGCCGTGCTCCTCGCCGGCGCCCTGCTCAGCTACGCCCTGATGGTCCTCGTCGCCCGGCTGCTCGGCCAGAGCCGCCCCCGCACCATGGGGCTCCTCGCCGGCTACGTGGGGAACCCCGCGATCACCGCGTACGCCAACAGCCGCGTCTCCGACAGCCGGGTCAACACCGGCTACGCGACCCTCTTCGCCCTCGCGATCATCGTCAAGATCGTCTGCGTCCAGCTGATCGTCGGCCTCTGAACCCCGCCCCGGGCCCCGGTGGTCGGCCTTCACGCCCCCGCCCGGGCCCCTCCGTTCAGAGCACCACGATCCCCAGGGGCCGCGACCCCGCCGCCAGCCGGCGGGTGTCGCCCGAGGCGAGGTCCACGACGGTCAGGCCGTCCCAGTACCCGTCCCGGGTGAACCCGCCGGTCACATAGGCCGTGCGCCCGTCCCGGGACACGGCCACGCTCTCGTGCGGCCCCTCCAGCGGATACACCCGCTCCTCGCCGTCCGGCGCGCGCACCGTCAGGGACGGCCCCCGGTCCGCGTCCGGATCGATCGGCCCCGCACCCACGGCGAGCAGCGTCCCGTCGGCCGTCACGGCCACCCCGTGCTGATGGGTGTTCGCGGCCATCGGCTCGACCGCCGTCCCGCCCGTCCGGGGATCGACCACGGCGAGCCGCTCGCCCTCGAACGGCAGGAGCAGCCTTCCGTCCGAGGGCCGCACCGCCGCGTAGTGCGGCTTGAGCCAGGAGCCGAGCCCGCCCTCCGTGCCGTACGGGGCGACCTCCACCCGCCGGGGCTCCAGCGTCCCCGCCGCGACGACCGTGACGTCGAAGGAGTCGTGGTTCGTCGCGTACACCTCGGTGCCGTCCCCCGACACGTCCACGTCGAACGGGCGCCGGCCGACCGGGACCGCGTCCGTGACCCGCAGCGCCGCCGTGTCGATCACCTCCAGGGCGCCGTTCCCGCCGGGCACGTTGACCCCCACGTACGCCCGGCTCCCGTCCGGCGCGAGCGCGACGCCCATGCCGCCGCCCCGGTACTCGCCCGTGGTCACGGGCCCGGTGTCCGTCCGGTACGGGACGAGGGCGAGCCGCTTCCGGGCGGCGGTGTCCACGACCGCCACCCCCTCGGCGGTCGCCACCCAGGCGCGCCCGTCGGCGCCGAGCGCCAGACCGTACGGCGCGGTGCCCACCTCCACGGACCCGGTGGCCCCCCGTACGGGGTCGACGAAGGTGACCGTGTCGGAGCCGAAGTCGGTGACGAGGAGGGTGCCGGGGGCGGGCCCGCCCCCGGGACCGGGGGAGGGGGCCGCGGTGACCGCCGGACCGGGGGCGGAGGAACCGGGGGCGGAGGAACCGGCGGCGGGGGAGCCGACGGCGGAGGAGGACGGTCCGCCGGACGCCGCCGGGTCCGTCGCGGCCGTGTCCCCGGAGCCCCCGGCGCACCCCGCGAGCAGCACGGCGGCCACCGCGCCGGGCAGGAGCACCCGGGCGGTACGGGACGGGCGGCGGGACTTCGTCATGACGGACTCCTCGGTACGGCGGCCGCGCGGACGGCCCCGGGGAGCCGGGCCCGCGCCCTGCACCGATCCTCCGCCCCGGCCCGCCCCCGTGCGGTCCGCCGGGCGGCCCCCGCCCCGTGGCGGGACGGACGACACCGGGGTCGGCCGAACGGACGATCCCGTTCCGCCCCGGGAGGGGCGCCCCGGTGGTTACGGTGACACGATGACCGCCCTCTGGCAGGAGTCCGCCCCGGGTGTCCTGCGGCTGCCCTCCGGGAGCCTGGTGCGCGGCCGGGGCCTGCGCCACCCGCTGCCCGGGGGCCCCGCCCCGACGTACGCCGTTCATCTCCTCGGCCGGACGCCGCCCGAGGTGTCCTGGGAGTCCGTCTGGCTGCGCTGGCCGGACTTCCGGCTCCCCGCCGACCGGGACACGGCCCGCGCCGTCCTCGCCGAGGCCCTGGAGCGCGCCGCCGGGGAGCGCGTCGAGGTCGCCTGCGGCGGCGGCCGAGGCCGTACCGGCACGGCCCTGGCCGTTCTCGCCGTCCTCGACGGGGTCCCGGCCGGGGAGGCGGTCGCGTACGTGCGCCGCCACTACGACCGGCACGCCGTGGAGACCCCCTGGCAGCGCCGCTACGTGCGCCGGTTCACGCCGTGACGCCTTCCGGCTCCTCCAGGAAGGACAGCGCCCGCTCGGCGCACAGCGCCGCCGCGTCCGGCGCGTAGGACGGCGTGCCGCGCTCCGTGAAGAGGTGCGTGCTCCCCGGGTACAGGAAGAGCTCCCGGTCCGCCGCGCCCGCCACCAGCTCGCGCGCCGCCGCCAGGTCCCCCTCACCGGCGAAGTACGGGTCCGCCTCCATGCCGTGCACCTGCACGGGCACGCCCTCCGGCCAGGCCGCGCCGAACGCGTCCACCGGCACGCACGCGCTGATCAGCAGGGCGCCGAGGGCTCCGGGACGGGTCTGGGCCAGTTTCTGCGCGGGCAGCACGCCGAGCGAGAGTCCGGCGTACACGAGGGCCTCCGGCAGTTCTCCGGCGATCCGGTCGGCGCGTGCCATGAAACCGGTCTCCGAGGAGTACGCGACTCCGGCCGCCAGGTCCTCGAACACACGCCCCTCGTACAGATCGGGCACGTGCACGGTGTGCCCGGCGCGCCGCAGTCCGTCGGCGAACGCACGCACGCCCTCCGTCAGCCCGAGCGCGTGGTGGAAGAGCAGAACCTCGGCCATGTCGTCGTCTCCTGGTCGCCGTGCGCGGCCCGCCCCCTCGTGGCACGAGCCGTCCCGGGAGGCAGCATGGCGCACGGCACCGACAACGCCCCGCCCCGAGGAGAGAGGACCGCTACCGCTGCGGCCGGTGCGCGACGACGGCGCCCGCCGCCTGACCCACGACGCCCATGGGACCGGTGACGCCCATCGGACCGCCCGGACCGCCCTGCCCCATCGGACCGCCCTGCCCTATCGGACCCCCGGCACCCATCGGACCCCCCGGGCCCGCCGGACCGCCCTGGCCCATCGGGGCCCCGGCGTGCGGCGCGCCCGCGTGCGCGACGCCGCCCTGCGGCGCGGGAGCGCCCGGCGGCGGAATCCGGATGACCCGGCTCAGGTCCCGCAGGACCTCCTCCGCGGTCTGGCGGACGTCACCGGGAACATCCCCCCGTTCCCGTATGAGCTCGGCGTAGATCGGTGCCGTGCCGTCCGCGTGGTTCATGGGGCTCGCTTCCTTCGTCTGCGCCGGCGTCCGTCACCGACAGGGCGACGGCGAGTCTACGGGGCACCGCCGACACCACCGGGCCCGGGAGCCCGGTCGTCACCCCGACGGACCCCTTCCGGTCCGATAATCACTGTTCTTCCCGTCGCTCCCGCCCGAGAATGGATCATCGCGACACCACGGGAGGGGACCCCATGAGCCAGGACACCCTGACTCTGCACGACCTGATGCCGTCCGACGAGCTCGCCGCCGCCCTCGCCGACGGGCACGTGACACGGAAGCGGCACCCCGAGCTGCCGCTGTCGATCTACACGTACACGCGCGCGTGCCAGTACGCCCAGCACTGGAACCGGGCCACCCTCCGCTGCCGCGGCCTCGTCGCCGACGACGGCACCGGCCGGATCGTCGGACTGCCCCTGCCCAAGTTCTTCAACCTCGCCGAGCACGCCACCGGCAGCCCCTACGCGCCCCCGCTGCCCGACGAGCCCTTCGAGGTGTACGACAAGGTCGACGGCAGCCTCGCCGTGGTCTTCCACTACGCCGGCCGCTGGCGCGCCGCCTCCAAGGGCTCCTTCACCAGCTCCCAGGCCGTCTGGGCGCAGCGCCGCCTCGACACCGCCGACACCACGGGCCTGACGCCCGGCACCACCTATCTCGCCGAGATGCTCTACCCGGCCAACCGGATCGTCGTGAACTACGGCGAGCGCCGCGACCTCGTGCTGCTCGCCGCCTTCGGCCCGGACGGCACCGAGGTGCCCCTCGCCGAGGCCGCCGCCTCCTGGGCGCCCCTCGGCAGCGTCGTCCGCACCTGGTCCGTCGCCACCCTAGGCGAACTTGTCGCCCTCACCGAGTCCAACACCCTGCCGGGCGGCCGCCCGGCCACCGGCACCGACGCCGAGGGCTTCGTGCTCCGCTTCGCCTCCGGGTTGCGCGCCAAGGCCAAGCTGAGCGAGTACGTCCGCCTCCACAAGGTGCTCACCGGCGTCACCGAGCGCGACATCTGGCGCGGTCACGGCATCCAGCGCTTCGCCGCCCTGCCCGCCGGCCGGGTCGCCAAGGGCCTCGGCTGCTCCCTCGCCGACGTCGAGGCCTCCGGCGGCAAGCCCCTCGACGCCCTCCTGGAGCAGGTCCCCGACGAGTTCGACCAGTGGGTGCGCGGGGTGGTCGCCGGTCTGGAGACGGCCGCCGCCGACCGCGAGCGGGCCGTCGAGGAGACGTACGCCCGTCTGTCCCACCTCGCCGGCGACCGGGCCGCCTTCGCCCGCGCCGCCGCCGGCCTGCCCGACAAGGGCCTGCGCGGCGCCCTCTTCCAGCGCCTCGACGGGCGCCCGACCGACCTCCTCGTCTGGCGGCAGATCCGCCCCGAGGCCACCGACCCCTTCGCCCACGACCAGGAGAACTGACCGTGCCCGTCGTTCACGTCATGACCGGACTTCCCGCCTCGGGGAAGACGACGGCCGCCCGCGCCCTCCAGGCCGACGCCGAGGGGCGCGTGCGCCGCGTCAACCTCGACGACCTGCGCGCCATGCTCGACCTGCCCGACCCGGAGCGCGGCCGCTCGCACACCCGGGAGCAGACCGTCCTCGCCGTCCAGGACGCCACCGTCCGCGCGGCCGTCGACGGCGGCTTCGACGTCGTCGTCGACAACACCCACCTCACCCCGCACATCCCCAAGCGGCTCAAGGCCGCCGTCGCGGGCCTGGACGTCACCTTCGCCGTCCACGACTTCACCGGCGTCCCCGTCGACGAGTGCGTCCGCCGCGACGCCGCCCGCGAGCGGCCCGTCGGCGAGGAGATCATCCGGATCCTCGCCGACAAGCACGCCAAGGCCACCCGGGGCGGCTGGCGCCTGACCGCCGACTGGCTGAACGACCGGCCCGCCGTCGAGCCCTACGTCGCGGACCCGGCGCTCCCCACCGCCGTCATGTGCGACATCGACGGCACCCTCGCCCTGCGCGTCGACCGCGGCCCGTACGACTTCACCCGCTGCGACCGCGACGCCCTCAACATCTCCGTCCGCGACGCCCTGCGGGCCTTCCGGAACGCCGAGCGCGACCGGATCGTCCTCCTGTCCGGCCGCAGCGAGGACCACCGGGCCCTCACCGAGGAGTGGCTCGCCCGGCACGAGGTGCCCTACGACGAGCTGTGGATGCGGGCCTCCGGCGACGGCCGGGGCGACGACCTCGTCAAGGCGGAACTCTTCGACACCCACGTGCGCCGCCGCTACGCCGTCCGCGTCTCCCTCGACGACCGCGACCGCGTCGTGGCCCTGTGGCGCCGCATGGGCCTCCCCACCTGGCAGGTCAACTACGGCGCCTTCTGACCGGCGGCCCGGGGGCGGCAACGGCCGCCCCCGGCGCCGTGTCAGGATCGTGGGATGGTGGAAAAGATCATCGCGGCGTGCGACGGCGCGTCGAAGGGAAACCCCGGCCCCGCGGCCTGGGCGTGGGTCATCGGCCGGGCCGACGGTTCGGTCGACCGCTGGGAGGCGGGCCCGCTCGGCCGGGCGACCAACAACGTGGCCGAACTCACGGCCCTGGAAAGACTCCTGGAGGTCCTCGACCCCGGCGTGCCCGTCGAGGTCCGCATGGACTCGCAGTACGCCATGAAGGCCGTCACGACCTGGCTGCCCGGCTGGCGCCGCAAGGGCTGGAAGACCGCCTCCGGCAGCCCCGTCGCCAACAAGGACCTGGTGGTCCGCATCGACGCGCTGCTCACCGGCCGCGACGTCGACTTCGTCCACACCCCCGCGCACCAGGTCGACGGCGACCCCCTCAACGACGCCGCCGACCGCGCGGCCAGCCACAGCGCCCGCACCCAGGAGGCCGCGGGCTCCGACTCCGGAGCCCCGCTGCCCCCGCCGGAGGCGCCCGCACGGGCCTCCGCGCCCCGCTCGCGCTCCTCCGCGCCCTCCGGCTCACGGACCGGGTCCGGCAGCACCTCCTCCGCCCGCCGGACACGCCCGTCCGGCGGCACGCTCAAGGCGAGATTCGCGGGCCGCTGCCGCTGCGGAAAGGCCTACGACAAGGGCGAGACCATCAGCAGGAACCCCGACGGCTGGGGCCACCCCACCTGCGTCTGAACGGCCGGGCCGTCCGACTGGCGGGCGGCCCCGTCCGTTGCGTGAGACCGACGGGTCCGGGGCGTACGAGAGGCTTCACCCACCCGTGTACGCGGGTTCGTCCGGGGTTCTGTTCTCCGGGGGGCCGGGGCTGCATACTGTCCTCCTCGCACCGGTGACGAACCGCTCTCACCTGCTCATTCGTCGTTCTCACGACATGGTCGGCATCGGCGAGAACCTCCCTCCAGCTGCCGTCGCGGACCCTCCGCGACGGGAGCCTCCCCTGCCCGTGAAAGACCCGAGGTTCCGTGCCAGTACCTGTTCTCCTGACCGGGCGCTCCGTGCGCCTGGAGCCGCTGGCGATGCGGCACGCCGAAGCCCTCGCCCGGGCCGGCGGGGCGGACCGATCGGCCTACGCCTTCACCCCCGTGCCCGACGGCCTCGAATCGGCCCTCGACTACATCGCCCGCGCCCTCGCGGACCAGGCGGCGGGCCGTTGCCTGCCCTTCGCCGTGGTCGGTACGGCCGACGAACGGGTCGTCGGTTCGACCCGTTTCCTCGAACTCGACTACTGGCGGGGCCCGCTGGTCTGGCCGCCCGTCCCCGGCATGCCCCACGGGGATCCCCTGGCCGCCGTCCCGGACGCCGCCGAGATCGGCAACACGTGGATCGCGGGCGCCGCCCGGGGAACCGGCATCAACACCGAGGCCAAGTACCTCATGTTCCGGCACGCCTTCGAGGTCTGGGGGGTCCGGCGCATCACCCTGCGCGCCGACGCCCGCAACACCCGCTCCAGGATCGCCATCGAACGCCTCGGCGCGACCTGCGAGGGCGTCCGCCGCGCCCACTCCCGCGGCCTCGACGGCGCCGTCCGCGACACGGCCTTCTACTCGGTCCTCGACGACGAGTGGCCCACCGTCCGCGACATCGTCGAACTCCGCATGGCCGCCCCGCGCCAGGTCCGCGTCCCCCAGGACCTGCTCCCGGCCTGAGGCCCGCGACCGCCGCCCCGGGGCTCCCGGGGCGGCGGTCGCACGCGTCCCGGTACGGTGGCCGGGACAGCGAGCCGTACCGCCCGAAGGGACCGAGTGACCGTGCCGACCGGAACCACCGACGTACTCCTCCGGACGGAGGGCCGCGCCGGGTTCGTCACCCTGAACCGGCCCCGTGCCATCAACGCCCTCACCCACGCCATGGTCCTCGCCGTCGACGAGGCCCTCACCGCCTGGGAGCACCACCCGGCCGTGGAGACGGTCGTGATCGACGGGGCGGGGGAGCGCGGCCTGTGCGCGGGCGGCGACATCCGCGCCATCCACGAGGACGCCCGCGTCGGCGGAACCGCCTCCGCGGCCTTCTGGCGGGACGAGTACCGGTTCAACGCCCGGATCGCCCGCTACCCCAAGCCGTACGTGGCCCTCATGGACGGCATCGTCATGGGCGGCGGCGTCGGGGTCTCCGCCCACGGCTCCCACCGCGTCGTCACCGAACGCTCCAAGGTGGCCATGCCCGAGACCGGCATCGGCTTCGTCCCCGACGTCGGCGGCACGTACCTCCTCGGACGCGCCCCCGGCGAACTCGGCACCCACCTCGCCCTCACCGGCACCCCCGTCGGGGCCGCCGACGCGATCCTCACCGGCCTCGCCGACCGCTACGTCTCCGCCGCCGAACTCCCCGCCCTGGCCGACGACCTGACGCGCCTGCCCGCCGAGGAGGCCCTCGCCCGCCACGCCTCCGTGCCCCCGCCCGGCGTCCTGGCCGGGCAGCGGGAGTGGATCGACGCCTGCTACGCCGCCCCGACCGTCGAGGAGATCGTCGAGCGCCTCTTCGACACCGGCCTCCCCGCCGCCAAGGAGACGGCCGCCACCCTCCTCACGAGGTCCCCGAGCGCCCTCAAGGCGACCCTGGCCGTCCTCCGTCGCTCCCGCGCCCTCGCCACCCTGGAAGAAGTCCTGGACCTGGAGTACCGAGTCTCCTGCGCCGCCCTGAGCACCCCCGACCTCGTCGAGGGCATCCGCGCCCAGGTCGTCGACAAGGACCGCGACCCGCACTGGACCCCCGCCGCCCTCGAAGCGGTCACGGACGCGGACGTCGCCCGCTACTTCGCGCCGCCGCCCGGCGGAGACCTGGGACTGGCCACCAGTGGGGACGGGACCGACCCGGATCCCGGGGCCCGCGCGTGACCACGACCGCCTCCTTCCAGCCGGTGCTCGACCGCATCGCCGAGGAGATCGCGGAGCTCGCCGACCGGGGCGCCCCCGCCGACTACATCCCCGCCCTCGCCGCCGGCGACCCGGCCGACTTCGGCATGGCCGTCGCCGAACTCGACGGCACCGTCCACGGGGTGGGTGAGTGGCGGCGCCCCTTCTCCACCCAGTCCGTCACCAAGGTCTTCACCCTCGCGCTCGCCCTCGCCGGAGAGGGCGACGCCCTCTGGAACCACGTCGGCCGGGAACCCTCCGGCGACCCGTTCAACTCCCTCGTCCAGCTGGAGTACGAGAACGGCATCCCGCGCAACCCGTTCATCAACGCCGGCGCCCTCGTCGTCACCGACCGCCTGCACCGCCTCACCGGCGACGCCTCCGGAAGCCTGCTCGCCTTCCTGCGCGCCGAGAGCGGCAATCCGGACCTCGCCTTCGACCCGGACGTGGCCGCCTCCGAAGCGGCCCACGGCGACCGCAACGCCGCCCTCGCCCACTTCATGGCCTCCTACGGCAACATCACGGGCCCCGTCCCCGACCTGCTGCGCGAGTACTTCCGGCAGTGCTCCCTCGAGGCCTCCTGCGCCGACCTGGCGCTCGCCACCGGCTTCCTCGCCCGGCACGGCCTGCGCGCCGACGGCACCCGGCTGCTCACCCGCAGCCAGGCCAAGCAGGTCAACGCCGTCATGCTCACCTGTGGCACCTACGACGCGGCCGGCGAGTTCGCCTACCGCGTCGGCCTCCCGGGCAAGAGCGGCGTCGGCGGGGCCGTCGTCGCCGTCGTCCCGGGCCGCTGCACCCTCTGCGTCTGGAGCCCCGGCCTGGACAGCCGGGGCAACTCGGTGGCGGGCGTCGCCGCCCTCGACCGGTTCACCACCATCACCGGCCTGTCCGTCTTCTGACGCGGGACCCGACGGGACGCGGGACCCGACGGTACGACCGGGCCTCAGGCCCGGCGCCGGCGCGCCCGCGGCGCCTCCACCGGACCCCCGCAGACACCCCCCAGGGCCGCCGGCTCGCCCAGCGCCCCGGCCGCCGTCCGCCAGGCCTCGGTGACGGCCCCGTGCGCGAGCGCCGTCGCCTCGGCCACGTCGGCGGGAAGCGTCAGCGGCGCCCCGATGTGGACGTGGAGGCCGGGCCTGCGGACGGGCGCGGTGAGCACCCCGGCGAGCTGCTTCGCCCGCCCGCCGGAGGTGATCCGCCGGGCCCCCGCCTGACCGATCGGCACGACCTGCGCCCCGGTGGCCAGGGCGAGCCGGGCGAGCCCGGTCCGGAACGCCTCGGGAGGGTTCTCGGCGGAGTCCCGGCGCGGCGGGATGCGCCCCTCCGCGTACAGCATCACGTGCCGCCCCGACGCGAGCGCGACCGCCGCCCGGTCGAGGGCGGCCGCCGCGTGGGCCGTGCCCCGGTGCACGGGCACGTGCCCCTCGCGGGTCAGGGCCCGGCCGAGGACCGGGACCCGCCAGAGCCCCGAGGTCGCCATCAGGACGGGCTCGACCGCGAGCCGCCGGCGGAGCGCGGCGAGCACGAGCGCCGGGTCCGCGAGCGAGGTGTGGTTCACGACCAGGATGCTGCCGGGCGCGAGACGCGCCCCCGGGTCGGCGGTGACGGTCAGTCGCCCGAAGAACGGGACGACGCGGGCGGCGATGCGGCTGAGCACGGACGGGCCCCCTGGAGCCGAGGAGGATGCGCTGACCCCGTCATCGTCGCGGGACCGGGACGGCCCGGCATGAGCGGACGTACTCAACCGTCGTACTCAGCACGAGAGCCGGTGACCGGGTACGTTCCCCGCCGGTCTACGCTGACCCCGGACGGCCCGGCACGACGGGCCGCCACGGACGGGGGAGGTGCCGGGCGGTGGAGCCTTCCGCACGGCGCCTCGCGACCCTCGTCCCCGCCCTGCTCTGCGCGCTCTGGTCCCTGATCCTGACCCCGGCCCCCGCGTCGGCCTCGGACCCGGTCCCGGCGACCCGTACGGCGGTGGCCTCCCCGGCCCCGGACCCGGCCGTCAGCCGGGTGCTCCGTACGGACCCGGCCTCCCCGGCCCGTGCGGCCCGGCTTCCCGCCCCGGCCCCCGGGGATCCGGCCGCCCTTCCGACGGCCCCCACGGCTTCCGTGCCTCCGGCCGTGAACCCGGTGTCCCGTACAGCGTCGGCCGTGACCGTGAGTCCCGCCCTCCCGGACCCGGCCGCGACGCCCCGTACCGCCCCGGCCCCGGTACCGGCCCCCGCCCACCGGCTCGCGCCGCCGGAGCCCCATCTCGCGCCCGCCGCCGTCGCGGGGCTCCCGGCGGCCGTCGAGCACTCCGTGCGGTTCCCGGCGGCGCCCGCCGCCCCCGTGGCCGCGCCCGTCGACCTCTTCCTCCCCCCGCGCGGCCTCCTCGTCGGCGATCCCCGCCGCGAGCGGGCGCCGCCCGGCGGGACGCACGTCCCGAGGGACCCCCGGGGTCCTCCCTCCGCCCGGCGCAGCTGACGTTCCCCCGCGTCGCCGTCCGGGCCCTCGGCATGCCCCGGGCCGGTCGCCGACGCGCCTCCGACCGTACGCCCGGCACGGGAACGGCCCGCGCGTCCCCAGGGACCGCGCCCGCCGGCCCGTGCGCTGCCCGTGGAGACACCCATGTCCTCTCGTGCCACGCTGTGGCGCGCGCTCCTCGCGCTCGCCGTCGTCGCGCTCTCCCTCTGGATCACCCTGACCGCCCCGCCCCGCCTCGGACTCGACCTGCGCGGCGGCACCCGCATCGTCCTCCAGACCGAGGACGGCCCCACCGCCCGCGCCGACACCGCGGCCACCGACCGGGCCCTGGAGGTGCTCCGCAAGCGCGTCGACGGCCTCGGCGTCGCGGAACCCTCCCTCGCCCGCTCCGGCGAACGCCGCATCGTCGTCGAACTCCCCGGCCTGCGCGATCCGCGCAAGGCCGCCGAGACCATCGGCCGCACGGCCCAGCTCACCTTCCACGCCGTCACCGGCGAGGCGAAGGGACCGGCGGGACCGGCCGCCGCCGACGGCACGCGCGTCCTCGCCGACCCCGACGCGTCCGGCCGTCTCCTCGCCCTGGCCGCCCCCGCCCTCACCGGCGACGGGGTCGAGAAGGCGGAGGCCGTCCTCGACACCACGAGCGGCCGGGGCTGGACCGTCGACCTCTCCTTCCGCGACCGGGCCGCCGACGACTGGGCGCGGATCACCGGCGCCGCCGCCTGCGCGTCCCCCGGCGACCCGGCCCGCAGGGTCGCCATCGTCCTCGACGACCGGATCGTCTCCGCGCCCGGCATGCAGACGGGCGTCCCCTGCGGGGCGGGCATCGGCGGCGGCTCCGCGCAGATCACCGGCGGCTTCTCCGGCCAGGAGGCCCGCGACCTCGCCGCGCTCGTCCAGGGCGGCGCGCTGCCCGTCCCGGTGACGACGGTCGAGCAGAGCACCGTCGGCCCGACGCTCGGCGCGGAGGCGATCCGGGCCAGCGCCCTGGCGGCGGTGATCGGCCTCGCCTGCACCGGGCTCTTCGTCATCGTCGTCTACCGGCTCCTCGGCCTCCTCGCCACCGTGGCCCTCCTGCTGTACGGCCTGATCTCGTACGCCGCCGTGGTCGCCCTGGGCGCCACCCTCACCCTGCCCGGCCTCGCCGGCTTCGTCCTGGCCGTCGGCATCGCCGTCGACGCCAACGTCCTGGTCTTCGAACGGGCCAGGGAGGAGTACGCGGCCCTGGGCAGGACCGCCGGGCGCGATCCGCGGCGGCCGGTGACGACGGCGTTCGGCAAGGTGTGGAGCGCGGTGGCCGACTCCCACATCACCACCCTGCTCGCCGCCGGCCTGCTGTTCGTCTTCGCCACGGGCCCGGTCAAGGGCTTCGGCGTGACCCTCGCCGTCGGCGTCGTGACCTCGCTCCTCACCGCCATGGTGGTCACCCGCCTCCTCGCCGACCTGACCCTCCGGCTGCCCGCCGTGCGCAGGCGGCCGGCGGTGACCGGCATCGCCGCGCTCGGCCGGCTGCGGACCCGGCTCACCCGCCGCGTCCCGCGCCTGACGGCCCACCGCCGCCGCTGGCTGACCGGCTGCGCCGGGCTCCTCCTCGCGGCCCTCTCCGGAATCGGCGTCCGGGGCATGGAGTTCGGCGTCGAGTTCACCGGCGGCCGGGTCGTCCAGTACGCGGCCGACCGCCCGGTGGACGCCGACGCGGCCCGCGCGGCCGTCACGGCCGCCGGCTTCCCCGACGCCGTCGTGCAGACCACCGGCGACGCCGACGTGTCGGTACGGGTGAAGGAGACCGGCGACGGTGAACAGCGGGAGATCAGGGAGGCGCTCACCGGGGTCGCCGGACCGGTGACGGTCGAGCGCGACGACCTGATCGGCCCGAGCCTGGGCAGCGAGCTGCGCACTCACGCCCTGCTCGCGCTCGGCCTGGCGGTGGCGGCCCAGCTCCTCTACCTGACGGTGCGGTTCCGCTGGACGTACGCGACGGCCGCCGTCGCCGCCATGACCCAGGACGTCCTCCTGGTGATCGGCCTCTTCACCTGGCTGGGCAAGCCGGTGGACAGCGTGTTCCTGGCCGCGCTGCTGACCGTCGTCGGCTACTCGGTCAACGACTCCGTCGTGGTGCTCGACCGGCTGCGGGAACTGCGGCGCCGCGGCGGCGGCGTACCACTGACCGACCTGGCCGACCGGGCGGTGGCCCAGACCCTTCCGCGTACGGTCAACACGGGCATGGGCGCGCTCTTCGTCCTGGTGGCGCTCGCCGTCCTGGGCGGGGACTCGCTCACGGACTTCTCGGTCGCGCTGCTCGCCGGTGTCGTCCTGGGCATGGCGTCCACGGTCTTCACCGCGATCCCGCTGGCCGTGACCCTGGAGACCCGCCACCCGGCCCCCGCCCCGGCGGTTCCCGCACCGCGCCGCCGTACGGGCGCCGTCGTCTGACCCCGCCGTCCCCGTCGCGCCGCCCGGCACGGGGTGACGGGGACGGCCCCGTCCGTGGGAGCCGTCAGCCCGGCAGTTCGGCCTCGATCAGGTCGGCGGCGTGCCGCGTGCCGCCCTCGCGGGCCATCGACTGCTGGATCCCGCGCGCGCGGCGGGCCACCTCGGGGTCGTCGACGAGCGCGAGGACGGACTCCCGCAGCCGCTCGGGGGTCACCTCCTCCAGCGGCAGGTGCCGTGCCACGCCCAGGGACCGGAGCGTGTCGGCGTTGCCGAACTGGTCGGTGGCCAGCGGCACGGCCACCATGGGGGTGGCGGTGGCCAGGCCCTCCTGGCTGCCGCCCGCGCCCGCGTGGGTGACGAAGGCGTCGGCCTGACGCAGGATCGACAGCTGGGGCACCCAGGAGTGCACTTCCACGTTGTCCGGCAGAGCGCCCAGCTCGGACGGGTCGACGAACTTCCCGATCTGCAGGACGACGTGCCAGCCCGGCAGCCCGCCGAACGCCTCGACGCAGGCCCGGTAGAAGGCGGGCTGCTTGGTGAAGGCGGAACCCAGGGAGACCAGGAGCACCTTCTCCGCGCCGGCCGGCCGCTCCCACGCGCCCTGGTCGGCGCGCTCGCCCTGACAGGCTCCGACGAAGGCGTACACGGACTCGTCGACCCGGTCGGCCTGCGGCTGGAGGGCGCGGGGGATGAGGACGATCGCGCGGCGCGGACGGGCGACGAACCGGTCGGGGCGGGTGTCGATCCCGTGCCCGGCGAGCCACTCCTCGAACCGCGCGTAGTACGCCTTGCCGCGCGGCGAGGCCTTGAGCTCGGCGTACATCGGTTCGGCGACCTCCTCCTCGTACCCCTCCCAGGGCACGAGGTTCGGCCAGAGGGAGACGGCGGGGACGCCCCACGTGTGGGCGAGGACGGGGGCCGGGTACGAGGTGATGTCGTGCAGCACCAGGTCTGGCCGGTCCCCGTCGAAGGCCTCGGCGAGCTGCGGAAGCGCCTGCACGGCGTCGGCCAGGAACGGCTCGATGTTGTCGATCAGTTCGGTGCCCCAGGCGTCCGGATCGTCGTCGGTCGGGAGCGTCGAGGTGTAGACGACGGGGGTGGCCCCGGTCTCCGCGACCTTCGCGGCGAAGGAGGCGGGGACGGCGTAGCTGACCCGGTGGCCCCGGGCGACGAGCTCGCGGACGACCTCCAGGCTGGGGTTCACGTGGCCGTGGGCGGCGATGGAGAACATGGCGATGTGCGCGGGGGAGGCAGTGGTCATGACGGCCACCTTAGACGAGACGGTACGTCTCGTCTAGTGATTTTCCCGGGAGTCTCCGGTGCAACCGGTCCATCGCCGGTCGGGTGGTGTTCACCGCCGGGAGTGTGTGGCGTCTCCCGATGTTGACGTGATCATGCCACGATGGCGCATGCGCCGTGCGGCACGCGTCGACGCCCGCCGTACGCCGTGAACCCTCACCCGCCGTCCGACCCCAGGGGGACGCAGTTGAAGACACCCGTGCACGCCACCCGGGGCGCCCTCGCCCTCGCCGGCGCCCTCGCGCTGGTCATCGCCCTCCCGGGCACCGCGCTCGCCGCACCGCCCCCCGCCCTGCCCGGCAATGCCGACGCCCTGGAACAGACCTTCCAGCCGGCCTTCGACTACGACACGGACGGCTGCTACCCCACCGCCGCCATCGGCCCCGACGGCACCCTCAACGGCGGCCTCAACCCCTCCGGCGCCCTCAACGGCCAGTGCCGCGACGCCTCCGACCTCGCCGCCACCAACGGGTACTCCCGCGCGAAGTGCAACAACGGCTGGTGCGCGATCCTCTACGGCCTCTACTTCGAGAAGGACCAGGCGGTGCCCGGCAGCAGCCTCGGCGGACACCGCCACGACTGGGAACACGTCGTGGTGTGGGTGCGGAACGACCGGGCGGAGTACGTCTCCACCTCCGCCCACGGCGACTTCGACACGTACGCCCGCGACCGGATCCGCTGGGACGGCACCCACCCCAAGGTCGTCTACCACAAGGACGGCATCGGCACCCACTGCTTCCGCCCCGCCAACACCCACGACGAACCGCCCGAGAACCACCGGGGCACCTGGCAGTTCCCGACCCTGGTCGGCTGGAACGGCTACCCCGCCGGCATCCGCGAGAAGCTCGTCGCGGCCGACTTCGGCAGCGCGCACTTCGGCCTCGGGGACGGAAGCTTCGCCGACCACCTCGCCAAGGCCGAACCCGCCGGGATCACCTTCGACCCGAACGGCTGACCCGACCCCCTCCGGCCGCCCACGAAGGGATGAATCCACACCGATGGCGCCCCGCCGCACCCGGCGGGGCGCCACGCTGCCGACGTGCGCAAAGAAGGCAACAAGGCCGTCCCCGGACAGCGGAACACCGCACGGGGACCCGGAGCGGCCCGGGCCGCGAACACCACGACCCCCCGGCCCCGGCCGCCGTACCCCGCCCCCTCGGCGGAGGCACGCCTCCGCTACTGGGTCGACACCACCCTCGCCCGCGGCATGCCGGCCCTCTGCGGCTGGCTCGCCCTCGGCTGCCTGGCACTCGTCGTCCCCGTCAGCGCCCTCCTGGTGTGGACCGACCGGAGCGCCCCCGCCACCCTCGGCGCGAGGATCGCGGCGGTCTGGCGCAACACCGGGCAGACCATGCGCCTGGGCGGCGAGGTCGGACCGCCCCTGCGCGTCGTCCTGTCCGTGCTCCTCGCCCTCATCGCCCTCCTCTACGTCTCCACCCTGGTCAGCCTCATCACCACCGGCCTCACCGACCGGCTGATGGCCCTCGACCGGGGCCGGGCCACGATCCTGGAGCGCGGCCACACCGTCGTCCTCGGCTGGTCCGAGCAGGCCCCGACCGTCGTCTCCGAACTGGTCGCCGCCCGCACCGCCCGGAGCCGCCGCGTGATCGCGGTCCTCGCCGACCGGGAGAAGTCCGCCATGGAGGAGGACCTCCACACCACCGCCCGCGCCACGGGCCGCACCCGCGTCCTCTGCCGCACCGGCCGCCCCGCCGACCCCGTCGCCCTCGCCCGCGTGAGCCCGGCCACCGCGGACTGTGTCCTCGTCCTGCCGCGCGACGACCCCCGGGACGACGCCGAGACCGTCAAGACCCTGCTCTCCCTCTCGGCCACCCTGGGGGAGGACCGGAGGGTCCGCGTCGTCGCCGCCGTGCGCGACGACCGGCACCTCACCGCCGCCCGGCTGGCCGGCGGCCCCCGGACCACCGTCCTGGACGTGGACGACCTCTCGGCCCGGCTCGTCGTCGACTGCGCCCGGCAGCCCGGACTCTCCCTCGTGCACCAGGAACTCCTCGACTTCACCGGACACGAGTTCCACACGCTGCGCGACCCCCGCCTGCCCGGCCTGACCTTCGGGGAGGCCGCCGGAGCCTGCCCGGAGTCCGTCGCCGTCGGCATCGCCCACGACGACGGCGCCGTGACGCTCAACCCGCCCCTGTCCGCCCGCTTCCGGGAGGGCGACGACCTCCTCGTGATCGCGCGGGACGAGCACGCCACCCGGCTGTCCGACCTCCCCGTGCCCCACGACCCGAAGGCGCTCATTCACGCGCCGCCCCCGGCCCCCGCCCCGGCCGAACGCGTCCTCCTCCTCGGCTGGAACCGCAGGGCGCCCCGGATCGTCGACCAGCTGTCACGGCGCACCCCGCCCGGCTCCACCCTCGACGTCGTCGCCGGGCCGCGCGCCGCGACGACCGCCGCCGTCCGGTCCGCCGCCGAGGCCCTCGCCCCCCGCATGCCGGTGCGTCACCACCCCGGGGACCCCGCCCTGCGGTCGACGACGGACGCCCTCGACCTCACCCGCTACGACGTCGTGATCGTGCTCGGACCCGACCCCCGCCCCGGCCGCGGCGACCCGGACGACCGGACCCTCGTCACCCTCCTGCACCTGCGGGCGGGGGAGGAGGAGACCGGCCGTCACGTGCCCGTCGTCACCGAGATGGCCGACGACCGCAACCGGCTGATCGCGCCGCGGCACCCCGGGGCGGACTTCGTCGTCAGCGGCAGGCTCGTCGGCCTCCTCATGACCCAGATCTCCCAGAACCCCCATCTGACCGCCGTGTTCGAGGAACTCCTCTCCCCGGCCGGCAACACCCTCCACCTCCGCCCGGCCGCCCACTACGTCACCACCGGCCGGACGACCTCCTTCGCCGCCGTCGCCGCGTCGGCCGCCCGCCGCGGCGAATGCGCCATCGGCTACCGCTCCGCGACCGCCTCCGACCACGGGATGCGCATCAACCCGCCCAAGGCCCGCGTACGGTATTGGCACGCGCGGGACCAGGTCGTCCTCGTCGCACCGGGCGACTGACACCCGGACCGCCCCCTTGAGCGCGCCGGAGAACACCTATGGTGGACACGACGTCAGGGCGGGTGGACGCGCGCGTGAACACGGGGGGAAGACGATGACGACGACGGCCGGTGCCGACGGCGACGACTGTGCCGTGCCCGAGGACGACCTCATGCAGGTCGGGTACGCGTGGGACGAGGGCGACGGGCTCACGGCCGAGGCCCGCGACCACGCCACCGCCTTCCTGGAGAAGGCCCGCACCGTCTGGGGCGTGCCCGTCTCCGAGCGGGCGACGGAGCTGACACGGCTCGTCGTCAGCGAACTGGTCACGAACGCCCGCCGGCACGCCCCGGGCCCGGTGCTGCTGCAGCTGAGCATCGACGCCGGGACCGTGGACGTCGTGGTGTGGGACAGCGAACCCACGGTCCCGGCGGCGCATGCCGCCGATCCGGACCGGATCGGCCAGCACGGCCTGGAGATCGTCAAGGCCGTCGCCCGGGACCTCCGCGTCCGGCGGGAGCCGGTCGGCAAGCGCATCACGGCCCGCATCGACCTGGACTGAACCCGCCCCCTTCCGGACGTCAGGGGCGCGGGCGGGCGGCGGTGTCGAGGTAGAAGGCGTCGATGCTCTGGACGGCCTGCTCGAACTCCTCCAGGTTGACCGGCTTGGTCACATAGGCGTTGGCGTGGCTGCTGTACGCCCCGGTCACGTCGTCGGGCGCCGTCGACGTGGTCAGGACGACCACGGGAATGGTCTGGAGGTCCTCGTCGGACTTGAGGACCTTCAGCAGCTCCCGGCCGTTCATCCGGGGCATGTTCAGGTCGAGGACGATGAGGTCGGGCCGGGCGGTGTCCGCGGCGCGCAGGTGCTCGAGGGCGGCGACCCCGTCGGTGACCTGGACCAGGTTGCGGGCCCCGCGCTCGGAGAGTGCCTCCTCGATGAGCATGGCGTCGGCGACGTCGTCCTCGACGAGCAGGACGTCGAAGGGGCGGGCGGGGGTGGTCATGATCGCTTGCTCCGTGGGTTTGTCGTGTGAGTGGTCGAAGAGCCCCGGCCAGCGCCGGCGGGCTCCTTGTCGGGTCATGCCGCAGGCCGCGCCGAGCTGCGGATAGCCGGCCCCCGCGCGGGCGCCGGCCACGACCGCTTCCTGCTGGAGCCGTTCGGCGGCCTTCTGGAGGTGATCCAGGACGTGGAGCAGGGCCAGGGCCTGCGCGCGGTCGTCCGGTGCCGGTCGCGAGGGATCGTTCATGAGCCGCCGGACGAGGCGCCGCGCGAGATCGCCGACCGCCGCGTCCGCCGCGGCGGCCGTTTCCTGCGGAGTGGTCCGCAACACGAAGTCATTGCCTGGCACATCCGGCACTCTAGGTCCCCGGGGGGCCCGGCGACAACAACCGTTGTCGCCCATTACAGTGATCGCGCCGCACCTTCGGCGGCTTTCGCAGTGAGGAGCGCGCACCATGACCGGCGATGGGAAGCAACCGCGTGAGCGGGGACTGTCCGCATGGACGACCCGGCGGTGGCTTCGCGGGGGCGTGGCCATCTCCCTGGCCGTCCTGGCCCTGCTCGGCGCGACGGGAGGCTGGGTCCTCACGCGGACCGAGACGCTCGTCAAGGAACTCGTGGACGTGCGGTCCCCCGCCCTGACCACGGCGACCCGCCTGGAATCGGCGGTCCTCAACCAGGAGACCGGGATCCGGGGCTACGGCCTGACCGGCACCCCGGACTTCCTCACCCCCTACCGGGAGGGCCTCGCCGAACAGGAGACGCGGACCGCGCAGCTCTCCGCGCTCCTCGCCGACGACCGGGCCGCCCTGGCCGACCTCGGGACCGTACGGGAAGCCGTGGCCGTGTGGCAGGAGAGGATCGCGCGCCCGGTCGCGGCCTCGCAGCCCGGCGCACCCTCGCCGCTGGCCGCCGAGCGGGCGACGGAGGGCAAGGAGGCCTTCGACGCCGTGCGCGCCGCCCTGGGCGAGCAGCAGGAACGGCTGCGCGTGGAGAGCGTCCGCACGCAGAAGGACCTGATGGTCATGATCGACGTCCGGAACTGGGTGTTCAGCTCCATCGCGGTGCTCATCCTCGTGCTGACGGTCCTGATCTTCGAAGGACTGCGCCGGGGCATCAACGAACCCCTCGACCGGCTCGGCGCGGACGCCCGGGCCATCGCCGGAGGTGACTTCGACCACCCCATCACCCCGTCCGGCCCCGCCGACCTGCGGCGCCTCGGCGAGGAGATCGACTCCATGCGACGGCGCCTCGTGCGGGAACTGGCCTTCACCGAGGAGGCCCGTATGCGCCTCGACGCGCAGGCCGCGGACCTCCAGCGCTCCAACGCCGAGCTGGAGCAGTTCGCGTACGTCGCCTCGCACGACCTCCAGGAGCCGCTGCGCAAGGTCTCCAGCTTCACCCAGCTCCTCCAGCGGCGCTACGGCGGGCAGCTCGACAGCCGGGCCGACCAGTACATCGACTTCGCCGTCGACGGGGCGAACCGCATGCAGGTCCTCATCAACGACCTCCTCGACTTCTCCCGCGTCGGACGCCTGCACAACGCCCACCAGAGCGTCGACCTGGACGACGTCCTGGAGCGGACCCTGTCCTCGCTGAGCGTCGGCATCGAGGAGGCCGGGGCGGTGATCACTCACGACCCGCTGCCGGCCCTGGTCGCCGACCCCACCCAGATGGGAATGCTCTGGCAGAACCTGATCGGCAACGCCGTGAAGTTCCGCCGCCCGGACGAGACGCCCCGCATCCACGTCACGGCGGCCCGGGAGGGCGGGCTGTGGCGGTTCACCGTCACCGACAACGGCATCGGCATCGCCCCCGAGTACGCCGACAAGATCTTCGTGATCTTCCAGCGACTGCACACCAAGGACGTGTACTCCGGCAGCGGCATCGGCCTCGCGATGTGCAAGAAGATCGTCGAGTTCCACGGCGGCACCATCGCCGTCGACACCGAGTACCGCGAGGGGGCGCGCATCACCTTCACCCTGGCGCCCGAGCCGCCGGAGACCGCCGTCCCGGCCGTCGTGCCGCAGGCCGTCCGCGCGGGCACGGAGCAGGCGCGATGACCGCGGCCGTGACCGGCCGGGCCGCGGCGCCCCGCGAGCGGACGTATCGCATCCTCCTGATCGAGGACGACCTGGGCGACGCCCTGCTCGTGGAGGAGCTCCTCCACGACACGGGACTGCGGTTCGAGCTGGTCACCCGGACCACCCTGGCGGGGGCCCGCGCCGAGCTGGCCGGCACGCCGATCGACTGCATCCTGCTCGATCTGCACCTGCCCGACGTGTCGGGCACCGACGCGGTCACCACGGTCCGGGCCATGGCCCCGCACACCGCGGTCATCGTCCTGACCGGACTCGCCGAGGCGCAGGCCGGACCCGACGCCATGGCCGCCGGGGCCCAGGACTACCTCGTCAAGGGCAAGGTCGAGGCGGACCTGCTGCACCGGACGGTCCGCTACGCCGTCTACCGCAGCGAGACCGAGCGCGCGAGTTCCGAGGCCCAGGCCGCCCGGCTGCGGGCGGAGGAGAACGCGCGCCTGGAGCGCGGTCTGCTGCCCCAGCCGATCCTGGACACCTCCACGGTGCGGGTGACCTCCCGCTATCTGCCGGGCGCCTCCCTGGCACTGCTCGGCGGGGACTTCCTCGACGTGGTGGAGGGGGACGGCGGGCTGCTGCACGCCGTCGTCGGCGACGTCAGCGGACACGGGCCCGACGCCGCCGCGCTCGGCGTCTGCCTGCGGATCGCCTGGCGCTCCCTCGTACTCGGCGGGCACCGCGGCGACGACCTGCTGCACCTGATGGAGCGCATCCTGCTCGCCGAGCGCGGCGGCCAGCAGATGTTCGCCACCTGCACCCTCCTCACCCTGGACCAGAACGCCGGCACCGCCACCCTCCACCTCGCCGGCCACCACGAGCCCCTGATCACCACGCCCGGGGGGACCCGGGAGCTGGAGGCCGCCCACGGCATCGCCCTGGGCATCTTCCCCGGGCCGCACCGCTGGCCCGCCACCGTCGTCCCGCTCCCCGCGACCGGCGCCCTGACCCTCTACACCGACGGACTCACCGAGGGCCACAGCGGGGCGGCGAACGAGCGGCTCGGCGTCGAGGGCCTGCTCGACCTGATCGACGCCCTGCCGTCGGAGGACCCGGCCGTCCAGGTCGACCTCCTCATCAAGGAGACCCACGAGCTGAACGCCGGCCGGCACTCCGACGACCTGGCCGTCCTGCGCCTCGACTGGGGGAGCCCGCCGGCACACCTCTGAGCGGGACGCCCGCGCCCGTCACGCGGCGGGCCTGCGCGCCTCGATCAGGGTCCGGGCGGAGTGGGCGACGAACGGGCCCTCCGCCCGGATCAGGGCGTCGAGGTCGCGCAGCCGGGACAGATGCGCCTCGACGGTGAACCCGGGCACGATCCAGATCACCTTGCGCAGGAACCAGACGACCGCGCCGACGTCGTGGAACTCCATCCGCAGCCGTTCGGTGCGCAGGTCCACCACGTCGAGCCCGGCCGCCCGCGCCGCCGCGGCCTCGTCCTCGGGGTGGCGTGCCCGGGCCGCCTCCGGCTGCGGACCGAGGAAGTGCTCCACCACCTCCCAGACGCTGGCGGGCCCGACGTGCTGGGCGAGGTAGGTGCCGCCCGGCCGCAGGACGCGGGCGATCTCCGACCACCACACGGTCGCCGGATGCCGGCTGGTGACGAGGTCGAAGGCGGCGTCGCCGAAGGGCAGCGGCGGCTCGTCGGGATCGGCGACGAGCACCACGCCACGGGGATGGAGGAGTCCGGTGGCCCGGGCGACGTTCGGGGGCCACGACTCGGTGGCCGCCATCGTCGGCGGCAGCACCGGCACCCCGGCCAGGACCTCGCCGCCGCCCGTCTGGACGTCGAGCCCGGCCGAGGCGGTGGCCAGCCGCTCGGCGAGGAGCCGGTGGTACCCCCAGGAGGGGCGCCGCTCGGTCGCCCGTCCGTCGAGCCAGGAGAAGTCCCAGCCGGCGACCGGAGCCCCGGCGGCCTCCGCGACGAGTTCTTCGAAGGTGCGCGTCATCCCCTCATCATCACGCGCGGTCTCCGGACCCCGCACCCACGTGAATGATCACGCGATCGCGCAAGGCCGCCCCGGGACACGGCTGCCCGGCTGCGGAGCGGAAACCGGACGGCGGGGGACCGACCGGACCGGCCGGGGCGGGAGCGGCGGAACCGGCGGCTCCCGCCCCATGGTCACGGAGGCGCGCGACGGGCACCCTGGACGGCACCACGGCGGGCGACCCGAGCACCCGCCCCCGACCTGAAGGGACGGGCCCCATGCCCCCGCACTTCGGCGACTACCAGAACGAGATCTACTTCGAGGGCCTCTTCGGCACCGTCCCCGCGCTGCCGATGACCTTCGCCGAACTGGAGTCGAAGGCGCGGTCGGCGCTGTCGCCCTCGCTGTGGTCGTACGTGGCCGGCGGCGCGGGCGACGAACACACCCAGGAGGCCAACGCCACGGCCTTCCGCAAATGGGGGCTCGTCCCGCGCATGATGGTGGGCGCCGCGCGGCGCGACCTGTCGGTCGACCTCTTCGGCATGACACTGCCCTCGCCGCTGTTCATGGCCCCCGTCGGCGTCATAGGCCTCTGCGCCCAGGACGGGCACGGCGACCTGGCGACCGCCCGTGCCGCCGCCCGCACCGGCGTGCCGATGATCGCCTCCACGCTCACCGCCGACCCCCTGGAGGAGGTCGCCGCCGAACTCGGCGACACCCCCGGCCTCTTCCAGCTCTACACGCCCACCGACCGGGCCCTCGCGGAGAGCCTGGTCCACCGCGCCGAGGCCGCCGGCTTCCGGGGCATCGTCGTCACCCTCGACACCTGGATCACCGGCTGGCGCCCGCGCGACCTCGCCACCAGCAACTTCCCCCAGCTCCGCGGCCACTGCCTGGCCAACTACACCTCCGACCCCGTCTTCCGGGCCCGCCTCCCCAAGCCCCCCGAGGAGGACCCGCGCGCCGCCGTCGTGGAATGGGCCGGCGTCTTCGGCAAGCCGCTCGTCTGGGACGACCTCCCCTGGCTGCGCTCCCTCACCGACCTGCCGATCCTCCTCAAGGGCATCTGCCACCCCGAGGACGTCCGCCGCGCCCGGGACGGCGGGATCGACGGCGTCTACTGCTCCAACCACGGCGGACGCCAGGCCAACGGCGGCCTGCCCGCCCTCGACGCCCTGCCCGGGGTGGTCGAGGCCGCCGACGGCCTGCCCGTCCTCTTCGACTCCGGCGTCCGCACCGGCGCCGACGTCGTCAAGGCCCTGGCCCTCGGCGCCACCGCGGTCGGCGTCGGCCGCCCGTACGCGTACGGACTCGCCCTCGGCGGCACGGACGGCGTCGTCCACGTCCTGCGCTCGCTCCTCGCCGAGGCCGACCTGATCATGGCCGTCGACGGCTATCCCACCCTCGGCGACCTGCGGGCCGACGGAGCCCTGCGCCCCGTCTGACCCGCCGGAAGGACCACCGGGGCCGTCAGGACGGGCGGCGCGCGCGGGACGCGAGGGAGACGACCTTCTGCCTGCGCGCCCGGCGCTCGCGCGTGTGCCGGTCCAGCTCCTCCATGAGGCGACGGCCCCGGTGGCCGGGGTCCAGCTCGTTCAGGACGCGGTCGATCTCGGCGAGCAGGGCGCCGTACAACTGCCAGCGGGCCGGGTCGTCCACCGCCTCCGCCCTCAGCATCCCCGCGACCCGGTCGCGGGCCTCGCGGGCCGCCTCCAACTGCTCGGCGAGACGGTTCTCCGCCGTCTCCGCGCCGGAACTGGAGTGCGAGGTGACGAGGACCGCGAAGCTCACGAGGGTGTCCCCGAGGTGCCGCACCACCTCCTGGAGGACGAGGGACGTCTCCCGGCGGAAGAGCACCGCCCCGTCCCGCTCCCGCGCCAGGTCGGTCAGGGTCCGGGTCAGCACGCGCAGCACCACGGCGGAGATCTCCAGGGTGTCGAGCCCCGTCCGCAGCACGATCCGGTGCAGCAGCCCCTCCTTCACGCGCGGGTTCAGCCGCAGGCTGTCCTCCGCCTGCCGCAGCGCCGCGTCCACGTCGGCGACGTCGTTGTCGAGGCGCCGCGCCTCGTGGAGCCGTGCCGCCGCCAGGTCCACGGACGACGGCCCGTCGAAGTCGCCGAACGGATCGGGCTCGGCGGGAACGCCCGGGTCCGTGAGCTCCTCGCCGAGCCCCAGGAGGAGTTGGCGCATCCGCCGTGCCAGGTCCACGATCGAGTCCCCGGCGGTGTCCACCCACACCGGCGGCACGAGCACCATGTTGAACACCATGCCGACGACCGCGCCGATCAGGGTCTCCAGGACGCGGTCCCAGGCCGTGTCGGCGACCTGGGTGACCCCGAGGACCAGCATCGCGCTGATCGCCACCTCGGCGACGAACTCCTCCACTCTGACGAACCGCCCCACCACCAGCGCCGCCAGGATGACCATGGCCAGGCTCCACCAGGTCAGACCGACGAGCACGCTGAACGCGATGGCGATGAGGACGCCGACGACGACGGAGTTCACCCGCCGCAGACTCGTCACGAGCGTCGAGTACAGCGTCACCTGCACGACGAGCAGTGCCGTCAGCGGCGCGGTCAGCGGCGCCGGCTCGGAGCTGAGCCGGAGGGCGACGACGTACGAGATCGTCGCCGCCGCGGTGGAACGCAGGGTCTGGACCGCAAAGGGGTCCCGCCGCTGACGCTCCCACCACTGCCACAGGCGCCACTGGCGCGGCTGGGCGAGCGATACGGAGCGGTGGGGCATGGGGGTACTCCTCCTCCGGTGGGTGGGGGACGCGTCCCGGGCCGGGCGCGATCTTGTGCGCGCCTACCCGCCCGACGCCTCCGCACCGCGATGCTCCGTGGTGCCGCCCCGGGAAGCCGCGCCGACGCGCCGAGGGGCCCCGACGAATCCGGGGCGGCGGCCGAACCCCGAGGTCGGGCGACTGAACGGGGCCGTTCCGGGTAGCCGCCGGGTGCCCGTCCCGCACCACCCCCGTGCCCCGTGAGGAGACCCGACCATGGACCGCGACCGCGCAGCGCTCTTCGACGTCGACGGAACCCTGGCCGACACCAACCACCTGCACGCCGTCGCCTGGTGGGAGGCGCTCCGCCAGGGCGGCCACCGGGTGACCATGCACGCCGTGCACCGGGCCATCGGCCTGCCGGGCGACCGGCTCCTCGACCACCTGCTCGGACAGGACCGCGACCGGTCGGACGACGAACGCCTGAGCACCGCGCACGACACCCTCTACGGGACGTACTTCGAACGGCTCCAGGCCTTCGACGGGGCCGCCGACCTGCTGCGGAAGCTCGCGGGCGACGGCTGGAAGGTCGTCCTGGTGACCTCGGCCAAGAGTCGTGAGCTGGAAGCCCTGCGCCGGGCGATCGACGCGGACGACGCGCTCACGGACACCGCCACCTCCGACGACGTCGACGAGGGCAAGCCCGCCCCCGACCCCGTCGAACACGCCCTCTCCCTCGTGGACGTACCGGCCGACCGGGCCGTGTTCGTCGGCGACAGCGTCTGGGACATGAAGGCCGCCCGCCGCGCCGGGGTGACCGTCGTCGGGCTGCTGTGCGGCGGCATCCCCGAGGCCGACCTGACCGGGGCGGGCGCCGTCGCCGTCCACGACGACCCGGCCGACCTCCTCGCCCGCCTCGACACCAGCCCCTTCGCCTCCGTACCGCCCTCCTAGAGGGCCTCCCACCGGTCGGCCAGCCCGGGGAGTTCGACCCGGGAGCGGATGCCCAGCCGGGCGAAGACGCCCCGGAGGTGGTGGTCGACCGTACGGGGGCTCAACGCGAGCCGGCCGGCGATCTCCCGGTTGGTGGCGCCCTGCGCGGCGAACCGGGCGATCCGCTGCTGCTGCGGCGTGAGCAGGCCCCACGCGGTCGGATCGGCGGCCCCGCCGCCGGCGCCGCCCGTGGCGCGCAGCTCGGACCGGGCGTGGTCGGCCCAGCCGTCCGCGGCCGCCCGCTCGAAGGTGACGAGGGCGTCGCCCAGCGGCCCCCGCGCCGCGCCCGGACGCCGTCGGCGCCGCAGCCACGTCCCGTACGCGAGGAGGGTCCGGGCCCGCTCGAAGTCGTTGCCGCAGCCGTCGTGGCGGCGCACGGCCTCGCCGAACCAGTACGCCGCCTCCTCGCCCTGCGCGAGCAGCGCCCGACAGCGGGCGAGCAGGGCCGGTGCCGTACGGTCGACGCCCTGCGCCGTCCAGAGCGCGTACTCCCCGGCCGCCGACCGGGCCTCGGCCGCCCGCCCCGCCGCGACGGCCGCCTCCACGAAGCAGGGCACCACCAGCATCCGCAGCGCGAAGTGACCGCCCCGGGGCCCGGCGCGCACCAGCGGTACGAGCCGCGCGGCCGCCTGCGCGACCAGACCGCTCCCCAACTCGGCCCGGGCCAGCGCCCACTCCGCGAGCGTCGCCGCCTGGGCGAGGCCGTGCGGGCGCGCCGTGCCGAGGGCGAGACCCGCGTGCTCCGCCACCGCGAGCCCGTCGCCCGCCACCGAGGCCACCAGGGCCAGGACGGCGTGCTGGTGGGCGGCCACGTTCGGCTGCCCCGTCAGCTCCGCCGTGCGCAGCCCCTCCCGGGCGGTGCGCGCGGCCCTGCTGTACCGCCCGGCCCGCAGCTCGGCGTACGCGAGGTGTTCGAGGGCGCGCGGCAGCAGGGCCGTGCGGTGCTCCGCCCGGGCCCGGGCGAGCGCGCGGGCGTGGACCCGGGCCGCCGCCGCGGTGTCGCCGAGCACCAGCGCGGCCGACCCCGCCCGCAGCAGCAGCCGGGGGTCGTCCTCGGCGCCGTCCCGCGCGACCACCCGCGCCAGGGACGGGCGGGCCTCGTCGAGCCGTACGGTCAGGGCGGCGCCGAGCCCGTCGAGGAAGTCCCGCTCCGTCCCCCCGGCGTCCCCGCCGCAGCCGAGCGCGGCCAGGCACGCGTCGACGTCACCGCCCGCCCAGGCGGCCTCCATCGCGAGGAACCGGGCGTCGGACGCCTCGTCCGGCGCCCGGTCCCGCAGCAGCTCCGCCGCCCGCAGGAGCGCCTCGTGCGCGTCCATGACCGGCCCGCCCGCCAGCGCCGCCAGACCGCGCACGAGCTGCGAACGGCCCCGCACCACGGGGGCGAGGGCGCGCACGGCGGCGGGCGGTCCCAGCCGGTCGGCGCGGTGGCTCTCGCCCCGGGCGAGCGCCGACGCCGTACGGGCCGGCCGGGGCGCGCCCGCCCGCCGGACCCCGTGGCACCCGGAGGCCGGAGCCGGAGCCGACGCGAGGACGACCAGACCGAGGAACGGGTCCTCGAAGCGGAGCATCCCGTCGGTACGGCACAGCAACCCGTCCGCGACCAGCCCTTCCAGCGGCTCGGCGGGGGTGCGCGTGGCCCGCGCGCCCCCGAGTACGGCGTCGACGGCGACACCGGCGAGCCGGGGCGCCCCCGGGCCCCCGCGCACGTCCGCGCCGGTCCGGCCCGCCACCGCGCCGGCGTCCTCGTCCCCGGCGCGGCCCGCGAGCGCCACCACCGTGAGCAGCCGCCGGGAGTCCGCGGGCAGGTGCGCCAGGAAGCCGCCGTACACCTCCGCGAGGACGGCCCCGTCGACCGGCGGCTCCGGGAGGGGCGCGCCGCCCGCGAGCTGGGCGGGGGTGAGACGCCGTACCGCCGAGACGAGGACACCGGGGTTCCCGGCCGCCTCCTCGACGAGCCGTCGTACGACCGGCGGCGCCGGGGGAGGGACGCACAGGGCGCCGAGGAGGGCCCGCGCCCCGTCCGGGCCGAGCCGCCCGAGCCGTACGGTCTCCGCCCCCGGCACTTCGGGCGGCCGGTGGTGCCGGGCGGCCGACACGAGCCAGCGGGGCCCCCGGCGCCCCGGCCCGCCCGCCCGCCACGCCGCGGCGAGCGCGGCCCGCGAATGGGCGTCCCAGAGATGCAGGTCGTCCAGGCAGATCAGGACGGGACGGTCCCCGAGGAGCCCGGTCACCGCCGTCGCGAGACCGTCCTCGCTCCGCGCGGTCCGCAGGGCCCGGCGCGCGTCCGGAGCGGCGGGCGCGAGGGCGGCGAACAGGGCCCGCGCGCCGCTCCACGGCGTCCGGTGGCCGGGGGCGGCGATCCGGTGCGCCGTGCCCGGGAAGTCGTCGGCCGCCCGGGCGAGCAGGGCGGAACGGCCCTCGCCGGGGCCTCCGGTGACGAACAGGACCCCGCCGTGCCCGGTGGCGGGGTCCGTCAGACGGGCCACCGCGGCGAGTTCGGCCGTGCGGTCGTACAGCCGGGGGCCGGGGGCGGTGCCGTGCGTCGCTCCGCTCACGGCCGTCACGTTACCGACCCGTACGGAACGGCGGAAGGCTCCCGGTCCTGGGCGGTGGCCCAGAACCGGGAGCCCCGTCCTGTGACGGCGCACAGACGGCGCACAGACGGTGTGCGGAGGGTGTGCTCGGAGGGCGTGGAATCCGTCAGGAGCCGAGCGGGCAGCTGCCCCGGTACTCCTCGATCGTGAGGTCGGGCCGCGGCAGCGGGCAGAGGAACTGCTCGTAGCGGGTGTCGTCGTCGACGAAGCGCTTGAGCCACGCGATGCCGTACTTCGCGATCGTCGTGTTCGAGGTGTTCGGGGTGAAGTGCGTGGCGCCGTTCAGCTCCAGGTACGCCTTGTCGAGCGAGTCCGGGAGGCTCTCGTAGAAGGGCTCCGAGTGGGTGGCGACGGGCGCGACCGTGTCGCCGTCCGCGCCGATGACCAGGGTGGGCGTCCGGACCTCGGGCCAGGTCTTGTCGGTGTTCCAGCCGGTGAGGGGGATGGCCGCCTTGAGGGAGGGCCGGCTCTTGGCGGCTTCGAGGGTCCCTCCGCCGCCCATGGAGTGCCCCATCACCCCGAGGCGGCTCGCGTCGATCCGGCCCCGCACGGCGCTGCGCTGGGTCAGGTGGTCGAGCGCGGCGAGGAGCTGCCGGCCCCGGCTGTCGGGCTGGTCGAGCGTGGTGAGGGTGTCGATGGTGAACACCACGAACCCCTGCGAGGCGAGGCGGGGCCCGAGCCAGGCGATGGAGGACTGGTAGGCGGTGAACCCCGGCGAGATCACCACCGCGCCGAAGGTGCCGTCCGCGGTGCTGGTCGGGTAGTAGATGGTCCCGCCGCCGAAACCGGTGGCGGCGAGGGAGGAGACGCTCGTCTCGGAGACGGCGTAGGGGCCCCGGAGCGCCTCCACGCTCGCCCGGGTCGGCGCGGGACCGCGCTCGTACGGATTGGCGGCGGCGCCCCCGGCGTCGGCGGCCCGGACGCCGGGGGCGAGGAGCAGGGTGAGGGAGGCGGCGGTGGCGGTGGCGGCCGCGGCAAGGTGTCGTCTCACGACGGAGTCGTCCTCTCGTGTCGTGCGGCGGCCGCCCTCCGACAGGGAAGCGGAGAGCGGCCGGGCCTGGACTGGCCCGGCCACTCTCCGCGTCCGGCGCCCGGTCGGCATCGGCAGAACCACCGGCCTCCGCCGCCGGCGTCCCTCGGTGTCAGTCGAGGGTGTCGGGGTCCGGCCCGGTGCGCAGTCCGCGGTCGAGGCCCGCCACGGTCTCCATCTCCTCCGGGGACAGGGCGAAGTCGAGGACGTCGAGGTTCTCGCGGATGCGGGCGGGGGTGACGGACTTGGGGATGACGACGTTCCCGAGCTGGAGGTGCCAGCGCAGCACCACCTGGGCGGGGGACTTCCCGTGCCGGTCCGCGATGCCGGTGACGACCGGGTCGGCGAGGACGGCGCCCTGGGCGAGCGGGCTCCACGCCTCGGTGGCGATTCCGTGGACGGCGTGCAGTGCGCGGAGTTCGCGCTGCTGGAGGCCGGGGTGGAGCTCGATCTGGTTGACGGCGGGCACGAGGTCACTGCTGTCGAGCAGCCGCTCCAGGTGGGCGGGGTTGAAGTTGGAGACGCCGGCGCTACGGACCCGTCCGTCCGCGACCAGCGTCCCGATGGCGCGCCAGGTGTCGACGTACAGGTCGCGTGCCGGGGCGGGCCAGTGGATCAGGTACAGGTCGACGTGGTCGAGGCCGAGCCTGGCGAGGCTGTCGTCGAAGGCCCGCAGGGTGGCGTCGTACCCCTGGTCGGCGTTCCACAGCTTGGTGGTGACGTACAGCTCGTCGCGGGCGATGCCGGAGGCGGCGAGCGCTCGGCCGACGCCGGCCTCGTTGCCGTAGACGGCGGCGGTGTCCACGGAGCGGTATCCGGCGTCCAGGGCGTGGGCGACGGCGGTGGTGGTCTCGTCGTCGGGGACCTGGAAGACGCCGAAGCCGATCTGGGGGATCGCGGTGCCGTCGTTGAGGGCGACGGAGGGCACGTGGGGGAGGGACATGGAAGTGCGGCTTTCTTGTCGGAACGGTGTGCGGTGGCGGGGAGGGGTCAGTGGTGTACGGGGACGCGGGCGCCGGCGGTCTCGGCGGTCTCGTCGGCGGGGGCCCGGCGTTCCAGCGCGGCGGACCAGAGGGCGAGGCCGAGCGCGGCGGCGGCGAGGACGGCGCCGACCCAGTTCGGGGAGGTGTAGCCGAAACCGGCGGCGATGACCGTGCCCCCGAGCCAGGCGGCGAGCGCGTTGCCGAGGTTGAAGGCGCCGATGTTGACGGCGGAGGCCAGGGTCGGCGCGCCGTGCGCCTGGTCGAGGACGCGCTTCTGGAGCGGGGGCACGGTGGCGAAGCCGAGCGCGCCGACGAGGAGGACGGTGATCGCGGCGAGGACCTTGTGGTGCGCGGTCACGGTGAACAGCGCGAGGACGAGCGCCAGGCCGCCGAGGGCCGCGTACAGCAGGGGCATCAGCGCGCGGTCGGCGAAGCGGCCGCCGAGGAGGTTGCCGAGGAACATGCCGACGCCGAAGAGCACGAGCAGCCACGTGACGGAGCCGTCCGCGTAACCGGCGACGTGGGTCATCATCGGTGCGATGTAGGTGATCGCGGCGAAGACGCCGCCGAAGCCGAGTACGGTCATGGCCATCGCGAGCAGGACCTGCGGGTTGCGGAAGGCCTTGAGCTCGCCGCGCAGACGGGCGCCTTCGGGGCGGGGCGTGGCGGGCACGAGCCTGGCGATGCCAAGGAGCCCGACCACACCGAGCGCGGCGACGACGGCGAAGGTGGTGCGCCAGCCCACGGTCTGCCCGATGAAGGTGCCGAGCGGCACGCCGACGATGTTGGCGACGGTCAGCCCGGTGAACATGGTGGCGATGGCGCCGGCCTTCTTGTCCGGCGCGACCAGCTCGGCGGCCACGACCGACCCGATGCCGAAGAAGGACCCGTGGGCGAGCGAGGCGACCACGCGGCCGGTCAGCATCAGACCGAAGGTCGGAGCGAGCGCGGAGAGCAGGTTGCCGAGCACGAACAGCCCCATGAGCAGCATCAGCATCCGCTTGCGGCTGACCCTGGTCCCGAAGACGGTGAGCAGGGGAGCACCGATGACCACGCCGAGCGCGTAGCCGGTGACCAGGAGGCCGGCGGTGGGGATGGTGACGCCGTAGTCGGCGGCGATCCGGGGCAGCAGACCCATGATCACGAACTCGGTCGTGCCTATGCCGAAAGCTCCGACCGTAAGAGCGAGTAGCGCGAGCGGCATGGTTCGCCCCCTTCCAGAATTGCTTGAGCGATCCCTTTGCACGCTCCGACAATAGTTGCACGCGCGCTATATATGCAAGCGCGGGCAAGGGGTGCGGTCTGGGTGGTGTCGACTGCGGGTGGAGCCGGGCCGGGGGCTGCGAGGGGCTGCTCGGCGTCTCCGGGGGCGGAGTGGTCACGGGCACGTCGGGCCGGTGGGTCGTGAGGCGGATCGTGGGGTGGACCGGTGATCGGCCGTCCGGAGGTCGCCCGGGCGTCGCCTGCTGGTCGGCGGCCTTGCCGCCCCCGCGCGTGAGGAGGCGGACCGGGGTGTTCCGCCGAACGGGAATCCCGCTCGGCAAGAGGTCTCCCCGGTCGCCTCCGCCTCACCCCCAGCGTTCGGACAGCTGGGCGAAGAACGCCTCCGGTGTCACCGCGTAGCCGCCAGGGCCGAGCACCGCGACCGGATCGCCGTCGGCGAGCACGGTCGGCGTCGCCTCGACCCCGCCGCGCTCGAAAGCGGCGGAGACGGTGCGCGCCCAGGGCAGGTAGACGCCCCCGGACACCTTGCTCGCGAACGCTTCGGTGGCCAGCCCCGGCACCTCCTCGGCCAGCTTCAGCAGCGTCTCGTCGTCGGCGAAGCCGTCCTCCTCCTCGGGAGGCTGCTCGGCGTAGAGCAGCCTCAGGTAGAGCGCGAACGGCTCGCTCCCCTCGTCCAGGGCCGCGCCCAGCGCGGCCAGGGCGTGCAGCGACCCGCTGCCGCCGGGGTCGTCGAGGAACGTCGCGAAGTGGTACTCGACCCGGAAGCGCCCGGCGTCGGCCGCCTCCCGGATCACCGTGCCCAGTCCGTTCTCCATTCGCTTGCAGTACGGGCAGCGCGGGTCCAGGTACACGCCGAGCACGTGCGCGGCGCCCTCGTCGCCGTAGCGCACGACGGTGTTGCCGGGGCCGGAGGTGTGCGCGGGAACGGGCGTCGCCCCGCCGGGGGTGTCAGAGGTCATGCGGCCAGGCTGCGCCCGCCGCGCCACCCGCGCAAAAGGAGCGTCCCCGACGGAAGGGCGCGGTCCGGCTGCCGTACGGGCCACGCGTGGGGACCGTGTGCGGAGGTCAAAGGGCGGGGGAGGGCGGGTGGTTGGCCGGGCGGGGAGGGAATCGGGGGTATGCGGACCCGGACCCGGCTATGGACCCGGATATGGACCCGGACTCGGATGCGGTCCCGGGCGCGGGCGCCGATCTTATGGCTGGAAACGATGTCCGGATTATTGCCGTTCTTTTCTGAAAAGACGGGTATCTGGGGTCGCACGGCAATCGAATCGGATGAAGCGGGATTCACTGTTCCGCAGGGAGGGGACGTCATGGCCGTACGTATCCTGAGGAAGAACACCGTTCTCGCCGCAGCGCTGGTCTGCGCGGGTGCCACCGCTCTCGTCGGCTGCGGGGACGGCGACTCGGACGAGGCCTTCGCCGGGCAGAGCGCCGACGCCATCGCGGCCGAGGCCGTGAAGGCGACCCGTGACGCCGACTCCGTGCGGATCACCGGCACTTCACAGGTGCAGGGCGCACCCGCGGCGATGAAGACGGAGTTCCAGGTCGACGAGAAGGACAACTGTCTCGGCACGCTGTCGATGAACGACGCGAAGGCCGACGTCCGACAGGCCGGCGAGAACGTCTACGTCCGGGGCAACGAGCGGTTCTGGCAGAACGCCCTGCAGGGCCGGCCCGGCACGGACACGGCCGTCGACCGGCTCCAGGGCAAGTGGGTCAAGAGCGGGCCCGGCGACAAGTCCACCCAGGGCATGTGCGACAAGCAGACCCTCCTGGCCGCCATGGACAGTGACAAGTCCGAGCGCGACGGCATGCGGCGCGGCGCCACCACCGAGGTGGACGGCGAGGACGCACTGATCCTCACCAAGCAGCAGGCCGGCGGCGAGAAGCTGACCTTGTACGTCGCCACCGAGGGCGCCCCCTACATCCTCAAGGCGGTCTCCGAGGGCGGCAAGCAGCCCGGCGAGACGCTGTTCAGCGACTACAACGAGAAGGTCGAGGTGGAGCAGCCGCCGGCCGGCGAGGTGGTCGACCCCAAGACCGTCACCGCGAAGGGCTGACCGGACCGCCCCGGCCGGGCCCACCTCCGCCCCGATCGGCCCCGCTCCCGCCCGGGAGGCGCGCGCTTCTTCCCCGGCGTACGGATCAGAGCGGCGCGAGGAGCATCAGGATCTCGTCGCGGTCGTCGTCCGCCGCGAGCCGGAGGGCGCCCGGCCACCGGCCGACCTCCCTCCAGCCGAGCCGTCCGTAGAAGTCCTCCAGACCGAGGCCGTCGCGGACGGCGAGGCGCAGCTGTTCCAGGCCCATCTCCTCCTTGGCCACCCCGCGCGCCTCCTCCATGAGGGCACGCCCGATCCCCCGGCCGCGTACGGCCGTGCGGGTCTGGACGTGGTGGACGGTGCCCCAGTGCGCGACCAGTCCGGACGGATCGCGGCGGACGACGAGCCAGCCCGCGAGTTCCCCGTCCACGGTCGCCGTGAGCAGTCGGCCGGTGTCGGGGGAGAGCCGGCCGACGACGCGGTCGAGGGCCGGGGCCACCGTGGCGGCGTCGACGGGCGGGAACGGGAATCCCGCGGCGCCGCCCGCGTTGGTGACCTCGACCCAGCACTCGACGAGAGCGCGCCGGACGCGTGGGGTGACGTCGTCCGGAGAGGTGAACTGCCGGAAGGCGGGTGCGGAGGTCATCCTGTGATAATCGCACCCGCCTTCCGGCGTACCCGGGAGCGGCCGCATCGGGCCTGCCGGGTGCCCGGACCCGTTCCCCTGGCCCTGGCCGCCCGCCAGGCCGACCCCGCGTCGCACGACAGCCCGCCTCCCTGGTGCCGCGATCAGCCGACGAGACGGTAGAGGCTCCTGCCGACGAGCCACATCCCCAGGAGAAGGCAGAGAGACACCACGGCCGGCTCCTTGCGGCGCGGCAGCCGTTCGCGCAGACCCGGCAAGGTGCGCCGGGCCTTCTCCGGTGAGAACACCACGTACAGCTCCATGGCGAGCAGGGTGGAAGTGGCCAGCAGGCAGAAGAACGCGAGCGCCGCGAAGGACGTGCCCCGGGAAAGGTCGGCCTGGACGATGGTGGTGCCCGCGGCGCCGACCATCCCCCAGGGCTGGAGGAGTACGGCGAGGATCATGGCGGACCGGACGGTGGCGCCCTCGCCCGGTTCCTCCGCGGACATCGCGGATGTCGCGGATGTCGCGGGCGTCGCGGAGGGACCGGACGGAGGGGCGGTCGGCGTACCGGCGGCACGGCGGTTCCGGCGACGCCGCCGCTCGCCGTGAACGACCAGGCCCACGCCGATGAGCAGCGTGGCCACGAGCGCGGCGACGGACGGCGGGGAGCGGGGCGGGGGCGGCTGTCCACCGGTGAGGAGGAGGACGGCCGCCGTCACCGCCACCAGGCACGCCGGCCAGGCGAGGATGAACGCCACCCCTTTTCGCGCTCCCCGGGAAGAAGCCAGCACCGGCACGAAGGCCATGAGGGGCAACGGGAAGAGAATGACCGCCAGACCGATGAGGACCAGGTCGATCACCACGGCGTCACCAGCCCCTTCGCTCTGTCCCGAACGGAGGGACGGACCGGGTCGTCGTGGATGCCGTCCTCACGGACGGGAGGCTCGTGCAACCATCGTGGCCCAGCCCCCGACCCGGGGCAACGCGACTCCCGCCCGGCTCAGGTGTCCTTCCAGACGAGCGGGTACGCCTCGCCCCCGGCCTGCTCCACCCACCGGAGCCGGTCGTGCACGAGGGCGCGCCGGTCGCCGGGGGTCCGCTCCATCAGCCTGCGCAGGAGGTCGCGCGTCCCGCGCAGGGCCATCGGTGACCCGTGGGCGGCGAGGATCACGTCGTCGACGGCGGTCCGGACGTACTGGCCCCACCCGGGAAACGGGACACTCACCCTCGTACGCCCGTCAGGATCGTCGAACCGGCCGACGTCCAGGTCCCGGTCGGCGAGGCGTACCAGCAGGTCCTCCAGGCGGACCAGGGCGTCCACCGCCGTGGCCGGATCGTTCACCGCGGACGACAGGGCGCGGAGGGCGATGTCGGCGAGAAGCCTGAAGGGCAGCTCGGGATCCTGGTCGAAGGTCCGCTCGACCCCCGTCGACAGGACCGCGCGAAGCGCGTCCTCCCCCGCGCCGCCCGGGGTGACCCGGGCGATCACCGTGCCTTCCGTCAGGGTCGTACCGGGGGAGACCCGGAAGACGACCGAGAAGTCGTCCTCCCGGGCGAGGCCGAGGAGGGCGGGCACGTCGATGTTCTGCAGCACGACCGGCGGCCCCGTCCAGCGGACCGCCACGCCCGTGCCGGCCGCCGGGAGCGGCGACGGGGCGGTGACCGGTCCGGCCGGGACGTACGGGTGGACGTAGAGGGTGTCGTACAGGCGGTGCGCGCGGGCGGCGATCGCGGTGAGCGAGTGGCCGAGCTGGATCGAGTCGAACGCCTTCATCTGCAGTGTGCGCATCATGCCGAGCGCGACCAGGGTGAGGGCCATGGCCGCGCCGGGAACGAGGACGGAGACGTCTTTCCGGAAACCGATGGCCAGACCCGAGGTGACGCAGAAGACGAACACGCCGATGGTGAGGGCGAACGTGCGCCAGACGACCGGTTCCTGACGGAACAGACCGAGGCGGGGGGTGAACGTGCTCGCGGAGAACTGCACCACGAGGAAGAGCACCGAGTAGATGATGCTGACCAGGCTGATGACACCGAACCCCAGGGTGAACAGCACGCCGACCACCCGGCCCGCGTCCACCCGGGGCCCCGCCGTGATCAGGGGGGCCAGCAGCCCCAGCCCCAGGCCGACGACAGCGCACAGCAACTGGGACAGGTCCCTGCGCATGGCACGCGTGGGCCGTCGGAGCGACGCGGTCCGCCGCCGTCGTGGTCGTACCCCGGAACAGGCGGCGACAGGGGCGCGGTCGGGCATCCGGCCTCCTCCGGGTCCCGTCACGGCCCTGCGGCGTCACGAGCCGGCGGTACGTGAAAGGGTACGTGTACGTGGCGGATCGAGAAGGGGCGCGCGTCCCGAGAGCCCTCGGGGCGGCCGGGCCCGGTGTGCCGACGGTTCCGCATCGGCACGTGTCAGGAGTGGTCCCTCCTGAGCGAGTCCCTGACGCCACGGGCGCGTTCACGGACGTCCCTCACGGCTTCACGGGCCTTCGCCCTCGTCCGGTCGGTCCTGCCCTCCGTCTCGAGCCTCTGGTCGCCGGTGATCCTTCCGGTGATCTCCTTGACCCTGCCTTTGAACCTGTCCGCGGCACCGCTCATGTCCGTGCTTCCTTCTTCCGATCGACCGTGCCGACCAGGGGAGACGGTCCCTCTCCGGCCGTGCGGTCGCCGGGCAACTCTCAGGACCGGGTGATCGACGCCGGGTGATCACCGGCTTCCCGTCCGACGGCCTCGCCGTGCTGATCGGGTGCGCACCGCCTCCCATTGCATCACCAAAGGTTCGTGTACGCATCAGAACCGGGCCCCCGGCACGTGAAACGCGCGCGCAGCGCGTTCTCCGCGACCCACAGGGGCAGGGGCACCGGATTCGCGGCCCGGAGTCGGGGCTTTCGGGAGGAACGTCGAGTGGTTCCGTCCCTGCGGGTGCGGGCACCGCCCCGGCTGCTCCTCGTGAGGTGAGGTGAGGTGAGGTGAAGTGGGGTGGGGTGCGGTGGGGCGAGATGGTGAGGCGGCGGGCGGGACAAGGGTGCACACTGATCCTGAAGTTCCGCACACTCCTGTTCCGTCCCGTCGCCGGCCAGGCCCATCCGTACGAACCGCCGGCCCCCTCCAGTCGTTCGACCCGAACGACGTGGAGACGTGGCGACTCCCGGAGCTCCGAGGAGTTCCGGGACGCTCCGCTCGGGCAAGCCGGAGGAGGACACATGGCGACGTCACGAGGCTCCGCGTCCCGTGCCGGACCGGAGGGCGGCGCCGGCGGAGCGCCGTCCCCCGCTCCCGCGGCCGACCCGGCGGACCAACTGGCCCGTCTGGGCCGCTCGTGGGTCTGGCTCCTCGGCGCCGCGACGGCGACGCTCGTCCCGGGCGTTCTGGCGCTCGTCTGGCCGGACGTCACCCTGCACGTCCTGGCCGTACTCATCGGGGTGTACCTGCTGCTGGCCGGCGCCTTCCGGTTCGTGGCCGTGTTCGGGCGCGACGGCGACCGCGTGCCCGGCCTCATCGTGGCCGTCCTGTGCTTCCTGGGCGGGGTGCTGTGCCTGCGGAACCCGCTCCAGACGATCGCCGCGCTCTCACTGATCACCGGCGCCGTCTGGCTGGTGTCCGGCATCGTCACCCTCTACACGGCCGTCGCCGCCAGGGACATGCCGCACCGCGGCGTCGTCATGGCCGTCGCGGCCCTCGGCATCGTCGCGGGGATCGTGGTCCTGGCACTGCCGACGGAATCGGCTCGGGCCCTGACCAGGCTGCTCGGCCTGTGGCTCGTCCTCCTCGGCCTGGCGGAGACGGCCGTCGCGCTGGCGTGGCGGTCGGCGCTGCGCAGGGCGGGCACCACGGGCCACGACCTGCCCGGCCCGGCCCTCTGACGACAGCCGTGTCGCCCCTCGGGGCCGGCCTCACGCATCCGTGTCCCCATGAGGGAGGGCTACGAGGCCCACCGCGCTCCCCGCAGGTGCGAGGTGCGAGGTGCGAGGTTCGTCACCGCGCGCCCGGCGATCCCGGAAACGGAGAGATCATGTACATCGCCTACGACTACCCGCTGCTCAACGTCTTCTGGACCATGCTCTGGTTCTTCCTGTGGGTCCTGTGGTTCATCCTGCTCTTCCGGATCATCACCGACATCTTCCGGGACAAGGACATGAGCGGATGGGCCAAAGCGGGCTGGCTCGTCCTCACCATCCTGCTGCCCTTCCTCGGTGTCCTCGTCTACGTGATCGCCCGCGGCAAGGACATGGGCCGGCGCGAGATCGCCCAGGCCCGCGCCCAGCAGAGGGACTTCGACACCTGCATCCGCGAGACCGCGGCCGGCGGCACGCGGTCCAGCAGCGTCGACGAACTGGCCAGGCTCTCCGAACTCCGCTCCCGCGGACACATCACCGCCGAGGAGTTCGACAGGGCGAAGGCGCTGATCCTGACCGACGACCGGCCCGCCCCGGGGCCCGGCTCCTCCGTGCCCCCCACCCCCGGACGCTGACCACGCCCGACGACCGACCGGGGGACGAGGGAGCGCGCTGACCGCCCTTTCCCCCCTTCCCCGCCGGGTCTGCCCGCCATCGGCTTGCGCGACCCGGCGCGGGGTTCTCAGAGGTGGCCGTCCAGGAACTCCCGCACCTCGGCGTCGGTCATGGGCCCCGTGCCGTGCGCCACCGCCTCCCCCTCCTTCAGGAGGACGCAGGACGCCGCTCCGGTGACCCCGTACCGCTCGGTCGCGGCCGGACAACGCGCGATGTCGGCACGGACGACCGTCAGACGGCCCGCGTACTCGTCGGCGACGCCGCCCACGACGAGGTCCATCGCCCGGCAGGCCTCGATCGCCTTGGGCCACGTCCCGATGAAGTACGCCAGGACCGGGACCCCGCTCATCCCGAGGACGAAATCGAACTCCGCGTCCTCGCGGGGCCGGTGCACCCGCTTCGTCATGGAGGCTCCTGTCCTCGTGATCCGTCTGTCCTCGTGATCCGTCTTCTCGCCCCATCATCTCCCGTACGACGGGCTCGGACGCGCGGTGCCCGAGGCGCCGGGCCGGTGGGTCCGGTCAGCCGAAAGTACGCCGGTAGGTCTGCGGGCTGACGCCGGTGGTGCGTTTGAAACGGTCGCGGAACGCGGTGGGCGAGCCGAAGCCGACCTGGCCGCCGATGCGCTCCACGGAGTGCTCCGTGGTCTCCAGCAGGTGCTGTGCCTGACGGATGCGGGCCCGGTGGAGCCACTGGAGCGGGGTGGTGCCGGTCTGGTCGCGGAACCGCCGGATCAGGGTCCGGGTGCTGGTGCCGGACCGCGCGGCGATGTCGGCCAGGGTGAGGTCGCGGGCCAGGTTCTCGCGGAGCCAGGCGAGCAGCGCCTCCAGTTCGGAGCCCTGCGGCGTGGGGGTGTGGTCGTGGACGATGAACTGCGCCTGGCCGCCCTCTCGTTCGAGGGGCATCACCGACAGGCGGGCGGCGTCGGCGGCGACCGCCGACCCGTAGTCCCGGCGGATCATGTGCAGACACAGGTCCAGGCCCGCGGCCGCGCCGGCCGAGGTGAGGAACCGGCCGTTGTCGACGTACAGGACGTCCGGGTCGACGTGGACGCCCGGGTGGAGGGAGGCCAGGAGCCCGGCCGCCTGCCAGTGGGTCGTCACGCGCAGCCCGTCGAGGAGCCCGGTGGCGGCCAGGGGGAAGGTGCCCACACAGATGGAGGCGATCCGGGTGCCGTCGGCGGCGGCCGACCGCAGCGCGTCGCGCACGGTGGGGGAGAGCGGGGCCGCGGGATCGGCGACGCCCGGCACGACGACCGTGTCCGCGTCCCGGAGGCCCTCCAGGCCCCAGGGGGCGCGCAGGGTGAAGGCACCGGCGTCGATCTCGGCGCGCTCGGCGCAGACCCGGACCTGGTAACCGGGCCGCCCGTCGGGCAGGCGGGTCCGCGAGAAGACCTCGATCGGGGTGGACAGGTCGAACGGGATCACCTGGTCCAACGCGAGAACGGCGACGGTGTGCATGGCCGGAACCTACCTCCTCGCCATCCGAAGGCTCCAGGAAGGCCCCTGGAAACCCCCACGTCATCGTGGTCCCGAAGCCCTGAAGGGCTCGTGGCAATTTCCCGTTGGAAACTGTCATTCCTGCCACTGGGCGACCGGGTCGGCGGACGGTTGACTTCAACGCGCCGCCTTCGGCACGTCGCCTTCGGCGTATGGCTCCACCGCGTCGGCTCCACCGAGCCGGCTTCAACGCGCTGGTTTCGGCGCGGCACAGAGAGACCGATTCCGAGGAACGCCCATGCACATCCAGATCGTCCTGTTCGACGGTTTCGACCCGCTCGACGTCGTCGCCCCCTACGAGGTGCTCCACGCCGGCGGCACGGCATCGGGCGGCGCGGTGACCGTCGAGCTGGTCTCCGCGGAGGGCCCCCGCGAGGTGACCAGCGGCACCGGAGGCCTTGCGCTGCGCGCCACCGGCACCCTCGACCCGGAGCGGGCGGACACGATCCTCGTGCCCGGCGCCTCCGGCCGCGTGGGCGAACCCGGCGAGCTCCCGGAGGAAGAGGCGGGCGCCGGCGAGCGGAAGCAGGACGAGACCGTCCCGGTCCTGCTGGGCCGTGTACTGACCACCGAACTCCCCGCGCTCCTCGGGCGGGCGATGGACGACCCGGACGTCACGGTCGCCACCGTGTGCGGCGGCTCCCTCGTCCTGGCCCTGGCCGGCCTGCTGGAGGGCCGCCACGCCACCACCCACCACCTGGGCCTGGACCTGCTGGACGCCACCGGCGCCCACGCGATCCGCGCCCGGGTCGTCGACGACGGCGACCTGGTCACCGGCGCCGGCGTCACCTCCGGGCTCGACCTGGGCCTGTACCTGCTCGAACGCGAACTGGGCCCCCGCGTCGCCCACGCCGTCGAGGAGCTGTTCGCCCACGAGCGGCGCGGCACCGTCTGGCGCGCCCGGGGCCCGGTCCCCGCCGCCCTCTGAACCCCACCACCCCTCCGTACCGCATCGCACCGCACAGTCAGGAAGAACCTCGGCATGTCCATCGAAGGCACCTGGGACCTGTCCCTCTCCACCCCCCTCGGCAGGATGGGGGCCGTGCTCGAACTCCGTGAGCAGGACACCGTCCTGACCGGCGTCGCCCACGGAGCCGGCGAGCGGGTACCGCTCGTCGACATCGTCCTCGACGGCGACCGTCTCACCTGGGAGCAGGCCGTCACCAAGCCCATGCGGCTGAACCTGGCGTTCGACGTGACGGTCGACGGCGACACCCTCCGGGGCACCTCCAGGGCCGGCCGCCTCCCGGCCTCGAAGGTCACCGGCGAGCGCCGGACCGTCCCGGAGCGCCGGGCGTGACCAAGCTCCTGCTGTCCCTGCACGTCCTGGCCGCCATCGTCGCCGTCGGCCCGGTCACCGTCGCCGCGAGCATGTTCCCCGCGACACTGCGCCGTGCCCTCGGCGACCCCGGTGACGGCGACGCCCGGACGACCCTGCGGACACTGCACCGCATCTGCCGGGTCTACGCCGGCGTCGGCATCGCCGTCCCCGTCTTCGGCTTCGCCACGGCCAGTGGTCTCGGCGTCCTCGGCGACGCCTGGCTGATCACCTCGATCCTGCTGACCGCGGCCGCCGCCGGCGTCCTGGCCCTGCTCGTCCTGCCCGCCCAGGACGGCGCGCTGGCCGGGACGACGGATCGCTCCGCGCCACCGATTCCCACGAACCCGGGACGACTGGCCATGCTCACCGGTGTCTTCAACCTGCTGTGGGCCACCGTCACCGTCCTGATGATCGTCCGCCCCGGCTCCACGACGGGGGTGTGACCATGGACTCGCGCCACCCCCGCTCCCTGCGCGTCGCGGCCCGGGTCGAGCTGATCTCGCTGATCGTGATGCTGGCCAACGCGTTCACCGTCCACCTCGCACCCGTCTCGTCCCTTATGGGCCCCACCCACGGCTGCGCCTACCTGTTCGTCGTGATCGCGACCTGGCGTCTCCGACGGGCCCCGGCCACCGCCAAGGCACTGGCCCTCGTTCCGGGCGTCGGAGGGCTGCTCGCGCTACGACGGTCCGACCGCGCCGGCACCGCCGGGACGGGAACGGACGGGCGATCGTACGGCCGGGCCCCGTCTCTACGGTCCGGCCCCTCGGCCCCGCCCGGCCGCGGACTGTGACGACCCGTGGGGCAGGGTAGGGGCATGTCCACCTACAACACGATGGCGTACCACCTGGAGACCGAGCGGCTGATCATGCGGCCGTGGGCCGAGTCGGACGCCCCCGAGTTCTGCGCCCTCCTCTCCGAACGCGGCAACGGGACGCCTCCGGTCGAACGCATCCGGACGGCCGTCGCGAAGCTGCTCGCCGCGACGGAGGAGACGGGCATCGCCCTGCTGCCCGTCCAGCGCCGCGACGAGGGCGACTTCATCGGCTACTGCGGGCTGATCATCGGCCGCACCACCCTGGAGGAGCCCGAAATCGCGTACGAGCTGTTCCAGCGCGTGCACGGACGCGGTTACGCCACCGAGGCCGCCGCCGCGGTGCTCGACGCCGCCGCGGCGACCGGACGGAAGCGGCTCTGGTCGACCGTCGGCACGTGGAACGGACCGTCGCTCCGCGTCCTCGAGAAGCTCGGGTTCGAGCGGGACCGCGTCTCCATGGAGGAGAACGGCGAAGTGGCTTGGCTCACGCGTGCGTTGCCGTGAGGCGCGTGCCGGTTCGCGGAGCGGGGTTCCGGCATCCGACGGTGTTCACGAGCGCGACGGGAGGATAGCTTTGTGATCATGAACTTATCGAGCGACAGCACCACCGACCAGGCACCGGCCGATCCGGCCGCCACGGACGACGTGCTCGCCCATCAGCCCATCGGTTACTGGAGCGGCCGCGTGCACGAGGCCGTGACCCGGCACCTGCGCGACGCCATGGCCCGGATCGACGTCACCCAGCCCCAGTACTGGGTGCTCAACCGGGTGAACGGCGGGCCCGCGGTGCCGAGCGTCGAAGAGGTGATCGCCCAACTGGCCCCCCTCGCGGGCGGACGGCACGAGATCTCCCGGACCGTCGGCCAACTGCTCCACCGCGGCTGGCTCCGGACCGATGCCGCAGGGAACCTGCACCTCACCGAGACCGGGGAGGCGGCCAGATCCCGACTGCGCGAACTGGCCACCGAACTGCGCGCCGAGGTCCACCGGGGCATCGACGACGAGGAGTACGTGGCCGCGCTCAAGGTGCTGCGCACGATGATCGCCAACGTCGAGGGAGCGGGAGAGTCCTGAGAGGGGCCCGGCGGGTGGCACCGGGAGAACCGGGCGCACCCCGGCGGGCGGCCATACCGGGACGGCTGGACGCACCCCGGCGATCAGCGTCATGGTGACCAGCAGGCCCGGGGCCCGGCCGCGACCGTCAGGACGGCGAAGGCCCCGATCGCGAAGAGCGCGTCCTCGTCCCGGTCCGGCCCGGCCCCGTCCACCCACGGGGCCGGTTCACTCGTCACGGTGATACGGGCCGCGCCGCCTCCCCGTCCCGTACGGGCTCGGGCAGCGTGGCCCCATGCACGCCCGCCGCACCCCGTACCTCCTGATCGTCGCGCTCCTCACGACCGGCTGCGTGGCCGTTTCGCACGAACCCGCCCCGGGCCGGCCTGACCGCCCCGCCGCCCTCGCCCCGGCCGCCGAACGCGGCCCCTCACCACTGCCGACCCGGCCGGACCCCGTACAGGCGGCCCCGCGCGAGGCGCTCGCCACCACGGAGCCCCGGACCGAAGCCGCCCGAGCGCCCGCCCACCACCGGCCGACGGCGGAGAAGAACGGGACGGGAGCCGCCTCCCAGTCCCCGAAGAAGACGGAGGCGGCGAAGAAACCGAGGAACCTGAAGAACCCGAAGAACCCGAAGAAGCCGAAGAAGAAACGGACGCGAGCCGTCCCCCGCCCCTCGAAGAAGAAGCAACACCTCCGGACCCGCAACCGCCCGTCCACCACCACCGCCGGGCAGCCCGAGCTGCGCCGGCTCTGCCGACAGGCCGAGCGGATCGACGCGCCCATGGGCGCGGCCGACCTCTGCCGGGGGATGTACGGCCGGTGAGCGCGCACCTCCGGGAGACTGCCGGTGAGCGCCCACCTCCGGGGGAACGGGCTCAGACCCCGTCGAAGGGCCAGGACTCGATGTCGCGGTAGCGGATCGGCCCCGGGCCGCGCCCGAAGTCGCTGCCGACCAGGTGCAGTCGCCCGGCCCGCCACCGGCGGCCGGTGAACCCGGTGAGTCCGGCGGCGGCCTCCGCCACGGAGGCGGTGTCGGTACGGCGGGCGCGGGCCAGCGTCAGATGCGGGCGCAACGGCCGGTCCTCGAAGGGGATCCCGCACGCCTTGACCACGGCACGGACCCCGGCCGCGAGCCCGTGCAGCCCCTCCAGGTCCCCGTCGATCCCGCTCCACAGCACCCGGTCGTCGAAGTGCCCGCCGCCGCGCAGCGCCAGCTCGACCGGCCGGTGCGAGGCCGCGAGTTCCGCGAGCGGCGGCCGGAGGAGCGGAACGGTCCCGACCGGGAGCTCACCGAGGAACGCCAGCGTGATGTGCCAGTCCTCGATGCGGTTCCACCGCATGCGCGGGTACGCCTCGTAGGCCGGGCCCAGCGCGTCGGCCAGCTCGTCCTTCGCGTCGTCGGGCGGCGCGAGCGCGATGAACACGCGTACGGTCGCGGACCGCGCCCGTACGTCCCCGCCGGACCCGCCGGGCTCACTAGACCCGTCGGACTCACCAGACCCACCGGCCCCACCGGGTCCGGGCCCTTCCCCCATGTTCCGTTCCCCGCTCACCGTTCGCCGTCCCGCTCTGCTCCGAGGCGAGGGTACGCGGCCGGCGCGCCGCGACCGGCGCCGGCCCCGGAGGCCCGGGACCGGAGCGCGGCCCGCGGGTTCACGCCCCGGGGCCACCGCCGGGGCCGTCGAGGGTGATCGCCTGTACGGGGCAGGCGCGGGCGGCCTCGCGGACCAGCGTCCCGCGGCCGTCCTCCCGGCCCGGCACGACCGTACCGAACCCGTCGTCGTCCTGGGTGAAGACGTCCGGCGAGGTCAGGGCGCACTGCCCGGCGCCGATGCAGACGTCCCCGTCGATCGAGACACGCACGTGTGTCGCCCCCTCACCAGGTCACGGGGAGTTCGAGCATCCCCTGGATCGTGTCGCCCGGCTTGAACGGGATCTCCTCGGCGGGGACGGCGAGCCGCAGCCCCGGCAGCCGGCGCAGGAGCGTCCCGAGCGCGATCTCCAGCTCCGCGCGGGCCAGATTCTGCCCCAGGCACTGGTGGATGCCGAAGCCGAACGCCACGTGGTGGCGGGCGGGGCGCTCCCAGTCGAGGGTGTCCGGGTCGCCGTAGGCGGCGGTGTCCCGGTTGATGACGGACGTCGAGAACACCACGCCCTCACCCGCCCGGATCACCGTCCCGGCGACGTCGACGTCCTCGCGCGCGACCCGCAGCAGCCCGTCCGCGATGGACAGGAACCGCAGCAGCTCCTCCACGGCGGCGGGCACGAGCCCGGGATCGGCCCGCAGCTCGGCGAGCCGCTCCGGGTGACGCAGCAGCGTGAACGCGCCGAGGGAGATCATGTTCGCCGTGGTCTCGTGCCCCGCGACGAGGAGGATCGTGGCGAGCTGCACCAGTTCCTGCCGGTCGGGCCCGCCGTCCCCGGCCTCCCCGCGCGCCACCAGGTCGTCGAGGACGCCCTCGCCGGGCTCCCTCCGCTTCCGGTCGATCAGGTCGCCGAGGTAACCCTCGAGGCGGGCGAGCGCGTCCTCGGTGTCCGTGCCCGTCGGCCCGCGCAGCAGCCGCCGCGACTGCTCCTCGAAGAAGTCGTGGTCCGCGTACGGCACGCCGAGCAGGTCGCAGATGACGATCGAGGGCACGGGCAGCGCGAACGCGCTCACCAGCTCGGCCGGCGGCCCCTGGGCCTCCATCGCGTCGAGCAGCCGGTCCACGGTCTCCTGGATGCGGGGCCGGAGGCGCTCGGCGCGCTTGAGGGTGAAGCTCGGGATGAGCATCCGGCGCTGGACGTTGTGCTCGGGGTCGTCCCAGCCGAGCAGCGCCGCGCGCCGCCGCCTGCGCAGGCCCGCCACCCGCTCGGTCGGCAGCGGGAAGTCGTCCCGCGTGGAGTCGGTCGACAGGCGCTGGTCCGCGAGCAGCGCCCGGGCGGTCGCGTGGCCGGAGACGAGCCACACCTCCCGTCCGTCCCAGAGGGTCACCCGCGACAGCGGGCCCTCGTCGTCGGCGCGGGGATAGGCGGCGGGCGGGTGGTAGGGACAGGTGCGGCTCTGGGGGAACGCCACGGGCTGTGTCACGGACTCCGCCTCGGACCGAGTCTCGGATTGAGCCTCGGACCGCGTCTCGGACCGAGTAGTGGACTGCGTCTCGGACCGTGTCACGGGTTGCGTCATGGGGGCCTCGCTAGGGGCGAATCGGTGGCTCTGACGTCGCTTCCGTCACCACTACATGCCTCAGGCACCTATCCGGTCTACGCACAGTTCGGCCAATCCACCGGAATGGCCCCGTACCTTCCGTCTTCCCCGTGTTCCTGCGGGTTCGCAGCACCCGAGCAGGGGACGGGAGGTGTCCGGTCGGACCATGGAAACCCCGCCCGACCCGATGTCAGGAGTGGCCGATAATCCGCCCTACCGCCCTACCGCCCTACCGCCCTACCGCCCTTCCGGGGCACCGACCCGCCCGCCCCGGGAAGGGAGTTCCCCCTCCGGGGCGGGCGGGTCCGGAATCAGTGCCGGCCGGGGACCCGGCGGCGCCGGGTGAGCACCAGGATCCCGGCGCCCGCGGCGGCGAGGACTCCGGCGGCCACCGTGTACGGGGTGAACTGCGCCCCCGTGGTCGCGAGCGAGCCGTCGCCGTGGCCGGTCGCGGACGGCGAGGGCGCCGTCGTGCCGGGCGCGGCGGGGGCGGAGGCGTCCTCCGTGGGCGGCGCGGAGGGCCCGGAGGTCCCCGGCGCCGTCGTCTCCGGGGCGCCGGGCGCGGTGCCGTCGCCGGTGGGAGGCGTGGTGGAGGGTGCCGGGCCGGAGGGCTCGGTGCCGGGCCGCGGGGAGGTCGGCGTCGGCGCGGGTGTGGTGCCCGGACCGTCCGGCGCCGGCTTGCAGCCGAAGGTCGAGGAGCCGTTCCACGGGTAGTTGTGGGTCTCGTTGCCCGTCCCGTGGGTCCGCAGGTCGCCGCCGACGTAGACGCGGCCGTTCGTACTGGCCGTCAGGTCCGCGGACGCCTTGGGCGCGAGGATCGAGCCCATGAAGTTCCCGCCGCCGCCGAGGGTGATCGCCGGGGACGCCTCGAAGTTGTAGAGGATCCGGGACGCGGCCTCCCCGAAGCGCGCGGACTCGTACGCGTCGACCCGGTCGCCGTCGAAGCCGACGGACAGGGGGGAGATGCCGACGGGGCTGCCGCCCGTCACGTTCACCACGACCGGGGCGCCGTCGGGGATCGACCGGAAGTCGAAGGACGAGGCTCCGTCGAGCTTCCCGGCGGAGATCTCGAACACCTGCGGGCTGCCGGAGCCGACGCCCTCGAAGGTGACGGTGCCGCCCGAGCGCACGCTCGTACCGGTCGGCCTCAGCGCGCCCAGGGACGTCGACTCGCCCCGCAGGGTGTCGCCGAAGGCGTCGTACGGGGTGAGGGCGCCCCGCGCGCCCAGCCCCGAGAAGCGGCTGCCGCCGTTCGTCTCCAGGTCGCCCTTCTCGTCGATCTTCCCCCCGACGCGGACGGCGCCGCCGTAACGGGGGCCGGCCGTGAGGCCGTGGCCGACGTCGACCCGCGTGCCCTCGGCGATCGTGAGGTCCCCGCCCACGGAGAGCATGACCGCTCCGGAGTCCGGCAGGATGCCCGAACCGGCTCCGACCCGGCCCACGTTGAAGACGCCGCCGGACGCCTTGGCGAAGGTGGCGTTCCCGCCGATGACGAGCAGGCCCTCGGCCTCGGCGGTCGCGCCGTCGGCGGTGTAGTCGCCGCCGGCGTAGAGGGCCACGTTGGCGTCGAGGAACCGCGGCTCGTGACCGATGCCGGGCTCCGCACCGGGAGCCGGACAGGTCCGGGCGGTGCCCGGCGCGGGGGCGAAGGGCACGGCCGGGGCGTTGCCCGCGGTGGTGAGGCCGAGGACGATCCCGACGGCCACGGCGCTGCTCAGCCGCGTGCGCGCTCTTCCGGTGTTGCTCATGTACGTGAACCTTTCCGATGTCCTGTGAGGGGTGTGAGGGCCAGGGGGTCAGGGGACAGGAGGGGAGGGGGCCTCAGTCGGTCTCGGCCCGCAGGACGGCGCGGGTGAGCGGGCCGTAGACCCCGTTCTCCTGCGGGATGTTCCGGGCCACCTGGTAGCGGCGCAGGGCCACTTCCACGGACTCGCCGAAGAGGCCGTCGGCCGGACCCAGGTACAGCTGGAGCTGCTGGAGCCGCCGCTGGAGATCGACGACTCCGGGCCCGGTGCTTCCCCGCGCGACGTCGCCCCGCCTGTTCTCGTCCCTCCGGTCCTCGTCCCACCCGTTCTCGTCCCGGCCGTCCTCGCCACGGCCGGGGCGCGGGGAACGGTGGCGGTGGTGCGACGGCGACGACGTGGCCGTCGGGGTGGCCGGAGAGGCCGTGGTGGGGGCGGCCGTGGCCGTGGGGGAGTCGGTGGCGGCGCCGGAGGACGGGGGTCCTGACACGGAGGGGACGGTCGAGGACGAGGCGGGCGGCGTCGTCCGCGCGGTGCTCACGCCGGGACCCCGGGGAGTCCCGGGGGCGGTGTCCCGGGCGGGGGACGGGGCGCGCGTGGCGAGTTCGGGAAGCGAGACGGACGGGTTCGACGCCGGTACGGAGTCGGGCCCGGCGGAGGACCACACCGCCACCGCGGCGCCGAGCCCCGCGGAGAGCGCACCCGCGAGCATCAGGGGAAGCGGCATGGACCGCCACGCCGGAACCGTCGCACGGGCGTGCCGGGACCGTCGGGACGCGTGGGCGGGACCCCTGCTCCCGGAGGGGACCTTCGGCAACCGGGCGGTCACGTCGAAGAGTTCGATGTCCTGCCCCCGCGCCCCGTTGCCGTCCGGACTCGGCTCGGCGACCTTCCCGAAGACGCGGTCGCCCCGGTGCTCCGCGCTCGCCGGGTCGTGAACGACGGAAGCGATCGCTGTGGTCGGGGCAGCCCTGTTGCGCATCACGTGCTCCAGACGAGGTAAAGCCGAGGGAAGTGTGGCGAAGTCGTGGAGATGTTGACCGCTGTTCAAAGCAAGCGTCAACTGTTCCCAAAGAAGGACGAATCGACCCTTCCGAGACCTTGTTTCTTAAAGGACTTTTAATGCGTGACGCAGGTCACATGGAAAGGTGGTCCGTACGGCCTTCCGGGCCGCCGACGCGACGTGTTCCGACGGCCTTTCCGGGAGCCGCCGCCCACCGGCCGCGAGGGCCCGGGCGTTGTCAGACCCATGGGCAAGGATGTTCCCATGACGAACGTTTCCGCCGTTGAGGCGTCTTTCAGCATGTCCGGTCGCGCCGAGTACGAGGCCGCCGTCCAGCGTCTGCGCGAAGCCTCCCGCACCTACTACGGCGCGGGCTACAGCCTCATGGACGACGCCACGTACGACCGGCTGCGCCTGACGGTGCTGAACTGGGAGGCGGAGCACCCCGACGAGACCGCTCCGGACTCACCCACGGACCGGGTCGCCGACGGTGTCGCTCCCGCCGGCGACGTCGCCCACACCTCGCGCCTCCTCAGCCTCGACAACGTCTTCGCTCCCGAACAGCTCGTGGCCTGGGGCGCGTCGCTCCGGCGCCGCCTGGGGCACGAGCCGGTGGGCGGGTTCACCGTCGAGCCGAAGATGGACGGCGCGGCCGTCGCCGCCCGCTACCGCGACGGCCGGCTCGTGCAGATCGTCACGCGCGGCGACGGCACCCACGGCGAGGACGTCAGCCATGTCATCGGCACCGTCGTGGGCCTCCCCGAGCAGCTGCCCGTGCCCGCCACCTTCGAAGCCAGGGGCGAAGTCCTGTTCACCCAGGAGCAGTTCGAGGCGGCGAACGAGATACGCGCCGCGCACGGCGCCGCCGTCTTCGTCAACCCCCGCAACGGAACGGCCGGCACGCTGCGGGCGAAGGACCGCCCGTACCGGCTCGCCATGACCTTCTGGGCGTACGGCGCCGTCGAACTGGACGGTGTGCCCTTCCTGCCCGTCGGCGCCGGACACGCCGAGACCCTCGCCGCCGTCGCGCGGGCCGGGGTGCGGACCACGGCGGACACCCCGGCCGGACTGCACGTGGTCGCCACGCTCGACGAGGCGCAGGAGCGGGTCGACGCCGTCGCCGCGATGCGCGCGAGCCTGCCGTTCGGCATCGACGGCGTCGTCGTCAAGGCCGACAGCGCCACCGAACAGGCGGCGGTCGGCTTCGGCACCCGCTTCCCCCACTGGGCCGTCGCCTACAAGCTCCCCGCCGTCGAACGGCAGACCGTCCTCCAGGACGTGTTCTGGGAGGTCGGCCGCACGGGCGTGCTCGCCCCCACCGGGGTGCTCGCCCCGGTGGAACTCGACGGCTCCACGGTCACCCGCGCCACCCTCCACAACCCGGCCGACATCCTCCGCCGCGACCTCCACATCGGCGACACCGTGACCGTGTACAAGGCCGGCGACATCATCCCGCGCGTCCAGGCCGCCGTCGTCGAGCTCCGCCCGCGGGACGCCGCCCCCGTCCCGCTGCCCCGGGAGTGTCCCCACTGCGGCGGCGGGATCGACAAGAGCCAGGAGCGGTGGCGCTGCGCGAAGGGCACCGCCTGCGCGCTCGCCCCGCTCATCGAGTACGCCGCCGGCCGCGACGTCCTCGACATCGACGGTCTCGGCAGGAAGTACGTCGACGCGCTGATCGCCTCCGGTGACGTCGGTGACGTCGCCGACCTGTTCACCCTCACCGAGGAGCAGCTCACCACCGCCTCCGGCAGCGCCAAGCGCGGCGCCGGACTGGCCGAGCAGATCCGGCTCGCCAAGGCCCGCCCCCTCAGCCGCGTCTTCTGCGCCCTCGGCGTCCCCGGCACCGGCCGCAGCATGTCCCGGCGCATCGCCGTCCACTTCGGCACGATGGAGGCCATCCGCGCGGCCGACGCCGACACCCTCCAGGACGTCGAGGGCATAGGCCCGGAGAAGGCTCCGGTCGTGGTCGAGCAGGTCGCCGCGCTCGCTCCCGTGATCGACAAGCTGATCGCGGCCGGCGTCACCATGACCGAGCCGCGGCCCGAGCAGGCCGAGGACGCCGTCGGGGGACCGCTGAGCGGGAAGACCGTCGTCGTGACCGGGAAGATGACCGGCCCCCTCGACGGCTGGGCACGCTCCGAGATGGGCGCCCTCATCGAGAAGGCCGGCGGCCGCATGGGCAGCGGCGTCAACTCCCGGACCGCCTTCCTGGTCGCCGCCCCGACGGCCAGCGGCAAACCGAGCTCCAAGGCGGTCAAGGCACAGGAGGCGGGCGTCGAGGTGCTGACCCCGGAGGACTTCGCGGTCCTGGTCGCCGACTACCTGGACTGAACCCGGGCCCCCGGGGCACGGCCGCCCGGACCATTGCTCGCCGTGCGGGCGGCCCGGAGATCGCACAGGGACGCACCCGCCGCGTCCGGAACGGACCGACGACTGCGGCCCGGACCGGCCCGGACCGTGAGTCTCCGGCGTCGCCGATGTCACGGCTCGGCCGGTGACGGCGTCCGGTCAGGCCGCCTTGCCCGATTCCTCGGGTGCGGAGGCGGTCACGACCCGGGGCAGGGCGCCCGGGTGCTCCCGTGCCAGCCAGCGCACGAGTTCCTCCCGTACGGCGCAGCGGGTCGTCCACAGGTCGTCGGCGTCCTTGGCGGTCACGATCGCGCGGACCGTGATGGAGGTCGGCGACGTGTCGGTGACGGCCAGGTCCCAGCCCCGCCCGTCCCAGGTCGAACAGGCGGCGAGGAACTCCCTCAGGTGCGCCCGCATGAGCGCGACGGGTGTGGAGTGGTCGCAGTGGACGAAGACCGCACCCGTCATCTGGGCACCGCCCCGCGACCAGTTCTCGAACGGACGCGAGGTGAAGTACGAGACCGGCAGCGTCACCCGGCGCTCGTCCCAGGTCCTGACCGTGAGGAAGGTGAGCGTCACCTCCTCCACGAGGCCCCACTCGCCGTCGACGACGACCGTGTCCCCGATGCGGACCATGTCGCCGAAGGCGATCTGGAAACCGGCGAAGAGGTTGCCGAGCGTCGACTGCGCCGCCACGCCGGCCACGATGCCGATGATCCCGGCCGAGGCCAGCAGGGACGTGCCGAGGGTGCGGAAGGAGGGGAAGGTGACGAGGGCGGCGGCGCCCGCGAGCACCACGACGGCGACCGCCACCACCCGTGTGATCAGCGTGACCTGCGTACGGACCCGGCGCAGCCGTGCGGCGTCCCGCGCGCGCCCGGCGTAGCGCGCGTACGAGGACTCGACGACGGCCGAGGCCGCCCGGATCGTCAGCCAGGCGCCGCCGCCTATCAGGCACAGCAGCAGCACGTGGAGCACCATTTGGGAGTGCTCCTCCAGTACGGGCGCGGCCGACGCCGGATAGGTCCAGCGGAGCAGGGCGGTCAGCAGGACGACGAACAGCGGCGTACGGCAGCGGCGCAGCAGCCCCCACAGTGGTGTCTCGTGGTGCCGCGCGTCCGCGTGGCAGGCCAGCAGATCCACCGCGCGGACCACGACGAACGCCACGAGGGCCGAGCCGCCGACGGAAGCCGCCAGCCGAAGAACGCTCTCCATGTGCTCCCCAGTCGATGAGTCGAACAGGTTCGTCGATTACGCCTGACCGTCGCCCGGCACCCCAAACATTCCGCCGGACCGCCACCGGCCCGGGGCCGCCCCACCTGGCCCTTCGGCGATCCCGTAGAGCGGGGCTCCGACGCCCGCGACGAGCAGGTCCGAACCGGGCGGATCCAGGGCCCCCGCCACGAGACCGACCCGCCCGCGTCCGGCTGCACGGCCCGATGGGGAGGACGTCAGGAATGAACCCGCCGTGTCACCCCGGAAGTCGGGAACGAGTTAACCGCTCGTCCACTTGTGATGACCGACGGGAACGTACGTTTCGTCACGTGGACGTACCCGTCGTGTTCCGCTGGCTCGTCGCCGCCCTGGCGCTCCTGCAACTCCTCACCCTCGTCCCGGTCCTGCGCCGTCTGCGCGACCCCGCACCGGAACGGCGTACCGAAGCCCGACTGCGCCTGCTCGACGCTGCCGGCAACCTGGCGGTCCTCGTCGGCATCGCCTTCGGCGAGTTCGTCCTCGTGCTGTGCGGCCTGGCATGCGTGGGCGCGGCCTACGCGGTGAAGGGGCTCCTCTGGTACCGCACCCGGGCACGGGCCTGACCCACGGAACCGGGGGCCTCGGGGAGCGCTCAGCGCGAAGCCCCGTCCTCCCGGCCGACGGTACGCGAGCGCCGGTGGGCCGCGACCCGTTCGCGGGTCGCGCACCGGCGGGAGCAGTAGCGGCGCTCCTGCCCGCCGCCCTGGGTGAGGAAGACGTTCCGGCACCCCGACGAGGCGCAGATCCCGCCCGGCGGGCGCCGGCGGTCCCACAGGAGGACGGTCAGGGCCATGCACGACGAGGCGAGGAGCCACTCGTCCCAGGGCGCGTCGTCGTCGGTGTCGAGGTGCGGGTGCCAGGGAGAGTCGCCGCCGTGGGAGGAGAGCCGGAGGGGCCCCGTGCGCTCCCGCAGAAGGTGGTTGAGGGCGGCGGCGGCCCCGTCGGTGTCCTCGGCGGCGAAGACGTCCCGCAGCAGCGCGGCCGCCACGCGCATTCCGGCGACGTCGTGGGCGGTGAGGCCGAGGGACTCGGCCTCACCGTACGCACGGAGCACCCCGGCGACCTCGGCCGGGTCGGGGGAGTCCTCGGAGAGGGCGTTGACCAGGGCGGCGGTCCGCCGCGCGGCGGCCTGCACGGAGGAAAGGGCGGACCGGTCGTCGATGGAGGGGGGCACCGGAGGAATGTAACGCACGTTGCCAGGTTTTGAGTTACCTCCGTAACGTCCTTCCGATGAAGAGGCGTTACTCCTTCCCCGCCCACCTCGCCGGAGCGGCGGTGGCCCGCACCGGAGACGAGATGTCGGGACCGGCGTTGATGCTGGCGGGGTTCGCCCTGACCGGGTCGGCCGCCGACGCGTCGCTGCTGCTCGCGGGCATCACGGTCTCCGCCGTGCTGGGAGGCCCGGTGCTCGGGTCGCTCCTCGACCGGGCGGACCGGCCGGGCCGCCCGCTGGCGGCGGCCCTCGCCCTGTACGCGGCGGGCCTGACGACGGTCCTCGTGGGACTCGACCGGCTGCCGTTCGCGCTCACCCTCGCCGCCGCCGTACTGACGGGGCTGCTCGGGCCGGCCCTGTCGGGCGGATGGACGGCCCAACTGCCCGCCGTCGTACGGGGCGACCGCCTGGCCCGGGCCAACGCCCTCGACGCCATGACGTTCGGCGCGGCCCCCGGGTGAGCGCGTACGGGCGAGTGCCGGGCGTCCTTCCGCCGGAACGCGTTCACGGCACGGACACCCGGAACCGGGTGGAGAGCCGACAGGGTCGCGTACGCATGTGGGCCGTACCGGTGACCGAAAGCCTGTCCGCGGTGACCGCCGGAGGGGTGAATCGTTCTGCCGGGCGTGAAGAAGATGCTCCTGGCGGCCCTCGCCGCCGCCTCCGCCACCGCCCTGATCCCTCCGGCCGTCGCCACCGCGGCCCCCGGAACCGCCGACGCCACCGCCACCGCCATCGCGGTCCCCGCCGTTCTCGACGCGACCGCCCTGCCCGGTGCCCGCACGACGGACCCCGCCGGGACGAAGGCCCGGTGGCCCGAGACCCTCGGGCTGCCGAAGGCCTGGGCCGAGAAGGTGATCCTGCGGGACCGGCCGGACCTGGAGATCGTGCACGTCCCCGAGGGCGCCCTGGTCACCATGGACTACAGGGAGAACCGCGTCCGGATCGTCCACAACCCCTTCGGCCTCGTCACCCAGGTCCCCACCATCGGCTAGGGCCCGCCCCGCCGGCCCGCGCCGGCCGGTCCGGTTCCCGCGCCCGGCCGGTCGCGTCGTGGTCCGGCACCGGATCGACCTCCGCCCCGCCCGCTACCGCGCCGCGTCCACCTCGTCCGGCATCTCCTGCTCCGCCCAGATCGTCTTGCCGTGCCGCGTGTAGCGGCAGCCCCACCGGGTGGTGAGCTGGGCGACCAGGTACAGGCCCCGGCCCCCTTCGTCGGTGAGCAGGGCGCGGCGCATGCGGGGCTGGGTGGCGCTCGGGTCGGAGACCTCGCAGACCAGGCGGCCCGCCCGGATCAGCCGTACCTCGACCGGACCGCCGGCGTAGCGGATGGCGTTGGTGACCAGCTCGCTCAGGACCAGCTCGGTGGTGAAGGCCAGCTCCGCGAGGCCCCAGTCGTCCAGCTGCCGGGCCGCGGCCCCGCGCACCTCCGCCACGGCGGCCGGATCGGCGGCCACCGGCCAGACGACGTGGTCGTACGACGGCACCGCGCGCGTACGGGCGAGCAGCAGGGTGATGTCGTCGGTGAGGTGGTCGACGGGACGGCCGGCGACGATCTCGCGCCCGAGCCTCCGCAGCGGCGTGTCGAAGACCCCCGGCGCCGCGAGACGCCGTGCGAGGTCGGCCATGCCCTCGTCGACGTCGTGCTCACGGCTCTCGATCAGGCCGTCGGTGTAGAGGGCGAGGATGCTCCCCGGCTCCACGTCGACCTCGGCGATCTCGAAGGGCAGCCCGCTCACGCCCAGGGGCGGCCCGGGGTTCACGGGGACGAAGGCGACGGTCCCGTCCGGGGCCGCCACGGCCGGCGGCGGATGCCCGGCGGAGGCCATGGCGAACCGCCGGGACACCGGGTCGTAGATCGCGTACAGACAGGTCGCGCCGATCGGATCGGTCCGGGGCCGGGCGGGCCCCGTCGGGTCGCCCGTCACGTCGTCGGACTCTTCGCTCCCGTCGGTCTCCACGCCGAGCTGGGAGACCAGGTCGTCGAGGTGCACGAGCAGCTCGTCCGGCTCCAGGTCGAGGTCGGCGAGGGTGCGGACCGCGGTCCGCAGCCGCCCCATCATCGCCGTCGCGGCGAGGCCGTGGCCGACGACGTCGCCGGCGACCAGGGCGACCCGGGCGGACGAGAGCGGGATGACGTCGAACCAGTCGCCGCCGACGCCGGTGCCGGTGTCGGCGGGCAGATAGACCCCTGCGGTGGTCACGGCGACGTTCTCGGCCTCCGACGGCGGCAGCAGACTGCGCTGGAGCCCCACCGACGCGCGGTGCTCACGGGTGTAGCGGCGGGCGTTGTCCAGGGCGAGCGCGGCGTGCCCGGCGATCTCGTGCAGCAGGTGCAGGTCGGCCGCCTCGTACGCCGGCTTCCCGGCGTCGCGGTGGACGGTCACGCGCCCGAGGACACTGCCCCGGGCGCGCAGCGCGACGGTCATCGAGGTGAGCGGGTCGGCCGGCTTCGCGGGCGCGTCGGGCCTGGCCAGGACGACGTGGTCGAGCGGCGCCTCCGCCGTCCTGTGCCCGGCCGCGGCGGTCCGGCGCAGCGGCATGCTGCCGTCCGGGGCGGGGGTGGGTTCCTCGCCGGTGAACACCTCCTCCGCGATCTCCACCACGGAGTGGTCGCCCACCGCCGGCACGAGCGCCGCCGCCAGGTCCTCGGCGGTGCCGACGACCGACAGCGAGCCGCCGACGGCCGCGGTCACGCGGTGCAGCACGGACAGCCGCTCACTGGTGCGGCGCAGCTCGGTGACGTCGGTGAACAGCGCGGTCACCCCGAACACCTGCCCGTCGGGCGCCTGCAGCCGGAACGCCGAGATGGCCATCACCGCCCCGCCCCCGGGCTCCTCCAGGGTGCGGACCGTCTCCTCCGCCCGCACGAGCGGCAGCCCGGTCCGCAGCACCTCGCGCAGCAGCCGCTCGACGGCCGCCGCGTCCTCGGCGTACAGGAAGTCCATGAGACGCCGGCCGCGCAGGTCCGGCGCGAGCCCGGTGTACGGGAGGAGGTGGGTGTTGGTCCTGACCAGCCGCAGGTCCAGGTCGAAGACGGCCAGGCCGAGCCGGTCCTGGAGGAACAGCTCCGTGGTGAACGCCTGGTCCTGCCGCCACCGGGCCGCCGTCCCCTCCGGGGCCGCGAGCACGAAGTACCGGGACGCCCCGGCGCACGCGCCGTCGTCCGTGAGCGGCAGGACCTGGAAGTCGACCCGCACCTCCCCGCCGGTGCCCGTGAGTGCCACGGCCACACCGGACCAGGCCTCCGGCCACCGGTCGGACGGCGGCACGCGCCGGGTGTCCGGATCCTTGAGCAGTTCCCCGATGTGCCGCCCGCAGGCCCGGTCGGCGGACAGGGAGAGCAGCTCCTCCGCAGCGCGCGTCCATCCGATGATCCGGCCCCCGGAGTCGAGCAGCGCCCCCGCGGCCTCACCGGCGAAGGGCAGCCCCCGGTATTCCGGTGCGAAGGGCGGGATCTCGTCGTCCACCTCGTGCTCTGCCTCCCTCACACGACACGGCACTCCCGCGCGGGCTCGCCTCGAGCGTTTCCTCCAGGCCACGCCGGGCCCCCTGCTGCGTGGGGCCGGATCTCCATCATCCCTCCGCATGCCCCGCCCGCCAGTCGGCCGGACCCGCCCCGGCCGCGGCCCGCGCCGGTGCGCCGCCGCCCGTGGCCCCACCGGTCCGGCCCAGGGCCGCGCGCACCGCCGCCCCGGCCGCGCTGGGCCGAAAGAGCCGGAAGGACGGCCCGGGGCCACCCCCGGCCGGGGCCCGCCGTACTCCCTCCCGGGAAGCTGCCCGCCGGTCACGTCGGACAGGCTCTAGTCCCCGCCCCCGCCTCCGCCGTCACCCCCGCCGTCGCTCCCGCCTCCGCCCCCGTCGCCGCCGTCCGATCCCCAGCCGTCGTTGCCGCCGGGTTCGTTGTCCTCGCCCCCGCCGCCGAGGTTGCTGAACCAGGGGCGGTCCCACCACTCGTCGACGGCGACCGGTTCCCCGTCCACCGGGGCCCGCCGCGACCGGAAGCGGGCCGAGCCCGTCGTGTCTCCGAGGCCGAAGGCGGTGGCGAAGGCGTGCGCCACGGCGGCGTCCAGCGGGTCGGAGGTCTCGTACCGCACCGGGGCGAGCGGCAGCAGGACCGTGCCCGGTTCGAGCACCGGCCGGGACGGGAGCCGGGTCAGCAGGGCGACGCGCCGCTCGTCGCGCAGCAGCCAGGAACTCCCCGAGTTCTCCCGCCGCAGCGCCCAGTGCCGTCCGGGCAGCCACATCTCCACCGAACTCCTGGACTTGCGCAGCTTCTTGGTGAGGACGAGCCGGGCCGCGGTGTCGCCGACGGTCAGACGCAGGCCCTTCGACGGGTCGGTGGAGTCGGCCCGGAAGCCGTGGGGCGCCCGGAGCCGTACGGCGGGAGCGTGCGCGCCGAACACGTCCACGCGCACCAGGCGCCGGTCCACGACGACGCCTATCGGCCCGGCGGGCCCCTCCGCGTACCGCCGCGCCATCCACAGCGGTACGTCGTCGGCCCGGGCCCGGGCCGCCAGCTCGGCCACCCGCTCCGGCCCGCCGCACCGCCGTACCGCCAGCTCGCCCAGGGCGCGGGCGAACTCGGCGGCCCGGCGCGCCCTCACCGGGGCGCTGCTGCCGGTGACCCGAGTGACCGGGACGACACCGGCCCCTTCCGGCAGCCGCTCCAGCGGACGTTCCGCCCCGCCGCCCCCGAGCCACCGGCCGCGCAGGAAGGCCTCGGCCGTGGCGGCCAGGTTCAGCTCCTCCAGGGGCGTGGTCCTGCCGCCCCTGCGCAGACCCTCCCCGGTCAGCACGACGACCCGTGCCAGTGGATTCCACGACTGCTCGCCGTAGAGCACCTCGCTCACGACACCCCCCTGTACGTCTGTTGTCCGGCCGAGGTTATCGGCGGGGCGGGGCGGAGGCCCCGGCCCCGGAGCCGCTTGGCACCGCGTGGTCCGGCACCGGCCGGTGACCGGGGTCCCGTCCGCCGGGGAGAACCCCGTTCACGAGGAGGCCGGACGCGAGACCGGGCCCTTGCCGGGCTTCGCGGCCGGGGCGTGGGGGCCGCAGGAGAAGCGCGCCGCCGCCAGGGCCGGATCGCCCTCCCGCGCGCCCTCGACGGGCAGGGAGCACTCCAGGACCCCCGAGCCGTCGACGACCCAGCTGGTCGCGCGGCCCGTCGTCCGTCCGGCGGTCCCGCAGGTGTACGTGAAGTCGGCGACGACCTGCTTCACCCAGGAGTAGTTCACGAAGGTTCCGGCGCCGTCCATCTCGGTGCCGACCGTCCGGGGGTCCGGGGCGGGCCTGTGCGCGTCGGTGAACCCGGCGTCGTCGTCGGCGCCGTCGACGTCCCCGGTGCGGGTGCCCAGCGAGCGGAGCACGGCCTTGGCGTCGATCGCCGGTCCCTCCTCGAAGGCGACCGCGACGCGCGGTGTGTGGAGCGGGGTCACCTCGTGCGTGAGCGCGCCGCCCCCCTTGCCCAGCTTCTGCTGCTCGGCGACGCCGGTCAGGACGTCCCGCCTGTCCACGTTGAACCACGCGTAGGTGCCGTTCTCACAGGCGTGCTCGGCCGTCGGCGCGGCCTCGGCCACCGGCTCGCCGCCGTCGGACGTGCAGGCGCCCGCACCCACGAGCAGCGCGGCGACGACGCCCGCCGCGAGACAGCCCTTTCTGATCTCCATGTGCGTTCCCCCTGAAAACCACTGGTCGATGGCGTGGTCGACGTTGCCGGTCCGGAGCCCCTCCCGGCAAGGGAGTTGAGCCACTTCTGAGCTCGGTGGGCCCGCCACCGGATCCGCGCGGGATCCGTGCGGTGCGGGGGCTGTCGCGGCCGTGCCACTCGACGGTGATCCGCCTCTTCGCCGATCGCGCCCCGCAGCGCGTCGTGCCGCGGGCCGAGCCTGAACCGCTCGTCGCTCCACAGGTCGGGCGGGTACAGCCACACCGGCCTGCCCACGAGGTCGGCCGGCTCCCGGTCGAACCGCGGCCGCACACGGGCGTGCAGGAACGGATCCGTGTTCCCCAGGATCTCCAGGTTCACCCGGCGGAAGGCCGGATCCAGACGCCGGCGGGCCCGCTCGACCGCCTCGCCGAGCAGGTCCGTCCCGGTGAGGAACGCTCGCCGCTTCGCCCTCGGCAGCTCGGACAGCCGCTCCACGCCCGGCTCGTCCACGAGGAGCACCGGGTAGCCCGGCAGGAACCGCACGTCGCCGATCACCGCGAAGGCCGCGTCGAGCCGCCGCGGCACCGTGGGGTTCTCGCCCCGCAGCGCGGCCCCGATCCGATCCGTACGCCAGTCGTCCGTCATGCCCGCGCACCTACCTGTCGGTGGCCAGGGTCCGTTCGGCACCCTTCCGCCCGGTGGTGCGCCGCTGCCACCACCGGGGCCGGACGCGCGGGTGCACCGCGCGGCCCAGACGCCGTCCGACGAGCAGATAGCCGAGCAGCGCGCCGGTGGTGTTGAGCAGGACGTCGTCGATGTCGAAGGCGCGTCCCGTGATGAGGGCACCCTGCACCAGCTCGACGAACAGCATCGTCACGATCGTCAGCAGGGCCACGCGCACCAGCCCGCGGGTCCTGCGCGAGAGCAGCGGCAGCAGGATGCCGAACGGCACCCCGAGCAGCACGTTGCCGCCGAGCTGCTTCAGCGTCTCCAGGAACTCGGGCTGTTGCAGATACGCGCGGATGGAGCTGCCCGGGGTCAGATTGCTGTGCGTGAGCGGCACGGACGCCGGTGACGCGTTCAGGGTGAGCCGGGCCAGGACGATCGCGAAGGCCACCATCCCCACGACGGCGACCAGCGCCACCAGCGCCCGGACCACCAGGCCGGGCCGGCGCGGCTCCTCCCGGTACGTCCTCCCCCGGGAGGGTTCCTCCCGGGGCGGCTCGGGAGGTACGGAAGGTCCGGCGGGTACGGGACCGTCGACCCTCACCGCCTTGTCCGAGCTTCGGCCACGTGTCCACATCCTCATGTTCCGCCCCCAGCGTCGGGTCTCTTCGAGGGGGTGCGGCTACCCGGGAAGCGGAGCGGCAACCCATGCGCGCCGGGCCGGCACGGCACCGGCCACAGCAGCCCCGTGAGCCCCAACCTCCCGCGGACGAGGCCGAGTTCCGCATGCCCGGGAGCGGGGCGGGCACGAGTACGCGCATGGGAGACGACACGGAGAGCAGACCCTCGCCCGAGCGCCGGCGGACCGGACGTGCCACCCGCGGGTGGCCCCTCGCCGCCGTACTCCTCGCCCTGATCCTGATACTGGTCCTGCTGGGCCGGTTCTTCCAGCCGCCCGGCCTGGCCGACCTGTTCGGGAGCCAGACCAAGGACCGCTCCGGTCCCGCCGTGCTGAAGTCGATCCAGGACATGAACCGCCACGAGGGGGCCGCCGGCGCCTACCAGGTCGTGGTCGACCTGGAGAAGGACGCCCGGTTCCTGCCCGACGCGATCCGCGGCACCCGCACGCTGTACGTGGCCAGTGGCAGCGTCAGCGCCTACGTCGACCTCTCGGCCCTCGGCCGGGACGCCGTCACCGTCGACGAGGAACGCACCACCGCCACCCTCCGCCTGCCGCACGCCCGGCTCGCCCGGCCGTTCCTCGACCCCGAGCGCTCCTACACGGTGTCGAAGCAGCGAGGGCTCCTGGACCGGCTGGGCGACCTCTTCTCCGACAACCCGGCGAACGAGCAGGCCGTCAACGTCCTCGCCGCCGAGCGCATCGGCGACGCCGCGAAGGAGAGCGACCTCACCAGCCGGGCCGAACGCAACACCACCGCCATGCTCCAGGGCCTCCTGCGCGCCCTCGGCTTCGAACGGGTCACCGTCACCTACGGCTGAGCGGGCGCCCCGGGCTCCGCCGGGCCCGGAGCGTCAGTCCAGCGTCTGGATCAGTTCGCCGCGCGCCGAGGTGTGCACGACCCGCCCCCGCGCTCCGTTGACCAGGGGCAGGTGCGGCGGGACGTGTCCGCACTCGACGTCGGCGATGATCGGTACGCCCAGCGGCCCGAGCGCGTCGAGCACGGCCTCGTGCTGGGTGAGCGAGCCGGTGCCGGGCGCCGAGGTCCGCCCGACGAGGACCGCGTTCGCCGCGTCGAAGAACCCGGCCAGCCTCATTCCGTGCAGGTTCCTGCAGATGGCGAACGCGTCGTCGCCTCCTGCCTCGACGTACACCAGGAGCCCCTCCGGGGACCGGGTCCGCGCGAACTCCCGGACGTCGAGGTAGGGCGTTCCCGTGAGGTTGCACAGCGTCTCGACGCAGCCCCCGATCAGGCGCCCCTCGACCTCCACGTCCCCGCACCCGTCCAGCCTGGTCCACCCGCCGGACGCGTCCAGCGTGTACTCGCGCACCCCGGGGTCGGTCCGGTAGTCGTCCCGGCCCTCGGCCCGGAAGCGGTTCGGAGGGACCTGCGTGAACCGGTGCCCCGGCGGGGCGGCGACGATGTCGAGCCACGACAGGAGCCCCTCCGGCACCCGGTAAGGGGTGTCCATGAGGTTGTTGCCGTGCACGGTCGCCACCCCGGTGAGGAGGGTCAGCGGCGTGATGAGGGTCGACAGGTCGGAGTAGCCGACGAGCCAGGTCGGTTCGGCGTCGCGCAACCGGCCCCGGTCGAGCAGCGGAAGCAGGTCGATGCCCGTCTCTCCGCCCCACGGCGGCACCACCGCCCGGATGCCGGGATCCGTCAGCATGGACATCAGCTCGTTCGCGCGATCGGCGGCGGGGGCACTGACGTGACCGGTGCCGTCCATGCAGCGGCCGACGACCACCTCGTACCCCCGAGCCTCCACCTCGCGGATCGCGACGTCGAGGCGCGCCCGCAATTCCTTCGGGACTCCGCTGGACGGGGAGGTGACGCCGACGCGGTCACCGGGACGCAGAGGACGCGGGTATCGAACTGGCATGCGCCGGAGTATGGCACGGTGCCGCACCGCCACGACGACGACTTCCGGCGTGCCCGGACTCGTGGGCAGCCCGGACTCGGGTCCGTGCGGGCGGAGTTGAAAACGCCTGCTGAGAGGGGCGGCGCGAAGTGCGTCACGGAGACGGAAGTGGGCATACGCGGGAGAAAGTCCCTGTCCCGTTCCGCTCGCGGCCCCTTCCGGGGCGGCCGGCGGAGCGGGGCATTCGCCGCAGTAAACAGGAGAGCCGATGCGCACGGTAGGAGTCGAGGAAGAGCTGATGCTCGTCAACGCCAGGACGGGCGAGCCGTTCGCCGTGTCGTCGGCGGTACTGGCGTCGGCGGCCCGGCGCGGCGAAGAGGCGGGGGAGGTCTTCGAGAAGGAACTGCACCAGGAGCAGCTGGAGTTCTCCACCCAGCCGCTGACGGACATGGCGGAGATGCGCAAGGAGATCGTACGGTGGCGGGGTGAGGCGCTGCGGTACGCGCGGGAGTCCGACGCGGTCGTCGCCGCCCTCGCCACCTCGCCCGTCCCCGTCGAGCCGTCGCGCCACCGGGGCGAGAGGTACCAGTGGATGGCCGAGCAGTTCGCCCTCACCACCAAGGAACAGCTGACGTGCGGGTGCCACGTCCACGTCGCCGTGGAGTCCGACGAGGAGGGCGTCGCCGTCCTCGACCGGATCAGGCCCTGGCTCTACCTCCTGAACGCGCTCAGCGCGAACTCCCCCTTCTGGCAGGGGGAGGACAGCGGGTACAGCAGCTACCGCAGCCGCGTCTGGAACCGCTGGCCGTCGGCCGGCCCGTACGAACTGTTCGGCAGCCCGGACGTCTACCACCAGCAGGTCGAGGCCATGGTGGAGACCGGCGTCCTGCGGGACTCCGGCATGATCTACTTCGACGCCCGCCTCTCCGCGAACTACCCGACCGTGGAGATCCGGGTCGCCGACGTCTGCCTGGAGCCCGACACCACCGTCCTCATCGCGACCCTCGCCCGGGGCCTCGTGGAGACCGCCGCCCGCGCCTGGCGCAACGGCGAGCCCCCCGCCCCCCTCTCCGCCGGCCTCCTGCGGCTCGCGTCCTGGCGCGCCGCCCGGTCCGGCCTCCGGGGGCCGCTCCTCCACCCCCTCACCCTGAAGGAGACCTCCGTCGAGGCGGCGTACGAAGCCCTCCTCGACCACGTCGAGGAAGCCCTCGCGGACACCGGTGACCTCGACGACGCGCGCAAGGGGATCGCCGCGCACCTGGCCCACGGCGGCGGCGCGGACCGCCAGCGGGCCCTGCGCGACGAGGGCCTGGACCTGCACGAGGTCGTGAAGGCCTGCGCCCGGATCACGACCGCCGACGAGTGAGGCCCCAACGGCCCGGAGGGCCGCCCCCCCGCGGGGGGCGGCCCTCCGGGCCGTTGGGGGACGGGATCAGGCGGGCCAGGTGCCCGTCACCCGGCGCACCGCCGTGGCCCCGCCACGGTCGACGGCGGCCTTCACCAGGGCGAAGATCGCGCCGTGCAGCGCCGCGGCGACCAGGACCTCGCTCCAGCCCCGGTGCTCGTCGGTGGCGTCGGGGGTGTCGTCCTCGTGTCCCAGGAGCTGCCACGTCTTCTTGAACGCGGCTCCCGCGAGCAGGCCGGTCCCGGCGCTCACGGCGAGCGAGAGCGGCTTGAACAGGAGACGTGACGGTTTCATGGCATTTTTCCTTTCCTGAGGTCACTGGCCGGTTACCCCGGCGGCCGACCCGCATGCGCCCCCGTGGTCAGCGGTGCTGCCGCAGGGCGAGGCGGGCGGCCTTGTACGCGCGGGCGGGGTCCCGGTGCGGCCCGGCGACCGGCTGCCAGGTGCCGTGGCGGTCGGCGTACGGATACCAGCGCCCGTCGGGTCCGTGGCGCAGCTGCACTCCGGCGGCCGGGTCGGTGAGCCGGTCGTGACGACGCTCGACGGGGACGTCGGCGAAGGGGCGCAGGGGCCGGATCGCGGCTTCCGCCCCGGCGAGCACGGCGGGGTCGGCGGGCCGGGGGGAGAGGCAGACGGCGGCGCCGTGCGGTCCGCCGTGGTGGTAGGCGGCGGTCAGGTGCCGCATCCGGAGGGGCGTGAGGCCGAGATGGGCGGCGGCTGTCTCCAGATGGGCGCCGCCGGTGCCGACGGTGAAGCGGACGATGTCGGTGACGGTGTCGTGGGCCTCGGGGACGTGGCCCTGGAGGAGTGCGGCGGCCCGCCGGGCCGCGTCCCGGGCGAGGGCGCGCAGGACGGCGAGTTCCGGCAGCGGGGCGGGCGGTTCGGCGGTGACCGCGTCGAGGACCGGCGCGACGCCGTGCGGGCCGAGCGGCGGAAGCGGCGGCAGGGCCCCGGTCCGTACGCCTTGGACGGGGAGGCGCGGCGCCCCGGCGGCCGCGGACGGCGGGGGCACGGCTTCGGCCACGGGTGCCCCGGACGCGGGGGCGGCCGGGACCCTCTTCCCGGTGGCCACCGCGCCGCTCTCCGCCCCCTCGTCGGCGGGACGCGCGGGGGTGGGGGGCCCGGCGGCGACACGTGGACGGGCCGGGGCGGGGTGGGACGGAACGGGGTGGGGCGGGGTCGGGCGGTACGGAATCGGGTGGGGCGGGGTCGGGTGAGACGGGACCGGGTGGTGCGGGATCTCGGTCATCGGGACGCCCCCAGGCGGACGAGTTCGGTGAGTTCGTGGTCGGTGAGGCGGGCGAGCCCGGTGCCGCCGGAGGCCAGGACCGTGTTCTGCAGGGCGCGTTTGTGGGCGAGGAGCCGGTCGATCCGGTCCTCGATCGTGCCCCGGGTGACGAGCCGGTGGACGGTGACGGTCCGCCGCTGGCCGATGCGGTGGGCGCGGTCGGACGCCTGGTCCTCGACCGCCGCGTTCCAGCTGCGGTCGAAGTGGACGACGTGGCTGGCCCGGGTCAGGTTGAGGCCGGTGCCGCCCGCCTTGAGGGAGAGGACGAGCAGCGGCGCCCCGCCGTTCTGGAAGGTGTCGACGAGCTCCTGCCGCCGTCGGGCGTCCAGGCCGCCGTGCAGGAACAGCGGGCGGTGGCCCAGGTGCGCGAGGTGCTCCTCCAGGAGCCGGCCCATGGCGACGTAACTCGTGAACACGAGGGCGGCCTCGCCGCGCCGGGCGATCGTCCCGGTGAGTTCGGTGAGCGCCTCCAGCTTGGCCGACCTCCGGCCGAACCGCCGTACGTGCGCGGGCCCGGGGTGCGGTTCCCGCAGGTAGTGGGCGGGGTGGTTGGTGATCTGCTTGAGCGCGGTGATCAGCTTCAGGACCAGACCGGAGCGGGTGGCGGCGGAGGAGCCGGCGATCCGGTCCATCGTCTCCCGGACGACGGCCTCGTACAGGGCGACCTGCTCGGGGGTGAGTTCGACGATCCTGCGCGTCTCGACCTTGGCGGGCAGCTCCGGCGCGATGCCGGGGTCGCTCTTGGTGCGGCGCAGGACGAACGGCGCGACGAGACGGGCGAGGGCCCGGGCGGCGGGGCCGTCGGGCTCGCGCTCGGCGGCGGCCGCGTAGCGGGACCGGAACGCCTCCAGGGTGCCGAACAGGCCGGGATTGGCCCAGTCGATCAGCGACCACAGCTCGGAGAGGTTGTTCTCCACGGGGGTGCCGGTCAGGGCGAGACGCGCCGTGGAGGTGAGCGAGCGCAGGGCCCGGGCGGTCGCCGAGGTGTGGTTCTTGGCGTGCTGGGCCTCGTCCGCGACCACCAGGTCCCAGGCCACGGCCGCGAGTTCCGCGTCCCGGCGCAGGATGCCGTAGGTGGTGAGGACGACCGTGTGCCCGCCGACGGCGTCGAGGCTCCGGTCGGCGCCGTGGTAGCGGACCACGTCCAGGTGCGGGGCGAACCGGTCGATCTCCCGCTGCCAGTTGGTGACCAGGGAGGACGGGCACACCACCAGGACCGGGCCGGTGCGCCCGGTCTCGTGGCGGTGGAGGGCGTAGGCGATCGCGGTGAGGGTCTTGCCGAGGCCCATGTCGTCCGCGAGCACGGCCCCGAATCCGACCCCACCGGTGTGGGCGAGCCACGCCAGGGCCCGCTCCTGGTAGCCGCGCGGCACGGCCCTCAGCCGGGACGGGACGGCGACGGGGGAGACGTGCTCGCCCCGGCGCAGCGTGGCGACGACACCGGCCAGGTCACCGGCCGCCCGGCAGGCGACCTGGTGGCCGTCGACGCCGACGGTGCCGGTGAGCGCGGCGGTGAGCGCGTCGACCCCGGCCAGCCGGCCGATCTCCCGGCGCCGCGCGCGGGCGCGCACGGTGGGGTCGAGCAGGACCCACCGGCCGCGCACCCGGACCAGGGGACGGGCGGCCTTGGCGAGCGCGTCCATCTCGGCCTCGTCGAGGGTGTCGTCGCCGAGCGCGACCTGCCACCGGAAGTCCAGCAGGGCCTGGAGACCGAACCCGGGCGCCCCGGTGCCGGCCGTCGTGGTCGTGGAGCCGACGACCGCGTACGAGGAGAGCCCCCGGCGCAGGCGGTCGGGCCAGCGCAGCCGCAGGCCGGCGGCGGCCAGCTCCTCCTCCGCCCGCAGGAGCCGCGTGACGCCCGCCGCGTCCACCGTGAACGCCCCGGGCCGCGAGGCGAGCCCCGACAGACCGGGGCACAGCCGCTCCAGCCGTTGCAGACGCCGCCCGACCCGCTCGCGCGACCGTCCCGGGTCGACGCCGCGCAGGAAGGCGCGCCCCGACCACAGCAGATCGGCCGCGACCTCGCCCTCCTCCCGCCCCGGCCCGGCGTCGAGCAGGAGACGGCCCGTCAGGCACCCGGCCAGGGCCTCCTGCTCGGAAGGCTCCTCCATCTCCAGGACCAGGCCGGGCGGCGGCCCGTCGTCCAGCCGGTCCTCCAGCGCGTCGAGCCACGGCCGTACCGCCTCGGCCTCGGCGGGCGGGACGCGCCCCCCGGCGGGACCCGTGAAAGGCCCGGAGCCGAACATGACCGCCGCGGGCGTGCGCACCAGGCCGTCGGCCACGGAGTCCAGGAAGACCAGGACCGCCTCCCGGGCCGGTGGGACCGGTTCCGGCGTCCCGGGGACGGGCGCGTCGCCGGCGACGGCGTGCGCGTGGGGCGACATGTGGCGCGCCAGCTCGTCCACGGCCCGTAACGCGGCGTCCGGAAGGGGGCCGACCCTCCACCGGCCGGTCCCGTCGGGGCCGAGCGCCGGACGGACGAGTCCGTCGGCCACCAGGCGCACGCCCAGGCGCGCGGCCTGCTCCCACTCCACGGCCGTGGGATGCCACGCGGCGAACCGGGACCGTCCGAGCAGGAGCGGTACGGCCTCGGCGAGGGGGAGGTGCCAGCCGGTCACCGGCACGGGCCCGTCGGCCGCCGGTACGACGAGCCGGCGGACGGTCGCGGTGAGCGGGGCGGGCAGCGGCACCTCGGGCATCGGCGCGCCGTCGGCCCGGTAGAGGAGCATCCCGGCCGCCGGCTCGCCCGGGGCCGGGGGGACGAGGGAGAGGGCGCACCCGGCCGCGAGCGCCTCACCGGCCACGGCGCCGGCCGGCAGCCCGTGTCCCGGGGCCTCCGGTGCCGGCACGTCCGGTGCCACGGGGGCTTCCGCGCGCGGCGCGGGCAGGAACACCGCAGGCCCCGCGGGTGGGGCCACCGCTCCACCCGTCGCCGGGCCCGCCTGCGGGACGGCCGCCGGTCCCGCCGGCCGGGGCCTCGGGATCGCGACGTGCGTGGGGGAGGGCGGGGCCGGAGGCGCGGACGGTTCCGGCCGGGAGCCGGTCCCCGCGTCCAGGTCGACCAGCTCTTCGAGGAGTGCCGCGGCCGCCGCCCGGCGGGCGTCCCCCTTCACCCGTGCCGTGCCCGTGCCCCGCACCGTCCTGCCCGTCGCCACGTGGCGGCACGTGTATGTGCAGACGATGCTCCGCGGCTTGGAGACGACGGTGGTCTCCGGCCGCGTGATCACCTCCAACTGGGTGTACTTGTTGAGGTACTTCACCGGGTCTCCGCCCGGCGGCACCGGCTGGATCCGGGGCGGGGCCTTCCGGGGCCTCTCCACGACCCGCTCCCGTGGCTCGGGCAGCCCGCACAGCAGGGCGAGGAGGGCGACCGCGGCGGCGTGCAGGGAGGCGCGCCGGTCGTCGGAGACCCGCTCGGGCCCCGTGCGGACCCGGCCGTCGGCCTCCTCCCAGCTCCACGCCGAGGCGAAGCCGCCGGGGCGCTCCACCGCCGTGTGGCGGAGCTCGGCGCGGCACGCCTCGGCCCGCCACTGGAGCAGGGTCGCCGCCGACGGCGGCACCCGTGCCGTGTGGTCGAGGGCGAGCAGCCGGACCTCCCGCCACCCGGGGGCCGTCGTGCCGAAGAGCAGCCGCAGGGCGTCGCGGTGCCGCAGCCGCGAGGCGGCCGTCCGCCGTACGAGCTCGGCGTGGAGCTCCTCGCCCGGGTACGTCGCGCTCTCGAGGCGCGTGCCCAGCAGCGAGTCGAACAGCTCCGCCGTCATCCCCGGAAGCCGCAGCCGCTCCGTCCCGACGCCGGCCAGGGCACGGAGCACGGCACCGGCCGCCGCCCGGCGGGCCCGCTCCGGCGAAGGGGCCGTCCGGGCGGGGCCGTTGACGACCGCGTCGGCCGGGCCGATCCGGAACTCCGCCCGGTGCAGGGGCTCCCCGTGCGGCGGCCGCTCGGACGACTCCGCGTACGCGGGCGGTGCCCAGGCCTCCAGCTGCGCGTGCAGGGCCAGTACCTGGTGCGGCAGCTCCGGACGGGCGTCCAGGGTCGCGAGCGCGCACCTCCGGGCGGGGAGCCACCCGGGGTGGCCGTCCGTCACGAGCAGCAGGATCCGGAGGTCGCGCGGGGTCAGCGCGCCCGCGAGCGCCAGCTCCTCCGCCTCGGCCGCGAGGCGCGGATCGAACCCGCCGAACGCGACGACGTCCCGCGCCCGCTCGTGCCACGGCGCTCCGGAGCCGCCCGGCGAGAGCGAGGACGAGTCGGTACCGGCCGTCCGGGACTGCGTACCCACCAAGAGACTCCCTGCACAGTGCGTGACGTGCTGAACACGTAAAGGATACGAACCGCTGCCCTCCGGACCGCCCCGATACCGCACCCGGAGGGCGCCGATCTCCCGGCTCCGTCAAGCACTTGAGTGCGTATCACTCGTTCCGGTGGTCAGCGGGAGCGCCCGCTCGCGCCGGGCGGCGTCCGCGCCCTCATTGGTATGGACATGTCCAAGTAGCGGGTCTAGCCTTTCACTTGGTCTAGACCGCATCGGACGCGTGTCCTCCGGTTGTCTGCCGTTCCGCCGCTCCGTCCCCACTCCTCGGACCGGCAGCACGGTCGGGCACGCGTCCCCCCCACTCGCCCTCCAGGACCACGGGAGCACCTCATGCGCAGGAAGATCACCTCCTTACTCCTCGGCCTCGGCCTCGTCGGCGGCACCCTGCTCACGGCCACCGGCAGCGCCCAGGGCCACGGCTACACCGACTCGCCCGTCAGCCGCCAGCAGCTCTGCGGCAACGGCACCGTCCGCGGCTGCGGACAGATCCAGTGGGAGCCGCCGAGCGTGGAGGGACCCAAGGGCTTCCCCGCGCGCGGACCGGTCGACGGGACCATCTGCGCGGGCGGCAACGGCCGCTTCTCCGAGCTGGACGACCCGCGCGGCGGGAACTGGCCGGCCACCGCCCTCACCGCGGGCCGGGACCACACCTTCGTCTGGCGGATCAGCGCGCGCCACGCCACCACCGACTTCCGCTACTACGTCACCAAGGACGGCTGGGACCCGACCAAGCCGCTGACCAGGGCCGACCTGGATCCGCAGCCGTTCCTGACGGTGCCCTTCGGCGGACGGCAGCCCAGCTCCACGGTCACCCACACGGGCGTCCTGCCCCAGAAGAGCGGCCGGCACCTCATCCTCGGCGTCTGGAACATCGCCGACACCGGCAACGCCTTCTACGCCTGCTCCGACGTGAAGTTCTGACACCGCCCCGGGACGGGGCCGGGGCGGGGGGCCGTACGCGCCGCGCGGAACCCCGCCCCGGCCCTCCCGGCCCCGGGCCCGCCGGACGGCCTTCAGCCGGACCGGCCCTCGTCGGGGAGCGTCCGCGGTTCGAGCGGATGGACGGCGGGGCCCTGGAGCACCGAGCCGTCGACGGCGAAGCGGGAACCGTGGCAGGGGCACTCCCAGGCCCGCTCGGCGTCGTTGAAGCCGACGAGGCACCCCAGGTGGGTGCACCGCGCGGACACCGCGTGCGTCCCGCCGTCCTCGTCGCGGTAGACCGCGCAACGCCGTCCGCCGACCCGTACGAGCGCCCCGGTGCCGGGCGCGATGTCCGCGACGTCGTCGGCGTGGGAGGGGCGGAGCCGGTCGCCCGCGAAGTGCTTGAGGACCGCGCCCTGCGCCTTGAGCAGCGACGGCACCTCGTGGGCGTGCAGGCGGCGGGGGTCGTAGAGGGAGGCCCAGGGCGACTCCCCGCCCGTGATCAGGTCGCCGAGGAGCCGGCCCGCCATCACGCCGTTGCTCATGCCCCAGCCACCGAAGCCCGTCGCCACGTACACGTGCCGGGAGCCGGGGTGGAACCGCCCCACGAACGGCACCCCGTCCGTGCTCGCGTTGTCCTGCGCCGCCCACCGGTGGGTGATCCGCGCGTCCGGGAAGTGCTCCAGGGTCCAGGCGGCGAGCCGCTCGTACCGCTCGCCCACCCCGCCCGCCCCGCCCTCGCCGGGCCTGAACTTCTCCCCGGTGACGATGAGCAGCCGTTCGCCCCCGCCGTACGGGGCGGTGCGCACGGACCGGGTGTTCCGCTCCGGCGTCAGGTACATGCCCCGCGGATCGCGCGCGGCGGGGAGGGCCGCGGCGACCACCAGCTCGCGGTGCGGTTCGAGCCGGGAGAACAGCAGGGCGCGGTCGAAGACGGGATAGTGCGTGGCCACGACGACGTCCCGGGCGACGACCACGGCCCCGTTCTCCGCGGTGAGCCGGCAGGGCTCGCCCTCGTGGAGCGAGACGATCCGCGTCCGCTCGTACACGGCCCCGCCCCGCGCGACGAGATCGGCCACCAGGCCCAGCAGGTACTTGCGCGGGTGGAACTGCGCCTGGTCCTCCACCCGGACCGCGCCCGCGACCGGGAACGGCAGTCCGGTGTCCGTGACGAAGGACGCCGCGAGACCCGCCTCGCGCGCCGCGTCGGCCTCCTCCCGCAGCCGGTCGGCCCTGTCCGCCGACTCCGCGTACACGTACGCCGGGACCCGTTCGAGTTCGCAGTCGACCCCCAGCTCCGCCGCGACCCGGCCGACGTGGTCGACGGCCTCCTGCTGGGAGCGGGCGTACCGCCGGGCCCCCTCGGCCCCCAGCGACCCGCGCAACTTCGCGTAGAGGGGCCCGTGCTGGGCGGAGAGCTTCGCGGTGGTGTAGCCGGTGACCCCCGCCGCCACGCGGTCGGCCTCGATCAGGGCGACGCGCCGGCCGGCGCGCGCCAGCTCCCAGGCGGCGCAGATGCCGGCGACACCGGCGCCGACCACCGCGACGTCGACCTCCGTCCCCTCCTCCAGGGCGGGGTGTCCGGGCCCCGTCCCGGTCTCCATCCAGTACGACTCGTAGGTACCGGGCAGTTCCGTCATCTCGGCGCTCTCCGTTTCCGTTGTTCTCGTGCCCCCGGCCGCTCCGGCACCACCGTGCCGCCCCCGGACGCCGGTTGCTTCCCGACGTCCCGCCTCTGCCCCCCGAACCCCGGACCACCCCTTCCCGTGGAAGGGGGCCCGTGGAGGGGGCGTGGTCACAGGTCGGCCAGGACCTCCCGGGCCGTGCGGGCGCCGGAGGCCAGGGCGCCCTGGACCGAACCCGTCGCCCGGTGGTCGCCGCACACGTACCGGCCGGGGGAGACCCGGCCGGTACGGGAGAGCGGGAGGGGCGGCGGCATGGCCGGGAGGGCGTCGCGCACCACGACGCGGTGCACCGGCTCCCAGGACCGGGCGTCCGTGCCGTAGACCTCGGAGAGGGCGGCCAGGACCGCCGCCTCCCGCGCCGGGTCCGGGTCCCCGAGGACGGAGGTCGCCACCAGCGCCCGGCCGTCCGGCGCGAAGCCGCGGTGCACCTCGGTCAGCACACAGGTGTTGAGGAAACGGCGGCGCGCGTCGACCACCAGGGTCGGCTCGGACAGCGGGGAGCGTTCCGCCGCGTGGTACAGGGTCGTGACGACGCGTCCGTCCGGCACGCCCAGGCCGGGGAGCAGCCGGGCGGCGGCGTCCTGGCCGGTGGCGACGACGACCGCGCGGGCGGACACCTCGCCGCCGTCGGCCAGGGCCACGCCCCGGCCGGTGAGCGAGGCGACCGGCTCCCCGGTGCGCAGCACACCGCCGGGGAGGCCGGACGCGAGCTGCGCGGGCACGGCGCCGATGCCGTCGGCCGGCAGGCACAGGGTGCCGCGCAGCATGGTGCGCCAGACGAGGTGGAAGAAGCGGGCGGAGGTCTCCAGCTCGTCCTCCAGGAAGATCCCCGACAGGAACGGCCGGAAGAAGGTCTCCACCAGGTCCGCCGAGACGCCGGCGTCGGCCAGCGCGGTCAGGGTGGTCGCGTCGGGCCGGCCCCGCAGGTACCGGACCGGCGCCAGGACGTCCCTGGCCGACAGGACGCCCAGGGCGGCCAGGTCCCGGGCGGAGGCGAGCCGGCCGGGCAGCAGGTCCCGGCCCTCGCGGGGCCGCCGGGTGGGGTCGACGAAGCGGCGGAACCCGTCGTCGGTGTGCACGAGGACGCCCGGAGTGAACGGCCTCAGCCGCAGGGCCCGCAGGTCCAGTCGTCTCTTCACCTGCGGATAGGAGGTGTTGAACACCTGGAAACCCCGGTCGACGGTGAAACCCGCGACCCGGTCGGTGCGCATCCGGCCGCCCACGGTGTCGGAGGCCTCGAACAGCCCCACCCGGAGGCCTCCGGCGACCAGGTCGGCCGTACAGGCCAGACCGGCCGCCCCCGCGCCGACGACCACCACGTCGACGCCGCCGTCCTTCCGCATCGTGGACCCCTGCTCCATGGACTCCTGCCCCATGGACTCCTGTCCCGTGGACCTCTGTCCCATGGACGTCGTCACTCCTCACCGGATCGCCGGACTCCGGGCCGTCACGTTACGGCGGGCCCCGGTCCGTGGAGGGAGGGCGCGCCGCTCGGACTTCCCCGCCACCGGTATTCCGGGGTCGCGCCCCCACCGGATTCAACGGCACCGCACGGGGATGCCCCGGCGTTCCCGGGGCACGCGTACCTCCGTGCCCGCGCACGGACGGGCCCGCGGCCCGGAGCGTACGGCGGCCGACGCCGTACCGGGTGGGCGAACGGCGGAAGACGGCAACGGAACGCAGGGAGCGTCGATGATGGTCCGTCCATGGTCGGTCCGACCGGATCTCCGGCTCACGGCCCACGCGGTCGCCGGACGGTACCGGCTGGACGGTCTGCTGGGACGCGGAGGCGCGGCCGACGTGTACGAGGCACTGGACATGCGGCTGCGGCGGCCGGTGGCGGTCAAGATCTTCCGGCCGGGCGGCGAGGCCCAGGGGGAGGAGCACTTCGACGACGAGGGCCGGCTCCTCGCCCGGATGGAACACCCCGGCCTGGTGACCCTGTACGACTCCGGACGGGAGGAGGGGCGGCCCTACCTCGTGATGCGGCTCGTCAGGGGAACGACCCTGCGCCGCCGCATCGCCGAGGCCCCCCTCACGCCCCGCGAGACCGCCCGGACCGGGGCCGCGCTCGCCTCCGCGCTCGCCCATGTGCACGCGGCCGGCGTCGTGCACCGCGACGTGAAGCCGTCGAACGTCCTCCTGGACGGGGCGGGCGTCCCGTACCTGGCCGACTTCGGCATATCCCGGCTGCTCGACGCCACGACCCGCGCCGAGACCGGCCCCCTGGTGGGCACCGCGGCCTACATGGCGCCGGAGCAGGTCCTGGGCAGGGGGGCCGGACCGGCGGCGGACGTCTACAGCCTCGGCCTGGTGCTCCTCGAATCCCTGAAGGGCGAACTGGAGTACGCGGGAGCCCCGTTGGAGTCCGCTCTCGCCCGGCTGCACCGGCCTCCCGTCATCCCCGCGGGCCTCCCCCCGCAACTCGCCGGGCTGGTGGCCGCCATGACGGACCCGAACGAGGCGGACCGGCCCGACGCCGACACCTGCTTCCGCGCGCTGACGGCCGTATCGGGCGGGGCGGTCGCGCCGCCCGGCGGAGCCCCGACCGCACCGTCCGGCGGACCCGCGCGCCCCGGTGCCCACCGTCCGGACCCCGTGTCCCGCCGTTCCGTCCGAGCCCTCACCGCCTGCGCGGCGCTGACCGTCCTCGGCGCGACCCTGACCGGCTCGATCGGGATTCCCACCGCGAGCGAGGAGACGCCCCGGCCCCGGGCGCCGCAGCGGATCACGGCCGAAGCGCCCGCGCCCCGGACGGGCCGCGACACCGGCTCTCCGTCCGGCCGCGCGGACCACCCCGCCCCGGCCGCCCTCCCGTCGACGGTGCCCACCGCCCCGCTCCGTCCCCGTACGGCGTCCTCCGACACGTCCGCCGAACGGCCGGCTCCGTCGGGCATCGGGCGTCCGGCCCGCGTCCCCGCCGCCTCTCCGAAGAAGCCGGGCTCCTCCCGCGCCGAGGCCGCCCGCGGCCCCGCACGGGACGGGTCCGGGCCCCGGCCGGCGAAGGCCGGGGCCAAGGAGAAGCCCAAGGAGAAGCACCGGAACTGACGCCGTCCGTCACCCGGGTCCGGTCGGCACGTCGGGGGACGGCTCCCGGCCGTGCGGCGAGGCGTCGGGCCGTGTGCGCGGAAGGACGGGCGGAGGAGGGCTCATCGCCCAGCGGATCCCGCCGATCGCCAGCCGTCCGCCCGTACGCGCCACCGCACGCACGGGCCGGGGGAGCGGCGGGAGCCCCAACTCCCCGAGGGCCCACGGCGGCAGGAGTTCCACGGCGCCCGCCGCGAGCAGCGCGTACGGTGCGCGGGCCCGGCGGGGGATCGGCGGGTCCCGCAGCAGGAACCGGGCGGCCTCCCGGGCCTCGGGGGTGCCGCCGAGCTCGTCCCGGTACGCCTCCATGCGCCGTGCCAGCTCGGCCAGGTTCCGGGGCGGGTCCTCGGCCCCCAGCTCCTCGGCGACACGGGCCGCGTCCGCCACGTAGCCGTCGTAGCCCGCACGGGTGAGCGGAGACGCCCCGTAGCGCAGGTGAGCCCGCAGGAAGCTGTGGACCTCCGCCACGTGCACCCAGCCCAGGAGGTGCGGATCGGAGGCCCGGTACGGACGTCCTCCGGACGTGGTGCCCCGCACCCGTTCGTGCACCGCGCGGACGCGCTCCACCGCGTGCCGCGCGTCCTCGGCCGTGCCGAACGTGGTGACCGCGAGGAAGGTGCTGGTCCGCTGCAACCTTCCCCACGGGTCGCCCCGGAAGCCCGAATGGGCCGCCACCGCGGCCATGGCCGACGGGTGCAGCGACTGGAGCAGCAGCGCCGTCAGACCCCCGACGAACATCGACGCGTCCCCGTGGACCGTACGGATCGGCCGGTCGGGACCGAACCACCGCGGCCCCGGCGTCCCGTGGACACGGGCGCGCGTCCGCTCGCCCGAGGGGCCGGCGACGCGTCGGAAGAGTTCGCTCCCGAGCCGTTCCCTCAGGTCGTCCACGAAGGGCGGCGACCACTCCACAGAGCCAGTATGCGCCCGGCGCGGTGAGGACTCCCGGGTGCGGCGAGTGGGCGCCCGCGACGGTCCGCGGTCAGTCGGCGAGGACGTCGAGGAGGGGCCGCCAGTCGAGGTGGGAGCTCTCGTCCCCGGCGGGCACGACGCTGTACGTCGTGTTCAGCCAGCGCAGCGCGGGGCCGCGTCCCAGGCTGATCAGGGCGGCGCGGGAGGGGTCGCCCAGGCGCAGGACGACCTGGTCGTAGGGGGCGGGGCGGATGTGCACCTCGCCGATGCCGACCGGCCCCTCGGTGCCGGCGAGGAGCATGTCACGGTCCAGCTGCCACACCGTGTCGCCCGTCGGGGTGTGCAGGGTGAGCTCGATGACGAAGGGGGAGCGGGACCGGTAGCGGACGGTGGCCCCGAGCGGGACGCGGCAGGAGTCGGTGACCAGGAAGGCGGTGGTCGTCCACTTGATCTCGCGGCAGAGCGGCGGGACGGAAGAACGGGAAGGGGACACGGAGGCTCCAACTTCGGACGGCACCCGGGGCGGTGGCACTTCACACCTCGGATACCCCGTGGGGCGTGATCACTCCTCGAAAGTGTGGAACTACGGAGGGGGATCTGTCGAGGGATGGTGAGGGGCGTCAACCGGCCGTGACGCACATCCCCCTTCCGGGTCTGCCGGAGTCCGCCGGGGCCCGAGCGGGAGGGCCGGGCGGCGCCGCGGCCCGCACCGTGTGAAACCGCGGCGGGGCGGAAATCCGGTGGTCATGGAACTTCTGACGAGACTGCGCGCCGCCGATCACGAACTGACCAGACACATGGCCGCATGGGACTCCCCGTGGGTCCGCGAAATCCTGCCCCCGGTGGAGGAGGCGGCCGAACGCACGAAGCTGTGGTGGGCGGCGGCCGCGCTCATGGCGGTCGGCGGAGGTCGGCGCGGCCGCCGGGCCGCGGCCACCGGCGTCACGTGCATGGCGGTGGCGGAACTGCTCTCCAACGGGGTCGGCAAGCAGCTGGTCGAGCGGCGCCGGCCGCCGGAGGAGTGGATCCCGCACGACGACGTGGAGGACAGGCCCGACAGCTCCTCCTTCCCCTCCGGGCACACCGCCGCCGCCGTCGCGTTCGCCGGGTCGGTCGCGCTGTCCTGGCCCGCGGCCGGGGCCGTCTGCGCCGTGCCGGCCGCGCTGGTGGCCGTCGAACGGGTCCACAGCGGCGCGCACTACCCCTCCGACGTCGTGGCCGGCGCCGCGATCGGTCTCGCGGCCGTCGCGCTGGTGCGGAGGGCGCCCCGCCTCCTCGTCCGCGCCGTGGCCCGATGAGAGCGGTCGGCTTCCCGGCCGGGCGCTCCGGAGTGGCGTCAACCGGCCGTCCGGAAGGCGCCACGATGGCCGGGGGGACCACTTTTTCCGGCGTGAGGTTGCCTTTCGGACGGGGCGCATACCCGGCGCACGGGAGCGCACCGCGCTTCCGGGGGGCGTAAGGGGGAACCGGCGGGTGCGTCGGGCGGTCAGCCGGAATGGTGCGGGTGATAAGCGGTCAAGTGGATGCCAAACGGACTTTCCGTGGCTGGATATCTGGCAGAGGATGGCTCCTGGCATATGACTGCTGACTTTTCCTGACTTTCTACTTGATGAATTACTGGAAAGTAACATGAAGGCTCGCATCCTTGGCCGAGGAGGATCCTTTAATGTGACCGGAGTGAGTTCGGTTTTAGGGGGAAGTCTTGGCCGGGGGTGCCCGGTCGCCCTGATTCGGAGCGAGGCGGACCGCCGGCCTCCGAGGTCGTGCCGGGACTCCCTTCGAAGGGGCGGCGTGCGCGCCGTGCCGTTCGGGGAAATCCCGCTCCGGTCACCCGGGGGATCCGGGTGGACCGCGTGTGAAAAAGACTGGAACGAGATATCGAGAACGGGTGGGAACGTGAGCAATCCCTTCGATGACGAGTCGGGGCGCTTCGTCGTACTGGTGAACCACGAAGCCCAGTACTCCCTCTGGCCCGCGCACCTCGACGTCCCCGGCGGCTGGGACCGCGAGGGCGTCGAGGGGTCGCGCCAGGAGTGTCTGGAACGGATCGAGAACGCCTGGACCGACATGCGCCCCGCCAGTCTGGTGGCGGCGATGGAGGCCGAGGCGGGTTGACGGGCCGCGCCGGGTCGCCGGGGGAGCCGTGCAGGTCAGGCCGCCCTTGAAGTGACTCACGCGTCAACTTCGTTCGAGTAGTGATCAGTTCCGTTCAAAAATAACCTCCTGTCGGTCACATGTGGCCGACAGGTGTCCGTGGTGCCCCGCAAGCCCCTTCGAAAGCCGGCGGCGGGGCGCCGCGCGACCTCCCTCCCCTCCTGTGCGGACCGTGCCGCCCGCGCGGTCCGCACAGGGCGGGCGCGTCCCCGCGCGAGATCTCCACGGCACCCGCGGCAAGGCCGCGCGGTGTGTCCCCCGTGTGTGCCGCCACGCGGGAAAAGACCGTCTCCGATCTCGGCTCGCCGAATGCCCGCCCGCCGCTCGACCGTCCCCGCAAAACCTCACCGAAGGTGTCGTCGGCATGCCTGAATACCCTTCCGTTCCGTCGGACGAATCCACCCCCGAATACCTCGAACTCACCACGGCCCAGCAAGGCGTGTGGTATGGCCAACTGATCGATCCGGGCAGCCCGAAATACAACATCGGGGAATGCATGGAGATTCGCGGAGGGCTCGACGAGGGATTATTCGCCACCGCGCTCAACCGGGCGGTCCACCTCTGCGACAGCCTGAACCTCGCGTTCACCACCGACGACGGCACCGTCCGGCAGCACGTCGTCCGCCCGCCGGCCGGAACCGACCGGCTGCACCGGGTCGACCTCACGGCAGCCGACGACCCCGCCGCGGCGGCCGAGCGGTACATGGCCGACGACATGGCCACCGTCGACCGCCTCGAAGCGCCGACCCACCACTTCGCGCTGCTGCGGCTCGGCCCGCGCCTCCACTACTGGTACGTCCGCTACCACCACATAGCCGTCGACGGCCTCGGCGGCGCGCTCTTCGCCCGGACCGTGGCCGACCTCTACGCGCGTGCGGCGCGTGGCGAGGACCTCTCGGAGGCGGAGCCGCCCACCGGCCCCCTGCGCGACCTCGTGGCCGACGAGAACGCCTACCGCGCCTCCGACCGGCTGGAGGCGGACCGCGCCCACTGGACCGGCAGGTTCTCCGACCGCGCCGCGGACGGGTCCGGCCCCGAGGACGGCAGCCCCCTCCTCAGGAGACGCACGGACCCGGCCCGCCCCGGGGACGACGACGACCCGCCCGGCCGCGCCGACCTGCACACGGGCGAGACCCTCCCCCCGCCCGTGTTCGACGGCCTGCGACGGCTCGCGGCCGGCCACCGCACCACCTGGAGCGCGGTCCTCGTCGCGGCGGTCGCCGCCTACACGGCACGGGTCACCGGACGCCGCGAGGTCTGCGTGGGCCTCGCCTCCCACGGCCGCCACGGCGCCCTCCGGCACGTGATCGGGATGACCTCCAACGTCCTGCCCCTGCGGCTGGCCGTCGACCCCGGCACGACGGTCGGGGAACTCGTCCGGAGCGTCGCCGCCGAGATGCGCGGAGCCCTGCGCCACCGCCGCTTCTCGCGCGAACAGCTGGCCCGCGAGCTGAACCTGGCCGACGGAGCGGCACGCCTCACGGACCTCGTCGTGAACGTCATGGGCTACGACTACGACCTGGACTTCGCCGGCAGCCCCGCCACCTCCCGCCTGCTGTCCATCGGCCCCGTCGACGACGTGTCCCTGTTCGTCTCCGAACGCGCCGAGGGAACCGGCCCGCTGATCGGCTTCGACACCAACCCGGCGCTCTACCACCCCGACGACGTCCGGCTCCACCAGCAGGCCGTGGCCGGCTTCCTCGCCACGCTCGCCGACACGGACCCCGACGCACTCGTGCGCGACCTCCCGCTGCTCGGCGGGGAGGCCGCCGAGGCGCTCCTCGACCGGGGACGCGGCGCCGGACTGCCCGCCGGGACCACGGCCACGAGCCTGCCCGAGGCGTTCGCCGCCCGCGTCCGCACGGCTCCGGACGCCCCCGCCGTCGTGGACGGCGCCACCACCCTCTCGTACGGCGAACTGGCGGAGCGGGCCGCGGACCTGGCCCGCTCCCTCACCGGCTGGGACCTCCGCGCCGAGGACGGGGTCGGCGTCCTCGTGGGCCGTTCGGCCGCCGTCGTGACCGCCTCGCTCGGCGCGGTGACGGCGGGGACCGCGTACGTGCCGATGGACGCCGACTGGCCGTCCGAACGCCTCGACCGCGTCGCCGGGACCGCCCGCGTCCGCGCCCTGGTCGTCGACGAGGACGCCGCCGGGCGCGACTGGGTGAAGGAGGCCGCCACCCGGCTGCCCGTCCTCGTGGTCGACCGCACGGGCACCGTCCTCCGGGGCGGCCCGGAACGGCCCGGCCCGCTGCCGGGACCCGTCCGCGGCGACCGGCTCGCCTACGTCATGTTCACCTCCGGCTCCACCGGCCTGCCCAAGGGCGTCGGCGTCGGCCACGCCGACGTCCTCGCCCTGGCCGCCGACTCCGCCTGGACCGGCACCTGCGACGCGGTCCTCCTGCACTCGGCGTACGTCTTCGACGCGTCCACCTTCGAGATATGGGTGCCGCTCCTCAACGGCGGCCGGGTCGTCGTCGCCCCCGCCGGACTCCTGGACGCGCGCCGGCTCGAGGACGCGACCGCCCGCGACGGCGTGACCGCCCTCTTCCTGACCACAGCCCTCTTCAACGTCGTCGCCGAGACCGACCCGACGGCCTTCGCGGGCCTGCGCCTGGTCGCCGCCGGCGGCGAGGCCGCCGCCCCCGACCTGATGGGACGGACGGCCGCCGCGGCGCCCGGAACCCGTTTCCTGAACGTGTACGGCCCCACCGAGACCACCACGTTCGCCTCCCGCCACCCGGTCCGGCCCGACGCCCCCGGCGTCCCGCCCATCGGCCGGGCCCTCGACGGCACGCGCCTGTACGTGCTCGACGACTCCCTCCGCCCCGTGCCGCCCGGCGTGGTGGGCGAGCTGTACGTGAGCGGCGCCGGCGTCGCCCGCGGCTACCTGGGCCGGCCCGGCCTCACGGCCACCCGGTTCGTCCCCGACCCGTACGACCCGGACGGCGGCCGCATGTACCGCACCGGCGACCTGGCGCGCTGGACGGCCCACGGGGACGTCGAGTACGCGGGGCGGACCGACGGACAGATCAAGCTCCGAGGGTTCCGGATCGAACCGGCCGAGATCGAGAACGCCCTGCTCGCCCGCCCCGACGTCCGCGACGCGCGCGTCCTGGTCCGCGAGGACGCGCCGGGCGACCGCCGGCTCGTCGCCTATGTCGTACCGGCCCCCGGCACACGGCCGGACGGACCGGAACTCGCCCGCGACCTCACCCGCGTCCTGCCCGCCTACATGGTGCCCGCCGCGTTCGTCCCCCTCGACGCGCTGCCCCTGAACGCCAACGGCAAGGTGGACCGGCGGGCCCTGCCCGCGCCCCAGGCCCCCACCGCCCGGGGGACCGCCCCGCGCACACCGCAGGAAGAGGTCCTGGCGGGCCTGTTCGCCGACGTCCTCGGCGTGCCCGCCGTGGGCGTCGACGACAACTTCTTCTCCCTGGGCGGCCATTCGCTGCTCGCCACCCGGCTCGTCGCCCGGGTGAGGGCCGCGACGGGCGCGGACACCGAACTGCGCGACCTCTTCGCGCACCCCACCGTGGCCTCCCTCGCCACCACCCTCGGCACGACCGGGGAGACCCGGCCCGCCCTCGCCCCCCGGGACCGGCCCGACCCCCTCCCGCCGTCCTTCGCACAGCAGCGGCTGTGGTTCCTCAACCGCGCCGAGGACGCGGGGGACACCTACAACGTGCCGCTCGTCCTCGACCTCGAAGGACCCCTCGACACCGGGGCGCTGCGCGGCGCCCTCGCCGACGTGGTCGCCCGGCACGAGAGCCTGCGGACCGTCCTCGCCGAGCACGACGGCGAGGCCCGCCAGGTCGTGGCCGACGCGCGGACCGCCGCGTCCCTCGTCCCCCTCGCCGTCGAGACGCCCCCGGCGGACGAACCGGCCGGGGACTGGGCCGAACGGACGGTACGCCGCCTCACCTCGGAACCCTTCGACCTCACCACCGACCCGCCCGTGCGCGCCCGGCTGCTCGCGACCGGCCCCGACCGGCACGTCCTGGTCCTCGTGCTCCACCACGTCGCCGCCGACGGCTGGTCGCTGGCCCCGCTCTGCCGGGACCTCGGATCCGCCTACCGCGCCCGGACCACGGGCACCGCCCCCGACTGGCCCGAACTGCGCGTCCAGTACGCCGACTACACCCTCTGGCAGCGGGAGCTGCTCGGCGACGACGGCGACCCGGAGAGCCCGGTGGCGCGTCGGCTCGCCTTCTGGCGCGACGCCCTGCGCGGCGCCCCCGACCTGCTCGAACTGCCCCTGGACCGGCCCCGCCCCACGGTCCCGGACCACCGTGGCGACGCGGTGCCGTTCGACCTGCCCGCCGATGTGTACGCGCGGCTCGGGGCACTCGCCCGCGACGCGGGCTGCACGCCCTTCATGGTCCTCCAGGCGGCGCTCGCGGTGACGCTCCGCGCGCACGGCGCGGGCACCGACATCCCGCTTGGCACCGCCGTGGCGGGCCGGACCGACGAGGCCCTGGACGAGCTGGTGGGCTTCTTCGTCAACACCGTCGTGCTGCGCACGGACCTCTCGGGGAACCCGTCCTTCCGCGAACTGCTGCGCCGGGTCGCCGCGTTCGACCTCGCGGCCTTCGACCGGGCCGACCTGCCGTTCGAGCGGCTGGTCGAGGAGCTCAACCCGGACCGGTCCGGCGGCCACCACCCGCTCTTCCAGACCATGCTGGTGCTCCAGAACCAGCGGGCGGCCGCGCTCGACCTGCCCGGCGTCACCGTCCGGGACAGGTCCCGGCACACCGGCATCAGCAAGTTCGACCTGACGTTCTCCCTCGTGGAGGTCCCGGAGAGCCCGGAGAGCCCGGGGAGCGTACGGCTCGGCGGCCACCTGGAGTACGCCACGGACCTCTTCGAGCCCGCCACCGCCCGCGCGCTCGCCGACCGGTTCGCCCGCGTCCTCACCCACGCCGTGGCCGACCCCGAGCGCGCCGTCGACGACTTCGACCCGCTCACCCCGGACGAGCGCGCGGACCTCCTGGAGCGCGGACGCGGCGAGCGGCGCCCGCTGCCGGACCTCACCGTGCCCGAGTCCGTGGGGGAGTGGGCCGCCCGCACCCCGGACGCGCCCGCCGTGCGCGACCCGCGCACCACCCTCACGTACGCCGGACTGCACGCGCGGGCCGACGCCCTCGCCCGGGTGCTGCGCGAGCGCGGCGCCGGCCGCGGCACCCTGGTGGCGCTCGCCGTTCCGGCCTCGGTGGACACCGTCGTCGCCATGCTGGCCGTGCTGCGGGCCGGAGCCGCCTACGTGCCCGTCGACCCGGAGTACCCCCCCGCCCGCATCCGCCAGATCCTGGACGACGCGCGCCCCGTGCTGCTCCTCACCGGGACGGACGTCCCCGCCGGCATACCGACGGGCGGCATACGCCGGCTCTCCCTCGACGACCCGGCCGTACGCGCCTCGGAACAGGCCGTACGGTCCGACGATCCGGCCGTACGCGTCCCGGACCCGGCACCCGGATCCGGGGAGCCCGCCGCCCCCCATCCGGCGGACGCCGCCTACGTCATCCACACCTCCGGGTCGACCGGCCGCCCCAAGGGCGTCGTCGTCCCCCACGCGGCCCTCGCCAACCACATGGCCTGGATGGCGCGCCACCTGGACCTCACCCCGGACGACCGGGTCCTCGCCCGCACCTCCACCAGCTTCGACGCCTCCGTCTGGGAGCTGTGGCTGCCGCTCACCCACGGCGCCGAGGTCTGCGTGGCGCCCCCCGGAGCCAACCGCGAACCGCGCGAACTCCTCTCCTGGATGCGCCGGTTCGACGTCACCGTGGCCCAGTTCGTGCCCTCCCACCTCGAACTCGTCCTCGCCGAGGGGACCGGGACACCGCCGCCCGCCCTGCGGGCCGTCCTGTGCGGCGGCGAGCCCCTCCCGCGCGCCCTCGCCGACGCCGTCGCCGCCCGGTGGCACGCCGAGCCGCACAACCTGTACGGGCCGACCGAGGCGACCATCGACGCCACCGCCCACCGGGTGGACCCGGAGGAGCCCTCCCGCACGGCGTCCGGCGGATCCGTGCCCATCGGGCGCCCCGTCGACGGGACGCGCGCCTACGTCCTCGACGAGCGGCTGCGCCCCGTACCGCCCGGCGTCACCGGCGAGCTGTACCTCTCCGGCCCCCACCTCGCCCGCGGCTACCTCGACCGCCCGGCCCTCACCGCCGGCAGGTTCGTGGCCGACCCGTTCGACGCCCCCGGCGCCCGCATGTACCGGACCGGCGACCTGGCCCGGTGGAACCGCGACGGACTGCTCGAACACATCGGACGCGCGGACGACCAGGTCAAGCTCCGCGGCTTCCGCGTCGAACCGGGCGAGGTGGCCGCGACCCTCCTCGACCTGCCCGGCGTCACGGCCGCCTGCGCGGTGGTCCGCGAGGACGCCCCGGGACGCCGCCGGCTCGTCGCGTACGCCGTCACCGCCGACCCGGCACCCGGCGCCACCGCCCTGCGGGACGCGCTCGCCGGGACCCTGCCGCACCACCTGGTGCCCGAGGCGGTCGTCGTCCTCGACGCGCTGCCGCTGCTGCCCAACGGCAAGGTGGACCGCGGCGCCCTGCCCGCCCCCGCCGACGACGACCGGGCCCAAGCCGGACCGGGCCCGCGCACCCTCCGGGAGGACCTGGTCGCGGGGATCTTCGCCGACGTCCTGGAACGCCCCTCGGTCGGACCCCACGACGGCTTCTTCGACCTCGGCGGACACTCCCTCCTCGCGATGCGCGTCGTCAGCCGGATCCGCGCCGTGCTCGGCGCCGACCTCGCCGTACGGACCCTCTTCGAGCACCCGACGCCCGCCGCCCTCGCCCGGGTCCTGGACCCGGCGGGACCGGCCAGGCCTGCGGTGGCGCCCGTCCGGCGGCGCCCCGACCCGCTGCCGCTGTCCTTCGCGCAGAGCCGGCTGTGGTTCCTCAACCGCCTCGAAGGGCCCAGCTCCACCTACAACGTCCCCCTCGTCCTGGAACTGCGCGGCGAGCTGGACGCGGACGCCCTGCGCGCCGCCCTGCTCGACGTCGTGGAGCGCCACGAGTCGCTGCGCACGGTCTTCCCAGAACGGGACGGGGTGCCCCGCCAGACGGTGCTGCCCGCCGCCACGGCCGCGCCCCGGCCGCCCGTCGAGAGCACCGCGCCGACGGACCTGGAGGCGGCCGTCCTCGCCGCCGTGCGCGAACCGTTCGACGTGCTCACCGACCCGCCGCTGCGCGCCCGGCTGCTGCGCGCCGCCCCCGAGCACCACGTCCTGGTCCTCGTCCTCCACCACATCGCGGGCGACGGCTGGTCCCTGGGGCCGCTGACCCGGGACCTGGGCGACGCCTACCGGGCCCGCCTCGCCGGCCGGGCACCCGAACCGGCGACCGGCACCCCGCTCCAGTACGCCGACTACGCCCTCTGGCAGCACGACCTCCTCCGGGAGGACGGCGACGTGCTCGACCGGCAGCTCGACCACTGGCGCGGCGCGCTCGCGGGCCTGCCCGAACTGATCGAACTGCCCCTCGACCGGCCCCGTCCCGCCGTCACGGACCCCCGGGGCGCCGTGGTCGCCCTCGACGTGCCGCCCGCCCTGCACGCGGGCCTCCTCGACCTGGCCCGCGCCTCCGGCAGCACCCTCTTCATGGTGCTCCGGGCGGCCGTGGCCGCCCTGCTGGGACAGCACGGGGCGGGCGACGACATACCGATCGGCTCGCCGGTCGCCGGCCGCACGGACGAGGCCCTGGAGGACCTGGTCGGCTTCTTCGTCAACACGCTGGTCCTGCGCACCGACCTGTCCGGCGACCCGACCTTCCGCGAACTGCTCGGACGCGTCAGGGAGTTCGACCTCGCGGCCTACGCCCACCAGGACGTGCCGTTCGAGCGGCTCGTCGAGAGCCTCAACCCCGTCCGCGCCCGGGACCACCACCCGCTCTTCCAGACCATGCTGGTCCTCCAGAACCAGCGGCCCGTCCGCCCCGACCTGCCCGGCCTCACCGTCGAGCACCGCCTCGTCCACAACGGACTGAGCAAGTTCGACCTCACCTTCGCCTTCGACGAGGACGAGGAGGGAGGCGGTCTCTCCGGCGGCGTCGAGTACGCCACCGCGCTCTTCGACCGCGCCACCGTCGAGGAGCTCGCGGCCCGGCTCGTCCGGCTGCTGGAACAGGTGGTCGCCGACCCGGACCGGCGCCTGTCCGGACACGACCCGCTCACCCCGGACGAGCACCTCCGCGTCACCCGCTGGGGCACCGGCCGTGCCCTCCCCGCCGGAGCCGGATCCGACACCGCGACCGGCGCCGGGAACGGCACCCTGCCCGCCCTCTTCGCGCGGTGGGCGCGCCGCACCCCCGACGCGCCGGCCGTCACGGACGGCGCCGACACCCTCTCCTACGCCGCCCTCGACCGGATCTCCGCCGAGCTCGCCGCCGCCCTCGCCGGGCTCGGCGTCGGCCCCGAGGACTCCGTCGGCGTCCTCCTGGGCCGGTCGCCCGCCGTGGTGACGGTCTCCCTCGGCACGGTCCGCGCGGCCGCCGCCTACGTCCCGCTGGACGCGCGCTGGCCCGGCGAACGGCTCGACCGGGTCGCCGCCGTGGCGGAGCCCCGCGTCCTGGTCGTCGACGAGGAGAACGCCGCCTCCCCCTGGGTGACCGCACGCGCCGGCCGCCTGCCGCTCCTCGTCGTGGACCGGCTCGGACGCGTCCTGCGCGGCGCCCCCGACCGGCCCGGCGCCCCGGCGCCCGTACCCGCCCCGACCGCCCTCGCCTACACCATGTTCACCTCCGGCTCCACCGGCCTGCCCAAGGGCGTCGGCGTCAGCCACGCGGACGTCGCCGCCCTCGCGCACGACGCGGCCTGGGCGGACGGCGCCGCCGACGCGGTCCTCATGCACTCCGCGTACGTCTTCGACGCCTCCACCTTCGAGATCTGGACCCCGCTCCTCAACGGCGGCCGGGTCGTCGTGGCGCCGGAGGGACTGCTGGAGGCCCGCACCCTCGACGCCGCCGTCCACGAGCACGGGGTGACGGCCGTCTTCCTGACGACCGCCCTGTTCAACGTCGTCGCCGAGACCGACCCGGGCGCCTTCGCCGGCCTCCGGACGGTGTGCGCGGGCGGCGAACTCGCCTCCCCCGACGCCATGCAGAAGGTCGCGTCGCTCGCCCCCGACACCCGGGTCCTGCACGTCTACGGGCCCACCGAGACCACCACCTTCGCCACCCGGTACGCCGTCGCCGCCGACCTCCCGGCCGGGCCGCCGCCCATCGGCCGCCCCCTGGACGGCATGCGCCTCCACGTCCTGGACGACGCCCTCCGCCCGGTCCCGCCGGGCGTGGTGGGCGAGCTGTACCTCGCCGGGCGCGGCGTGGCGCGCGGCTACACCGGACGCCCCGGCCCGACCGCCACCCGCTTCGTCGCCGACCCCTTCGCGGCCGACGGCGGCCGCATGTACCGCACCGGCGACCTCGTCCGCTGGACCCCGGACGGGCACGTCGCGTACGTCGCCCGCGCCGACGGCCAGGTCAAGCTGCGCGGCCACCGCGTCGAACCCGGCGAGATCGAGGGCGTCCTCGCCGGCCGCCCCGAGGTCGCCGACGCCTTCGTCCTGGTCCGCGAGGACGTGCCCGGCGACCGCCGGCTCGTCGCCTACGTCGTACCGGCCGCCGGCGCGCGCCCCGACCCCGGCGAACTGGCCCGCGAGGTCGGCCGCGTCCTGCCCGCCTACATGGTGCCCACCGCGCTCGTCCTCCTGGACGCGCTCCCGCTCACCCCCAACGGAAAGGTCGACCGCGCCGCGCTCCCGGCGCCCGGGCACGACGCCCCGGCCCCCGGCCGGGCCCCGCGCACCGCCCGCGAGGAGATCGTCTGCGGCCTCTTCGCCGACCTGCTCGGCCTGCGGACCGTGGGCGCCGACGACGACTTCTTCGCCCTCGGCGGCCACTCCCTGCTCGCCACCCGCCTCGCCGCCCGGCTGCGCACCGTGCTCGACGTGGAGATCGAGGTCAGGACCGTCTTCGAGCACCCGACGCCCGCGGCGCTCGCGGCCGCCCTCGACGGCGCGGGCACGGCCCGGGCACGGCTCGAACGGGCCGGCGCGCGGCCCGACCCGATGCCGCTGTCCCCCGCGCAGCGGCGCCTGTGGTTCCTCCACCGCTTCGAGGGCCCGAGCTCCACGTACAACGTGCCGCTCGTCCTGCGCCTGGACGGCCCGCTGGACACGGACGCCCTGACCCGCGCCCTCACGGACGTGGTCGAACGGCACGAGAGCCTGCGCACCGTCTTCCCCGACACCGGGGGCGTGCCGGGCCAGCGGGTGCTCGACGCCGCCGGCGCCGACCTCGACCTGACGCCCCGCGACGTCGCACCGGACCTGCTCGACGCGGTGCTGAGCACCGAGACCGCGTACGCCTTCGACGTGAGCGCCGAACGGCCGGTACGGGCCCGGATGCTCCGCCTCGGGGACGACTCCCACGTCCTGGTGCTCCTCGTCCACCACATCGCGGGCGACGGCTGGTCCCTCGCCCCCCTCGCCCGCGACCTCGGCACGGCCTACCGCGCCCGCGTCGCGGGGGAGGAGCCGGCCTGGGCCGAACTCCCCGTCCAGTACGCGGACTACACCCTGTGGCAGCGGGAACTCCTCGGCGACGAGGAGGACCCGTCCGGCACGGCCGCCCGGCAGCTGGAGTTCTGGCGGACCGCGCTCGCCGGACTGCCCGACCTCCTCGACCTGCCGCTCGACCGGCCGCGCCCGGCCGTCGCCACCCACCGGGGCGACGCGTTCGCCTTCCCGGTGGACGCCGCGACGCACCGCGTCCTCGCCGACCTCGCCCGGTCCCGGGGATGCAGCCTCTTCATGGTCCTCCAGGCCGCGCTCGCGGTGCTGCTGCGCGCGCACGGCGCCGGCGAGGACGTCCCGCTGGGCACGCCCGTCGCGGGCCGCACCGACGAGGCGCTCGACGACCTGGTCGGCTTCTTCGTCAACACCCTGGTCCTGCGCACCGACCTGAGCGGCGACCCCACGTTCGCCGAAGTCCTGGACCGCGTCCGGGAGTTCGACCTCGCGGCCTACGCCCACCAGGACGTGCCCTTCGAGCGGCTCGTGGACGCCCTCGACCCCGAGCGGGCCCAGAACCGCCACCCGCTGTTCCAGACCATGCTCGTGCTCCAGAACCACGCCGGGGCGAACGTGGACCTGCCGGGCCTCACGGTGACGGAGCAGCCGGTCCGCACCGGCATCAGCAAGTTCGACCTCACCTTCACGTTCACCGAGCGCCGGGACGAGGAGGGCCGCCCCGACGGCCTCGACGGGCACCTGGAGTTCGCCACCGACCTCTTCGCGCCCGCCACCGCGCACGCCCTCGCCGCCCGGCTGACCCGGCTCCTCGGCGCGCTCGCCGCCGCCCCGGACCGGCCCGTCCGCACGGCGGAGGTCCTGACGGCGGACGAGCGGGCCGCGCTCGTCCGGAGCGGACACGGCCCCGCCCGGACGGTGCGGGCGCGGACCGTGCCCGAGGCGTTCCGGGCCCAGCGCGACCGCACCCCCGGGGCGGTCGCCGTACGGGACGGCGAACGGCACACGACCTTCGCCGAACTCGACGCGCTCTCCGACGCCCTGGCGCGCCTGCTGCGCGGGCGCGGGGTCGGCCGCGGGGACGTGGTGGCGCTCGCGATGCCCGGCACCCTCCACCAGGTGGTGGCGATGCTGGCGGTCGCCAAGGCGGGCGCCGCGTGGCTGCCGGTCGACCCGGAGTACCCCGCCGCCCGGCTCGGCTTCGTGGTCGACGACGCCCGGCCCGCCCTCCTCGTCACCACCACGGCGACCCTGAGGACGCTGCCGGACCTGCCGGTGCCGGTCCTCGCGGTCGACGGACCGGAGACGGCGGCGGAACCCGCGCCCGAGTCCGTACCCGTACTCGTACCGGATGCCGTGCCACACCCGCAGGACGCCGTCTACGTCATCCACACCTCCGGGTCGACCGGCCGGCCCAAGGGCGTCGTCGTCACCCACGCCGCGCTCACCAACCACATGGCCTGGATGGCCGACCACCTCTCCCTCACCGGCACCGACCGCGTCCTCGCCCGCACCTCGCCCAGCTTCGACGCCTCGGTGTGGGAGACCTGGCTGCCGCTGCTGCACGGCGGCGCCACCTGCCCGGTGCCGCCGTCCCTCAACCACGACCCGGCCGGGCTCCTCGCCCGGATGCGCGGGGAAGGGGTGACGATCGCCCAGTTCGTGCCCTCGCTCCTCTCCCTCGTCCTCGGCGAGACCGGGCGCGAGGAGCCCCCCGCGTCCCTCCGGGCCGTCCTGTGCGGCGGCGAGCCGCTGACCGCGTCCCTGGCCGAACGCGCCGGACGGGCCTGGGGCGCCGAGACGCACAACCTGTACGGCCCGACCGAGGCGACCGTCGACGCCACCGCCCACCGCCACCGGCCCGCCGACGCCACGCCGCCCGACCGGGCCGCGTCCGACCCCACGGCGGTGTCCACGACGCGGGACACGGGCACGGTCCCCCTCGGCCGGCCGATCGACAACACCCGCGCGTACGTCCTCGACGACACCCTCTCCCCGGTCCCGCCGGGCGTCGTGGGCGAGCTGTACCTGGCCGGCGAGGGCCTGGCACGCGGCTACCTCGGCCGCCCCGGCCTGACCGCCGAACGCTTCGTCGCCGACCCGTTCGGACCCCCCGGAACGCGGATGTACCGCACCGGCGACCTCGTCCGCCGCACCGCGGACGGCCTCCTCTCCTACGTGGCCCGCGCCGACGACCAGGTCAAGCTGCACGGCCTGCGCATCGAACCCGGCGAGATCGAGGCCGCCCTCACCGCGCTCGACGGCGTCGCCGCCGCCACCGTGCTGGTCCGAGAGGACCGGCCCGGCGAACAGCGCCTCGTCGCCTACGCCGTCCCCGCACCCGGCGGCCCCGGGCTCCCCGACGCCCGCGACCTGCGGGAACGGCTGGCCGTCTCCCTCCCGCCGTACATGATCCCCGCCGACCTCGTCCCCCTGGACGCGCTGCCGCTGCTGCCCAACGGCAAGACGGACCGGCGCGCCCTCCCGGCCCCCGCCCGCCCCGCCGCCGGGACCGGACGACGGGACGGCGGAAAGCCGCGCACCGCGCGGGAGCGGATCCTGTGCGACGTGTTCGCCACGGTGCTGCGCGTCCCCGACGTGCGCACCGACGACGACTTCTTCGCGCTCGGCGGCGACAGCATCCTCTCCATCCAGCTCGTCAGCCGGATCCGGGAGAACCGGCTCGGCGTCACCCCCCGGGACGTCTTCCTGCACCGCACGCCCGAGGCGATCGCGGCGGTCGCCGAGGAACTCGGCGAACGGACCCCGGCACCGGCCGACGACGGCGTGGGCACGATGCCGCCCACCCCCATCGCCGCCTGGTTCCTGGACCGGCCGGGCCCCACGGACGGCTACAACCAGTCCGCGGTGCTGCGGACCCCCGAGGGCGCCGACGAGGAACACCTGGCCGCCGCGCTCCAGCTCCTCGTCGACCACCACGACATGCTGCGGGTGCGGGTCGTCCGCACGGCCGGGGGCGAACCGGCCCTGGAGACCCTGCCCCGGGGGACCGTACCGGTCCGCCCCCGCCTCACCCGGATCGACGCCACCGGGCGGGACGCGGACGAGGTCCGCTCCGCCCTCGCCGAGGCGGGCGAGCGGGCCAGGCGGCGGCTGCGGCCCGCGCACGGCGAGGTGTTCGAGGCGGTGTGGTGCGACGCCGGGCCCGACGCCCGCGGCCGCCTGCTGCTCGTCGTACACCACCTGGCGGTCGACGCGGTGTCCTGGCGCGTGCTCGCCGAGGACCTGGCGACGGCCTGGCGGGCCGTGACCGCCGCCGACCCCGTACCGGCTCCGGACGCCCCCGTCCTGCCGCCCGTCACCACCTCCTACCGGTCCTGGGCGCGCCTCCTCGCCGCCCAGGCCCGGGAAGGCGTCCGGGCGTCCGAACTCCCGCTGTGGGAGACGGTGGCGCGCGCCTCCGACCCGCCGCTCGCCGGCCGGCCCCTCGACCCCGCGCGGGACACGGCGGGCCGGACCCGGACCCTGACCACCCACCCGGCGGCCTCCCGCACCGGGGCCCTGCTCACCACCGCCCCGGCCGCCTTCCACGCGGGCGTGGACGACGTCCTGCTCACGGCGCTCGCCCTCGCCGTCCGCTCCTGGCGGGCGGGGCGCGCCGACCGGACCGGGGCGCCGCGCCCGGAGGGCACCGGCGTCCTGATCGACCTGGAGAGCCACGGCCGCGAGCAGATCGCCGGACACCTCGACCTGTCCCGTACGGTCGGCTGGTTCACCAGCCTCCATCCCGTCCTGCTCGATCCCGGCCCCCTCGATCCGCGCGATCCCGCCCGCTTCGACGCCGGCCTCGTGGACCGGGCCGTCAAACGCGTCAAGGAACAGCTGCGGGCGGTGCCGGACCACGGCATCGGCCACGGCGTGCTGTACCGCCTCGACCCCGGGGCGCGGGCCCGCCGCGAAGGCGCGGCCGAACCCCAGATCGGCTTCAACTACCTCGGCCGGTACGCGGCACAGGACCCGGCGGGCGACGGGGACGCCGACTGGCAGGTGGTGCTCGACGGCGGCGCCCCGGCCGCCCAGGACCGGGACATGCCCGTCCACCACGTCCTGGACATCAACGCCCACACCGAGGACCGACCCGGCGGGCCGCGCCTCGTGACGCGCTGGACCTGGCCCGCCGACCTGCTCGCCGAGGAGGACGTGACGGCCCTCGCCGACGCCTTCGACCGGGCCCTGGGCGCGATCGCCGAACACGCCGAACGGCCCGACGCGGGCGGCTGGACGCCGTCCGACCTTCCCCTGGTCTCCCTCGACCAGAACCAGCTCGACCGACTGAAGAACAAGTGGGGTGGCCGCAAGTGACCGGGTTCCAGCTCGAAGACGTCCTGCCGTTGACGCCGTTGCAGGCGGGCATGCTCTTCCACGCCCTGTACGACTCCGACGCCGTCGACGTCTACACCGCTCAGTTCGTCTTCACCCTCGAAGGCGCCGTCGACACGACCGCGCTGCACGCCGCCGTCGGCACGCTCCTGCGCCGGCACGCCAACCTCCGCGTGGGCTTCCTCCACGAGGACCTCGACGAGCCGGTGCAGGCCGTGGCCGCCGAGGTGCCGGTGCCCCTGGAGCGGTACGACCTCACGGCCCCGGACGACGGCCGGACGGTCGAGGAACGGGTCCGCGCCTTCCTCACCGCCGACCGCACCCGGCGCTTCGACCTCGCCACCCCCCCGCTGATGCGGTTCTCCCTGCTGCGCACCGGGCCCGGCCGCCACCGCCTGGTGATGACGAGCCACCACATCCTGCTCGACGGCTGGTCGATGCCGCTCCTGGTGCGCGAGCTGTTCGAGCTGTACGCCCACCGGGGCGACGACCTCACCCTGCCCCGCGTCACCCCCTACCGCACCTACCTCGCCTGGCTCGCCGGACAGGACGAGGCCGCCGCCCTCGACACCTGGCGCACCGCCCTGGCGGGCGTCGAGGCGCCGACGCTGCTCGCCGGGCGCGGCGCGGCGGAGGCGGCACGCCCGGACGAACTGCCCGAGACCCTGGTCCTCGAACTCGACGCGGTGACCAGCGAGCGGTTGAGGGCGACCGCCCGCGCCCACCGGCTCACCCTCAACACCCTCGTCCAGGGCGCCTGGGGCCTGCTGCTCTCCCGGCTCACCGGCCGCGACGACGTCCTCTTCGGCACGACCGTCTCCGGCCGCCCCCCGGAGCTGCCCGGCGTCGAGTCGATGATCGGCCTCTTCATCAACACGGTGCCGGTGCGCCTGTCCCTCCGCCCCGGCGAGACCCTCGCCGCACTCCTCACCCGGCTCCAGGACGAACAGGGCCGGCTGCTCGGCAGCCAGCACGTGGGACTGACCGGGATACGCGCGACGACCGGCCTCGACACGCTCTTCGACACCCTGGCCGTGTTCGAGAACTACCCCCTCGACGAGGAGACCCTGCGCACCGCCCGGCAGGGCCTCCCCGGCCTGACCGTCACCGGGTTCGAGGGCACGGACGCCGCGCACTACCCCCTCACCCTCACCATCGCCCCCGGCACCGCCCTGCGCGTCACCTTCGGCTTCCGCCCCACCCTCCTGGACCGCGCGGAGACGGCCCGCACGGTCGCCCGGATGCGCGCCCTCCTGACGACCCTGGCCGACGACCTCGACCGCCCGGCCGACACCGTGTCCGTCCTCCTCGACGGCGAGCACGAGACCCTGCTCGCCCGGGGCGGGGGCGCCCCCCTCCCGGCCGCCGTCCTCGCCACGGACCTCCCCGACGCCGTCGCCCGGCACGCCGCCGCCCACCCGGACGCGGTCGCGGTCACCGGAACCGGCGAACGGCTCACGTACGGGGAGCTGTGCGCCCTCGCCGACGACCTGGCCGGGACCCTGACGGGCCTCGGCGCGACCGCCGAGGAAGGCGTCGGCCTCCTCCTCGGCCGCTCGGCCGCCCAGGTCACCGCACCGCTCGGAGTCCTGCGCGCGGGCGCCTCCTACGTACCCCTGGACCCGACCTGGCCCGAGGAACGGCTCTCCCGGGTGACCGGGGCCGCCGCCCCCCGCCTCCTGGTCGTCGACGCGGAGACCCGCACCCACCCCTGGGTGCGGTCGCTCGGCCCCGGGGCGCGGATCGTGACCGTGGACGCCGCGGGCCGCGTACGGGACGGCCGCCCCGCCGCCCCCGGCCCGCTGCCCGCAGCCGCCGGCGGCGCCCGGCTCGCGTACACCATGTTCACCTCCGGCTCCACCGGCCTGCCCAAGGCCGTCGGCGTCACCCACGCCGACATCGCCGCGCTCGCGGCCGAACGCACCTGGGACGACGGCGCGACCGACGCGGTCCTGCTGCACTCGGCGTACGTCTTCGACGCCGCCACCTTCGAGATCTGGGTGCCCCTGCTGCGCGGCGGCCGGATCGTGGTGGCGCCGGACGGCGTGCTCCAGCCCGAGCGGCTCAGAGAGCTCGTCGCCCGTCACGGCGTCACCGCGGCCTTCCTCACCACGGCCCTGTTCAACGTCTTCGCCGAGACCGACCCGGACGCCCTCGGCCTGCTCCGCCTCGCCGCCGCCGGAGGGGAGGCCGCCGCCCCCGGAGTGCTCCAGCGGCTCGCCGCCGCCCACCCCGGCACCCGCGTCCTCAACGCCTACGGCCCCACCGAGGCCACCACCTTCGCCCTCCTGCACCGGGTCACCGCCGACGAGGACCCGGACGGCGTGCCGCCCGTCGGACGGCCGCTCGACGGGGTGCGCGCCCTCGTCCTGGACGCCTCGCTGCGCCCCGTGCCGGACGGCGCCGAGGGCGAGCTGTACCTGGCGGGCCCGGGAGTGGCGCGCGGCTACCTCGGACAGCCGGGGGCGACGGCCGCCCGGTTCGTCGCCGACCCCTCGGACCCGGCCGGCGGCCGCCTGTACCGCACCGGCGACCTCGTGCGCCGCACCCCCGACGGGCGCGTCGTCTACGTCGGCCGCGCCGACCAGCAGGTCAAACTGCGCGGCCACCGCATCGAGCCCGGCGAGATCGAGGCCGCCCTGCGCGCCCACCCGTCGGTGCGCGCCGCGTGCGTCGTCGTCCGCGAGGACCGGCCCGGCGACCGCGTCCTGACCGCCTACGTCGTCCCGGCCCCCGGCCGCACGCCCGACCCGGCCGTCCTCGTCGCGCACGTGGGCAGCCGTCTGCCCGCCTACCTGGTCCCCGCCGCCGTACAGACCCTGGAAGCGCTGCCGCTGACGCCCAACGGCAAGCTCGACCGGGCGGCCCTGCCGGCGCCCGCCGACGCGCCGGCCACCACCGGACGGGCCCCGCGCGGCGCCCGCGAGGAGATCCTCGCGGGGCTCTTCGCCGACGTGCTCGGCCTGCCCCGGGTCGCCGCCGACGACAACTTCTTCGCCCTGGGCGGCCATTCGCTCCTCGCGACCCTGCTCGTGGGCCGCATCCGCACCGCGCTCGACACCGAGACCGAGATCCGCACGCTCTTCGAACACCCCACCGTCGCCTCGCTCGCCGCCGCGCTGGAGGACGCCGGCCGCCCGGCCCGCCCGCCCCTGACGGCCCGGCCGCGACCCGACGCGCTGCCCCTGTCGTACGCCCAGCGCCGACTGTGGTTCCTCCACCGGCTCGACGGCCCCTCGGCCACGTACAACATCCCCTTCGCCGTACGCCTCGACGGCCCGCTCGACGTGGACGCCCTGCGCCTGGCCCTCCACGACGTCGTCGCCCGCCACACCCCCCTGCGCACCGTCTTCCCCGAGCGGGGAGGAGACCCGGCGCAGCACGTCCTCGCGCCCGAGGACGCCCGCCCCGCGCTCCTCCTCGACTCCGTCGACGAGGACAAGCGCGCGGACCGGATCGCCGCGGCCGTGGCCGAACCGATCGACATCGCACGCGAACTCCCGCTGCGGGCCACCCTGCTGCGGCTCGCGGACGAGTCCCACGTCCTCGTCCTCGTGATCCACCACATCGCCGCGGACGGCTCGTCCCTGGCCCCCCTCGTCCGCGACCTGGGCACCGCCTACCGCGCCCGCCTCGGGGGAGCCGCCCCGGAGTGGACCCCACCGCCCGTCGACTACGCCGACTACACGCTGTGGCAGCGGGAACTCCTCGGCGACGAGACGGACCCCGACAGCCCGGTCTCCCGGCAGCTCGCCTTCTGGCGGGACGCCCTGGCCGGACTGCCCGCGTGCGTCGAACTGCCCCGCGACCGCCCGCGTCCCCCCGCGCCCCGGCACGAGGGCGCCACCCACCACTTCGCCGTCGACGACGCCACCGCCCGGCGGATCGCCGCGCTCGCCCGCGAGAACGGGTGCAGCGTCTTCATGGTGCTCCAGGCCGCCCTGGCGCTCCTGCTCTCCCGGCACGGCGCCGGCGAGGACGTCCCCCTGGGCACGGCCGTCGCCGGACGCACCGACGAGGCCACGGCCGACCTGGTCGGCTTCTTCGTGAACACCCTCGTGCTGCGCACCGACCTGAGCGGCGACCCGACCTTCCGCGAACTCCTGCACCGCGTCAAGGAGTTCGACCTGGCCGCCCACGCCCACCAGGACGTCCCCTTCGAACGGCTCGTGGAACTCCTCAACCCGGCCCGCGCCCACCACCACCCGCTGTTCCAGACGATGCTGGTGCTCCAGAACCACGCCCCCGCCGCCCCCGTCGACCTCCCCGGCCTCACCGTCCACGGCGTGCCGGTCGACCTCGGCGTCAGCAAGTTCGACCTGGCGTTCACCTTCGTCGAGGCGCCCGGCGGCGAGGACGCCCCCGGCGGCATGCGGGCCTCCGTCGACTACGCGACCGAACTCTTCGACGCGGACACGGTGCGCGGCCTGGCCGACCGGCTCGTCCACCTGCTCGGCACCGTCACCGAGGACCCGGGCCTGCCCCTGCACGCCTACGACGTGCTCGACGACACCGAACGGGCCCGTCTCGTCCGGTGGGGGACCGGACCGCGCGGGAACCCGACGGAGCACACCTTCCCCGCGCTCTTCGCCGACCGGGTGCGGCGGGCCCCCGACGCCCCGGCCGTCCGCGACGCGCGCACGACCCTGACCTACCGCGAACTCGACGCGCGCGCCGAGGCCCTCGCCCGGCGGCTCGCCGCCCGGGGCGTCGGCCCGGAGGACCGGGTGGCCGTGGCCCTGCCCCGCGACGCCGGCCTGGTGGTCGCGCTGCTGGGCGTGCTCAGGGCCGGAGCCGCCTACCTGCCCCTCGACGCCGACTACCCGGCCGCCCGTCTGGCGCACATGCTCGACGACGCGGCCCCCCGCCTGCTGCTCACCACCCCCGAGCTGCACCGGCGCCTCCCGTCCACCGCGGTCCCGCACCTGTACCAGGGGGACGACGCGCCGGCCGCGGACCCGTCCGCCCCGCTGCCGCTCCCGGACGCGGCGCACCCGGCCTGCGTCATCTACACCTCGGGCTCCACCGGCCGCCCCAAGGGCGTGGCCGTCACCCACCGGGGCATCGGGGCGATGGCCGCGACCCAGCGGGAACGGCTGCGGCTCACCTCCGACAGCCGCGTCCTGCAACTCGCCTCGGTGAGCTTCGACGCCGCCTTCTGGGAGCTGTGCATGGCCCTGCTTTCCGGGGCCTGCCTGGAGCTCGACGCACGTGAGGCCCTGCTGCCCGGACCGGCCCTCGCCGCCCGGGTCCGCGACCACGGCATCACCCATCTGACGCTCCCGCCGGCCGCCCTCGCGGTCATGCCCCCGGAGTCCCTCCCCGCGGGGACCACGATCGTCCTGGCCGGCGAGACCTGCCCGCCCGCCCTCGTCCGCGCCTGGGCGCGCGGACGGCACCTCGTCAACGCCTACGGCCCCACGGAGACCACCGTCTGCGCCACCATGAGCGGCTTCCAGCACGCGGACGGGCCGCTCGCCCCGGACCGCACGGTGCCGATCGGCACACCCGTCGACGGCGCCCTGGTACGGGTCCTCGACGACCGGCTCGCCCCCGCACCGCCCGGCGTGGTGGGGGAGCTGTACGTGTCCGGAGGAGGCCTGGCCCGCGGCTACCACGACCGGCCGGGGCTCACCGCCTCCCGGTTCGTGGCCGACCCGTTCGACCGGACGGGCGGCCGCATGTACCGCACCGGCGACCTGGCCCGCTGGAACCACCACGGACAGCTCGAATACGCCGGACGCGTGGACGACCAGGTCAAGCTGCGCGGCTTCCGCATCGAACTCGGCGAGATCGAGGCGGCGCTCACCGCCCTGCCCGGCGTCGCCGCCGCCTGCGCCGTCGTACGGGAGGACCGGCCCGGCGACCGCCGCCTGGTCGCCTACACCGTCCCCGCCGAGGGGGCGACGGCACTCGACACGTCGGAGGTACGGGCCCGCCTGGCGGACCACCTGCCGGACCACATGGTCCCCGCCGCCCACGTGAGCCTCGGCGAGCTGCCCCTCACGCCCAACGGCAAGACCGACCGGAAGGCCCTGCCGGCGCCCGAGGAGCCGCGCACCGGCGGACGCGCGCCGCGCACCGACCGGGAACGGACGCTGTGCGAGGTGTTCGCGGAGACGCTCGGACTGCCCGGCATCGGCGTCACCGACGACTTCTTCGACCACGGCGGGCACTCCCTGCTCGCCGTGACCCTCGCCCAGCGGATCGAGGAGCGGTGCGGCCGGCGCCTGTCGCTGCGCGCCCTGTTCGCCGCCCCGACCGTCGAGGGCGTCGCCCGCCTCCTGGAGGACACCGAGGACGGCACCGCCCCGCCGGACGGCCCCGGACCGGTGGACTGGGCGGCGGAGGTCCGCCTGGCCGAGGACGTCACCGGCGCCGGACGGACCCCCGCGCCCGCCGGCCCGGGACGGCGCCGCCCCTCCCGGCCCTCGCCCCGGCCCCTCCTGACGGGCGCCTCCGGCTTCCTCGGCGCGTTCCTGCTGCGCGACCTGATCGAGACGACCGGCGGCCCGGTCGACTGCCTGGTACGGGCGTCGGACGAGGAGGACGGCGCGCACCGGCTGCGGGAGAACCTGCGGCGGTACGGCCTGTGGCGCGACCGCTACCGGGACCTGATCCGCCCCGTCCCCGGCGACCTGGCCGCCCCGGGCCTCGGCCTCGCCCCCGGGGTCCGCGCCGCGCTCGTGCGCGGGCTCGGCCCGGTGCTGCACAACGGCGCCCGGGTCAACTTCGCGGCCGGCTACGGCGACCTGCGCGCCGCGAACGTCGCCGGGACCGAAGAACTGCTGCGGCTGCTCGCCGACTCCGGCTCGCCCGGCATGCACTACGTGTCCACGACCGGCGTCCACGCCCCGTCGGCCGGACCCGTGACCGTCACGGAGACGACGCCGACCGGACCGCCCGAGGACCTGCCCGACGGCTACGCGCAGAGCAAGTGGGTCGCGGAGGGCCTGATCGGCCTGGCGCGCGAACGCGGCCTCCCCGTCACCGTCCACCGGCCCGGCCGCATCAGCGGCGACACCGCCACCGGGGCCTGCCAGGACCGCGACCTGCTGTGGCAGCTCATCAAGGGCTGCCTCCAGGCGAAGGCGGTCCCCGACCTGCCGCACGGCTCGACGGGCTGGGTGCCCGTGGACTACGTGAGCGCGGCGGTGGTGGCGCTCGCGTCGGCCGGACGCGACGGTACGGAGACCTTCCACCTCACCCATCCCGACGCCCCCGGCCTGGAACAGGTGTTCGCCGTCGCAGAGAAGCTCGGCCACGAGCTGCGCAGGGTGCCCGCGGAGGAGTGGCGGGCGCTCGTCGCGGCCAGCCCCGACAACGCCGCCCAGCTGTTCCTCGGCGAGGGCGGAGGCGCCGGGGAGGCCGGGGGAGCGGTGGACGGACGCCGCTTCGACTCCCGCCGCACGACCGCCGCGACGGCGGAACTCGGCGTACGGCCACCGGCCCTGACCGAGGAGGTCCTCGTGCGCTACCTGGCCTACTTCCGGGGGACGGGCTTCCTGCCGGCTCCGGACGCCCCCTGAGGGGCGAGGCGTTCCACCGTACGAGTGACGGAGTCGTAGCTCCGGGCGGAGGTCCACGCACCGTTCCGGACACCTGCCGGCGCACCGGCGGACGGGGAGAGCACCCCGTCCGCCGACACGTCCCAGGAGGCGTCGCGCCCGCGGCCGAGCGTGACGTGGGGGACCCAGCGGGCCGGATCGAGGAGGGGGTTCGGCCTTCCGCTCTCCGGTGCTTCGCGCAGGATCCGCCACACCGCCCCGTGCAGCCGGAGCAGGGCGTCGTCGGGCCGCACGGCCCACGCCAGCACGCGGACCCGGCCGGAGAACCGTACGAGCCCGTCGAGACGCAGGGGGAGGGGCAGCGCCTCCGCGAGCACACGGAGCAGTCGGGCGCGCGTCTCCGGCGGGAGGCCGTCGGCCGAGGCGAGGGTGAGGTGGGGCCGGTTCGTCGGATGGCGGTGCCCGTCCTGACTGGGCAGACCCGCGTCCGCCAGACGCCGCCACGCGTCCCGGACGGCCCGCTCGGTCGACGCGTCGGGCAGCAGTTCCACACTGTGCACACGCGCAGCCTACGGCCGCGCGCCGCGTGCGGGGGAGCGGCGGCGGTGTGACGATGGTGGTCCCGGACGGCGGTGACCGGCAGGTGAGGAGGTCGCCGCTCCGCCGGTCTTCCCGTCGAGGAGTGGGTGCGTCGCATGGACAGGTCCGGACTGATCGAGGCGGTCACGCGCAAGGTGGCGGACGGGGAAACTCCGTCCGCCGAGCAGATCGGCAGGGTCGTCGACGCCGTGTTCGGCACGGTCGAGGACGCGGGGGCGATCGCCGAGGCGCTCAAGGAGGGCGCGACCGTCACCCTCCTCGGTTTCGGCAGCTTCCACGACGAGGACGGCGAGGTGGGCCTGCGGCCGGGCAAGGCCCTCGACGAGTTCGTCCACGGCCGGGTCGGCTGAGGGCCGGGCGGACCGATGGCGGCCGTGACGCTGCGGGCCGTCGGCCGGGCCCCCGCCGGGGACGCCTGGGAACGCTACGCCGTGCCCGCCCTCTGGCCGACGTGGTCGCCGCAGATCAGGGCGGTGCGCGTGGACGGCGGACGGATCGCGCCCGGTGTGCGCATCGCGCCCGGCCTGCGGGGCGAGGCCGTCTCGTTCCTCGGCGTCTCCGCGAAGTTCGTCGTGGAGTCCGTCGACGAGGAACGGCGGCGGTGGACGTGGCGGGTCCGGTTCGGACCGGTGCGCCTGCGGCTGCACCACGCGGTCCTCACCCGGCCGGCCGGATCGGCCACGACACTGCGGATCGAGGGACCGGCCCTCGCCCTCGCGGCGTACGCGGGCCCGGCCCGATGGGCCATGGGGCGTCTGGTGGGCGAAGGGAGTCGTTCGTCCGCTTCGTCATGATTAGTGTGGGGATCATGGCCGACACGCACGACGACACCCCACCGCCCCACGAGGCCCCGGGAGGCGACGGCACGGGGCGGGAGGACGCGCGGGCCGCGCCGCCGCACGGGGCCCACGGCCGGCCGCCGAGCCGCTCCGAACGCTGGACGGCCTTCACCCGCTCGCCCTTCTTCCCGGCGACCGTGCTCGTCCTGATCCTGGCCGCGGCGGCCGCCCTGTTCGCCGGCTCGTACACGTACGCGATGGCGAACCCGACCCCCCGTCACATCCCGACGGCCGTCCTCGGGGCGGCGGACTCGCCGACGGGCGGGACGTTCACCGGGGGGATGGAGCGGGCACTCGACTCCTCGCTCGAACTGCGGCCCTACCGGACGCGCGCCGAGGCGCTGGAGGCGGTGAACGAGCAGGAGGTCTTCGCCGTCATGACCCTGCGGGACGGCCGCGTGGCCCTCGACGTCGCCGGCGCCTCGGGGGCCTCGGTGGCCCAGCTCCTCGCGGAGGCGGCGGTGGAGGTGGGCCGGGCGACCGGAGTGCCGGTCGTGGTGGCGGACGTCAAACCGTTGCAGAGGGGTGATCCGCGCGGCCTCGCGCTGTTCTACGTCTCGCTCGCCGCCGTGATCATCGGCTTCGTCGGGGCCATCCAGCTCAGCGTGCACGCGAAGCCGCTGAACCCCGCCGAGCGGATCGCCTTCACCGTGCTCTACGCCCTGCTGGGCGGATTCGCCGTCGCGGCGACCGTGGACTGGCTGCTCGGCGCGCTCGACCTGCCGTTCGTCGAGTCGTGGCTGATCCTCGCGCTGACCATGTTCGCCTCCGGCATGGTCTTCTCCATGTTCAACACCCTCATCGGGCGGTGGGCCATGCTCCCGACCTGGGGGCTGATGGTGCTCCTCGGCAACCCCTCCTCGGGGGGCGCGGTGTCCTGGCCGCTGCTGCCGTCGCCGCTCGGGCACGTCGGCCAGTGGCTGCCGCCGGGCGCCTCGGTGAACGCGCAGCACACCGCGGTGTACTTCGGCGGCCACCAGCACCTCTTCCCCTTCGTGGTGCTCGCGGGGTGGGCACTGGTGTCCTCCGCAGTGTTCTGGGTCTGGCGGCACCGCCATCCGGGCGGCAGGGAGCGGGGCGGGGCGCACGCGGCGCTGTGAGATCCCGCGCCGCCGATGCCCCGCCCCGCTCCCCGCGCCCCTCCTACCGCCGGGGGGTCGAACTGGTCAGAAGCCGGTTGAAGAACGAGCGGTACTCGCGCAGCGCCACCCGGAGGTCCTCCGTGTCGGCGTCCCGGCCCTCGTTCCACTGCTCTTCGAGGGTGTGCTTGTGGGCGGCGAAGGCCTCCGTCAGCGTCCGCATCACGTCGGCGACGAGTTCGTCGGCCGAGTGCACCGCCTCGCGCGGGTCGTCGACGAACCGGCCCTGGACCTCGCGCCAGCGCTCGCGGTACGCGTCGCCGTCCGCCCTGCCGAGCAGATCCGGCACGTGCTCGTCGTCCCCGCGCCCGGTGGCGCTCGCCAGCGGGGCGGGACGGACGGCCGGCTGCCCGGTAGTGGTGGGCCTTCCGGCGGGCGCCGCGCTCGACTCCGGGGGAACGGGGGGCTGTTCGTCCGCTTCGTACCGGTCCGTCGTTCCGCGCTCTTCGTTCGTTGCGTACCGCTGGTTCACGCCGTGCGGGTCCGTCGTCCCGTGCGGCTCCTTCGTCTCGTACCGGTCCTTCGTCTCGTACCGGTCCGTCGTTCCGTACGGGGCGGCCGACGCCCCTCGTTCGGCCGTGTCGTGGTCACGCATGTGTTCCGCCTCCGCGTCAGGACCGGCGGGGGCCGGTCGGTTCGCCGTCGGTGAGCAGGCCGTCGAAGAGGGCGCGGTAGTGCACCATCGCCTCCCGCAGCTGTTCGGTGGTGGCCGATCGCGAGGAGCTCAGCGCGTGCACCTCCTGGGCGGCCCGGTAGTGCTCCAGCGTGCGGCCGTGCCGCACGGACAGGTCGCGCATCCGCTGCTCGTACCCCTCGGTGGGGTAGCCGCGCTCGTGCATCAGGGCCGTCACCAGCCGGTCGGCCTCGTGCACCGCGCCCTCGGGCGCGTCGACGAACTCCTCCTGGAGCTCCTTCCACCGCTGCGCGTACTGCTCCCTCGTGCCGCTCGACAGCGGCTTGATGTCCAGTTCCTGATGGCGCCGTTCCCGGGCGTCGAGGTCCTGTTCGGCGGCCCGCTTGCTGCCCGTCTCCTCGACGGCCCGGTCGTACTCGGGTCCGAACCGGTCGCGCAGACGCGCCCGTCGCCGGTGGTTCACCGCGGCGACGGTGACGAGCGCGACCACCACGACGGCGGCAATGACGATGGCCAGGACGATTCCGGTCGACATCGACTCCCACCTCTCGCTGTGTCTTGTCCGTAGCACCTCGGCTGCCCTGCCGCCCGTGCTCCAAACGGACACGGCGTCACGTCACGTCCCGCTCCCGGCGAGCGCGTCCGCGCCGGAGCCGAAGGCGCGGCGGTAGGCGGCGGGGGAGACGCCCAACGCCGTCCGCATGTGCGCGCGCAGGGAGTTCCCGGAGCCGAGCCCGGCGCGGTGGGCGACGAGGTCGATCGGGAGGTCGGTCGTCTCCAGGAGCTGCTTGGCGAGTTCGAGGCGCTGGGCCGTGAGCCACTGCACGGGGGTCAGGCCGACCTCGTCGCGGAACCGGCGGGTGAAGGTCCGCAGGCTCATCCGCGCGTGCTCGGCGAGCCGGGCGAGGGTGAGCGGCTCCGCCAGGTGCTCCAGGGCCCAGGCGCGGGTGGCGGTCGTGTCGGCCAGCGTGGGCTCGGGGACGGGCCGGTCGATGAACTGGGCCTGCCCGCCGTCCCGCCAGGGAGGCACGACGCACATGCGCGCGGTGCGGTTGGCGGTCGCGGCGCCGTGGTCGCGGCGGATCATGTGCAGGCACAGGTCGACGCCCGCCGCCGCCCCCGCGGAGGTCAGGACGTCGCCGTCGTCCACGAAGAGCACGTCCTCGTCGACCCTGACCCTCGGATAGGCCCGGCGGAACTCCGGTGCCAGGTTCCAGTGGGTGGTGGCCGGCCGCCCGTCGAGGAGCCCGGCGGCGGCGAGCACGTACGACCCGCTGCATATGGACACCAGGCGGGTGCCGGGCCGGATGCCGGCGACGGCCGCCGCGACCTCGGACGGCAGCGGGGCACCGAGGAGCAGCTCGGGCATGGCATGCGTGGGCGGGACGATCACGGTGTCGGCGCCCGCGAGGGCCTCCGCGCCTGCCGTCGGCTGCACGGTGAAACCGGCGTCGCTGGGCACGGGGGCGCCGTCGACCGTGCAGACCGTGACCTCGTAGAGGGGGCGGCCCCCGGCGTCCACGGCGCTGCCGAAGACCCGGGAGGGGATGCCGAGCTCGAACGCGGGCACTCCGGGGAGCGCGAGCACGGCGATCCGGTGCGGCGCCGCGCGAGCCTCTTCCCGCCCGTTCCGTACCGTCCTGCCCCGTGTCGCTCCCATGGCCGGATCCTGTCACACAGTGGCCGGACGGCCAACACCAAGGGACGCCGCCGCACCGGATCGTGGACCCGTCGCCGCGGAAGGGTTCCGCGGCGCGCCGATCGAGACGGAAAGAGGCGGACGGCATGCGCGCGATGGTCGTGGAGCGGTGGGGCGGTCCCGAGAACCTGGTCGAGCGGAACGTGGAACGCCCCGAGCCCGGCCTGAACGAGGTCTTGGTGCGGGTCCGCGCGGCCGGGGTGAACCCCGTGGACTGGAAGACCCGCACGAGCGGGGCCCTGATCGACTGGGGCGCCGTCCCCGCCGTCGGCTGGGACGTGTCGGGCACGGTGGAGGCCGTCGGGCCCGGCGTGGGGCACCTCCACCCCGGGGACGAGGTCTTCGGCATGCCGCTCTTCCCCCGCCAGGCGGGCGGATACGCGGAGTACGTGGTGGCCCCGGCCCGGCACCTCGCCCCCAAGCCCGCCTCCCTGACCCACGTGGAGGCCGCGGCGCTGCCGCTGGCCGGCCTCACCGCCTGGCAGGCCCTCGTGGACGCGGCGGACGTCCGTCCGGGGGAGCGCGTCCTCGTGCACGCGGCGGCCGGCGGGGTGGGGCACCTCGCCGTGCAGATCGCCAAGGCCCGCGGGGCGTACGTGATCGGCACGGCGAGCGCGGCCAAGCACGCCCTGGTGCGGGAGCTGGGCGCGGACGAGGTGATCGACTACCGCGAGGTGCGCTTCGACGACGTCCTCCGGGACGTGGACGTCGTCCTCGACGGCATCGGCGGGGAGACGGCCGAGCGCTCCCTGAAGGTGCTCCGGCCCGGGGGCAGGCTGATCACCCTGCCGGGCCCGGACGACGTCCCCGCCGCCCCGGACGGCGTGCGGGCGGCCTGGGTCATGGTCGAACCCGACCACCTCGGTCTGCGCGAGCTCGCGGCCCTGGTGGAGCGCGGCGAGCTGAGGCCGGTGGCCGACACCGTCCTCCCGCTCGCCGAGGCGGCGAAGGCGCACGCGATCGGCGAGGAGGGCCGCACCACGGGGAAGATCGTCCTGACGGTCTCCTGACCGTCTCGACGTTTCCCTGACCGTCCTGACGGTCTCCCGACCGTCCGACGAGCGGGGACGGGGGTGGTCGGGGACGGTCGGGGACGGCGTGCAGAATGCCGGACGGCACGTCCCCGACCGGAAGGCACCCCCATGAACCTGCCCGCAACAGGCCGCCGCGTCCTCGTCAGCGGCGCCTCACGGGGCCTCGGCAGGGAGGTCGCCCGGGCGTTCGCGGCCAACGGCGACCGGGTCGCCGTCCACTTCGCCTCGCGCGCCGAGGACGCCCGGGCCACCCTGGACTCCCTCGAAGGGACGGGCCACGTCCTCGTCGGGGGCGACCTCACGGACCCGGCGGCGGCCGCGACCGTGGCCGGCACGGCGGCCGAGGCCCTCGGCGGGATCGACGTACTGGTCAACAACGCCGCGGTGAACCTCCGCCACCCCCTCGCCGAGACCCCCTACGAGGAGTGGGCGGAGATCTGGCGGCGACACGTATCCGTGAACCTGCTCGCGACCGCGAACCTGAGCCACCTCGCGGCCCGGCGCATGATCGACCGGGGCTCGGGCGGACGGATCGTCAACATCGGCTCCCGGGGCGCCTTCCGCGGCGAACCCGACCATCCGGCCTACGGGGCGACCAAGGCGGCCGTCCACGCGCTCGGTCAGTCGCTCGCCGTCTCCCTCGCCCCCCACGGGATCGCCGTCGCCTCGGTCGCGCCCGGCTTCTTCGCCACCGAGCGGGTCGCTCCGCGTCTGGAGGGGCCCGAGGGAGCCGCGATCCGCGCCCAGAGCCCCTTCGGGCGGGTGGCCGCCCCCGCCGAGATCGCGGCGGCCGTCCTGTGGCTCGCCTCTCCCGACGCGGAGTGGGCGTCCGGCTCGATCCTCGACCTCAACGGAGCCTCGCACCTGAGGAGTTGAACACCGGCGCATCCGCCGGAACGCCGCCCCGGCGGAAGGGGTGTGGTGCGAAGACACGGGATCGACGGCGTACGGGGCGCGGATCTCATGGTTTTCACCAGGGGCCACCGCGGGGCGGGTCCGGATACGTTCGCGCCGTCCATGCGTGGTGGGAGGGGAGTCGGCGTGAAGGCTGTGGCGTCCGTACTGGTGGCGGCGGTCCTGTGGGGCACCGTGGGACCGGCGCAGATCTGGGCCGACACCGGGGCGCACCCGGTGTCGCTCGGCGCCGCCCGGATGCTCCTGGGCGGCCTCGTGCTCACGGCCCTCATGGCCCGGCCGGCCGGACTGCGCACCCTGCGCCTGCCCGGGACGCGCCGGTGGCTGGTGGTGAGCGTGCTCGTCACGGCCTCCTTCCAGGTCTGCTTCCTCCAGGCGGTCGAGCGCTCCGGGGCGGCGCTGGCGACGGCGGTCGCCTTCGGGACCGTGCCCGTGGTCGGCGGGGCGTGCGGACTCCTGCTCTCCGGCGAACGGCCCTCACCGCGCTGGGCGGTGGGCACGGTCTGCGCCGTCGTGGGCATCGGACTGCTGCTGCTCCCGAGCGGCGGCGGCCGGGCGGACGTGCTCGGCGTCGCGTACGGGGTGGCGGCCGGAGCGAGCTTCGGCGTCTACATCGCCGCCACCAAGCAGCTGGGCGCGCGCGGGGCGGACCTGGACGCGGCGGCCCCGGTCAGCGTCCTGTGTGCCGGGCTGCTCGTCTCCCCGTACCTCCTGATCGCCCCCGAGGGCCTGGCCACGGCGCACGGCGTCGCCCTGGTGGGCTGGCTGGGGCTCGGCACGACCGCGCTCGGCTATCTGCTCTTCACCCGGGGGGTCGGCGGGCTCAGCGCCGCCACGGTGGGGACGCTGAGCCTGACGGAACCGCTGGTCGCCACGGTGCTCGGCGTGGCGCTGCTCGGCGAGCGGCCGGGGCCCCTCGCCACCGCCGGCGCCGCACTGCTCCTCGGCGGCCTGGTCACGGTCTCCGTGCCGGAGCGCCGCCGGACTCCGGAGGACCACCCGCCGGAGCCGGTCGGGCGCTGACCACCGCGGGCGGTGTCACCGGTCCCGGTAGGCGCTCATGTTCTCCCGCACGGTCGCGGAGAAGAACTTCGGCCCGATCCCGTCGGCCCGGGCCATCCCCTCCGGCGTCAGCAGGAGGACGCCGCCGCCGTCCCGCAGCCAGTTGTGCCCCAGGAGGGTGTCGAGCTGCGGGGCGAAGTCGTCCTCGAAGCGGCTGCCGAACCGGCGCTCGTAGTGGGCGGTGTCCAGCCCCGACGATTCGAGCAGGTGCTGGAGGACGTACATCCGCCGCCGCTCGTCCTCGTCCATGCGGAACGCCCACTGCGCCCGCCGGAACCGGTCGCTCGGGGTCGCGATGTAGTCGTCGATGATGCGGCGCACCTCGGGGACCGCGACGGCGTAGTCGGTCGTGTAGTGCAGGTCGGTCGTGAAGGAGCGGGCGCCCACGCCGAGCCCCACCATGCCGGCCTGCTGGTTGTACTCGCTGATGCTGCTGCCGTCGGTGTCCTCGACGGCGGCGGTGCCGATCCGGCGGAAGACCCGCATCGAGGTCTGCTCGTAGCCGGCCGAGAGGAGGTGGTCGCGGCCGAAGCGGTACAGGCGCAGCCGCTGGTCGTCCCACTCGGCGGGGGTGGCCGCGTGACGGGTGCTCAGCCCGGTCAGCGGACGCACGTACAGGGGGTAGAGGTAGATCTCCTCGGGCTCCCAGGCGAGGGCGGCGTCGAGCGAGACCTTGAAGGTGCGCTCGGTCTGGCCGTCGATGCCGTAGATGAGGTCGATGTTGAGCACGGGGAACCGCGCGTCCCTGAGGCGGGCCAGGGCGGTCTCGGCCTCCTCCCGCTTCTGCGGGCGGACGGCCGCGCGCGCCTCCTCGTCGATGAAGCTCTGCACGCCGATGCTCAGCCGGGTGGCGCCCCGCTCCGCGAGCACGGCGAGGCGGTCGGCGGTCGCGGTGGCCGGCGAGGTCTCCACCGACCAGGACACCGCCCGCAGGTCGACGCCCATGACGCGCTCGGAGATGTCGCAGAGCCGGACGAGCTCGTCGGCCGTCAGATAGGTCGGCGTGCCGCCGCCGAAGGCCGCGAGGGTGAAGTTCAGGGGCTTGCCCTGGGCGTCCAGGGCCTCCCTGGTGACCCGGGCCTGCCGCTCCAGGGTGTCGAGGAAGGCGCTGGTCACCTCCTCGGGGGCGCCGGTGCGGGTGAAGAGGTTGCAGAAGCCGCACCGCATCTCGCAGAACGGTATGTGCGTGTAGAAGGACAGGGCGTCGAGGCGTTCGCCCGCCCACAGGTCGCTCAGGAGCGGACCGTCGTCGAGAAGGCGGTAGGCCTTCTGGTGCGGATAGGCGTACACGTACTGCTGGTAGGGACTCTCCTCCTCGGAAACGGCGGAGACGGCGGAGGAGGTGGAACGGGCCGACGGCGACGGAAGCATGACTGGCTTGCCCATGACGCGATGTGACTCACTCTCGGACGACGACGTCACTTTGGGTGACAGATCGGGACCCTAGGGCGACGAGCGTGTCGACATCTGTAGTGCGAACGCCAAAAAATCGCTTTCATCGCATGGAGTTTCGTATGCACTTTTCGCGAAGAAGGTGCTTTTCTTCCAAATGCCTTTGTTTGTACGCCGGTCAAGGTCGCGGAATCGTTCACTCCGGGTGGCGGGGGAGGCGGCCCGTGCAGTTGGGTGTCCGCCATGAAGCGACTTCTCATCGCCGCGGGCGGTGGCGGTGACGCCATCACGGCGGCCATGGTGCACGCGGCGCTGTACGGGGCCGACACCCCGGCCCTGGTGCTCACCTACGCCTGGGAGAGGCTGGTCGTCGACCCCGTTCCCGGCCCGCGCGGCGCCGCGGACTTCACCGGTGCCCTCACGCCCGCGCCGGACCTGACCCTCATCACCCCGAGGACCGCGCCGAAGGCACCGGCCGGCTCGCTGCTGCCCCGGCTGGCCGCACAGCTGCGCCCCGCGCTGGGACTGCTCGACCCCTACGGCGGCACGCTCGGCCTCGCCCGCCAGATCGACGCGGCGGCCCGCTGGTGCGGAGCCGACCGGATCGACCTCGTGGACGTGGGCGGGGACATCGTGGCCCGGGGGGACGAACCGACCCTGCGCAGCCCCCTCGGCGACGCGCTGGCCCTGGCGGCCTGCGCCGCGACGGGCATCCCCACGACCGTGTACGTCGCCGGACCCGGCCTGGACAACGAAGTGCCCCTTCCCCTCCTGATGCCCCGGCTGGGCGAACCGGCCCTCACCCTCGCCGCCGAGGACACCGAGGACGTCCTCGCCGTCTTCGACTGGCACCCGTCCGAGGCCGGCGCCGTGCTCGTCGCGGCGGCCCGGGGCGTGCGCGGCGTCTGCGGCACCCGCGACGCCCCCCGCCCCCTGGTCCTCGACGACTCCGCGCACCAGGTGCACCGGCTCACCTGCGCGGAGGCGCTCCGGCTCAACCCGCTGGCGGGAGCGCTCGACCGCTGCTCCGGCCTGGAGGCCGCCGAGAAGGTGTCGTACGAGGTCTGCGGCTTCTCCGAGATCGCGCGCGAACGACGGCGGGCCGATGCGGCGCCCGCCGTGCCGCCCCCGCGCCGGCCGGCGGAACCCGGGACCCTCCTCGCCCGGTTCACCGCGTGGGAGCGGTCCCGGCGCGCCGAAGGCCTCGACTACGTCACCACCCGCAGGATCACCGAGGAACTCGCTCTCACCCCACTGGAGGCCGACCGCCTCCACCGGACCCTGCGGGCGGAAGCGCCACCGCGCCGCGTACCCCCTCTCTGGCGCCTGGTGGACGCCTGAGAGACGTACTTCCGGTCCCCTCGGGCCCGCGCCGCCGCTGCTCGCCGTCCTGCCGCGTGCTTCACGTGCGCCGTTTCCCGGAACTCCTTCGGGGCAGCCGCGCCCACGTGCCGTACAGCCGAAAGGGATCCGACGTGACCGAGCAGACGCCCGACACCCCCCGGCGCGACGGACCCGGGCGGAGGGACCCGGGGGCCCGCGCCGGTCTCTTCACCCGCTCCTTCGGCCCCCCGGCGCGGGCGGGCGGGACGCCCGTGGTCCTGGTGCACGGACTCGGCCTGTCGGGCCGGTACTTCGCCCCGCTGGCCCGGCGCCTCGCCGCGAACGGGGCCACCGTGCTCGTACCGGACCTGCCGGGCAACGCGCGGTCGCGGGCCGCCGCGCGCCGGATGCCCGACGTGGAGCAGGCCGCCGACGCCCTGGCGCGCTGGCACCGGCGGCTCTCCCCGGGGCCGAGCCTGCTGGTGGCCAACTCGGTCGGCTGCCAGGTGGCCGCGGCCCTCGCCGTCCGCCATCCACGGCTGGTCCGAGGGCTCGTACTGCTCGGTCCGGCGCTCGAACCGGGCGTGTCGGGCCCGCGCCACTGCGGCCGGCTCCTCGCGGACGCGCCCCGGGAACCCCTTTCCCTGCTCGGGACGGCCGCGACGGACTACCTGCTCACCGGCCCCCTTCGCTTCGCCGCGTCCCTGCGCCACGCCCTGCGGGACGCGGCCGGGGCATTCGAGGGGCATCTGGCCCGGGTCGACGTGCCGACGCTCGTGGTCCGCGGCGCCGGTGACACGATCGCCTCCCACGCCTGGATCCGGCACGTGGCCCGGCTCGTCCCGGACGGGCGCGCGGTCGACGTCCCGGGCGCCGCGCACGCGGCGCACTACAGCGCGCCGGAAGCCGTGGCCGGACTGATCGAGGAATTCACAGCAGTGGAGACGGCAGAAGCGGCAGAAACAACAGAAGAAGCAGAAAAGCATCAGAAGGAACAGAAGCAGAAGAGGTAGGAGAGGCAGGAAAGAAGGCATGACGCCCTCGCACGTCCCACGGCCGCCCGGCCGTCCGCCGTCCACACCCACGACCCACCGGTCGCCCTGGCTTCGGCTCCTGCCCGGCATCTCCTCCGAGCGGCGCGGCTTCGTCCTGGCGTGGTGGGGCTTCGCCCTCACCTTCGGTGGAATGCGCCTGCTCACCTGGCTGATCCACATCGACGTGGCCGGCATCGGCGACGTGCAGGCCGGCGGAGTGCACATCCACCACTACGTGTGGGGGATCCTGCTGCTCGCCGTGGTGGGCGCGGCGGGCCTCGTGGAACGCTCGGCACGCGCGCGTGCCTGGATGGGGCTCGCCTACGGCGTCGGCATGGCCCTGATCGTCGACGAGGCGGCGCTGCTGATCAGCCTGGAGGACGTCTACTGGGACACCGAGGGCTGGGTGAGCATCGCCCTGGCCCTCGCGGTGATCGCCGTCGTGGGGGGAGTACTGGCGTCGACGCGGGGGCGACGTTCTCCGGCGCGGAAACGGGACGACGGCTGAGACGGCTCGACGCGTGGAACGGTTCGGCGGCGCCGCACACTGTTCGCCGTTCGCCGTTCGTTGTCCGTCGGAGGGGGAAACGGCGTGCGGCCCGCACCCTGCCCGGTACGAGCCGCACGCCCTGTCCGGCGGGTCCGCGGAACGGGGGATGCCGCGGAGCCACCGACGAGAGCGGTCCCATGCGCTCTCCCCTCCGCCTGCCCCCGAACGACCCGCCCATGCACGCCTCTTGCCCGGCCGGCCGCCGAACCGACCACCGAATCGCCCCACCGAACCGTTCCGTCGAACCGCCCACGGAACTGCCCGCCGAACCGCTTCACCCCGCGGGCCTACCGTCCGTCCACCGAGCGCATGCTGTCGCGGTAGTGCGAGGGCGAGACGCCGTAGTGGCTGGCGAACGCCTTGCGAAGGGACTCCGGCGTGCCGAAGCCGCAGCGCACGGCCACCGAGGCCAGGGGGAGCGCGGTGGACACCAGGAGCTGCGCGGCCGCCTCGGCGCGGACCGCGCGGACGTACCGGCCGGGCGGCCGCCCCAGGTGCTCCGTGAACAGCCGGGTGAGGTGACGAGGCGTCACCCCCGCCCGGGCGGCCAGGACCGGCGTGCTCAGGTCGTCGTGGGGGCGGGCGGCGATGTGCGCGACGAGGGCGCGGACCGTGTCGTCCCGGGGCGGGGGGGCCGTCGTGAAGAGGCTCATCTGGTTCTGGTTGCCGGGCCGCTGCATGTGGACGACGAGGTGCCGGGCGACCCGGCGCGCCAGTTCGGGGCCGTGGTCCTCCTCGACGAACGCCAGGGTCAGGTCGAGCGCGCTGGTGATGCCCGCCGACGTGTACACGTTCCCGTCGCGGATCCACAGCGGTGCCGGGTCGACCGAGACGCCCGGATACCGCGCGGCCAGCCGGGGAGCGAACTGCCAGTGCGTGGTGGCCCGCCGGCCGTCGAGGAGTCCCGCCGCGGCCAGGACGCCCGCGCCCGTGCACACGGAGGCCACCCGGCGGCTCTCCCGGGCGAGGCGCCGGACGTGCCCGACGAGACGGGCGTCCGCGGCGAACCGCTCGACGCCCAGACCGCCCGAGACGACGAGCGTGTCCAGCGGCCCCCTCGTGCGCTCCAGCGACCCGTCGCTGCCCAGTGTGAGCCCGGTGCCGCAGCGGATGGCGCCCCCGCCGGGTCCGACCACCCGCACCCGGTACGGCACGCCGGTGTCCCCGAGCCCGTTCGCCATGGCGAGCCCCGTCGTCACGCAGGCGATGTCGAGCAGCTCGGCCGCCTCGAAACCGACGACGGCCACCAGGCGCTCGGCGCGTCCCTCCATGCGAACGACCCTATCCCGCACGGACACGCGTCCCAAGGGGACGGACATACGGGACCGGGAACCGCCGCCTCCCGCCCTCCGCGCCGGACAGTGGGGCCATGACGATCCGCTTCCTCGCCCACCGATGGCCGACCCTGCTCGCCCTCGCCCTGACCCTCGTCACCTTCGTCGACGGCGTCCCGCCGACCGGCTTCCTCGCCGCGCTGCTCGTGGTCATGCCCCTCTGCTACCTGGGCTTCGGGGCGGCCCGGGGCGAGCTCCGCGACCGGCGGACGCTCGCCGTCCAGCTCGCCGGTCTCGCCGTCTTCTGCGCGGCGGCCGTCCTCGTCCTCTCCCTGGACGGCCGGGCCGCCCTGTACGTCCTGGCCGCCGGCTGGCTGGCCCACGGCCTGTGGGACCTCGTCCACCACCGCTCGGGCCGCGTCGTGCCCCGAGCCTGGTCGGAGTGGTGCGGCGTCGTCGACACCGCGGGCGCGTTCGCGATCCTCCTGCTGGCCTGAACGACCGGCCGACGGGGCTTGAAGCGCACGACACCGGGTACCGGAACGCGTACAAAAGAGGTCGTACGGCAACGAAACGCGAGGAAGAGGCACGCATGTCGCAGCACCGCGCCACCGAGGGGAACGCCGACCACCCGAGGACCGCCGCCGAGGAGGTCCTGAAGGAGTTCGAGGAGGCCGAGACGGACGTACGGGACGACCCGCGCCCCGACGAGGACGGCGCGGCCGCCGATGCCCTCACGCCCAGCCGGAGCGCGCAGGAGGACGCCCGGCGACGTGCGGGCGGGGACCGGGGGACCGGGCGGGCGGACGAACCGGGGAACGACGCGTAGCCCGCCGTCCACGGTGTTCACGACGCCCCCGCGCCACCGGTTCCCGGTCGGCGCGGGGGCGTCTCGTCTCACCGGGACTCGGACCCGACCGCCGGCTCCGGGTCCTCCGTCGTGATCTCGGGCTCCAGGCCCTCGGCGGGAGTGGTGCGGGGACGGCCGATGTCGCCGCGCCACGCCTCGAAAGCGAGCGTGGTCGCGGTGACCACCGCGATCCCGAGCAGCCAGCCCCCGACCACGTCGCTCACCCAGTGCACGCCGAGCGCGATCCGCGTGTAGCCCACGCCGAGCACCGACACGGCGGCCAGGGCCCACGGCAGCGGCCGCCACGCGCGCGGGACCAGCGGGAGCAGGACGAGCAGCAGGACGGCGCAGGAGGTCATGGCCGTCATGGCGTGACCGGAGGGGAAGGAGAAGCCGGGCGCGTGGGAGACCGGATCCGGCAGGTGCGGCCGGGCCCGCTCGACCACGTTCTTCACCAGCAGGCCCAGCAGACCGCCGGCGATCGCCGTGACGGCCGCCCAGGCGGCCAGCCGGAAGGCCCGCCGCCACAGGAGCCACACCACCACCGCGGCCACCAGGATCCGCATGGTCGCCGGTCCCCACACGACGTGCGTGAGGAAGTCGAGCACCCGCACCCAGGCGGGGTGTTCGAGCGCGGAACGGTGCAACCGCTCGGCCACCCCCTGGTCGAGCCGGTGCAGTGGGCTCCAGTGCGACTCCACGAGGACCAGCGCGAGGGAGAACGGCACGGCCGCCAGCGCGGTGAGGGCCGTGCCCGCGAGCAGCCGTGCGCCGAACCGCGCGTCGGGCCCGCCGTGTCCGGTCACGAGCCGTCCGAGGCGGTGACGCCAGGGCCGGGTGGAACGCTCTGTCATGGTCGGTACGGTTCCTTTCCGTGGTGCGCGGGCGGAGGCGGGGGAGTGGTTCAGACCCCCGGGTCCTCGCTGATCGGGGTGTCCACCCCCGCCCGTACGGCCTCCAGCTGGGCCGCGAAGGACAGGCCCAGGAAGAGCGAGAGCGAGGTGAGGTACGACCACAGCAGCAGCGCCACGAACGCGCTCAGCGGGCCGTACACGGTGGTGAAGGAGCCGCCCGAGCCGACGTAGAAGCTCAGGGCCCACGTCGCGCCCAGCCACAGCAGCAGGTGGACGGTGGCGCCGAAGGCCAGCCAGGTGTGTCCCGGCTGGGGGCGCCGGGGCGAGCGCCGGAAGACGAAGCTGGTGGCCACCACGGCCAGCAGGATCCCGATGGGCCAGCGCAGCAGGTCCCATGCCAGTCGGGTGCCCGGTTCGAGGTGGTAGACCTCGATCAGGGCACGGCTCAGGTCGGACCCCAGGACGGTGACGCAGAAGCTCAGCCCGAGGGGCAGGCCGGCCAGCACCGACATCACGAGTCCGCGGACGTACTTCTGGAGGAACGGGCGGTCGCGCTCGACGCCGTAGATGCGGTTCGCGCCGCGCTCCACCTGGCACATGCCGGTGGTGACGTTGGAGATCGAGAACAGCAGGCCGAACCAGAGGGCCAGCGCGCCGCCGTTCCCGGCGTGCCGCCGGCTCGCCCGCAGGGCGTCGTCCACGACGTCCTGGCTGGGGCCGCTGATCCTGCGTATCAGCAGCTCGGCGATCCGTCCGACGTCCTCGGTGTGCAGCGCCCCGGAGAGCCCTATGACCGCGATGGCGAAGGGGAGGATCGCCAGGACGGTCTGCAGGGCGAGGGCCCGGGAGTGGCTGAACCCGTCGGCGTAGCGGAACCGTACGAAGGAGTCCCGTACGAGCGCCCAGCCCCCGTAGCGGCGGAGCGTCGCCCAGGCGTCCTCCCCGGACAGGGTCTCGCCCTGGAGGCGCAGTTCGGCCTCCACGGCCCTGACCTCACTGAGCTGCGGTACGCGCGTCGCGGTTCCCATGCTCCTCCACCTCCGTCCCGTCCTTCTCGTCCTGCCCGTCCTGTCCGCCCACGACCGGCGTGCCGGTCCGGGCCGGCGCGGGCAGGCAGACGCGCAGCGCCCCCGGCTCGATCTCCGCCGTCAGGCGGGTGCCCGCCGGCAGGACGTCGCCGTCGACCTCGCGCGGCTGGGGACGGGCGAAGCGGAGGTCGACGCGGGCCGCGCCGAAGTACTCCAGAGCGCCGTGCGCGGCGGTCCGCTCCCGGGCGCCGGAGGGGCGCGGGGCCCGTCCGCCCGGTCCGCGGGAGACGAGGTACCCGGCGGCGGCGAGCCAGCCGGTCACCCCGCGCGGGTCGAGCAGGACGACCTCGAGCCGGCCGCTGTCGGGCCGGGCCTCCGGCAGCAGCGGCAGCCCGCCCTGGAGGGAGCCGACGTTGCCGATGACGACCATGCGGGCCCGCCGCTCCAGCGGGGCGCCCCCGTCGAGCCGGATCGAGAGCCGCATCCGGGGGTCCCGCAGGTGCCGTGCGGCCGAGAGGACGTACGCGGCCCAGCCCAGGTGCTCCTTGAGCCGGGGCGAGGCGTCCCGGACCATGGCGGCGTCGAACCCGGCGCCCGCCATGACCGCGAACCGGGTCGGTTCGAGCCCGTCGCCCCGTATCCGGCCCACGTCGAGCCCGGCGGCCCGCCCGGACAGGGCCTCCCGCAGCGCGGCCACCGGTTCGGCCGGCAGGCCCAGGTTGCGGGCGAGGAGGTTCCCGGTGCCGCAGGGGACGATCGCGAGGGGGATCCCGGTCCCGGTCACCACGTCGGCGCAGGCGCGTACGGTGCCGTCCCCGCCGCAGACGACGACCAGGTCGAACGGATCCGCTTCCGCCCCGGTCAGGCGCGCGGCCAGGCCGCCGGAGGGGTCCTCGGGCGTCGTGTCGGTCCACCGCTGCTCCGCGTACCCGTGGTGGCGCAGGACGGACCGCACCCGGGCGGTGTCCTCGTCGCCGCACGCGTGCGGGTGGCGCACCACGACGGCCCGCCGCGTGCCGGGGACGGCCGGTTCCGGGTCCGCCTCTTCCTTCCGGGCGTTCGGCAGCAGCGCGGACCCGACGACCAGCAGGGTGCAGACGCCGTTCAGGAGTCCCACCGCCACGTCGGTGGGGTGGTGCATGCCCCGGTACAGCCGGGAGAAGGCCACGGCCAGGGGGACCAGCAGGAGCAGTCCCACCACGAGGTTCCGCCAGAAGCCGCGCAGGTGCCGGACGGCGAGCACGGCCAGGCCTCCGTAGAGCGCGACGGAGGCCCCGACGTGGCCGGAGGGGAAGCTGGACGTCGGCGGCGCCCCGTCCAGGCGGGGCACGTCGGGACGGTCGCGGTTCACGACGATGGTGACGAGCAGGAAGATCGCGGACTGCGCGGCCACGGACACGGCGAGGAACCCCGCCTCCCACCACCGGGGCGCCCGGGGGACGAGGAGGAGGGCCAGCACGCAGAGCAGCGTCAGACCGATCACGCTCTGCGTGTCGGCCGCCAGGGACAGCCAGTCGGTGAGCGCGGTGGCGGAAGGGGCGCGGTGGGCGGCCAGGAAACGATTGACGTCGTCCTCCGCGGACAGCGGCCAATGGTCCGTCAGGGGCCCGGTGACCAGCAGTCCCAGGGCGGCGACCAGAGCCGTCTGCACGGGCAGCAGCAGGAGCGCGCGGCCCGGTCTGGCTCCCGCGTCGTGTGCGTTCGTCATTGCCGCCGTGTTACCCGCCGGAGGCGGGTCATGCGTGGGCCGCCCGCGCCGTTCTCGCAAGGATGTTCGCGTTCGTCGCGGCCCGCGCACCCCGGGGGAGCGCGGGCCGGACGCGCGTCAGATGCCGCAGCCGGAGGCGGACCAGAAGCGGCTGGGCCGGTGATCGACGTGGGCGTGGTCGCCGTGCCCCGGGTAACCGGGCCCGAGGATGCCGTTGAAGCCGTGGTTGCGGGCCTGCTGGGCGAGCCGGCACAGCGAGTGGGGTCCGGCGCCGAGGTCGGCCGCGTCACCGTACAGGTGGCGGCTGGAGGAGGCCCCGCCGACCGCGCTGTTGCAGGCCTGGCTGCGGAAACCGCTGGTGACGCGAATGGACTGGTCGCCGAGGGCGTGCCGCAGGGCCTCCAGCTTCCACATGGTGCGCAGCGCGTTGGACTTGGCGGTGGCCGCGCTCACCGCGCCCCCGGCCCAGGTGCTGTTGCAGTTGTTCAGCTCCGCGTAGGAGAAGTGGAGCGGGGTGCAGTCGTCGTCCTGGAGCGCGTAGATCCTGCTGAACGTCGCGGGGCCCGCGACGCCGTCGGCGGCCAGTCCGTAGGCGGCCTGGAAGCGCTTGACGGCGGCGGCGGTCGCCGGTCCGTAGGAGCCGTCGATGCCGAGCACCGCGCCGTAGCCGGGGTAGCCGGCCACGCGGATCTGGAGCGCCGTGACGTCGGCGCCGGTCGCCCCCTGGGAGAGGGTGCGCGACCAGGTGTAGCAGCCGTCGGCCTGCGCGGTGCCCGCGGTGGCCACCACCCCGGCCAGCGATGCGGACATGAGCATGACAATAGAGAGAAGAAAGCGCAGAGGGAGGGAACGTACGGTCCGTCCGGCCACCGGGCCTCCAATGCCTCACGAATCGGATGTGACCCGTGGAGGTGATCCACGGGGTGAGCACTCAGAGACTGGCGGGCCGGTCGACGCGCGTCAACCCGGCACGGCCGCCGCCATTCGTCGGCCCAATGACGGCGGCGGGACGACACCCCCGCCTCACACCGTCCCCGGGTCCGGCCCCGCCCCCGGATTCGGCCCCGCTCCTGCCCCTGTATCCGGTCCTGCTTCCGGGCCCGGCCCCGCCCCTGGATTCGCTCCCGCTCCTGCTTCCGGAGCCGGCCCCGCTCCCGGAGCCGGAGCCGGAGCCGGAGCCGGGTCCGCTCCCGGACCCGGATCCGGATCGCCCCCGCCCGCGGGCCGTTCCGCCGCACGCGCCTCCCGCAGCGCCGTGACCACCGACCACACCACCGACACCAGCGGCACCGCCACCACCGCGCCCACGATGCCGGCCGCGATCGAGCCCGCGACGACCGAGACCGCCACCACCAGCGGATGCAGCCGTACGGCCCAGCTCATCACCAGCGGGTGCAGCAGATGCCCCTCGATCTGGCCGATCACCACGATCAGGGCGATCACGACCGCCGCGACGAACGGGCCCTTCGCCGCCAGGGCGACGACCGCGGCGACCGCGAGGGCGACCGGAGAACCGATCAGCGGGACGAACGCGGCCGCGAACTCCAGGAGCGCCAGCGGGAGCGCGAGCGGCACCCCGAGCAGCCACAGCGCGATCCCCACGAGCACCGCGTTCACCGCGGCCACGAGCACGATCCCGTGCGTGTACCCGGTGAACGTGCGCCACGCCGCCCGCCCGCCGGTCTCCGTCCGCCCCCGCAGGAACGCCGGCAGCTGTTCCCGGAACCACGCCCACTGGCGGTCGCCCGAGTGGAGGAAGAACACCGAGGAGAACAGCGCGAGCGCCAGCGTGGTCAGCACCGCCACCACATGGTGCGCCCCGCTCACCGCGTCGCTGACCAGCGTCGAACGGTGGTCGGAGAGGAACCGGCCGATCCTCTCCTGCACGTCCGACAGCGCCCCGGGGTCCAGCCGGAACGGCGGCCGCTCCAGCCAGTGCTCGATCCGCCCGACGCCGTCCCGGAACTCCCGCACCAGCGTCGTGCGCTGCTCCGCCACCGCCTCGCCGATCAGCGCGAGCACCCCCAGGACCAGCGCGATGCCGCCGAGGAGGGTGAGGGCGACCGCCGCCGACCGGGGCAGTCCCCGGGCGACGAGGTCCACGACCGGCCGCAGCAGCGCGGTGACGACCAGACCGAGGAACACCGCCACCCCGATCTCGTGGAACCGCCCGAGCAGGGCGAACAGGGCGTAGACGAGGGTGCCGACGACGAGCAGCCGCCACGCGTACGCGGCGGCCGTGCGGAGGAACGGGGCCACCTGCGGTGGGGAGCCTGGCTGCATGACCGACGACCTACCACCGCGGCGGCGCCGGGCCACACCGGCGGGCCCCGCATTCGCCCGACCAGGACCGGCATTGACCCGACCGGGTCCCCGGCCGGTTCCCCCGTACGGGCGTCCGGCCGGTGTCGCCGCCCCCGCGCGGGCGCCGTCCGGTCAGGATCGGTGCATGGGCGTCGTCCTGCCGGTCCTGTTCTCCCTCTTCGCCGCGTTCAGCAACGCGCTGGCCACGGTGCTCCAGCGGCGTGCCGCGCTCACCGTCCCGCAGTCCGACTCCTTCCGGCCCGGGCTGGTCCTCGACCTGCTGCGCCGCCCGCTCTGGCTGGCGGGCATCCTCGCCGTCGTCGCCGCCGGCGTCGGACAGGCGGCGGCCCTCGCGACCGGGCCGCTGGCCCTCGTACAGCCCCTGTTCGTCCTCGAACTGCCCCTCGCCCTCCTCATCGCCTCCCTCATGGCGCGCGAACGGCTGCCCGCCCGCCTCTGGGCGGCCGTGGCGGCGGTCGTGGCCGGTCTCGGGGCGGCCCTCGTCGCCGCCTCGCCCTCCGGCAACCGCACGCACGTGGCCCTGGACCGCTGGCTTCCGGTCCTGGTGGCCTGCGCGGTCGCCGTGGTGGCGCTCACCGCCGCCGGACTGCGCAGACCGCCCGGCCGGGCCAGGGCGGGCTGCCTCGGCGCCGCCACGGCGATCTGCTACGCGCTCACCGCCGCCCTCATGAAGACGTCCATGCACGTCCTCGACGACGGCGGGATCGGCGCCTTCCTGACGGCCTGGCAGACCTATGCCTTCTGCGCGGCGGGGATCATGGCCCTCCTGCTGCTCGAGCACGCCATGCAGGGCGGCCCGCTCGTGGCCTCGCAGCCCGCCCTGACCCTCGGCGACGCCACGGTGAGCCTGGCCCTGGGCGTCCTGCTGTACGAGGAGCACATCCGTACGGGCTGGTGGCTGCTGCCCCAGCTGGCCGGCGTCGCGCTGATCGTCCTCGGGGTGTTCGCCCTGGCCCGCGGCGGGGCCGCCGCGTCCTGACCCCGCCCGCGGCGGCCGGAGAGACCGACCCGGACGGGACCGGCGGCGGAGGAACCGGTGAGACCGGCGCCAGCGGGTACAGGCAGGTTCCGAAAGGACGTGCGAAGGGAACGGGGTATCCGATGACCGGCGTGAACGGTACCGGTGGCGAGCGGGCCGAGGAGGACCGGGATCCCGCACCGAACCTGCTCGAAGGGCTCAGCGTGGACACCAGCAGGCCCGAGCAGCCGCTCCTGCTCGGTGCCGGGGGCGAACCCATCCGCACCTGGCGGGAGAACTACCCGTACACCCGCAAGGTGCGCCGCGCCGCGTACGAGCGGGAGAAGCGGATCCTGCAGATCGAACTGCTCAAGCTGCAGCGCTGGGCCAAGGAGACCGGCGCCCGGATCATGGTGCTGTGCGAGGGGCGGGACGCCGCGGGGAAGGGCGGCACCATCCAGCGGTTCACCGAACGGCTCAACCCGCGCGGCGCCCGGATCGTGGCCCTCGACAAGCCGACCGAGCGCGAGGCCGGACAGTGGTACTTCCAGCGCTACGTGGCCCACCTCCCGGGCCCGGGCGAGATCGTCTTCTTCGACCGCTCCTGGTACAACCGGGCCGGCGTCGAGCGGGTGATGGGCTTCTGCACCGAGGACGAGTACCGGCTCTTCCTCCACCAGTGCCCGCTGTTCGAACGCATGCTGGTCGAGGACGGCATCCACCTCGTGAAGCTCTGGTTCTCCGTCTCCCGCTCCGAACAGCGCACCCGTTTCGCCATCCGCCAGGTCGACCCGGTGCGGCAGTGGAAGCTCTCGCCCACCGACCTCTCCTCCCTGGACCGCTGGGACGACTACACCACCGCGAAGGTCGCCATGTTCAGGGCGACGGACACCGACCACGCCCCCTGGACCGTGGTCAAGAACAACGACAAGCGCCGGGGCCGCCTCGAAGCCATGCGCAGCCTCCTGTCCCGCATCGACTACGAGAACAAGGACGTGGCGGCGGTCGGCACCCCCGACCCCCTCATCGTCGGAGCGGCGGACACCCTGCTCGAACCGGGGGAGGAGACCACCGACCTCTCTCCCACGCCCCTGGCCCCCGCCCGGCAGGGCCCGGGGGAACACCCCCCGGCCCCCTGACGCCGGTCCGGCTCCTCCCCCGCGTACCGGGGAGGAGCCGGACCTGCGCCGTGGCGTCGCCGTCCTCCGTCCGCGGCGGCTCCTCCGGCCTCCGGACGCGGTCGCTCTCGTCCTGGACGAGCAGGGAGAGCAGCGAGGCCACGGGAAGGCCCGCTTCCGCCGGATGGCGAAGCACCCGGTCGGGCGCGATGCGATATGTGTTGCCGCGCCCGTCACGCGTGTGGGAGAGGTAACCGTCCTGTTCGAGGTCGGAGATGATCCGCTGCACCGCCCGCTCCGTGAGCCGGCAGTGGGCGGCGATGTCGCGGATCCGGACGCTCGGGTCGTCGGCGATCGTCGCCAGTACGCGCGCGTGGTTGGTGACGAACGTCCAGCCGCTGTGTGATTCGGGCACTCCCACCATGCACGGCATCGTATGACCGTCATTGCCGGATACCTCATACGTGACATACCTTTCGTGTCACAGATGACGTGATTCCGTGAAGGTCGCGGGGAGGGTCCGGAAATGTCCTTGGGCGAGACCGCCACGGCGGAGCACGCGATCGGTGCCGACGGGAGCGGGGGAGCGGCGGCCGGACCGCTCGACGCGCCGTGCGTCCCGGACCGGTCGGCGGTGACGCAGTACGAGGCGCACGGCGCCCGGGTCGTCGTCGCGCACGGCGACTACGACATGCAGACGATCGCGCCCCTGGCGGCGGTCCTGCGCGCCGCGGCCGAGGAGCACCGGAGCGTGGTCCTGGACGTCTCCGGCGTCACCTTCGCGGACTCGGCCTTCCTGAACCTGCTGATCCTCACCCACCGGACGACCGACCTGCGCCTGGCCGGACCGAGGACGCCGGTCCGGCGGATCCTGGAGCTCACCGGGGTCGACAGCGTCCTGAAGGTGCGCGAGACGGTGGAGGACGCCGCCGCCTGCTAGGGCCCGTCCGGTGTCCGGCCTCGCCCGACACCGGGCGGCGGCGTGCTTCCGGGACGGCGCCCGCTCCGGCCGGAACCGGAGCGCGTACTCTGTTGGCGGCGGCCGGGCGGTCCGCGGTGTGCACGACCGGCGCCGGGGTAGGAGCGGGCGTACGCAAGCGCCGAAGAGCGACGGACAGGACGAAAGATCCCCACATGGCCATCCCGGTCGGGAAGCAGGCGGCAGGCGAACGGGGCACGGACGCACATGCCCCGCTGCGCCACGAGACCACCTGGCACGACGGTGCGGCCCAGGCCGCGGAAGCGCGGCACGCCGTGCGAGCCCTCTTGGCCGACGCCTCGCGGACCGGGCGCGCGGCACCGCCGCCCTCCCTGGCGATGGACGCGGAACTCGCCGTCAGCGAACTCGTCACCAACGCCGTCCTGCACGCCCCCGGCCCGTGCGGCCTGATTCTGCGGCTGTCCGGCGACGAACTGACGATCACCGTCTGGGACACCTCCACCGCCGGACCGACGGTGAGGGGAGTCGACCCGAGCCGGATCGGCGGACACGGACTGCGCCTGGTCCACACGGTCAGCGACGGGGTCGTGGTCACCCCGCACGCCGGGGGGAAACGAATCACCGCCCACTTCTCCCTGACCCCGGCTCCCGGCGCCGACCGGCCCGACCGGACCGTTCCGGCGGACTCGTCCGCGACGGAACGCGACGGGACCCACGGCCGGTCCGCGGCTCTGGACGGCGCGAAGTACTGACCCGGGCCCTCGCGCCGGGATGAGCCGGTCGGCTCCCCGGGCGGGCCCGGGGAGCCGACCGCACGCTAGAGGAACCGGCGGATGGGCAGAACGGCCGCCTCCCGCATCCGCTGAAGGGCGGCGCGCCGCCGCCAGCGGGCGGGGTCGACGGGGGAGCTGCGCAGCAGGTCGTCCTCGAAGTCCCGGTCCAGGCCGGCGGTGAACTCCTCGTCGAGGACGGCCAGCATCACTTCCTCGTCGTGGCTCATCGAACGCCGGTTGAAGTTGGTCGAGCCGATCAGCGACGCCACCCCGTCGACCGTCATGACCTTGGCGTGCATCATCGTCGGCTGGAACTGGTGGATGGTGACCCCCGCCTCCAGCAGGCGTTCGTAGTGGTACTGACCCGCCAGCCGGCAGGCCCGCTGATCGGTGTAGGGCCCGGGCAGCAGGATCTCCACCTGGACCCCGCGACGCGCGGTCGCGCACAGCAGGTCCACGAAGTACGTGTCCGGGGCGAAGTAGGCGGTGGCCAGCCGGAAGCGCTCCTCGGCGCTCGTGAGCACGACCCGGATCAGCGTCTGCATGTCCTGCCAGCCGATGCTCGCGGAGCCGCGGATCACCTGCACGACGCAGTCCCCGGACTGCTCGTGTCCGGTGAACCGGTCCCGGTCGTCGTACAGCTCGTCGTGGCACTCGGCCCAGTTCTGCGAGAAGGCCGCGGCTATGCCGTCCACCGCCGGACCCCGGACCTTGACGTGGGTGTCGCGCCACTCGCCGGGATTCCGGGCGTCGCCGCACCACTCCTCGGCGATGCCCACGCCGCCCGTGAACGCCGTGTGCTCGTCGACGATCAGCGCCTTGCGGTGGCAGCGGTGGTTCTGCTTGAGCGGTGACAACCACAGCGGCTTGCGGAACCAGGCCACCCTCACGCCGGCCTCGTCCATCCGGTCGAGGAGGTCCTGCTCGATCCGCATGGCGCCGAAGCCGTCGAGGAGCAGGCGCACCCGCACACCGGCGGCGGCCCGTTCCGCGAGGGCCTCGGCGAAGTCCCGGGCGATCTGCCCGCGCCAGTAGACGAAGGTCATCATGTCGATGGTGTGCTCGGCCGCCCTGATGGTGTCGAGCATGGCCGGAAAGATCTGATCGCCGTTGCGCAGCGCGACCAGTTCGTTCCCTTCGGTGGCGGCGACGCCGATCAGGCGTTCCAGTCGTCGACGCAGATGCCGGATGCGGGCCTCGGCAGGTCTGTGACGCTCTTCCACGGTAACCATTGCATTCCCCTTCGAGCCGTTCGGAAAGCCTGTGCCGTACGCCCGGCCCCGGTCGGTCCGGGAGCGGTGGTCCCCGGCCTTCCCCGCCGAACCGGCTTTCGTTTCCACGACCTCCGCATGCCCTGCCGTCGGGTCCGCATACGGCGGTGCGAGCAAGATCTCACCGCCGGTCCGCGCGGACGGTGTCAGACCATGACCAGGAGCCGTGTGCTCGGCACGAGCTTCCGGTTCACGCTGGTGCTCTGGACGAAGATCGTGAAGTCGTCGTTGTGGTCCGGCTTGACGCGCACCTCCACGTCGGGCAGGCCGAGCAGGGCCCGGGCCTCGGGGCCCGTGTACACCCGGTCCGTCTTCTTCTCCACCACCGCGATCCGCTTCCGGGCCTGGACCTTCTCCGACTTGCTCAGCTGGTAGAACGCGCAGCCGGTGCGGTACGCGTGCCCGGACTCGACGACCCGGTCCCGGATCGCCACGTCCCGGTCCACCGGGACCAGCCGGTACTCCGACGGGTCCACCGGCGTGAGGCCGGCCGCCTCGACGGTGTCCTTGTTGACGGCCTCCGCGCCCGTGGAGAACACCGCCCGCGACCCCCGGATGCCCTTGGTGCGGCCCACCATGAACTTCTCGGTGGCCTCCTGGATGACCTGACCGGCCTCCTCCAGCCCCCGCGTGCTCGTGGCGTCCCAGACCGCGACGTTCTCCCCCGGGAAGCCGCACTGCACGGCCTCGCGCCTCCCCACCTGGTCCGGCACGAGGACGGCCAGCGTCCAGTTGTCCTGCTGCGCCCCGATCATGTCGGCCACCGCCTTCACCAGTTCACGCGGCTTCCCGGACGGAGCGTCCGGGCAGCGGTGGCTCGCGTTCTCCTGGCCGTCCGTCAGCACGAACGTCAGGAAGCTGTGGTCGCCGTACAACTGGGCCGTCAGCGCCAGTTCCCGCTGCGACTTCAGGGTGGCCGCCAGCAGGGACGTCATCCCGCCGACCCGGTACAGCTCCTTCAGCGACGGCATCCGGAGCACGTCCTTGTCGTAGATGACGCACTCCACCCCGTCGGCGAAGACGTACACCGTGACCCGGGTCTCCTGGTCCAACTCCTCCGACCGGCGGGCGAGGTACGCGATCTGCTGGTCGGCGACCTCCACGACCTTGCCGCTCAGGTGCGACATCGACGAACTGGCGTCCAGCACGAGCGCGACGTGATTGATGTAGTTCTGGTTTCCGGACATGACGGCTCCCCCTCGTTTCCGAGTCTCCGATTTCCGACTGGATGCTCCTACCGTCCCACCCACCACTGACAATCGGCCTCGGCTCCGCCGGCCCCGCGCGCTCCGGACACATCGGCCCCGGCTCCGTTCCGCCCCCCTGTGCGGCCCGGACACGGACGGCACGGCCCCCGTCACTCCTCCAGGGCCTCCAGGGCCTCCAGTCCCCGGCTCCAACGGGCCCTCCGCTCCGCCGGACTCTGCTCCCACCACGGCTCCCCGCGCTCCCCGAGGGCCACTTTCGCCGTGTGCACGCGCGCCCGTGCGGCGCGTTCGGCCCGGGTGTCGTCCTCCCGGCGCGCCGCTCCCACGGCACGCCGGGCCGCCATGAGGAGGGAGCGCAGCCGCGCGGCCTCCTCCGGAGGGATGTCCGGGTCGGTGGCGCGCCACCGGCGGCCACCGACGACGATGTAACGCCCGTCGGGCGTGTGCTCCACGTGAGACCTCGACGTCATGGGCACCGTCTTCCTTCGATTCCGCCTCCCGGGGCGCGCCCGGAACGAATCCTCCGACGGGCCCCGCGGCGGCCCGCCCGGACCCGGGGCCGCCCTCCCCGCCATCCTGCGACAGGAGCGGCGTCCCCGCTTCCTCCCCGGGCCCGAAAAGCGTCGCGCGGACCCCCGGTGAATCGCACGGCACGGGGTATACGGGGCGGCATGGCAGCGAAGACCGATCACCTCACCCCCTTGCGGGCCACGCGTCAGTTGCGCCGGATCCGCACCTTCTACGCGACGGCCGCCCTGCTGTGGGCCGTCGCGGCGACCTGGACGGCGTGGACGCATCCGGGGTCCCGGCAGATGTGGGTCTCCGTGGGTCTTCTGGCCGTCTTCGTCGCCCTGCTGGGCACCGTCGCCCTGTGGCTGCGCGGTCTGCGGACCGCCGGACACCGTCCGGCGCACCGCGCCGCACCGCGACGGGCGTCCACCCCCCGTCACGCGAACGCCTGAGGCCGGTCCGCGCGGAACCGCCTCCCGGTGCGTCGCGGGAACCTTCCGGTACGGCTTCGTCAGGAGAATCGAGCGGACCCGGTCCGACGGTCGGGCCGGGTCCCGTTGAGGAGCAGTCATGACCACGTTCGTCATCACCGTCCCCGGGACGTTCACCTCGGGCATCACCGACTCCGAACGTTCCGCCCTGGAGAGGGAGCTGGCCCCCCAGCACACCGACGTGAGCGAGAGCGAGGGCCTGAACCTCCTCACGCTGAACGAGGGGGGCACCTTCTCGGTCCGTCTCGAAGTCGAGGCCCCGGACCGGTACGAGGCCGAGCTGGACGCCGTCCGGATCGTCTCGGAGGCGCTGGGGAAGGCGGGAGTCGCCGAGGGCGACGCCCCGCTCGGTCCGCCGACCGTCACCGGCATCGACAGCGACCTCTAGGGCCTGTCCGGCGGATCAGGGCCGGGCAGACCCTGGATCCTCACCGGCCCGCCTTCCCCCGGCGGGTCACAGCTCCTTCAGGCATCCCTCGAACTCGGGCAGGGAGACCAGACCGTCGCCGTCGACGTCCGCCCTGCGGAAGAGGTGCCGCAGGGCGTCGTCGTCGAGCGTCCGTCCGGTCAGCCGTTCCACGGCGCCGCCGAACTCGTGGACGTTCAGCAGCCAGTCGTCGTCCGTGTCGAACTCCCCGAACACCGACCTGGTCCCGTTCGGTGCGTCCGCCTCGATCATGTGAAACCCCCTCGTCCTTCCCGGGCCCTCCGCCGCGGGTGATGTCCGGTTGCCCCTCCTCCGGGGCCACAAACGGTGTCGCCCCGCTCACGCCGCCGGGTTCCTCGCGCGGTGTCCGGTCCGGACGCGGCGCGCCTCGGCCGGGTGGGCGGGCGTCCGTGGAGGATGGGCGGGACGGCGTCCCGGGGCGGGCCGACGTCTTCCCGACGCCCGAGGAGGACCCCTCATGGACCGGCCCGACCGTCCGGAACCCGACCCGCGCGGCACCGACCCCGGCACGGAGGGCGACCCGGGTGGCGGCCGGTACGGCGAGGTCGTCTTCCGTCCCGACCGGACCGGCGAGGGCGTGCGCGTCGACCACGGCGCACTCGCCTACGACGACATCAGCATGCACCGGCTGCGGGCCCTGGGAGCGGGCCCGGGATGGCGCTGTCTCGACGTGGGCGCCGGTACGGGCACGATCGCCCGGAGGCTCCTGGACGAGGCGGGGGTGGCGAGCGTGCTCGCCGTCGACCGCGACGTACGCTTCCTCGCCGGGCGGCCCGTGGCGGGACTCGAACTCCTGGAGGCCGACGTGACCGCCCCGGACTTCGCCCCCGGCCGGTTCCGGCTCGTCCACGCGCGATTCGTCCTGATGCACCTGCCCGAGCACGAGCGCCTGATCGGAAAGCTGGCCGGGCTGCTCGAACCCGGGGGAGTGCTGGTGCTCGGCGACGCGGTGGACCTGACGAGCGACCGCGCGCCCCTCACGCCGTACACCGCCGCCATGCGGGCGATGTGGCAGGGACTGCGGACCGCCATCGGCACCGACGTCTCCCGGGTGCCCTCCTACCCGCACCTTTTGCGCGGGGCGGGGCTCGAGGTCGTCGCGGCCGAGATCCACGTGCCGCCGCTGCTGCCCGGCAGCCCTCTCAGCCGTTTCTGGGCCGACACCTGGGAACGGAGCAGGGCGGCGATGACCGCCACCGGCCTGGTCGACGACGAGGCCGTCGACACGGCGATCCGCCACCTGGAGTCCGGCGAGTGCGCCGCACTGTCGGCCGGCATGCTCACCGCTTGGGGAAGGAGACCCCTGGAGACGCCGCGCTGACGCGCCCCGGGCCGTCGTCCGATGCTCCCGGGCCCCGGCGCCCGCCCCGTCGGGCGGGGTTGCGCCGCGCCAGGGACAGGTTCAGAGCGGTGGCGAAGAGGCACCAGGCCGTATAGGGGAGGAGCGCGCGACCGGCGGTGCGGTCCACGGGGTACGTCCTCCGGAGGAGCCGGACGTTGCCGACGTCCAGCAACACGGTGCCGGCCACACCCGCCCACGGGCGGCGGCTCCGGAAGAACAGGTGGTTCCAGGCCGCGTTCAGCACCAGGTCCGTCCCCAGGGACGCGGCCAGCGCGGTCCGCCGCGAGCCGCGCGCCCGGGCCAGCCCCCGCCCGCCGGCCCAGGCGAGCGACACGTACAAAGGGGTCCAGACGGCCCCGAACGCCCAGGACGGCGGCTGCCACGGCGGCTTGTCGAGCGACCCGTACCAGGGGCTGTCCGCGTCCACCGCGCGCGCCCCGACCACGGCGGTCGCGGCCACCGCCACGGCCGCGGCCGCGTAGGAGGTCCATCCGCCGTCGGCGGGCGTCGTCTTCTCACCGTTGATCCTCACACCGGCGCGTGTGCCCGCGTTCCCCGTTCCCGACGCCCCCTCTTCGTACGCGTTCCCGCTCGGTTTCCGTCCTCCTCTCCGCGCGCGTTCCCCCGGCCGGTCCCAAGGGCCGGAAGGACGGGAATGGCCCCGGATCCCGAGGGCACGCGAACCCCGTGACGGTGTGCGTCCGCCCCCCTGGGCGCAGCCGAGAACGGAAGGGGGAAGAGGGAGAGTGCGTATGACAGGGCGGACCGCGTCGGGGCCGGAGCGACGGCTGCGACTGGTGGATCGCGGTGACGTCCCGACACCGCCCCTGAGGCCCGGCGGCTACGATCCGGCCGACTACGCGCCGTGCGTCCTGCGCAGCGCGGAGGAGGTCGGTGTCTCCCCGGTGCTGGTGATGACCGTGCTTCACAACGAGGCGTACAAGCCGCACCACCCCCTCCTCGAACGGCTCTGGCAGTGGTGGAAACCCGGGGCCTCCTTCGGTCTCGCCAACATGCACCGCGCGGCCTTCGAACAGGTCCGCCGGTCGCACGGTCTGGCGGAGCGGTGGCAGGACCTCCGCGACGACCCCGCCTTCGCCGTCCACACGGCCGCCCTGCATCTGAAGGACCTCGACCGGAGCCTCCCGGAGCGCCACGCGCGCCGCTACACCCGCGACGAACTGCTCGCCCTCGGCTACAACACGGGCGCGCGCAACATGCGCCTCTTCGCCCGGGGCGTTCCGCCCGGCCCCATGGCACGCTCGTACCTGCGCCGCTTCCGCGACCACCGGAGCAGGGCGGCCGACATCCTGGCGGACCACCGCGAGCCGTACGACAGCGCCGCCGGCTGATCCCGGAAACCGCGGGCGGACGTTCACCGCTCCGGCCGCATGAACCGCCCCATGGGTGGCATACGGGACCGGAAGCCGTTCATCGGACCCACCGCCGCGCGGCGGCCCACCGGGCCCCGGCGGAAGAGGAGGACAGCATGTCGCAGGTCGAAGAGTCCGTCGAGGTCGACGTCCCGGTCACCACCGTGTACAACCAGTGGACCCAGTTCGAGGAGTTCCCCGAGTTCATGGAGGGCGTCGAGCGGATCGAGCAGCGCACCGACACCCTCACGCACTGGGTGACCCGGATCGACGGGGTCCAGCGGGAGTTCGACGCGGAGATCACCGAGCAGATCCCCGACGAGCGCGTCGCCTGGACCACCGTGGGCGGCGAGGTCAGGCAGGCGGGAGTGGTGACGTTCCACCGCATCGACGACCGCACCACCAAGGTCATGCTGCAGCTCGACCACCACCCCGAGGGGCTGGCCGAGACCGTCGGCGACAAGCTCGGCGTCGTCAAGCGGCAGGCCGCCGGCGACCTCAAGCGGTTCAAGAAGTTCATCGAGTCCCGCGGCGGGGCCGAGACCGGCGGCTGGCGCGGCGAGGTCTGACGGCGCCCGGCCCCCGCGGCGCCCGCCCCACGACCCGGGACACCCGCCCGCCGGTATCGGAGCCCGGCCGTCCCCCGACGGCCGGGCTCCGCCGTGCTCCCGGCCGCTGACCGGCACGCGCCCGCCCGGATGCCCGTCCCCCCGTGCGAACGGGGGCGCGGGGGAGGACCCTGGTCCTCGGGGACACGACGAACCGGGGGCCGTGAGGAGAGAACGATGGCGAAGAAGGACGACCTGGGCGCGGGCGACGACGTCTCGTGGAAGAGCCACGGCCGGACCGTCGGGGGAAAGGTCAAGAAGAAGATCACCGACCGGACCCGGGCGGCGGGCCGGACCGTCGACGCCTCGAAGGAGGAGCCGCAGTACGAGGTGGAGAGCGACAAGACCGGTCGCTCCGCCGTGCACAAGCCCGGCGCCCTGCGCAAGAAGGACGGGAACTCCTGATGGCCCGCGAACGGCAGGACCCCGACCGGGACGAGATCGTCTCCGCGTTCGACGAGGCCGTCAACATGACCGCCGCGCAGATGGAGAAGTGGCTGGACACGGAGGAGTCGAAGAACGCCGGGCAGAGCGACGGGGGCGAGAGCGTCGGCCACGCGTCCGGCAGACGCATCGTCGAACTCCTCCGCACCCGGAAGGCCGACCTCGACGACGACGACCTGGCGCACATGCGCAAGGTGACCGGCTACGTCCACCGCCACGTCGAGCAGCGCCCGAAGGGCGACGTCACGGACACCAAGTGGCGCCACTCCCTCATGAACTGGGGCCACGACCCCGAGAAATGACCCACCCGGGAAATGACCCGTGGGCCCGCCCGTACGGCGGATGCGCGGAAGAGTGCGCCCGGGGCCCCCGGCCCCGTCGGCGCGGCCGTTCGCGTCCTGCTCCGTGGAGCAGGCGCGCGAGCGGTCCGTCGACTCCCGCCCACCGTGCTCAGCCCCGTCCAGCACGGTGACGCGGTGCGTCGTACCCCGGGCTCCTCCCGGTCCGTCGCGACGGGCGCGAGGGCCCGGAACGCCCGGTGACGGCGAGTGCGCCGATGACCGATCATGGCGCGAACCCGACGGCCGGGCCATGGGGAGAAGTGCGTATGGACAGCGGCCGGTTACCGTGGACCGACACGGTTCGTCGGGGTCCTCGGGAGAAGCGGTCATGCGGGATCGGCACGCGCGGATGCTGGACCTGGCGGTCGGGGTGATGGACGCCGAGGACCCGGAGCACGTCTGGTCCCTGCTCACCGAGGAATTGCTCACGGCGCTCGACGCGACGCTGGTCGTGGTCAAGGAGGAGCCCTGGACGCGGGAGCGGGGCCGCGTCGCGCTCCGGTCGTACGGGACGGAGCCGTACGGGACGGGGGCGGAGGACCTCCACGACGAGTCGGTCCGGCGTCGCATCCGGGAGGGCTACCCCTTCGCGGGGCACTACGGGGGCGGCGGGGACCGGGCCCCGCAGAGCGCCGCGCGCATCGCGGGAGGACGGGTCTGGCGGCACAGCGCGACGGCCGACGCCCTCCACCGGGCCTTCGGGACACGGCACATGCTCGGCATACCGTTCCCCGGTACGGGCCCGCACGTCAGCGGTTTCGTGGTGCACCGCCCCGGCGGGGACTTCACCGTCCACGACGTGCGGTACGCCACGCGCGCGCAGCCGCTGCTCAAGGCGGCGGCGCGCCACCGGTCCCTCCTGAACGGGCTGCGGGCGGTGCCGGGCGGTGACCGGACGCGGCGGGCCAACCGGTCCCTCGCCGCGCCGCTGACCCCCCGCGAGCTGAACGTCCTGCACCTGCTCGCCACCGGGCTGCCGGCCGACTCCATGGCACGCCGCCTCGGCATCTCGCCGCGCACCGTGCACAAGCACCTGCACGCCCTCTACCGCAAGCTGGGAGCCGCGGACCGGCTCGACGCGGTGCTGCGCGCCCAGGACGCCGGCCTGCTCGCCGGGGCCGGCGGCCCTCGCGAACCGGGCGCCCGGCCCTCCCCGGGTCGGTGACCCGGCGACGTTCGAACCCCTCCTCACGCGGAGGACTTGGGACCGGCCGCCGACCCGAAAACTGGTCCAGACCTCTTGACGATTGGTCCAGACCTTCTTAGGGTCGCCGCAACGCACTGCGGTGACCGCAGGGCAGGGCACCACGTACTCAGGGCCACGCAGGGCGTGCGGGTCACGGATCACCTCCTGCGCGCCGGATCCCATTCGAGGAGCATCGTTGAGCACCGAAACACCCCGCCGCCGACTCCGGTCGCCGCGGAGCGTCCCCCGGTCCGGCCGGGCCAAGGCCGTCGCGGGCGTCACCGCGCTGTTCCTTCCCCTGGCCGCCATGGTCGGGCTCGCGGCCCCCGCCGAGGCAGCCGCCTCCGCCACCGCGACGTACACCAAGAAGTCCGACTGGGGCTCCGGCTTCGAGGGCCAGTGGACGGTGAAGAACACCGGCACCACCACGCTCTCCTCCTGGACCGTCGAGTGGGACTTCCCCACCGGCACCAAGGTCACCTCCGCGTGGGACGCCACCGTCACCAACTCCACGAACCACTGGACCGCCAAGAACCTGGGCTGGAACGGCACCCTGGCCCCCGGCGCCTCCATCTCCTTCGGGTTCAACGGCAGCGGCACCGGCGCCCCCAGCGGCTGCAAGCTCAACGGCGCCTCCTGCGACGGCGGTTCCACCAACCCCGGTGACAACGCCCCCTCCGCGCCCGGCAAGCCCACCGCGAGCGACATCACCGACACCTCGGTGAAGCTCACCTGGGCGGCCGCCACCGACGACAAGGGCGTCAAGAACTACGACGTCAAGCGCGACGGGGCCACCGTCGCCACCGTCACCGGCACCACCTACACCAACACCGGCCTGACCGCCGGCACCGACTACAACTACACGGTCGTCGCCCGCGACACCGCCGACCAGACCGGCCCGGCCTCCGCCGCCACGGCGGTCCGCACCACCGGCGGCGGTGGCGGCGGCGAGAACCCCGGCGGCAACGGGAAGATCAACCTGGGCTACTTCACCAACTGGGGCCCCTACACGGTGAAGAACCTGGTGACCTCCGGCTCCGCGTCGAAGATCACGCACATCAACTACGCCTTCGGCAACGTGCAGAACGGCAAGTGCACCGTCGGCGACTCCTACGCCGACTACGAGAAGTCCTTCACCGCCGACCAGTCGGTGGACGGCAAGGCCGACGTGTGGGACCAGCCGCTGCGCGGTCACTTCAACCAGCTCCGCAAGCTGAAGGCGCAGTACCCGCACATCAAGGTGCTGTGGTCCTTCGGCGGCTGGACCTGGTCCGGCGGCTTCGGCCAGGCCGTGCAGAACCCGAGCGCCTTCGCCCAGTCCTGCTACGACCTGGTCGAGGACCCGCGCTGGGCCGACGTCTTCGACGGCATCGACCTGGACTGGGAGTACCCCAACGCCTGCGGTCTGACCTGTGACACCAGCGGCCCGGCCTCGATCAAGAACATGATGCAGGCCATGCGCGCCAAGTTCGGCCCGAACAACCTGATCACCGCGGCCATCACCGCCGACGGCTCCACCGGCGGCAAGCTCGACGCCGCCGACTACGGCGGCGCCGCCCAGTACATCAACTGGTACGACGTGATGACGTACGACTACTTCGGCACCTGGGCCGCGCAGGGCCCGACCGCCCCGCACTCCCCGCTGACCTCGTACCCCGGCATCCCCGCCCAGGGCTTCAACTCGGCGGACGCGATCGCCAAGCTGAAGGCCAAGGGCGTCCCCGCCTCCAAGCTGCTGCTCGGCATCGGCTTCTACGGACGCGGCTGGACCGGCGTCACCCAGTCCGCCCCCGGCGGCACCGCCACCGGCCCGGCGGCCGGCGTCGAGCCGGGCAACCAGTACTACAAGGTCCTCAAGACCACCTGCCCGGCCACCGGCACCATCGCCGGCACGGCGTACGCCCACTGCGGCACCGACTGGTGGAGCTACGACACCCCGGCCACGGTCACGTCCAAGATGTCCTGGGCCAAGGGCCAGGGTCTGGGCGGCGCGTTCTTCTGGGAGTTCAACGGCGACACCGTCGACGGCGAACTGGTGAACGCGATCAGCAACGGCCTGAAGTAGGACCCGGCGGCGGTCTTCGCGCCGCGCCGGTACCGAGCGGTCCCGCCCGCCCCGGACAGGGGCGGGCGGGACGTCTTCGTTCGCGGCTCCTCCTCCGGGCCGGCCCCGCCCCGGCGCGGCACACCGGTCAGGAGGTGCGGCCCCCGCGGTCGCGGTCGCGGTCGCGCAGCCGCACGGTCACGTAGGCCACGAGGGCGAGGACGCCCAGGACCAGGACGGCCTTGGAGACGAGACCGACGTACTTCTCCACCACGTCCCACTGGTCCCCCAGCCAGTAACCGGCCAGGATCAGGGCGGCGTTCCAGATCAGGCTGCCGAGCGCGGTCAGCGCGACGAACAGGGGGAGCGGCATGCGCTCCACCCCGGCCGGGGCGGAGACGAGGCTGCGGACGACGGGCACCATGCGGCCGAGGAAGACCGCCTTGCTGCCGTGCCGGGAGAACCACTCCTCCGCGCGCTCCAGGTCGGAGGTCTTCACCAGCGGCAGCTTCGCCCAGAGCGCGTGCATGCGTTTCCGCCCGAGCCGCATCCCGATCCAGTAGAGGACCAGGGCCCCCACGACCGAGCCGAGCGTGGTCCAGAACATCGCCGAGAACAGCGTGAGCACGCCCTGCCCGGCCGCGAACCCGGTCAGCGGCAGGATCACCTCGCTCGGCAGGGGAGGGAAGAGGTTCTCCAGCGCGACGGCCAGGCCGGCCCCGGGACCGCCCAGGGTCTCGACGAGGCCGGCCGCCCAGCCCGCGAGGCCGTCCGAAGGCTGTCGTGCCGCCGCGTACATGAGGTGCATGGTGTTCTCTCCAAGCCGCCGGACCGATGGGTCACCCGGGGCCACGCTCCTGCTTCCCCCGCCTCGTCCTCGGCGGGCCGCGCACGGGCCGGTGACGGGCCGCGGCCCGGGAGTGCTCTTCCGGGTACCCGCTCCGCCGCGATCCCCACGTGCGAGTCCGGAACCGGTGACGACGGATCTCCCGGTGGGTGGCCGGGACGGACGACCGGGGCGGAGCCGGAGGGCCTCCGCTGCGGGCGGTACGGGATTCTTCTCAGGGACGCGCATGTCCGGACGTACACGGGGCAGACGGGCACCACTTGTTGGACCGTGAAAGGCCGGCCTGTGCTGATACCCGATTCCCGTCTCCTCCGTTCCCTGCTCACCCGTTACGCGGACCTGCGCATCGCCGAGGCGCGCGGCGAGAGGAGGGAGGGGGAGCGTCTGGAGGACGTCTCGTACACCCTGTGCGTGGTCACCGGTACGACCCGCGTCGAGGACGCTCTGGCGGCCGCCGACACCCTGCTGGCCGCCCGCCGCGTGCCGAGGGTCCGCCCGGTGCCGGCTCCCGTCGACCGGACGGCGGCGGAGCTGGCCGCCTGACGTACCCGCGGACCCGCGGACCGCGGGTCCGGCACACCGTCCCGCTCCGTACGGGGAACGCCGGAGGGGCCCGGTACCGACCGGGCCCCTCCGGCGTTCCCCGTACGGAGCCCGCCCTCAGCGGTGGCCGGCCTCGTGCTCGGCCATCCTCCGGAACTCGCCCAGGTCGTAGTTGGCCAGCGTGGCGTCGAGGTTCGTCACGGCGCCCAAGTGCTCGACGAAGCCCTTCGGTTCGTACTCGACCTGGAGCGTCACCCGGCTCTCCGTGTCGCTGAGCCGGTGGAAGGTGACCACTCCCGCGTGGTGGACCCCCTCCGTCGTCCGCCAGGCGATCCGCTCCTCCGGCACCACTTCGGTCAGTTCGGCCACGAAGGCCTTGTCGGCGCCCGGCAGGGACACCTGCCAGGCGAACGTCCCGGCGTCGATGCGGTCGACGCGCCTGACGTGGCTGAGAAAGGTGGGCCAGCGCTCGACGTCGGCCCAGAGGGACCAGCTGACGGCCACCGGTGCCTTGATGTCGACCGCTTCCAGCAACGAGGACGCCATGGACGTCTCCTCCTCCTGTGTGAAACGACGGGGTCCTCCGTCCGTACCCCCGAAGCCGCGTTTCACCGCCCGGGCCCCCGGCTCCGCCCGGAAGCCGGCCCGGTGAAAAATATCGAGTTTTTGTGACGGCCGTGAGCTTGCATCTATACGACTCCGGCGTTCTACTGGAAGGGGAATTCACCCTAAAGATCCCGTTTTGTCGGGTTGAGTTTGTGGAAAGGGATGGTGGCATGGCTTCCACCGAGCGAGTCGTCCACGAGAGCACGTGGAACGACATCGACATCGAAGAGGCCCTGAACCCGTGCGAGCCGGGCGGCACGGCCCGTGACACCAGGGAATGCGCGGCGCTGGCGCTCGCCGGCGGCTCGGGCGGTCTCCTGCTGTCGCCGCCGACGCCCCGCCCGAAGAAGGGCTGATGGAGCGGTCAGAGGCGTCCGCCCGGGTGGCGGAAGCGGTCCATGACCTCGCCTCGGACGTGGTCTCCGCCCTCAAGGGCGGGGACCACTCCGCTGCCCGGGGCGGGGTGACCGGTACGGAGGGCGACGGCCCGTGGCTCGCGGCCGTGCGCATGCTCGGACCGGACGTCCTGCTCCCCGCCCTCGTGCACGGCAGGCCGCCGCATCCGCAGGACGTCGACGCGTGCCGACGGGCCGCCGCCACCTTCCCGCCCCGGGCCGACTCCTCTCCGGTGACCGTCTGGAGCCACTGGGCCCTGACACGGATGTCGGACCACCCCGACGCGCGGCCCGCCGCCCCCGGAGCACCCGCCGGGTCCGCGCCGGATTACGGCTCCGACCACGACGCCGGGGCCGACGGAGCGCGGGACGCGTGGCCCGCCGCCGTCCCCTGGCAGCAGCTGGCGCACCAGCTCGCGCTCCTCGCCCCGCTCGCCGTCCCCGGCGACACGGCGACGGCCGCCGCCCACGGACACGCCGCGCTCGCGGAGTCCGCCGTCGCACGGGTCGCCCGGCAGCGGCCCGTCGACCTCGCGCGCGGCTTCGTCCGGGCGGTGCGCCGACGGGACTGGCTCCAGGCGGCCGCCGCGGGCCGCTGGCTCGCGGTCGTCGACGGCGTGCCGGAGACCCTGGGCCTGGACTCCGGCCTGGACTTCGTCCTGCTGATGGGCGGCGCCGACCCCCGGGTGGACCTGCACGTGCACGCCGCACAGCACTTCCGTACGCTCCGGTCGGCACGCGCCGGGCGGGAGGACGGCGCGGAGGTGCGCGCATGACGGCGGCGGTGCCGGACCGGGACCTCGGCGCCCGGACGGCCGGACCGGTCGGCGGCGGGCCCCGTACGTCCTCCGGCGACACCGCCCGCCCGCCCGCCGACGGCGTCGCGCGCCCCTCCGCGGCCCCGCAGGTCGTGGAGGTGGCGTGCACCGCCCTGGACTGGGTGTACGACCACCGCTCCTGCTTCGCGCTGCCCGAGGACGTGCTGGCGCCCGACGTGCTCGTCGACCGCACCTGGAAACCGCTCGGCGAACTCGCCCAGCTCGGCGACGGCATCCGCCGCCACACCGCCTCCGGCCCGGCCCGCCGACGCGCCGCCGAACTCCTGGAGTTCGCCTGGGGGCAGACGCGCCGGGGCTCCCTGCTCCTCGAACAGTTGCGCGCGGAACCGATGTCCACCTACCCGCTGGAGATCTACGCGGCCTTCCGGTCGGCGGGTTTCCGGCATCCCGGCTTCGAGGAACTGGCCCGCGCGCTGGCCCGCACCCGCAGCTGGGCGCACACGGAGCAGGACCCGACCCGCCGCCTGGGCATCCTCAACGCCGAGCACCGCACCGGCCTGCCCCCGCACGCCCCGCCGTGCACCGCCCTGCACCGCACCTGGCTGGGCAGCCTGCCCGAACCGTGGATGTTCGAACGCTCCTCCGGCTACGCCCTCACCCACGTCGTCTTCCACCTCACCGACTGGGGCAACGCGCCGCACCGCATGCCGCCCCGGCTCGCGCGCTACCTCCACCACTGGCTGCCCGCCTGGCTGGACTCGTGCCTGGAGGAGGAGCTCTGGGACCTCGCCGGGGAACTGCTGGCCGTAGCGGCGGGCCTCCCCATCCCCGTCCCGGCCCGGATCGTGGAACCCGCGTGGGCACGGCTCGCGGCCGCGCAGGACGCGGCGGGCGGACTGTGCGAGGTCGGCCCGAGCCGCCGCGACGGATCCGCCGAGCCGGGTTTCCTCCACTGCTACCACTCGACGCTGGTGGCCGCCTACGCGGCGACCCTCACCGTCGCCCGTCTGTACGGGGTTCCCCCCGTGTCCCTCACCGCCACGGTCCTTCCGGGCCCCGAGACCGCGCCGCCGGGTGATGTCCCATGACCGTCCACCAGCCGCCCGCTCCCTCCGGTCCCTCCGCGCAGGACGGACCGGACCCCGTGGACGCCGCGCTCTTCCACCGCGTCGGCCTGCGGGCCATGGAGTGGCTGTACGAGCACCGGGAGGGATTCCGCCTGGAGCCGGACCCCGACCCCGAGACGGGCTTCCTCGACCGCTTCAAACCCGTCGGGGAAGTCGCCATGATCTGCAAGGTCCTCTTCCGCGAGGGCGTCGCCGGCTCCCACCAGGTCGACCTGGCCCGCCGGCTCCTGGACCACCTGTGGCGCGACGTCCTCGACGGCGGCCGGATGCTGGAGGAGGGCCAGCGCCGCGAACCGATCTCCCCCGTCCCCTTCGACGTCTACCTGCCGTTCTGGGAGATGGGCCACCGCCGGCCGTACGTCGACCGCGCGGTCCGGCTCAACCAGCGCCTCGACAGCTGGGCGGCGATGGAGATGAAGCCGGTGCGGCGCCTGGGCCTGAGCGCCTTCGAGCACCGCTTCGGGCTGACCCCGCGCATCCCGGTGGAGGAGGCCGCGGCCCGCACCTGGCTGGCCCGCGCGCCGGAACCGTGGACGGTCGAGGGACACGCCGCCTACGACGTCACCCACACCGTCTTCCACCTCACGGACTGGGGCGCGCGCCCCGCCGACCTGCCGCCCGCCACCGCCGACTACCTCGCCACCTGGCTTCCCGTGTGGCTGGACGACTGGCTGGACCTGGAGCGCTGGGACCTGCTCGGCGAACTCCTCGTCGTCGACGCCTGCCTGGAGCACCCCACGCTGGACGCCCGCGCCTGGCGGGGCTTCGCCGCCGCGCAACAGCCCGACGGCGCCATGCCCGCCGTACGGGGCATGCCGGAGACGGACGACGAGGAGACGGTGTTCGACACGGTCTACCACTCCACCGTCGTCGCCGCCTTCGCCGCCACCCTGGCCACCTCCCGCGCCTTCTCCCGCCTCGCCGGCGCGCCGTCCTCCCCGGGGCCGGCGACGTGAAGCCGTACACGGACGGGCCGGGCGCCGCTGACGGCGGGGGCGAGCCGCCGGCACGGGCCGCCGCCGGTCCGCCCGGTGGGGGGACGGCCGCGCCCCTGGCCGACAGACTGGCCGCCGCCGTCGCGTCCGTCGACGCCCCCGACGTCGTCTTCGCCGCCTCCGTGAGGGGTCGCAGGACACTGTGCAGCGGCGGTACGCCCGACGCGACGGCCGCCGGGCGCCGGGAACTGCGCTACGAGATCGGCTCGGCGTCCAAGACCTTCGCCGGCCTGCTCCTGGCCCATCTCGCCGCCTCCGGACGCGTGCCCCTCGGACACCCGGTGGACGCCGCGCTGTTCCCGGACCGGCCGCCCGGCCGCGACCCCGTCACCCTCCACCACCTGATCACGCACACCTCCGGCCTGCCCGGCCTGCCCCGCGACCTCTACCCGCGGGCCCTGCGGCACCGGAACACCAACCCCTACGCCGGATACGACGGCCGGCGCGTCGTCGAGGCGTTCGCCCGCGCCCGCCCCCGCCGCCCCGGCACCCGCTGGCGCTACTCGAACTTCGGCGCGGCCGTCCTGGGCCACGCCCTCGCGGCCCGTACCGCGACGCCGTGGGACGTCCTCCTGCACGAGCAGGTCCTGGACCCGCTCGGCCTGTCCGGCACCGCTCTGCGGGCCGGAGGCGGGACGGGCCGGGACGCGACCGGCCACGCCCGTGACGGCACCACGCCCCTGCCGCCCCTGGACATCGCGGGGTTCGCCGCGGCGGGAGCCGTACGCGCCACCCCGCACGACCTGCTCGCCTTCCTGGAGGCCCATCTGGAGCCGAACGGGCCGCTCGCCGACGCACTGCGCGAGGTGCGCCGACCGGTACTGAGCCACGGTCGCGGGCGGCACCGCCAGACCCACACGCTGACCTGGTTCCAGCAGCCCACCCCGCGCGGACCGGCCTTCTTCCACTGCGGGGCCACTCCCGGACAGCAGGCGTTCCTCGGTTTCTGCCCGGCCACGGGCTTCGCCCTGGCCGCGACCGCCACCCGCCGGTACCGCCTCGCCGACCCCTTCTCCGCCGAGGCCCTCACCCTCCTGTGCGAGGGCCCGTGACCACCGCCTCCGGTCCGTCGCCCGTCGCTGTCGTCGGGCGGCGCGTCCCCGGCGTCGTTAACCGGCCGTACTGAATGGCTGTTCGGTAAAGCGCACGCGTCTTCGGGCAGGTCGGCGGCCGGTGGGGGAGGAGAACGGCACGCCACGGAGCCGCGCCGGGGGACCCTCGCACCGCTCCTGAGCAGCCTCGACGACCCGTACACACCGATAACCGCGCCGACGTGTCCGGATAACGGCCATGAAGGTGCGGTGGCTCACCGTGTCGGACACACTCCGAAGCGCAAGGTGGGCGGGAAATCGCAGGAGAAACGCCGCCCACTCCCGTCGATCCGAAAGAGAATCTTCTCGTGCTTCGTCGTTATGCCGCGATTTCCGCAGCCGCCCTTCTCTGTCTCACCGGCGCCGCCGGTACCGCGGAAGCCGGGTCCACCAGCCTGTACGCACCCTCCGCCGTCGTCCTCTCGATCGGCAAGGGCGCGGACTCCGGCTCGCTCACCGTCCTCCGCGCCACCACGCTCAGCTGCATGCCCGGCCCCTCCGGGACGCACCCCGACCCGGAGGCCGCCTGCGCCGAACTCAAGGGCGGATTCGCGGGCGCCGGGTTCGACGGGCTGCTGGCGTCGCCGGACCGCGACCGGGCGTGCCCGCAGCACTTCGACCCCGTCACCGTCACCCTGGACGGCGTCTGGGAGGGGGCCCGCACGTCCTGGCAGCACACCTTCTCCAACGCCTGCGTCATGGGGACCACCCTGAACGGCGGGGAAGCCTTCGCGTTCTGAGCGCACGCCGGCCCCGACGCGGACGGGGACCGGGGATCTCGGCCGGATGGAGCAGCGGAAGGGCGAGGGGCGCCGGAGCGTCCGATGCTGGGGCGGATCCCACTCGCCGGACGCGCGTCCGCCCGGCGCCCCACCGAGAAGGAGCCCCCGTGTCGGCACGCCCAGCCCGTTTCCGCTCGCGCGCACGCCTGCGCCTGTCCGCCGCCGCCCTCGTCGGCGCCCTCTCCGGGGCCCTGGCGCTGGGCGGCGCCGGCCTTCCGGCCCGGGCGGCCGGAGCGTCCCCGTCCTCCTCGCCCTCCCCGCCCCCGTCCTCGTCCTCGGACAAGGCCCTGCAGAGGCAGTTGGAGGACCTGGTCAGGACGGCCGGCGGGCCGCCCGGCGTGATCGCCCTGATGCGGGTGGGCGACCGGACGACGGTCCACCGGGCCGGCGTGGCCGACACGAGGACCGGCAGACCGCCCCGGGCCGACGCGTACATGCGCCTCGCCAGCGTCGCCAAGGCGTACAGCGGGGCGGTCGCCCTGCGCCTGGTCGACCGGCACCGCCTCGACCTGGACGACACGATCGGCCGGCGCCTCCCCGCCCTGCCCGAGGCATGGCACCGGGTGACCCTCCGGCAGTTGCTCAACCACACCAGCGGACTGCCCGACTTCTCGACCGCCCCGTCGTTCCTCGAGATCCTGACCGCGGACCCGAGGCACCGCTTCGACTCGCGCCGGCTGCTCGACTTCGTCGCCGACCGGGGACTGGAGTTCCCGCCGGGATCGCGGTACGCGTACTCCAACTCCGACAACATCGCCGTCGCGCTGATGGCGGAGGCGGCGACCGGCCGGCCGTACGAGCGGCTGCTCGAAGAGCTCGTGTACCGGCCCCTCGACCTGCGGCGGACCGTCCTCCCGCAGGGCTACCGGATGCCGAGGCCGTACCTGCACGGCTACGACGTCACGCCGCCCGCCCCGCCCGAGGACATCAGCGAGGTCCTCAGCGCCTCCGGCGTGTGGGCCTCCGGCGGCATCGTCGCCACGCCCGAGGACCTGAACTCCTTCATCCGGGCCTGGGCGGGCGGTCGCGACTTCCTGTCCCCGCAGGTCAGGAACGAGCAGCGGCGCTTCATCCCCGGCGCGGCCTCGGAGCCCGCCGGCCCCGGGGCCAACGCGGGCGGACTGGCGATCTTCCGGTACACGACCCGCTGCGGCACGGTCTACGGCCACACCGGCAACTTCCCCGGCTACACCCAGCTGGCCGCCGCGACGGCGGACGGCGAGCGGTCCCTGACGTTCTCCCTCAACACCCAGACCAGCAAGACCCTCAAGCCGGACCTGCTGGCCAAGGTCCGCGCCGTCCAGGAGAACTTCGTCTGCGCCCTCCTGCGGCGCTGAGACCGCGCTCCCGCCGCCCCGGACGGAGTCCGTCGCGGTGCGCGGGACGCGCAGGAATTGCAGGGGCGTGCCGGCCGGGCGAGGCTGGGAACCCGCAGCTTGAAGTGGAGCAGCCAGCTATGAGCGATCTGGTCGTGGTCGGGGTCGACGGCTCGGAGATGAGCCTCACCGCCGTGGAGGCAGCCGCCGGCGCGGCGGCGCGGCGCGGCGCGAAGCTGCGGGTGGTGCACGTCGAGGTCCCGATCAAGCCCAGGTACGTGGTGCCGGACCCGGCCTCCGCGACACTGGTCCACGAAGCGGCGGCCCACGCCCTCGACGCGGAACCCGGGCTCGTGGTGACCAGGGCCGTCGTGACGGGCGACGTGGTGCACGTGCTGGAGGCCGAGTCGCGGGCCGCGGACCTGATCGTCGTCGGCTCCAGAGGGCTGGGAGGCATCACGGGCCTGCTCCTCGGGTCGACACCGGTGTCCCTGGCCGCCCGCAGCCACTGCCCCGTGATGACGGTCCGCGAAGAACACGGGGCGGTCGCCGGCGCGGGACCCGTCGTCCTGGGGGTCGACGGCTCCCCGGACAGCGCCGAGGCCGTCGACGTGGCCTTCGCCGAGGCCGCGCGACGCCGGGCCGAACTCGTGGTGGTGCACGCGCGGCAGCCGGACGAGGCCGCCGCCGACACGACCCCCGAGACCGCGGCGCGGTCCCTGGCCCAGACGGTCGCCGGCCGCGCGGACACCCATCCGGACGTCACCGTCCGACGCGACGTGGTGGACGGCAGGCCACGCGACGTCCTGATCGAAGCGAGCAGGACGGCCCAGCTGCTGGTCGTCGGCGCCCGCGGCCGCAGCGGCATCGCCGGACTGCTCCTCGGCTCGGTCAGCCAGGCCGTGATGACCCACGCGCACTGTCCCGTGGTCACCGTACGCCGAACGGACTGAGCTGCCCGCCCGGTGCCGGCGCCCCGCCCCCGTACCGAAAGGTTCCTCCACCCCGGTGAAAGACCGTGCCCCCGGTGCCTTTCCCCGGCACACGGTCCGTGACCCGCCCCCTCCATGATCGTTACCCGCTGTGTCGCCGCCTCACGGCGACGTTCCCGCCCCTTCGGACCACCACGGGGCGTACGGGAAAAGGTCGTGGCGGGAAAGGACGGTCCATGGGCGGCTGGATCAGTGTCGGTCTGGGGGCCGCGGCGGCCCTGTGCCCGCTGCCTCAGCACGGCGGCACCCTGGTGGTCATGGACCACACCCCGACCACCGACCGTCTGGTGGTGTGCGCCCCGGACGTGTGGGTCGACATGGGCCACGACCGTCCGGGACTCCCCCCGGAGGCACCGTGCCCCGCGCCCCCGCCCGCCCCCGCGCCCCCGCCCGCCCCCGCGCCCCCGCCCGCCCCCGCGCCTCCGTCCGCCCCCGCGCCCCCGCCCGCTTCCACGCCCATGCCCGCCCCCGCGCCCCCGCCCGTTTCCCGGCCCTCGCCACCGTCGCCGTCCGCCCCGGCGCCCGAACCGCGGCCCCCGGCGCCACCGTCGTCCGCGCCGGCGCCCGAACCGTCCGTGACGCCCCCGCCCGCCGCCCCCCACGTGCTCTCCCGCACCACCGCGCCGAAGTCCGCCGAGCCGGCCGGGGAGTTCGTACCGGCGGCCGACCCTGCCCCCAGCACCCCTCCGGCCGCGGCGCCGGCCCCGATCCCTGCTCCGGTCCCGCCGAAGGCGCGGCAGGCCTTCCGGTGGGTGCCGCGCCCGTACTACACCGGCGGTCCCACGCGCCCGGCCCCGGTGGGGATGTCGACGACCATGACCACGGTCGTCGTCACCCTCCCGGGCGTCCTGGCCGCGGCCGCCCTGCGGCCCCGTTCCCGTCGCCGCAGGCGCGGCTGACGACCGGTCCGCCTTCCCCCTCCCCTCCCTCCTCCTCCCCCTCTCGCTTCGTTCGTCCTGGAGTTGCGCTGTGCCGGAATGGCTCGTCTACACCCTCGCCTCGGTCCTGGTCTGCATGCTCGTCATCGCGACCACCGTCATGCGGCACCGCAGGGTGGCCGCGGACGAGGACACCTCCGAGACCCCGGACGTGCTGGAGTACATGGTCATGATGGTCGGCGTCGTCTACGCCATCGTGCTCGGCCTGGCGATCGCCGGCGTGTGGGAGGCCCGCGGCGCGGCCGAGGACACCGTCCAGCGCGAGGCCCAGGCGCTGTACGAGATCGACCAGCGACTCGACGTCTACCCGGTCGCCTTCCGCGCCAAGGTCAAGGAACACATCGACGCCTACGCCCGGCACGCCGTCACCACCGAGTGGCCCGCCATGAAGGACGACGTGCCGGTCGACGCCACCGGTGCCGGTCTGCTCGGCCGCATCCGCGGCGACATCGCCCACCACACGCCGGCCGATGAACTGCAGGCCCAGGCCTACCAGCCCCTCCTCGACCAGGTCGCCGCCGCGGACAACGCCCGCCACCAGCGCCTGGACAGCGCCGGCACCACCCTGCCCGGCGCGGTCTGGTTCGGCCTCGTCGCCGGCGCCGTGGTCACCCTCGGCCTGCTCTACACCCTGCAGATCCGCCGCTCCGCCCGCGAACTGCTGCTCGCCACCACCTTCAGCGCCCTGGTGGTCTTCCTGCTCTTCCTCGTCTGGAGCTTCGACGCCCCCTTCGGCCACTCCGGCACCGACTCCGCCCAGCCCCTGAGCGACCTGATCACCCCGACCGCCTGACCCACGACGACGCGGACCGGCGGGCCCGCAGACGAACGGCCCCGCCCCGTCCCCACCTTCGCCGACGCGATCCGCGCGCCCCACGCCAACGGCCGGTCGTGACCCCGAGTCACGACCGGCCTTTTCGGTTGCCTCCGCTCGTTGTGATCATGTCCACCCTGTCGCTTAGCCGGATATGGGTGATTCATCAGCATAATGCCGTCAATGAAGGGTCAACTCATGAATATTCTCGTCTTTCTTTTCGTAGACCCCTGACCAAGGTTGACACTTCATGAATACGGCTCCACCGGCCCGACAGGGCCGCCGAGCACCGCGCACCACGCGCGCGCTTCCACGCGCCGCCGTCCTCGCGCTCTCCCTGAGCCTGCTCGGCACCTCCGCCGCGGCGGCTCCCCTCCTCCCCCCGACCGCCTCCGCCGGCGCGGCCGTCACGGCGCCCGCCCCGGGGCAGGCGGCGGACGTCCCGGCCGCGCTCGCCGCGGCCGCACGCTCCGGGAACAGGGTGGAGGCGCTCTCCGAACGCAGCCGGACCACCACCACCTGGGCCAACCCCGACGGGACCCTGACCACCGAACTCGCCGCCGGACCGGTCCGGTTCGACCGCGACGGCGCATGGGTCCCCGTCGACACGGACCTGGCCGAACGGCCCGACGGCACCGTCGCCGAGGCCGACCCGGCGGAGGCCCGGAAGCAGCCCGCCTGGGCACCGGCCACGCCGGGCGCCACGGGCTCGCGCTCACCCGGGAACTGAACACCACCGCGCCCCGCGCCCCCGGCCTCACGGTCCGGGGGCGCGGGGCGTTCCCGTACCTCCCCTTCGTACGAGGGGGCGCGGCCGGACCCGTGTCGACCGGGCCCCGGTCGGGAGCAGGGCGACCCGGCCCACCGGGCCCGTACCCCCGTCGCGGTCGTGTGCCTTCAGGCGATGGTGACGACACGCGCCCAGGCGGGCGGCGCGTCGGGTACGTAGTCGGGGTCCTGCTCGTCCACGGGGCGGGCGGGCCGGGGGAAGAGGCCGACGACGGTGCGGCAGGGCGGCTGCGCGGAGGGCCAGGGCGTCTGGCCGTCCGTCAGGACGACGACGACGTCCGGGCGCGGCCGGGCACGGAGGGCCCGGGCGAAACCGGAGCGCAGGTCCGTTCCGCCGCCCCCGATCAGCTCGATGTCCTCCGCGCGGCAGATCGGCACGGCGACACCGGCCGCCGCGTCGCACGAGATCACCGAGACCAGGTCGCGCCGCCCGCCCACCGCCCGCGAGATCGCCGCCACCTCCAGGAGCGCGCCGCCCAGCTCGGCGTCGCTCACCGACCCGGAGGTGTCGATGACCACGCAGACCCTGGGCGGCATGCGGCGCAGGGCCGGCAGCACCACCCCCGGAACGCCGGCCGAGCGCCGGGACGGACGCCGGTAGCTGTGGTCCTCGCCCGCCCCCGACGCCCCCACCGCCGAACGGACCGCGGCTCCCAGCAGACGCCGCCACGGCTGCGGCGGACGGAACGCCTCCTCCGCCCACCGGCGCCACCCCTCCGGCGCGTCACCGGGACGCCCCTTGATGCCCTCCGCGACCCGGAAGCGGACCGCGTCCCGCTGCTGTCCGCTCAGTCCGTGCGCACCGTCGGGACCCAGCTCCCACGGCCTCGTGTGACCGTCGGCGCCACTGCCGCAGTCCAGCCAGGCCAGATCGGCGGCGAGCCCCGACATCGACGCCGTCCGCAGGTACTCCTCCATCAACCGCCCCTCGGGCAGCCGCAGCAACGAGGGCAGCACCGCCCCGGCGGGCCGGGGGAGCCCGTCGCCGTAGATGTCGTCGTTGATCTCGAAGTCGGCGGCGATGTTGCGCCGCAGCCGCTCGCCCGGCCCGTGCTCGCCGTGCTCCCTCGCGTACCGCTCGCCCCGCCCGTGGTGGTCCCTGAGCAGGTGGGAGACCTCGTGCACCCAGACCCCCGCCAGCTCCTCCACCGGGGTGGCCGCCACGAAACCGGGGGAGACGTAGCAGCGCCAGTGCACGTCCACCACCATCGTCGGCACCGACCGGTCCTCCACCACGTGCAGGGCGAAGAGCGCCGCCGCCAGATAGGGGCGCACCTTGACCGCGTGCAGCCGGGCGGCCAGCAGCTTGTCCATGTCCAGGGGGAGTCCGGCCGTGCCGACCGACCCGCCGGGACCGGTCGGTCCACCCGTACGGGCCGGCCCGCCGGAACCGGCCGGCGGCGTCGGCACGGAGGCCCGCACCGGGCGCGGCGGCGGGGGAGGAGCCATTGGCCGGGGCAGCGGGGACGGAAACGTCCGGTGCGGCGTCCGGGGCCGCGCGGCCCCCGTCACCGGCACGCCTTCGCCACACGCCCGGCGGCCGCCGCGGCGGCACGTTCCACCGACCGGTCCGCGCGCCGGGCCAGTCCGATCACCCCGGCCAGCCGTTCCACCGACTCGGGGATCTCCCAGTCGTCGCGGCGCAGCGTGGCCAGTACCGTCGCGGGGGCGACGAGCAGGTCCGGGGCACCGGTCTCCAGGGCCCGGACCAGCACGGCCCAGCCCGCCTCCCACCGCTCCCGCTCCGGGCGCGCCCCGACGGCGGCCACCACCGCGTCGAGCGCCGCCTGGCGCAGGTCGCCGCGCTCCGGCAGTTCGGCGGAGGCGGGATCGGCCAGCAGGGACTCGGGGTCCGGCAGGTCCATCCGGTCCAGGTGGGCGAGGAGTTCGAGCCCGGGGCCGTCACCCACCGCTCCCCGCACCAGGAGCGCCAGCACCTCCCGCGAGACGGAGGCCGCCGTACCGAAGGCGAGCAGGGTCAGCGCGGCCTCCCAGCTCCGGGGCGAGGGCCAGGCGCCCCCGCGCCGCGTCTCGGTGGTCGGCAGCCGGTGGATCATCGTCGGCCGGGCCTTCAGGAAGCCGCAGACCGCACGCCGGGCGAGGGCCACCGCCTCCGGAAGCCTCCCCGGGTCCAGCCGGGGCAGCTCCGCCCGGGGCCAGACCCCGCCGAGACCGCGCACCACCACCTCCTGGTCGTGCACCCAGTACAGGTGCACGAACCGGTTGGCCAGCGGAGGGCTCAGCTCCCATCCGTCCGCCGCCGACGCCCGGGGGTTGGCGGCGGCCACGATCCGTACGTCCGGGGGCAGCCGCAGCGTGCCGACCCGCCGCTCCAGGACGACCCGGAGCAGCGCGGCCTGCACGGCGGGGGTGGCGGTGGAGAGCTCGTCCAGGAAGAGCAGGCCCCGCCCGGCGCGTACGAGTTCCACGGCCCACTGCGGGGGCGCCATCGGCACTCCCCGTACCGCGGGGTCGTCGCCCACGATCGGCAGCCCGGAGAAGTCGGACGGCTCGTGGACGCTGGCGATGACGGTCGTCAGGGGCAGGCCGAGGGAGGCGGCGAGCTGTGTGAGGGCGGCGGTCTTGCCGATGCCCGGCTCGCCCCAGAGCAGTACGGGCAGGTCGGCTGCGACGGCCAGGGTGAGCGCTTCGAGCTGTTCGTCGCGGCGCGGCTCGGTGGTCGTCGTCCGCAGCAGCCCGAGGAGCTCGCCGGCCAGGGCGAGGCGGACACCGGTACCGGACGCGCCGTCGGTCGCCGGAGCAGTGGCAGGGGCAGGGGCGGACGTGAGGGTGCTGGGCGTCATGGGCATCACCTGAGGGGAATGGGGGGACGGAGCGACCCGTCCCGGATCTCGTGGGGCCGCTCGAAGCGCGGTACGAGCGGAGAAGTTCGGGAGTTCGGGAGTTCAAGGGCCGGGAAGAGCCAGGGAGTTCAGGAGAACGGGCCGTTCACCGGGGACAGCCCGGTCCGGGGCCGGGACAGGGCGCTCCGCTTGCGGCGCACCGCGAGAGGAGCGTGGCGGTCGAGCCGGGGACGATGGCCCGTCTCCACGGCCCCCGTGCCCGCGGCGCCCCCGCCGCCCGCCGTGTCGGTACGGACACCGGTGGCGGGACGCCCGGCGACCAGCCCCGCACGGAAGAGTCCGTGGTCGACGCGACGGGCCGCGGCGGACATCAGCTCCTCCCGGAGCGGACCGTCCCGCAGGACCGCCTCGGGACCGAGGAGCCCCGTCACGACGGCCAGCGCCCCGGAGACGTCGCCGTGGACGAGTCGTTCCCGGACGGCGGGCAGGGCTTCCGGGTTGCGGTGTGCCGCGTCGATCGCCCGCAGGCAGGGCAGCGCCGGCCCGCCGAGGGCCACCAGCAGCTCCTCCCGCCGCAGGGTGTCCCGGTCGTGGTCGACCGCCGACAGCACTCCGTCCTTCAGGGCGATCCGGTGGGCCTCGCCCCGGCACTCCACCCGGTGCGGATCACCGGGCACGTGGACGGCATCGGGCCCGTGAACAGGACCGGGACACCCTGCGGAGGCGACCGGGACGGACGCGGCCAGGGCCCCGGCGACGAGGGGGTGCAGCCGTTCCGGCGTGATCAGCCCCGCGCGCAGCAGGTCCAGGTCGGGAAGGGTCCGGGCCGCCGCTTCCGGCAGCACCGGAAGCGCCGCCACCTCCTGCGGAGGCAGTGCTTCTCGCAGCGGCCCGAGGACCGGGGCGTGGCCGTCGTCGGGAGCGACGAGTCCGAGCACGGCCCGTCGTCCCGTGCCGAGCCGTACGGTGAAGGCGCCCCGAGGAGGGAGCCCCTCGGCCCGCAGCAGCGTCTCCGCCTCGGCCGCCCACCTCCCGACCGCCCAGGGGGAGTCCTGGGGGAAGGGCGGGCCGGGCGGCGACGCGGACGGTGGCCCGTCGGCGCCGCACCGCCGTGCCAGGTCGCCGGTTCGCCCCGCGTCCCAGAGGTGCCGGTGCAGGTCGAACCGGAAACGCCGTTCGGGATGCGGATGCGGATGCGGACGGGCGTGGGAGGGGCGGCCGGGACCGTCGTTCCCCGACCCCTCCCACAGGGCGAGCGACATCCGCTGTCCGCCGTCCGCCCAGGCCGGCGGTGTCCGTACCACCAGGCTCAGCGGCACGGTGCCGGGACTTCCGTAACGGGCCAGGGCCAGGGTGAGGCCCGGGCGGAGCCGTCCGTCGGGGGCGATGCGGGGCATGTGCCAGCGGAGCAGGTCCGGCGCCAGGCGGCGCAGGTCGGCACGGAGCAGGGCGGCGAGACCGGTGCCGTGGCGGTCGGCCACGGCGCGCAGATCGAGATCGACGTCGATCCGGGCGGCGGCGCAGGCCCCCGCCCAGTCACCGGCCGCACGCCGTGCGGTCGCGGTCTCGATCATGGACGGTGGCACGGCGTACTCGCGCACGCGCTGCCACATCGACAGGTGGGGCGGAATCCCGTTCACGGGGTGAAGTGCCATCAGCACTCACCTTGTGTGAACGAGTCCCCCAATCGGTACGAGGAGAAGTTCATCATCACGGGGATCGTAGACCATGGTCGTTCGATTCCCCAGGCGGTTTCGTCGGGCGGTTTCGTCGGGCGGTTCCGCCGGGGGAGCGCGTCACCCCCGAGGGTGACCCCCGGCGGTCAAACGGGGCGCACGGAGCGTCGGGCGTACGAGCGGGTGAGGGCGCGCCCCTCCGCGCCACCGGGCGCCGTTGGGGCACGGCCGCTCGTGGGCAGGATCGCCGCAGATCCCGACGGAAGGGCCGACCGTGGCAAGTGAGTTCCAGCGCGACAAGCTCGTCGACATGTTCCGCGCGTTCGACGCCGACGACAACGGCTACCTCGACCGGCGCGACTTCCGGGCCCTGGCGGAACGCTGGAAGGCCCTGCCCCGCGTACGGCCGGGGTCCGAACTGGCCGCACGCGTGGAGGCGGTCATGCTGGGCTGGTGGGACCACCTCGCGGCCCACGTGGACGCGGACGGGGACGGCAGGGTCGACCTGGACGAGATCCTCGCCATGGTGGACCTGCTGCCCACGATGCGCGAGGTCGTCGCCGCGACCGCCGAGACCGTCTTCGACGCCGTCGACGAGAACGGCGACGGCCGCATCTCCCCGGCCGAGCACCGGCGGCTCGTCGACACGTGGCACGGCCGGAGCGTCGACGTCGCCGATGTCTTCGACCGCCTCGACCGGGACGGGGACGGTTACCTCGGCCGCCCCGAATTCACCGAGCTGTGGATCCAGTTCTGGACCAGTGACGACCCCGCCGAACCGGGCAACCACCTGTGCGGCCCCGTGCCGACCCGGAGCTGACGTCCACGCCCGGCCTCAGGCCGGCCGTCACCCGGTTCGATCGCTTCGCCGAAGGGCCGTGAACCCCGGCCCGCCGGGGGTCTGTACCCGGTCCGACCTCATGGGACGCAGCCGTTCGTACCGCCCTGAGACCGCATCGAGTGCTTCTCTCAATCCGCCGGGCCGCAGCATGCCGGCTTCCCGGGGCTCGCCCGCCCAGCCCGCACCGGCCAGCAGGACCATCGGCGCGGTCCGTGCCCCCCGAGGTCCGAAGGCGGTGCCCGCCACGTGCGCGGCCAAGGGGCGGTCGGCCGTGGCGCGCGCCTGGGACCACAGGGTCACGACCGCGGGGCCGCACCGTCGTACCGCGGCGTCGAGTGCCTCGGCCGGGATCGCGCCGCCCAGTACGAGGACCGGCAGCGCCCGTTCGGCGAGCCCCGCGGCCAGCGCCTCCAGCGGAAGGGTGTGGATCTCGGTGGGCGTGCACGCCAGGAGGACGGGCGGCGCCGTCGAGCGTGCCGCGGATCCTGCCACGATCATCCGGCGCAGGGCCGTCGAGACGTGCCACGACAGCAGGTGCTCGACCTCGACGTAGCGCTCCTGCGTCGATTCCCGCTTCTTGCCGACCGCGTGGAGAGCGGGCGCGATGACCTCCTCCCAGGCGACGACCAGACCGTACTCCTGGACGGCCCGCTCCAGCAGGTCGTCCATCGCCGGACCGTCCAGTCTCACCGCGGCGCGTCCCAGACCCCGGCATTCCGCACGCACCGGGCCCAGGGGCGGGTCGTGACGCGAACCGGGCCGACGGGCACCTGCCGGAACGGCCGTTCTTCCTCCTCCGGCGGAGGGATCCGGCGACCGGGCGGGGCCAGAGGCGCCGCCGGTGGCCGTGTCGCGGCTCGCCAGGACCGTGCGCGCGGCCTCGGCGGGGGAGACCCCGGAGGCCGTCAGCCGGCACAGTCCTTCGAGCATCGAGACGTCCTCGGCCGTCCAGCGCCGGTGTCTTCCCTCCTCGCGGGCTACCGGACGCAGGCCGTACCGCTGTTCCCAGGAGCGCACGGTGGTCGGCGACACCCCGAGGTGCCTGGCGACGGCCCCGGTGGTCATCCCGTATCGGTTTCCGGCCATGCCCTCACTTCCCGCCGGTGGAGGACGACGGCACGTCCTCCTCTTCCCGGACGTGGTGCGCGTACGGGCCTTCGCGCCCTGGTACACCACACCGCTGTCCCGACTTACCGACGAGGGGAGCGCGCGGATGCAAGGACGGGCGAAGACGCCGGGTCCGCCGGGCGCGTGGGCGGGAGCCGACGAGGAGAACCGACCGGACTGCATCCGCACGGCGAACTTCGAGGAAGTATGTCCGAAATGACCTTTCAGGTGATCTTCGGGAGATGAGGAGAGGGAAGTGTCCCGAGCCGAGTTGTTCCATCCCGGTGGGTGCACTCCGGGCGCAGGCACGTTCGTGTGCGACTGCGCCGAGGAGCACGTGTGGCGCATCGACCTGGCCCGCCATGTCTTCCCGTCCCTCCCGCTCGGGTGTTCCGGAAGTTCGTGGCGGCTGTCCGAGGGGCAGGGGGCGTCACCGGATCCGGAGCCGCGGGCCTTCGTCTGAACGGACAGGGAAACGGCTTCCGCAGTCGGAGGCCCTCATGGCGCAGGAGGAGGAGATGATCGTCAAGAAGCTGCACGAGTCGGGTGTGCGCAGTGAGCACGCGTACCTGGCGGCCGTGGGGTCGATCGGGCTGTCGTTGGTCTCGTGGCTGACGTCCAACCGGCAGGAGAACCTGGAACGGGCGGACCGCTGGGGCATCTTCGTGGGGGAGTGGGCCCCGACCTTCTTCGCGCTGGGCCTCGCGCTCGCGAACTACGAACGCGACGAGACTGCACGGTCCGCCGGTTTCGGGGTGGATGCCTGACGGGAGGTCGTCGAACTCCGTCGCGCTGCGCCCGCGACCTCCGGCGGCCCTGTGAGAGGACCATCTCTCTTCCTGGCCGGGCCGCCCGGACGTCATTTGTACGGGCTGTCGGCGCCGGCCGCCGCGGGCCGTTCCGTCCTGGCCGGGCAGCAGCCGATCGGGCACAGGTCGTGGGAGGGTCCGAGCGCGCCCAGGGCGCACCGGTCCACCCGGATCCGCCGCTCCCCCGCGGCCCGTTCCAGGACGAGTTCGCGGACGGCGGCGGCGAAGCGCGGGTCGGAGCCGACGGTGGCCGAGCGCCGGACGGGCAGGC